>CACIJG010000014.1 GCA_902586885.1 uncultured Alphaproteobacteria bacterium | reverse complement strand
AAAGGAGGTGCTTTTGCACAAGTTGAACTAAAAAATATTAAAAATAATTCCAAGCTTAACGAGAGGTTTCGATCGGCCGATAAAGTAGAGAGGGTAAGATTAGAACAAAAAGAACACCAATTTCTTTATGAAAGTGGAGATGATTTATTTTTTATGAATAATGAGAATTTTGAGCAAATTGAAATCAACAAAGATTTGATAGGAGAATCAGCAAATTTTTTGGTTGAGGGAATGAACGTTCAGGTAGAGTTTTTTGAAAATGAAATACTCAATGTTTCTTTACCAGAGAGGATAACTTGTATTGTCCAAGAAACTGAACCTACAATAAAAGGACAGACGGCTGCAAATAGTTCTAAGCCAGCTGTACTTGAAAATGGTGTACGCATTATGGTTCCACAATTCGTCAAAGAAGGTGAAAAAATTCTAGTATCTACTGAAACATTTGAATATCTAGAAAGAGTTTAGATTTGTGATATCAAAAAATGCAAAGTAACACTGCCAATTTAAATATAATGACTAAGGCAGCAAGAAAAGCTGCCAGATCACTTATCAGGGACTTTAATGAAGTAGAAAAACTTCAAGTAGTATCAAAGAGTGCTGGAGACTTTGTATCTAAAGCTGATATAAGAGCCGAAACAATAATAAAAGATGAGTTACTAAGTTCAAGGCCCTCTTATGGTTGGAAAGCTGAAGAAAGCTCAGAAATAATTGGTGATGACCCTACCAGGCGATGGATAGTAGATCCCTTAGATGGTACCACAAATTTTCTACATGGCTTGCCGCATTGGGCCATCTCTATTGCCCTTGAACATAAAAAAACTATAGTAGCAGGAATAATCTATGACCCTATAAAAGATGAGTTGTTCTCCGCTGAAAAAGGGGATGGAGCATGGGTAAATGGACAAAGGCTGAGAGTTTCAAATAGAACTACATTTCAAGAAATGCTATTTGTTACTGGAATACCTTACGGTGAGGCTACAAACCTTGCAGAGTCTTTAAGAGAAATTAATTCCCTTATGCCCATATGTGCTGGATTGAGACGAAGTGGCTCAGCAGCGTTAGATTTGGCTTACATTGGAGCTGGTCGCTATGATGGTTACTGGGAAAGAAACTTATCAATATGGGATATTGCAGCAGGTACCTTAATTGTAAAAGAAGCAGGAGGCATTATAGAAGGTATAGAACAAGACACAGACCCACTTTTTACCGGCAATATAATTTGTTCCAATAATCAACAAGCAGTTTTTGAAAAATTCTCTAAAATCATAAGAGATCTAACTTAATAAGTTTAACTCCGACCCAAGAGCTTTTAGGTTTTTTTCCTTAAATTCTTGCCTAAGTCTTATAATACAAAATGGGTATGCAATACTGTATACTTCTCCAACAACGCGACCTTCTGAAAATACCTCTTTACTTTTACCTTCATCAGGTAGATCTCTAAACTCCGCTGGATGAAATAGTTTTTTAAGTGTTCCTTTATGCTTCATTCTTGCAGTAACCTCTTGACCTACATAGCAACCTTTCGAAAAATCCACTCCATTAAGTTGTTCAAAATGAGTCTCCAAAATATATGTCTGTTTGGATATCAATTCTTCATCTGTCTTTGGAATACAATTTGAGACGCGGATTTTTTCTAAATCATCTTTTCCAAACTCCTTACACTTATAGGAACACGATAAATCATAAAGACGCCAGCCAATTTCGTTATTTCTAGGATCCTTCAAGGCATTTATAGGTTTCTCTTTATTTCCAAGTACTACTAAACATTCTACTTCTTCGAAACGGACATCTGAATTTAGTTTATAGAAATTTAGAAACTCTAGGAGCTTACTTTTTTTATTTGACTGTATATCAATAAAAAGCTGTTGGTCTGGGTTTTCAACTATAAAGAAGTCAAAAAGGTATTTCCCTTGAGGTGAAAGTATTGCGCTATATAATATCCCTTCATCAAGTTTCAGCACATCGTTTGTTATTAATCCCTGTAAGAATTCAATATGATCATTCCCTGAGATGCTAACCATAGATCTCTCTTTATCAATAATTAAAAAACCAGGTGACTCAGTCACTTTTTATCCCATTTTCTTTAAGCTCAGATTTAAATAGCCTAGAATAAAATTGTCCCTTCCTCAAGAGACTCTCATGTGAGCCGGACTCTACAATATTTCCGTTATCCAAGACAAATATATTATCACTGGCCTCAATTGTTGAAAGCCGATGTGCTACAACCAAGGTCGTACATTTTTCTGAAAGAACAGCCAAAGACTTTTGGATCAGCTTCTCTGATTGATTATCTAAAGCAGAAGTCGGCTCATCCAAGAGTAATAATGGACTATCTCTCAAAAATGCTCTTGCTATTGCAATTCTTTGCCTTTGTCCTCCAGAAAGAGCAGAACCCCTAGGGCCTACTTTAGTGTTTAAACCCTTTTTCATATTATCAGCGAATTCATCAACATATGCCATTTTTGCTGCATGCTTTATTGCAGCTTCAGAGGCATCTTGTTTCCCAAACCTAATATTCTCTAAAATTGTTTCATCAAAAATCATACCATCTTGCCGAACAACAGAGATAAATGACCTTAACTGGAACAAATCAATTTTTTTGATATCAGTTCCATTTATAAAAATACTGCCTTCATCTGGGTCAATGATCCTTGTTATTAGGTTAAACAAAGTAGTTTTACCACTGCCTGAGATGCCTACAAAAGCAGCGGTAGTTCCGGGAGCAACAGTGAAAGTTATATTTTGAACCGCTTTGATTTTATCATAAGAGAAACATACTCGCTTAAATTCCAATCCAATATCTCTATTTATAAATTGTTTAGGAATAGATGACCTTACACTGGTTATACTAGGCTTTGTTTCAAATATATTTTTAACTCTTTCCAGGCTTGCCATAGCCACCTGAAGGTTGCCTGAAACATTACTCAATCGCCTTAGAGGTTCAAAGATAAGTGCCATGGCAGTAAAGAAGCTCATAAACTCCCCTATAGTTTTTGTTCCAGAAACGATATCAATAGCTCCAAAAACCATTACAGCCAAAAAACCTATTGCTGCAATTATATCAATCAATGCTGGTATACCTGCCATCCCTGACTCGAGCTTGAACCGGATTTTATGTGTTAAATTTAGAATAGAAAAAAATCTTTCTCGCTCAGTATTCTCAGCTTGATTTAATTTTATATCACTAACACCATGGAATATTTCATCAAGCCTCACATTTGCTTTAGTCTCAAAATCTCTGTTTTCTCCGGCTTTTACTCTTACCCATTTCTGCAGGAAAACTATTGGTAGAACTAAAATTGGAGTTCCTAAAAATGCTATTATGGACCATTTCCAATCAATAAAGAAAACTACTAATATTAATGAAATCAGTGAGAATCCGTCTCTTCCCACAGTCATGAAGGCTTCTCCGACCGAGTCTGAGAGTGCTTTACTATCTGCTCTAACCCTATCCATTAGCTTGCCAGGTGGGTTGATTTTATGAAAGCTTAAATCAAGATTGACAAGATGAATAACCATCTCGTCTTGTAATTTCTTGATTATTTTTTGAGCCACGTTAATGGTAATAAGCCTATGAGCAAAACCCGCTATGGCCCTTACTGAGAATATAGAAAAAACTATGGCTCCAACCAAGAATATATTTTTTGTCTCTTGAGAGACTAAAACATCATCAAAAAGAAATTTTATAGAATAAGACAGTAAGCCTAACATTGAGCCTTCTAAAGACATAAAAATAAGTGCACAAAAAAGAAATATAAAATGCTCTTTTACAAAAAATTTCCAAAACCAACCAACATTAGATTTATTATTTAGTTTTTCTGTAACCATTATAGTAGCTATCTTGGAATTTTAAAAAAATGCGAGTTCTTTCTAAAGTTTTTGTACATAAGTGTTAAATTTTCTATGTCGTAATCTCTTTCAATCCAGTCCAAGAACTCAATGCCTCTTTCTTCATTGGCAATTCTGAATTGCATAAGCATAAAATCTAGTATACCTGCTGTCCAACCACCCAGATGTAAATAGCGAAACGACAATTGTTTTTGCGCTTCTGGGATAGAGGAATTTAAAACTAATAGAAAGTAAAGAGCAGAACCAAGCCCTGCTCGATCTGAACCAGATTTACAGTGCATAAGAAAAGGAGGCTTAATTTTTTGAAAAATTTCTTTAAGTGTAAATATTTTTTCTTTTTCAGGTAATTTAGATGAATAAAGTTTTAAATTTATTAAATTAATACCTGCTGTTTCACATGCGTTTTTTTCTAAAAGAAAAGCGCCCTGATCGGAGGCCCCTCTAAAATTTATTATAGATTTTATACCTTTTGTCTTTTTCCACTCATATATTCTTTTCTCAGAAGGTTGATTTGCTCTAAAAACATTTGGGGCTATTTCAAAGTCATTGTGATAAAGTACTCTTAAAAATTCGTGATCTATCCAGAACGCGTGTCGTTCAGCAGACAGTTTGTTTTTAGCTGAAAAAGTATCAGATAAATGCTTTCGCCACCTTTCATCAAACTTCTCAAATTTTTTTTTCAATTGTAACAAAATAACAGTTCCTTAACGAATTATTAGTACAACAGATATTCTTGAGCAAGACTTTTGATAAAAACTAAGAGATAGCTTGCAAACATTACAATGTTTAATTAGAAATTCAGAAAATCTAGAGGAGAAATAATGAAAGCATCAAATGGAAAAATACACAGAGCACTGCCTGGTCCGTCAATAATTCCTGATAAAGTTCTTCAGGCCATGCAGAGACCTGCTCCAAATATATATGGCGGTGAGCTCGAAAATATAACTCATTCTATTCTTGAAGAAATTGCACTGCTAGCTGGAACAAAAGGCAGGGTGGTGCTTTATATTTCTAATGGTCACGGTGCTTGGGAAGCCGCGATATCCAATTTATTTAGAAAAGGCGACAAAGTTTTAATTATTTCTACTGGGGTTTTTGGTTCTAATTGGGGGAAAATGGCTGATAAAATGGGCTTAAATACTATCTATCTTGAATATGGTATGGAAGACATTTTAGATTTTGATGATTTAGCTAAAATAATTTCAAATGACAAAAATCATGAGATAAAGGGAATTCTAACAGTTCAATCTGATACAGCTTCTTCTATTCTTACAGATATTAATAAAGTGCGTCATGTACTCGATGAGCACAATCATCCCGCTTTATTCCTTGTGGATAGTATAGCATGTTTTGGATGTGATGAAATGCATATGGACAAATGGGGTATAGACGTTTTACTTACAGCGTCACAAAAAGGTTTGATGGCACCTCCTGGATTAAGTTATTTAATAATAAATGACAAAGCTGAAGAAGAAGCTAAGAAAATTACAGAGAAATCTGCTTATTGGGATTGGGGACCCAGACTTGAACCTTCAAAATTTTATGAAATTTATTGTGGAACAGCGCCAACCCATCTTCTTTTTGCCCAAAAAGCTGCTTTGGACATCATAAGAGAAGAAGGTAAAGATAATATTATTAATAGGCATTTAATACTGGCAAAAACCGTATGGAAAGCAATCGAGATATGGCAACAAGAGGGACCATTAAATTTCAATGTTAAACATGAAAAAAATAGATCAAAAGCTGTAACTACTGTGGTTGCCAAAAAGTTTGATTTGAAACCGCTTAAAGATTGGGTTGAGACAAATACTGGTGTTGAGTTAGGTATTAGCCTTGGGTTTGATGGCGAGGATTATTTTAATGGAAATTCAGCCTTCAGAATCGCTCACATGGGGCATCTTAACCCACACATGATATTAGGAGTAATAAGTTCAATTGAGATGGGCCTTATTGCAACAAATGTTCCGTTTAAATTAGGAGGAGTTGAAAATGCTATGACGTACTTAGCAGAAGCCATAAATTCTTAAGGTTAATTTTTTCTCATTATTTCTGCTAAAGCCTTTTCTAAGTTTCTCAAATCCTCTTCTTGTCCAGCTGACACTCTAATAAATGAATTCAATGGGGCGACACCTGGCATTCTTACAAAAATTTTATTTTTAATTAATTCTGTTAAAATATTTTTGGCGTAGTTTGAATCTTTTCCCATGTTTATCGCTACAAAATTTGTGTGAGACTCCAATGATGAAAACCCCATTTTGCTAAAAATACTTTTAATTCTTAACTTGGACTCTTCCACAGATATTAGAGTTTTTCGAAGATACTCTTGGTCTTCCAATGCGGCAAGCGCAGCAATTTGCCCTATTTTATTAACCCCAAAATGGTTACGAACTTTATTAAAAGAAGATATCAATGTTGAATTTCCAATAGCATAACCAACTCTTAAACCAGCTAAACCATAAGCTTTGGAAAAAGTCCTAAAACGAATTACATTGATTCTTGATGTATCTAATTCAGCTAATTCATCTTGGCCTACAAAATCTGAATAGGCTTCATCCAGACAGAGTAATGTATCATCAGGCACCTGATCAATAAATTTTTGTACGTCTTTTTTTTGATGGAATGTACCCATTGGATTATCCGGATTTGAAAAATACAGAATTTTTGCCTTAACTTTCTTGGCTTCTTTAATCAAACCAGATAGGTCTTCATGAAAATTTTTATATGGAACAAGCGATAATTTACCACCAAAACCTACTACATGATAGTTGAAAGTGGGATAAGCTCCTAAGGAGGTGACTACTCGGTCGCCAGGTTCTAAAAAGAGTCTTACTAAATAACCTAATAGACCATCTATTCCCTCTCCAACAACAAAGTTCTCTCGTTTTAAAGAATAAAAACTTGCCAAGGCATCAATTAAATCAAAATTTTCTGGGTCACCATACTGCCAAGTTAAAGGGGCTGCATTTTTTATGGCATCTTGAACCTTTTCTGATGGGCCAAATACACTTTCATTAGCTCCGATACGAGCCAAAAATTTATAATTATTTTCTCTCTCTTGGGTCTCAGGTCCTACAAAAGGTACAGTAGCTGGTAGATCTTTGGCAATTTTTGTTAAGTTATCTATCATTACTTTAACTTTTCAAGACTTTCTAATATTCTGTTTTGTTTATCCAATTGCATTACAAGATCCTTTTGGCTTTGTTCAAATTTTTCAATAACCTCTTTCGGAGCCCTTTGCATAAATTCCTTATTCTTCAACTTTACTGATAGTTTTTCATTTTCCACTTCTAATTTTCTAAGAGATTTATTTATTCTTTCTTTTTCAAAATCAACATCAAAATCTATTGAAATTGGAATAAAACAATCCAGATCTCCTCCCGAAACTATAATAGCGTTTGTCGGTCTATCATCTATGATCTTAATTTCCGATAATCTTGCAAGCTTACAAACTAATTCAGAATGCTTTGTCAACCTACCAAAAAGTTTCTGATTTTTTTCAAAAACAAGTAAATTTGTTTTCTCGCCTCCAAGCAAGTTGAAGTCTGATTTGGTGGAACGGATCCTTTCTATAAAAGTAATAACCCAATCAATTTCTTTGGTTTTTTCAGAGCTTGTAACGATTTCCTGGAGTTCTGGCCACTTAGTTTCCGTAAGCAGCCCTCTTGACTTACTGAAACCACTCCACAGTTCCTCAGTAACAAATGGCATTATTGGATGCAACATAATAAGACACTGATCAAACGCCCATGCAATAGTGTCCTTAGTCTCTTTTACAATCTTGGGATCATTACTATCAAGAAGAGCCTTTGAAAACTCAACATACCAATCACAAAAAACTTTCCAAGTATGATTGTATAGTGTATTTGCAATATCATTAAATCTGAACTTTTGAAAATTCTCGTTCACAAGTTCCAAAGTTCTCTTTGTCTCACTAATTATCCATGTATTCGCTGGTTGCTTGGCTAACATTGGATCAAAATGTTCATTCAAAGTACAATTATTTAACTCTATGAATCTAGCGGCATTCCATATCTTTGTTACAAAATTTCTGTAGCCCTCTATCCTTGATTCTGAGAGTTTGAGGTCTCTACCTGTTACGGCCATTGCAGCCAATGTAAACCTTAATGCATCTGCCCCATATTTATCTATTAAAATTAGAGGATCCAAAACATTGCCCAAGGATTTTGACATCTTTTTTCCCTTCTCGTCTCTGACCAATGCATGTACATATACCTTTTCAAAAGGAACTTTTTCTACAGTAGCTAATTGCATCATTATCATTCGTGCGACCCAGAAGAATATGATATCAAAGCCCGTTACTAAAACATTGGTAGGGTAATATTTTTCTAGCTCCTTTGTCTTTTCAGGCCACCCCAATGTACCAATAGGCCAAATACCGGAAGAAAACCATGTATCCAGGACATCTGGGTCACGAAAAATAACTTTCTTCCCAGCTAATTTCTGTGCTTCCTCTTCAGTTTCAGCACAATATTCCATCCCATTTTCATCATACCAAACTGGTATTTGATGGCCCCACCATAATTGTCTTGAGATACACCAAGGTTCAATATTTTCTAACCAATTAAAATATACTTTCTTGTCTCGTGCAGGAATAATTTCAATTTCATTGCTTTTCACAACTTTAATAGCACGCTCAACCAACTTTTCTGTATCTACAAACCACTGACTTGTTAAAAATGGCTCAACTACAACTTTTGAGCGATCTCCATGAGGTACGTAATGTGTGTCTGAATGCTCTTTTACAAACCAATCATATTTCTTTACAACTTCCAGAATTTTTTTTCTAGCTTCGAACCTTTCAAGACCATGTAAGTCCCACAATTCCTTTATGGGATTTATGTCTTTGAGAAACTCTTCGTTTTCCTTTATTTTAACGTGAGCTTTCTCATCAAAAATATTTATTTCCCTTAAATTATTTCTCTTCCCCACTTCCCAATCGTTGAAGTCGTGAGCCGGAGTTATTTTGACAGCACCTGTACCTTTTTTTGGGTCAGCGTAATCATCTTGAATTACAGGGATAACTCTTCCCACTATTGGCAAAACCAATTTTCTTCCAACGAGATCCCTATATCTGAGATCTTGTGAATTTACTATCACCGCGGTGTCACCCAAAAGAGTTTCTGGTCTTGTAGTAGCTATAATACAGTAGTTTCTATCCTCATACTTGACAACTTTTCCGTCCTCATCAAATTCAAGGCCAAACTTAAAAGAACCTTCTTCTAAAAAATATTTCAACTCCCATAACGAACCTTTCACTTCTATCTGCTCTACCTCAAGATCTGATATTGCTGTTTTAAACTTTGGATCCCAATTGACTAATTTTGTCCCTTTATAAATTAAACCCTTATGATAAAAATCTACAAATACCTTTATTACCGCTCTCTGGAAATCAGGATCCATTGTGAATCTATTTCTATCCCAATCACAAGAAGCTCCTAACCTTTTCAACTGATTGATAATCGTATCTCCTGACTTTTCCTTCCATTCCCAAACTTTTTCTAAAAACTTTTTTCTTCCTAAACTTTCTCTCTTTGTCCCTTCCTTCTCTAACTCTCTCTCAACAACCATTTGTGTAGCAATTCCTGCATGATCTTGTCCAGGTTGCCAAAGAACATCATATCCTTTCATCCTATGGAGTCTTGCTAAAATATCTTGCAAAGTATTATTAAAGGCATGTCCAATATGTAGACTACCAGTGACATTTGGAGGAGGTATCATTATTGAAAAAGGTGGGGCCTTTTTGTTCTTGGTCCGACCAGAACGAAATACTCCTGTCTCTAGCCACAAGCTAAATATTCGTTGTTCAGCTTCTTTAGCATTGAACTTGCTATCTAAACTCATAATGAAAAGGTTCCCAGATTTTTGAAAAAATAAATTATTATATAAATAGAAAAAGCTTTATCTTGTCCATGAGTGCGCAAGACGCCAAAGTCAAGCAATTTGCTAATCAAGCTCCCATTACTAATGTTGACTCCAGATATTTTGTAATTAAATAGTCTCATTGACTAAGGGCAATTACTTTATACCGTTTGCTTCAAGCTCCTTTATTAATGCTACCTTCGTTTTTCTCCTATCCAACTCAATTCCACTTTTTCTGCCAATCTCTTCAAGTTGGACTTTAGTCATTTTACCAAATTTATGCGATACTTCTTTCTTCGAGGAGTCTAACTCATTATTCTTTTTCCTTTTTTCTGGAATGTTTTCATTTTTCTTTATTAGTTCCTCGCGAACTATTTTTCTAATTAGCGATTCCAATTCAATCTTATCTAGATTGGAACCAACTGATTCATTTTTATTTCCAGATTTAAAATCTACTAGGTCACTTTTTTTGAGCTTAATAACCTTATGTTCCATTTGAACTTTAAAGCGCGTTTCCGTTTCTTCTGACACAACATCCTTAATGTCTCCTAATATTTCTTCAAGAGCTTCATGATTTTGCTTCAAATTATCATTTAATTCCTTTGTGTTTCTTTTCATAGGCTTTCTCCTACGTTAAATGATATCATAATTTTAGCCTTTTTTATCATAGATTTCTTTCAAGAGTACCTATCTCCTTTAATAACCTATACTTTGCCAAAATAACATTCACTGATGCGTTTAACAGCTCCACCTCAGCATTTAACAAATTCTGGTATGCCTGATCAGAGTCAAGCGAAGTTTTACTACCAAGTTTCCATTCCTCAAAAACACTATCATACAAACCTTCTAGTGCTTCAACCTCAGATTTTTTAGCACTAACAGATGAATTTGCGACTCTAAGTTCTATCCATTTTGTTTTAACATTCTGAATTAACTCATTCCTTCTAATTGAAATCTCTACTGACCTCGACAACAAATTGTTTGCCGCTATTTTAACTTGTGCTTTTTTTTGACCCCCACTAAAAAGTGTTAATGAAGAAGTTAACGCTATTGTTCCAGAGGAACGATTAGTCCCAGTGGTAGCGCTGTCGCCATAAGATAAAGATCCAGAGATACTTAAGTTTGGCAAATTTGATTTTTCTGATGATTTTAATTTTTCTCTAGCCGCCTCTTCCTCTAATTTCAGATAGCGCATCTGCAGGTCGTTCTTAAATGCAATCTCGATGAGTTCATTTGATGTCTTAGGGATATTGATATTTTTCTCTGGTAGCTTGACTTCCTTTGATCTCTCACCTACTGTAAACAAGTAATTTTCTCTTAATTTTTCAAGGTTACCTTCTCCAAGCTGAAGTTGAGCTTCTGCTCCAGATATTGATGCTTTTGCTCTTAGCAAATCCGATTTTGTAGCTTCTCCTAACTCAAACCGACTTTCCACGGCTCGAAACTGTTGCTTCCTCACATCAAGACTGGTTGAGTATAGATCTACCAGCTTACTTGCTTTATAGAGCTCTAGATGAACCTGAATGATTCTTAAAATAAGATCGTTTTTAAAATTAGAAAACTTTAACGAGGCCACATTATTTGCTAACTCTTCGGCTCTTCTATCCGATTCTAATTTACCGAAGTCAAACAAAGTATAATTGGACTCCAGAGAGATACTGTAGGAATCACTATTTGAATTTGTTTGTAGATTTGTTGATCTTGAACCCGAACCTTTCAATGATAAGGATGGTAATTTTTTACCAGTTTGTATATTCAACCTCTGTAAGCTATTGTCCAGGAGTATTTCTTGATTTTTGATTGTTTGATTATTTTTTAAAGCCAAATTTACTGATCTATTGAGGCTTTGAGCCTTCAGCTCAAACACAAATACAAACAAAAAGATTAAGGACGCGAAGAGATGCATAGGACGAATTATAATTGGAAATTGTTGCATAGCTAAAAAACAAACTCTTGATTATTCTTGAATTCAGGCAAGATAGGACAACTTACTTCAAAAAGCACTCTCCAATCAATGCCAGCCTTTGTTTTTATACCAAAATTACATTGACCAAACTTTCCCTCGACAAAAATTGCTACTATTCTGCCGCCCAACTTAACTTGATTGCTCAAATTTTCAGGTAAGATTTCTAATCCTCCTTCAATTATAAGGGCATCATAAGGACCATGCTCAACAGATCCCTGCGCAAACTCACCAGGGATAACAATGACATTATCAAAGCCTCCTTCTACCAATCGATTTTGAGCTTCTTCAGCGAACCCTTCTCTTTCTACAGCCACAACCAAATTACAAAGGGTTGCCATTAGTGCGCAACTATACCCAAGACCTGGAGCAATACTTAAAACGATGTCCTCTTTTTTAATCTTTAAACTGTCTATCATTTTTGCTATCAGCCGGGGATTTGTAATATCTCTGCCATCTTCCAAACGTAAATCAGTTTCGCTGTATGATAATGTAGAATCTTCTAAGGACAAAAAATTCTCTCTTTGAACCCAGGAGAGTGATCTCAAAAGATCTCTATTGGTTACATTTGAAGGTCGAATTTGGTTATCAACCATATTTTTTCGGGCTTTTTTATAATCAAACATAATACCAATGCAACAAATTAGTAAGACATTAGTTTACTACTAAAGTTTATATCTACTTGCAATAAATTAAATAATTTTATATTTGTAACTTTCTACTATTAATGGCGACGTGGCGGAGTGGTTACGCAGCGGACTGCAAATCCGTGGACACCGGTTCGATTCCGGTCGTCGCCTCCAAAAAAAGTAGTTAAAGAGAAAGATTTATTGATTTATAACCTCACAAAAAATTTAAAGGGCTCCAATGACTGGTTTTTAGGTATAGAGGAACAAGTAAAGAATTATGCATTAAGTCCTTTACACCGAACTCTTAGAAAAAAGTCAATGGATGTCCATTATTCTGCGCCACGCCCTCTTTATGGCTGGAAAAGTGAAGAACTCATTAGATTGGCAACTAACGGTTTAAAACGACCATGGCCCTCAATAGAATTATCATCTCTGGCCCTAATTGAACTAATAAAAAGGCACCGTACATTAGACATAGAATCTGTAAAATCGATTTTTCAATCAAAAAATATTATTCCAATCATCTGGCTAGATAGTTTGAACTCGATTCTTAGAAAAGAGCTAAACATTGCTTCCACAAAATCATATAAGGCTAAAAAGAAAAGTAATTCAATTTATATCATCTTAATTGACTTCAAAAAAACCAATCAAGGATATGGTCTTTATATCGGATCAACTTCGGCAAAAAATAATGCAGAAAATTCTTTTAATCAAGAACAGGTGGTTACTGAGCATTTCAGTGGATTAAAGGATAACTTTGAATGCAAAAAATTCGGCATAGAACCTCTTTGGTCGTTATCCTCTATGTTTGATAACACTGATTATACAAAAAAACAGTTGCTTATCATTAAAAGCAAAATACATACTTTAGCGAAAACTATAGTGCCTAATGTTTTTGGTGAACGCCCTTACCTCGATATATTGAGGTATGATGAAAAATTTAGTAATTTGTTAAAAATAGAAAATTAAGCACATTAATTCATTCCTTGGGGAGAAAATAAAGTGAAAAAAATGCTAATTGATAAACAGATACTTGAAGCACAAGAAGAGATAGTAAGTATTCGAAGAAAAATTCATCAATTACCTGAATTGATGTTTGATACAATTAAAACATCTAAACTTGTTGCCGACAAGCTTAGGTTCTTTGGTGTCGATGAAGTAGTAGAAGGTGTTGGAAGAACAGGGGTAATTGGCAAAATTAAAGGCAATAAAAATACTAGAAACAAAGTTATCGCGCTTAGGGCAGATATGGACGCATTGCCTATTACAGAAAAAACAAATTTACCCTATTCTTCGAAGGTAGAAGGAGTAATGCATGCTTGTGGCCACGATGGCCATACAGCAATGCTACTTGGAGCAGCAAAATACCTTTCAAAAAACAGAGATTTTGACGGTGAGATAGTATTAATCTTTCAACCGGCTGAAGAAGGCGGTGGAGGTGGTAAAGAGATGGTAGAAACAGGGTTCTTAGACAAATTTGGCGTTCAGGAGGTTTACGGGATGCATAATTGGCCTGGCCTATCAAAAGGTAGTTTTGCAATAAAGTCGGGCAAATTTTTTGCGGCAGCAGATTTCTTTACAATCAATGTGGAAGGTAAAGGAGGTCATGCAGCAAACCCGCATTCGGCTATAGACACCACTTTGGTTGCTTCACAAATTGTAAGCTCTATTCAGACGATTGCTGCTAGAAACGCGGATCCACTCAAATCAATTGTAGTTTCGGTATGCAGTTTTATGACAGATACTGACGCTCACAATGTAATCCCAGGAACTGTTACTCTTAAAGGAACAGTGAGAACGATGGAAGATGATATTCGCGATTTGGCTGAAAAAAACCTCAGTCTAATTTGTGAAAATACTGCTCGAGCCTTTGGAGCTTCAGCGACTGTTGACTATAAGAGGGGCTATCCCGTAATGACAAACTCTGAAAAAGAGACGATGATAGCCAAAGAAATTGGATATTCTGTTACTGGAAATGAAACAATTGATGTGCCCCCGGTAATGGGTGCTGAAGATTTCTCATTTATGTTAAATGAAAGACCAGGAGCATACATTTTGATAGGCAACGGTGACACTGCGCCCGTGCATAACCCAAATTATAACTTTGATGATGATATTATTTCTATTGGCGTAGCATATTGGACACAATTAACAAAATCAAGATTAAGAACTACTTGAAAATGGCAGATATAAAAAAAGATGAAATCATTCTGTTTCTTGAAAATTTAAAGATTAAAAATAATTATAATTTAGTCTCGAATATTGAAGATATTGATATTAAAAACAATTTAATTCAAATTGTCTTGAACGTAGACGAAAAAGAGAAAGAAGATATTGAGGCTGCAACAAAAATCTGGCAGAGAGAGCTGAGTAAATTCACTGGATTTGATGATTGTCGAGTAATTTTCACCTCTCATAGAAAATTGAGTGAAAGCTCAAAAGAAGTGCCCTCGTTAAAAAAACCCGTTCGGGAAAATTATCAGCTGCAGCATCTTGGAAAGATTATTGCCGTTGCCTCAGGAAAGGGTGGCGTTGGCAAATCAACTATCGCTAGTAACATAGCTGTATCTTTGTCTAATTTAGGTTATAAAGTTGGTCTATTAGATGCGGACATTTATGGGCCGAGCCAACAAAAAATGTTTGGTATAGTGAAATCGGAGACCAAAATAAAAGATAAAAAAATTCAGCCTGAAAAAGTTGATAACGTAACATTGATTTCAATGGGTATGATGATACCAGATGATCAAGCCATAGTTTGGAGAGGCCCAATGCTTATGAGAGCCATTCAGCAGTTATTAATGGATGTTGAGTGGGGTCACCAGGATTTTACTATTATCGACCTACCCCCAGGCACAGGAGACATTCATATTACGCTAGCACAAAAAGTTAATTTAGCTGGGGCTGTCGTTGTTTCTACGCCTCAGGACATTGCTTTAATTGATGCCAAGAAGGCTATCAATTTATATAAAAAGACTAATACAAGAATTTTGGGAGTTATTGAAAATATGTCCTATTTCGAGTGTTCAAGCTGCGGTGAAAGGCATGAAATATTTAGTGGAGGCAACATTCCTCAAAGACTTGGAGAAGAAAATGTTGAATTGCTTGGGGAGATTCCGTTAATCAAAGAAATTAGAGAATGTAGTGACAAAGGAGTGCCCTTTGCCTCTGATGATACAGAAAGGACGAGTATTTTTAAGCAAATTTCAAAAAAAATCATCAGTGTGTTATAAGCTTTCCTAGTAAAAGCTCGAGTAAGGAATAAATGTAACTTTATCTCCTATTACTACATTAGATATTTCGTCATCTAGCTTCACAAGCCCATTAGACCAAGCTAAACTTGTCAGGCGACCAGATCCTTCATACGGGAAAACTGATACTGTATTATTTTTCTCTAGTTTTGCTCTTAAAAATTCTGTCCTTCCAACCTTTTTTGTTTTCTTGAATGCAGAAATTACCTTGAAAGAAAGTGGTTCAAACCAGTTGATCTCACCTGCGACCCTACCTAATGAGGGCCTTAAGAAAATCAGTGCACACACAAAAGCTGCTACCGGATTTCCGGGTAGACCAAAAATATATTTTCCGTTCCATCGGCCAAAAATTATTGGCCTTCCAGGTTTTATAGCTATTTTCCAAGCATATACCTCTCCCTCAGATAACAAGAGCTTCGATATAAAATCTTCTTTTCCTGCGGAAGCACCTCCAGTTGTTACAATCACGTCAACTGTCTCTAAATTTTGTGATAGCGCTTTTTTAATTTCCGGGAGATTATCATTGACATTCCCTAGTGAAATTTCTTCGTAACCCCATCTTTTGAATAAGGCAGCCAAAGGTACGCCATTACTGTCTAAGACAGATCCTGCTGACTTACCTATTTTTTTTTTCTTAATTTCATTTCCAGTTTTGAGCAACCCAACTCGTAATCTGTCAAAAGTAGCTAATCTTGAATTACCTGACGCTATTAAAGAGGGCATATCGGTCTCATTTATTGAATAGCCTTTTTGAAAGAGTAGTTGTCCTTTTTTTATATCCTCCCCCTTAAACCTAATATTTGAACTTTCATTTTTCTTAAATCTTATAGAGAACTTGTCTTCCTTTATATTCACTTCTTCATCAAATATTATTTTATCTGAAGCCTCAGGTATTTGTGCACCAGTCAGAATTTTCACGGCTTCTTTGTTTTTTAGGATACCTGTGAATGGACTCCCAGGGGTTGATGTTTTTTTTAAAATCTTAAATGTCTGCTCTTCATCTATCTTTTCAACCTTTACTGCATAGCCATCTATTGCTGAATTATTAAAAGGTGGATTATCTAGCTTAGCAAAAACATCATCCGCTAAAATTTTAGCAATACTATCATCTATATTGGACCAACCTTTTTTTTTGATAGGTAATAGTACGTTTTTCAATTTACCAATTACCTTACTGAGAGGAACAAGATTCAGTTTTTCTAAATCCATCAAGTCTCTAAACCTTTATTTTCAAAAATTTTATAATAAATTCTGCAATTACTTCTATATCGTTTCTGTCAAACACTGGTAACCTAGTATTTAATTTTTGTCCTGCATAAGCAACTGCACAAATAGTGTCATCTTCTAAAAATATTGGTTGCTTTCCAAGTTTTCGGTCGAAAACTTCTATTTTTTTATGCAAACCGTTTTTGTAACCCTCCACCATTACTAAATCCACATTACCTAATTGGTTTAGAAAAAACCCTAAATCACCCGGTATTTTTGGAACATTATTGGAAAACTTTACCCATTCAATATCACTAGCTAAGATGGTCTCAATGGCCCCTGCTTCTCTGTGCCTAAATGAGTCCTTACCCTTTTTATCTATTTGAAAATTATGATGACTATGTTTAATGGTCGAAACAGTTATACCCCTATCCAGAAGTGCAACAATTAACCTCTCAACTAAGGTTGTCTTACCTGAGTTCTTCCATCCAACAACACCAAATATCTCCATTAATCAACATTCCGTTTTTTATTTAAAGCGTCAAGATCTTCATTTTGATTGATATTAAAAAAGGGATCAATACCTTCATTAACGAAATTTACGTATCCTACAGGATGACGGAAAACCCAATCGAGAACCTTTCTCGTTCCTTTGTCCAAACTTTCAGTAAGGTCTTCATTTAGAGAATTACTCCATAATCCGAAAGTAGGGTGCACAACAAATTTTTTATATTCTATGGAAAAAGAACGAGCTAATACAATTTTAGCTTGAGATTTGATTTTTTCTTCTTTCATTTTTTCCACAAAGTTTTCAGGGAAAAAGGGAGTGTCGACTGCCACTGTAACAACGTTTTTATAACCTTTCTTCTCCGCCCATAACATGGCTGTTAACACACCAGCTAAAGGCCCTAGATATCCAGACGCGATATCTTTTAGAACTGGAAGTCCATATTTCTTGTATTTCTGATCAGCAGAATTTGTGTTGATGGCTACAAATTCAACTTGCTTATCTAAATTTTCAATAGATCTCCCTAGTAAAGTCTTCCTACCAATCTTTAAAAAAGCTTTATCTTTGCCTTCCATTCTTCTGGATTTTCCTCCAGAAAGAATAACACCACATGTTTTTCTATCTCTCTCTTTCATTTAACTAAAAATTATTTATCAAACAAAATCCTTGTTTTTCTACTTACGCAAGAAAATCTTTTACCTTTAAATCTCCCCACCATTGTTAAGTTGAATTGCTTTGCAAGATCTACTGCCAACCTTGTAAAACCTGACCTTGATACAAGAACAGGGATTTTCATACTAACTGCCTTTAGGACCATTTCAGAGGTTAATCGTCCCGTGGTATAAAGAATTTTATCCTCTGGTTCGATTTTTTCAATTAGCATCCAACCACTAACTTTATCAACCGCATTGTGCCTGCCCACATCTTCCATATAAACCAATGGTTTGCTGGAAGAACAAAGAACACTCCCATGAATTGCTCCTGCTTCTAGATATAAGCTTGGGGCCATATTTATCTCTTTAACCAATTGTCTGATATGACTAAGCTTAAATTGAGTTCTATTAGTTTTAGGTATTGGGGTTAGTTTATTGAACATGTCACCGAATATCGTTCCAAGAGCACAACCGCTGGTTTTTATTCTTTTGATATTTTTTTGTTCGAACAACGTTTCCTCTTTTGTCCGTACCACAACTGCAGATAGTTCTTCATCATAATCTATTGATTCTATTTCATCTAATTTTTTTAGTATATTTTGGTTATGTAAAAAGCCAGCTGCTAAATATTCTGGGTAGTCACATATAGTCATCGCTGTTAATACTTCCTGAGAATTCAAATATATGGCAAGTATTTTTTCATCGACAAGTTTTATATTCTCATATTTATTTTGCTCATTGAAACCCTTTACTTCAGCAACTAAGCTTAAAAGTCGTTTTTCTGAATTAACTTTATAAAGATTTTTTTTTAATTTTATCATTTCTACAGCATAAACTTAATAGCAAGGAATCAGATAGTAATATTATTTGCGTTTGAACTACATGACAAAAAAAAATAAGAATACCTACTCTATTGAAATTGATACCAGAGGGCTTCGTTGCCCATTACCGTTATTAAAAGTCCAAAAAGACATAAAAAGCTTAGCTTTTAATCAGATAGCTCTAGTTATAGCCGATGACCCTTTAGCTTCAGTTGATCTAGGACATTTCTGTGAACACAATAATTATTCCTTTAGAGAAATAATCCATGACGACGACAAAAATGAGCAGTATTTCAGTATTAAACGCAAAAGAAAGGTAAGAATTTGATATTTATTATATATTATTTATCGTCTACAGTTTCGTTTTTGACGAATTCCTGATCAATTTTTGATAAATTGCCGCCATAAATAGATTTTTCGAAAGCTTGTAATCTCTTGTAAATAGACATCAACTCAATAATACTTGGCCACGAATTTGCAAGAAATTGGAATGCGTTTGCTACTTGACTAAATGCTCTAGTAATTTGTGTCATAATACCTAATGTAATTCGACCACTTACAATCGTTGGAATTAGAAAAATATAAATTATTATATTGTCTGTTTGTATATAAAAATATCTGAAAAGATTGAAGTAAGCATAATGAAAATAGAGTCTAAAATAGTTTCTCCTGACATTATTAAACAAATGAACTAATGTAGGCAACTCAGCTTTTTCTTGAGAGTCTTCTCCAAGAACTAGCTCTTTTCTGAAAGCCGCTTCTACTCTTTCATTCCTAAACTCAAGTCCAGGCAATTTTATGCCAGCTACCAACAACAAAACGGTAGCAAAGACTGCCCACAATATCGCCAAAGTAACAAGAGGGTTAGGTATTTGACCAATTAAAGGCAGATCTTTGACATGAATAGATAAGGCAGTAAGCACAGGCATAAAAGCAATTAGCGTCATTACTGAGTCCACCATATATATGCCTACGTTTTTCATAATTCTTGAAAACTGCTTAGTATCTTCTTGTATTCTTTGAGATGCTCCCTCGACATGTCTTAGCTGAGACCAACGTTCAGTATAAAAATCATTCATCGCATTCCTCCACCTGAACAAATAGTGCTGATTGAAAAATATTTTGAAAGAAGCAAAGAATAAATATGGGAACACAATAATAGCAAATATCAGAAGATGGTCATAAAGATCCTTCGCCGTAACCTCCCCACCCCCTCCAAGAGCTTTTTGAATATCATTGTAAAAAGGTCCATACCAAGCGTTAATAACAACAGATACTTGTACAGACAAATATGTGAAAAAAATGAGAAATGAAGAGCCTAAAATAGACCAGTTTTGCCATTTGTGAGGACAGTAGTAAGACCAAAATCCAAAGAAGATCAGAGTTGCCAAAATATAATAAATATCAAACCAAATAAACTCAGGGGTAACAAAGTATGCTAGCCCTATAACGGAAGAACCTTCTTCAGAAGCACTGAGACCAATGAACTTTCCCAGGTTTTTTCCACCTACAATAAGATTCAGTAGATCATTATTATCTATATTAAATAGTCCAAAAAGAAATAATAATAACCCTTCCAAATACCAATAACCAACAGAAACAATGGTCCAGACAACCACAGAAATCAAAAACAATTTAGGTTTTGGAAAGAAGGACTCAAACATATTTAGTTTCAGTTATTATAATTTATTCTCTAAATATATTTTTTTTTTGAATAAAACAAGACAAAATGGTCCCAGTTTATTTAAAAGGGACCATCTTTGTTTTTTTATTTTTCTTACCAATGAATGTGGAAAGGTTTTTTCTTACAAAGGTATATTTTCCCTACTAACCCAGAAGATGACGCGCTCTCAGCCCATCCAACGATGGATATCGCATTACCTCCTACTAATAGCGCCCTATTTCGTAAACCGATAATCGCTTCTGAATAGTTTATATTTGATGCATACGAAAGCTTAATAACCTGTGTACATGTTTTCTCGTCTCTTAACAAACGATCTGGATGCAGTGAAACATATTTTATACCTTTCACCGGGGTTACTCCCTCTCCAGCTACGCCTGTCGCACTACTTACCACTTTGTCTCCAAGGCTTGCTGTGGTCAACCCGTAAGGATTGGTGCCCTGACACCCTGAAATAAATAATCCAATTAAAAATAAAACTAGTAAACGCATAAGATACTCTCCTTAAACTTGCCCATAAGCTGATACGACTAAAAATTAGTTTCTATTAGAAAAAATTTTGTTGATTCAAAATAGTTGTAAAAAGAACACAGAAAAAATAAGAAAAGAAGAAACTAACAAGAATTAAAAAAAAATTTAATAACAACGGGCGAAAAAAAACTATCTGGAGAAATTGTATTTCAATAGAAAATTAATAAACTCATTCAACTTCAAAGTGTGAAAAAGGACACAGCTTTTAGATCATTTGAAATAGAAAATTTGATCATCTAAAAAGCGTTATCAAATATTTCTTAATTACCCTTAATGAATTAAAGGTGACTCGAAATAACTATTATTACATTTTAAAATATCTTCGGCACAGTCAAAGTCTTCATTTCGTAAGTCCAAAGATAACTTGTTTTGTGGCAACGTATTGCCAATCTCTTTGCTTAATTTGACGAAAAAGCGTTTGGACTCTTCCAATCTATTCACGACCTCTGAATCATCTTTATCCTCAATATAATCTAAAAGGGCATTAGCCACATCACTTTGAAACGATGAAAATTCTTCCTCTAAAGTACTATCTTCCTCGTTCGAAATATATTTTACAGATAAATTTTTATTTACTCTTTCCATTTCATTAGCCTTCTGTCAAAGTATTCTGATAATTTATAACGACGCTCCCAATCTTTTTTTAGTAAATAAACTTTTTTTCTTTATAGCCGTTTAAATACAGGAATAAGAAAAATAAAGTTGTTATGTCGGAAGAAGTTAAAAATACTGAAGAACTTGAGGAGCAAGCGCCTAAAAGAAAAAAAAAGCTTACTGTTCCATGGAAGGTAATTGGTCTTTATTTTTTACCTGCTATTGGGACTTTTTTATTATTTATAATAGCGCACAATATGATGGTTAAAGCACCGCCGTCTAGAGAAGAGATTAAAGAATTATTAATCAAAAAAGAAAGTACTCCAGAAGGATCAGTTGACAAAGTAGAAAAAAATTCTGATCTAGAACCACCCAATGAGAAAAAATTAGAGCAAGGTTCTGACATTCCATTTATAGGGCCACAACATTATTATCAATCATTTACTGGTGCTCTTGCGACCGATTTAAAGAACGACACTGGTATACTAACAATAGAACTGGCAGTTTCTATTTTCATGGGCAAACTTAATGCGGATGCGTACTTTGAAAATTTCAAAAAATTTGAGCCGGCGTTGAGATCTGTATTATTGGGCGTAATGCGATCAAAAACAAAAGCTGAAGTTGAAAGTAAAGAAGGCAAAGAGCAACTCAAGCTTGAGATGTTAAAGGCAATAAATAAAGAGTTAAAGAATTTGGGTGCTGATCCAGAAATCAAAACCGTTCAGTTTACAAAGATTTTAATTATTTAATAGATGGAAACTCAGAAAATGGACATACCTAAGATCAGCAATAGTTATATTTCACATGACAATCCTGTTCCCGAGATTCTTGAAAAAAATAATAAAGATGGAAATAATCATTATTTCCTACAAAATGAAGAAGAGGCCCCTAATGAAAATCACGGTAACTATAAGAATATTTTTCTAGAGTCATACATTAATGATCCAAAGACTTTTATAGTTTCAACAAACGAATGGCTCGTAACTTGGCGCCCTCTAGTATAACGAATTAGAGAAATCAGTCTTCTTCACCAGCACCAGGCAAATATCCTTTTCCTTGTATGGCTTTTGCTCCCAGGTCCTCTTCAAAAACAGGATTATCAGAAACAATTTTTTCTAGCTTTTTATTTATCTCCACTTCAGCTTCTTCTAAATTCTTAGCTTCAATTTCAGCAATGCCATCAATTACCCAATGAACTTTAACTTTCATATTCCTTTTCCGCTTTATTTTCTTTCACCTTTTCATCCGGTATCGTTTCAGTTTTTTTAAAATCTTCAAATTTTATTTTTGCCTCATTTTGTTTTTTCACTAGTGTATCAGAATCCAATTTTCTTTCAACTTTATCTCTTTCCTCTATTGCTCCCTCTACACCCAAGGCGGTTGCTACTGAATACCACATATAAGCGTCAGCATAGTTTTCATCCTCTAAAATGATCAGAAAATAATCTCCTAACTGAGTAATAACATCAATTTCTTTCTTTTTGTACCTATCTAAAAGATATGACAACAACTCCTTCCTAACAGTTTCTGTAGTCTTTTCAGGAAGGAGATCAATTAAATCACTAGTTAGATCATTTGCTTTTCTCAAATCCTGCTCTAACTTTTCGTCATTTTTTGAAGGATCAATCCATGTTCTGAGTCCAAGTGTTGCACTAAAAGCCCAGAAAAGTGCTTCGCTATAATTTTGAGTGACTCCTTTACCACTCCGTATCAAGTAAGCAAGATTATATTGAGCATCGTACTCGTTATTCATAGCCATTTTTTTAAAAATATCTACAGCAAGTGAATAATTCTTATCTAAAACAGCATCTGATCCTTTTTTGTATAGCTTATCTGAATTAGTTACTTGCGAAAAACCGCTGATATAAGACATAAAAAACATTAAGAAAAGTACTAGAACTATTCTCATTTATCTTCCTGCCATCATTACCAACTGTAGGTAAAAAACTCTCAACTTAAATTTTGAGCCTGGTTTTTGTTCGTATACAACTATTCTTGGTCGGTCTGTGTCTTGTTTTTGGAACTCTATAGACATATTTTCTGGCAAAAATACACCATTTTTCTCGAGAGTTAACTGCGGGTCAAGGGAAAACTGCCTATGAAAGCTTGTGTCTAACCAAACTCGAGCAAGAACTTTACCAAGAATATCTGGCAATAAATTCCTTACATCATCTCTGGAACCTAAGTGTAAATTTTCACTCACAAGTTCCAATGCACCAATCCCCTTACTACTTTCTTTTTTTAATGCAGGAGGAGAAAGCTTATTAATAGGAACTAATGCTTTTGAATTACTTTCTTTCATATCTCTTATATTCAACAAATTTACAAATATAAATAAAGGATTTCCAAATGAAGATAAACCCAAAAATTATAATATAATAAACGACATGTGGCATGAAAATTGTATTAGTTTTTTCGAAAGGATAAAATATGCTCTCAGTTGTCAGGTCCGGTCTAAGCGCTGCATCACAAGAAATCTCGGTAATTTCCAATAATATTGCCAACGCTTCTTCATTAGGGTTTAAGCGAAGTTCAGCTAGTTTCTCGGATATTTATACTGAAATGTCTGATGTCAGAAACGGAAATAGAGTCGGAAATGGCGTAAGTCAGAATCAACCTCGTAGAAATCATTCACAAGGTTCTTTGATTTTAACAGGTAATGCCCTTGATTTAGGAATGAATGGTCAAGGAATGTTTATTCTAGACACACGAGAAAAGCTCGGTGAGTTATCTTACACTAGGAATGGAGCTATTACGATTCAACAAGACGGTAAATTGATAAATTCTGATGGGTTATCATATCTTGACATAAATGAGCAGCCAATCACCCTGCCCTTTCAGATATTAGGCAACAAAGGCACTGTAGAGAATCTTTCTGAAGTAAAAGTTACCGCAGAGGGTTTCTTGAAGGCCACTTATGGAATTGACAACTATAAGACTATTGCCCAAATAGGGTTGGCACGGTTTGCAGATGAAAATCAACTAAGAGCTTTAGGAGATAATATCTTCACATCAACGCCCGAGTCGGGAGAGGCCGTTATAGGTGCAGGAAAAGATTTTGGCTTTGGGAAAATAAAAGCTGGTTCTCTCGAAGCATCAAACACAGACATTACGGCTGAGCTTACTCTTCTAATTAGAGCACAGCAGGCATTTAATGGATCTGCAAAAATGATGCAGGCAGACGCAGACGTCACGCGCCGACTAATGGATCAATAAGTCATCTTATTGGCAGTATCCACGAAATATCTTTGATTAATCTTTTGGTCTCCCTGTTTATCAATAAATCTCCTTTGCTGTTTACGCTTAACGGATGATCTAAAAGAATAATCAGGGTTACAGGGCGAGAGGTTACTTTAAATAATTGCTTAGAGACTTTAAAAAATGCCTTTTCGTTCAATTTAATATCAGCTTTCATAAAGGGTCTGTTTATTTCTATATTCAACCAGCCTTCAGCCTTCCCAAATTGTTGTTCACTAATAGGTATGATTCTGACTGAACAGGTTCCTCTACCAATATTCATAAGACCACAGGACAGATTTAGTTGCTCTTCAATATCAAACCCTATTAAGCTCAGCTCAGCGGTTTGGATAGACATATGAATAGCTTCCAATTCTTGGGTATCGTTTTTCATTTAATTCTAATAGATTTTTTTAATGTGGTTTCGTAGTAAAGATATCGCCGACTTTTTTATTTGAGAAACGCGGCCAGTAGTTATCTCCATTACCTCTGCGATCTCATAAACGTTTAACTCTTCAACATAATAAAGTTGAATTACCATTGCTTCCTTTTCAGGTAGGTCTTTTAGGCCCGTTGTTAAAATTGTTTTTAGTTGGTTTCTGTCTAGATTTTCTTCAGGGGTATTCTCTTTAGAAACGAACCACATTGAATATTCATCATAAACTTCATCCAAAGATTGATGTATATTCGCATTGAAGGCTTTCTCCCATTCTCTATATTCATTTAATTCTATTCCCATTTTTTCTGCCATTTCAGCGGGAGTAGGATTCCTTTGCAAAGACGATCGAAGCTCTTCCTCAACTTTTTTTGCTTTTTGTTGCATTTGGATTGTTGTTCGACACAGGTTTGAACTTTTTCTTAAATGATCAACAATTGCTCCTCTTATCCGCAGCACCGCGTAGCTTACAAAAGTAGCTCCTTCTTTGGGGCTATATTTCTGAGCAGCGGTGACTAAACCATAATACCCTATTTGCATAAGGTCTTCTATCTCGATAGCTGCTCTAACCCTTCCATGCATGTGCCAAGCTATCTTTTTGACCAAGTTCATATTATCTATGATAAGTCTTTCAACGTTTGGTTGCTGTTCTGGATAACCGGCCTTCATTGTTTTTTCCTATTAATTATTCTAACTTCCCGAGAAAAATCTTATGCCTTTATTCCTATTTGTTGCAGACTTAATAACATTCTTCGCCAATCTCTTAAATGCTATTGCCTCCAATTCCGCATCCTTATTTAAAACTATCGGGAGTTTTTTTACAATAGATTGTTGTAATTTCGTTGATTTTGGAATGGAACCGGCATAACTAACGTTAACATCCAAAAACTTGTCAGTTATCTTGTGAAATTTATCGAAAGTTTTTTTCCCAGTTTCATCATTATCAACCATATTAACAACTACAGAGAAGTTACGAATGCCCTTTTCTATATTTGCTGCCTTTATGAAAGTGTATGCATCTAAAAAGCTAGTAGGCTCTCCAACTAGCACTATTAAAAGCCTATCTACGGCTGCTGAAAATAATATGGAATTATCAGAAGCACCTGCTGGGGTATCTACAATCATAGTATTAACCAACTTCTCTAATGAGTCTAAAGCTCGTATTACCTGAAATATTGAATTTTTTTCGATATTTAAGATATCGATCAAACCACTTCCACCAGAAATAAACCTCAAACCAGCAGGCCCATTTTCAATTACCTCATTGATAGAGGCGTTATTTTTTATTAAGTCCCTTATTGTTTTCTTAGGATTTATTCCCAACATAATGTGAGAGTTAGCTAAACCAAAATCTGTATCAAATAAAGCTACTTTTGAACCCATTTTAGTTAGAGTTAACGCCAAATTTACAGCGATAGTTGTCTTTCCTACTCCGCCTTTTCCACTTGCAATTGCTATTGAATTAGCCATATCACTCTCTCTATAAACAATAATTACTAAGGTATTTAGATAACACTTCTGGGCTTGCCAAAGCTAAAGACCCCAAAATTGATCTTGAACCAGTTATGAATCCAATTTTTACATTTTGTTCGGCAATTAATGATAATTCTCGTGGAAAAATCTCGCTTTCATCTAGCTTCGTAAAAGCTACAAGAGGATTAAGATCTTTATAAGTCGCTAACTGATTTTTTATCAATTGTTTGTTAGAGCTTCCAGGTAGACAAAGAACAGTCGTTACTTTTGTTGCCCCAATTTCATTTCGAACAGAGGAGATAAGATGTTTAGCATGCGCCTCTATGCTAGAAACATCAACAATCTTTTGATCGTGTGGAATTTCATCGGTATTCTTTAAACGATCTTCGGTCTTTATTTTAAACTTCGGAACATTTAATAGCTTAGAAAAATAAGTTAAATCATCTGCTTGATAATGCAAGATATCATCTGTTGAAATTAACGCCAGATCACTCAATTTCGATCTTTCAAGTATTCGAGCTCCTATCTTTGCAGCCAAAGTGGTCTTTCCTGCTCCACTAGGTCCAACAAGAAATATAACCTTGGATTCAAGAACCTCCTCCGTTTCTTCATATGCAATTCTTTTAGAAAAAGCATTTATAAAAGCAGCTTTCCCTCTTTCAAAACTTAAACCCTCAAAGGAAGGTTGAAGGCTTGTTACTATTTCTGGTGAGAATTCAAGTTGCCTTAATTTTAGAGACGTGGAATGTCCAATTTTTTCATTTACACCTCTTTCATCAGTTATAACCATACCCGATAACATATTCTGCAATGCGGTAATTTGTTCTTTCACATCATTAATATTGTTAGCAGAGTGACTTTTATCTGGAAAATCAGTTTTGATTGAACTTCCAATTTCCCCACTGTTTTTACTAAATATTCTATTTCTCTGTTTTTCTCTTAGGAAATCAATTTTTGAATGTAAAACTTCTGAGAAGTTTGAGTCTTTAGAAGTTTTAGACAAATTTCTTTTTGGGATCACTTTGTCATTTGTGGCCTCAATCTCCACCTTATTTCCTCTTTTAGAAGTTGAAATGATCAGGGCTTCCGGACCAAGTTTTTTTATTACCTCTTCCATCGCAGTTGCACTGTCGGATGCTATAAATTTTAATGTAGCCATTTTTTAATACCTCTCGAGATTCTTAATTTATGATTGACCATCAATAGTTGCCACCACATCAACTTTTCTGCTATCAGGCAGCTCCGTAAAGGATAAAACAATTAAATCCTCAATATGTTGTCTAATAATTGCAGAGATTTGTCTTCGAATATTAGGAGAGACTACCAAAATAGCGGTTTTCCCCTCTGACGTAAGCTTCTGATTCAGATCAGAAATATTTGTAATCAATTTTTGAGCAAGGTCATTGTCTAAAACCAAACCCTCCTCACCACTTTGTTTAGCCATTTTAATTAACATGTGCTCTAACTCTGAGTTAAAAGTAATAACAGGAAGAGGTTGATTTAAAGGCGCTACTTGTTGAATCAGCAGTCCCGATAATGAAGGTCGAACGGCTTCAGCAGTATCAATTAAACTAAGATTCTTACCCACTAACCCTGCCAAAGATTCAAGTATTATCCTAAGATCACTAATTGGTACTCGTTCAGACAACAATTCCCTTAACACTCCTGTTAAATTGTGAAGCGGTACAAGTTTTGGGACTAAAGATTCGACCAAGCTAGGTGCCGTCTGAGATAAATTATCCAGCAAAGTTTGAACATCATCCTGTCCAATAAGCTTTCCTGCATGTTTATAAAATATTTGACTTAAGTGCGTAGCTAAAACTGATTCAGGAGCTACAACCACATAACCCTTTTCCTCAGCCTCATTTTGCTGAGAAGATAAAATCCATGTAGCATTCATTCCAAAAGAAGGGTCTTTAACTTCTATGCCATCTATTTTTATATTGGTATCATCACTTGGGATAGCAAGTTTTCTGTCAGGATAAATAACATCATCTCCAACAATTGTTTGGCCAACTCTTATTCTATACTGGTTTGAGCTCAGTGTTAAATCATCTCTAATCCTGACAGCGGGTACTATAAAACCTAATGCTTTGGATACTTGTCGCCTTATTCCAGTAATTCTTTCTACTAATGGACCCCCAGACTCGTCATCAACCATTTCAACCAATCCATAACCTAGCTGGACTGAAATTGGTGAGTAATCTGTAACCTCTTCAAGCTTCAATTGATCTGTTGAGCTTTCCTCTTCTTCTATATCACTCTGAATTAAATCTTGATCACTTACCTCCCTTTTTCTTTCTATTGATCGTGATAAAAAGCCTGCTCCTGCAGCAACCGCCGCTGACACAATAAATAAAAGGTTTGGCATTCCTGGAACAAACCCTATCAATAAAAGTACGGCTGAGACTGGAATCCAGGCCCTAGAGATACTTAATTGCTCTCCTATATGTGAAGCCATGTCTTGTTTTGAAGAGACTCTAGTTACTATTATGGCAGTAGATATTGCCAAAAGCAGTGAGGGTATTTGTGCGACTAATCCATCTCCTATTGATAAAAGAACATAAGTCTCTGCAGCTTTAGCCACTGGCAGATCGTATTGACTTATGCCAATAATCAACCCCCCTATGATATTAATTGCCAGAATTAAGATAGATGCTACCGCATCCCCTTTAACGAATTTAGAGGCACCATCCATAGCCCCATAAAAATCTGCTTCCTTAGCGATATCCTCTCTGCGAGCTGTAGCTTCCTCAGCTGACAAGACGCCTGCGTTAAGGTCTGCATCTATGGCCATCTGTTTCCCTGGCATCGCATCTAGTGTAAATCTTGCAGAGACCTCTGACACCCTACCCGCACCTTTGGTAATCACCACTAAGTTTATGATAACAAGAATTATAAATACAAATATACCAACAGCATAGTTACCAGAAACAATAAAATTACCAAAAGCTTCAATTATCTGTCCAGCCGCATCGCTGCCATTGTGACCCTGACCTAGAACAATTCTTGTGGAAGCAACGTTGAGAGCCAAACGTAAAACAGTAGCAATTAAAAGTAAATTTGGAAAGCTAGAAAAGTCTAACGGTCTAAAGGTATGCATTGCTACCATTAAGATGACCAAAGAAACCAAAATGTTTGAAACAAAAAAGATATCCAATAAGAATACTGGTAAAGGTAAAACCATCATTGCGACCAAGATTATTATTCCTAATGGAAGAATACCTGATTTCATAATGTCGGTAATATTTCCGAGAACCCCTGTTTTTTGCGCTGTCAATTCCATGACTCTGCTCTTTCTTTGTCAAAATTTAGTCACAACTTGGCATTAATCATAACTTACTGCTAATTTTTCCACATATAACTTTCCAGAATTAACGCCAATAGCTTTATTCAGTCAAAAAGAAGCAAAGATCATGCCAAAGCATTATCGCGTTATTTCTACAAAACTGAATTATCTGGCACAAATCATGCAAAGACTACGTTACGTTTTTAAAGACGAGGGTTTTAAAATGAATTTAAGTAATAAAATGAAAAGACATATTTCTATCTTTGGGATAGCTCTAATGGTATCTGGTTGTCAGTCAAGTTTTCTTAGAAATACTGATGATGATCCTTCTAAACCTGCCTTAAATGTTTTAAGTAACAGGAACGGTGAAGATGCAGCTCATTTAGCAGCTATAAACGAGGTGTTGGATGCATCAGTTGATAATGTGCCTACGATAAATGCTGTAGGTTATGCTGTTGTATCCTCTCAGCCTGGTAGATCAGCCAATCAAAAAAGACTTATGGCAATCAGATCTGCAAGAATGGCAGCAATGAGGGATTTGGCAGAACAGATACATGGTTTAAAAGTAGAAGGTAATACCACTGTGATTGACCTAATGGTTCAAAACGATACTTTCAGAGGCATCGTTTCAGGAACTATAAGAGGAGCAAGAACTGTTAGAATAAATCCAACCGGTACTGACACCTATGAAGTTCTGTTAGAAATTGACAAAGATACACTTAGTTACCTACTTCGGCAGGCTAGGACAGTTGCTTAAAAGCCCTTTGGAAAATTTATAATGTCATTCCCAAATTTCTTTCTGAGTTTATGTATAATAGCTATCTTAGGATTAACAGGAGAAGTTAATGCTAAAGAGAATCTTAAGTTTATAGAAACAACAGGTAGAGCCGTTATTGATCAAGAGCAACAAATAGATGTCTCGAGACGAAGAGCTTTGGAAGACGCTCTCTACCTCGCCGCTCTTCACGGGGGAGCAAAGATAAATGGTTTTTCTAGTGTCAAAACTGATACATCAATAGAAGAAAATTTAGTGGTACAACCCTCGAGTAGAATTTTAGACTACACAATTTTAGCAGAAGAGAAAAGCGCCACTCATTATATCGTGAAACTAAGAGCAGCCGTTGGTCAATTAAATAACAAAAAATGTGATGGTAGAGGAATAAAGACGATTTCATTATTTCAACCTGTAATTGAAATAGATCCAAATGCGCCTTTCTGGGTTAATGAATTAACTGTTGAAATTATTAACACCATGATTGATACTTACTCCTCAAAAAGAAATGTTGTTCTGAATACATATCTGAGTACTTATTTAGATATCGAAAAGCTGAACTCCGTAAATGATCAGTTTGACTATATTTCATTAACCTCTGGAAGAGACCGAACTCAGCACGGAGATTACTCATTAGTTCCCTCAATAAAGATTAGTACTGGGCAGCGATTGTCAGGTTTTAACTCATATGAAACTATGTTTTTGGAATTTCAAACAAACCTTTATGAAGGAGAGAAATATTTGATGGATTTTTCAAAATCGAAATCAATAGAGGTTTTGCTTAAATCTGGAGGACCATGGAGAACTCTTAATTTATTTTTAGCATCAACAAAAGAAACAATAGTAGCTCCTATTATCGAAGAGGCACGAAACCATGTAATAGAAATTGTTGATCAAATAGGTTGTAAACCAGTACAAAGCAGAATTTTTCTTGCGGACGGCAAGCTCGAAGTACCATTGGGACAAAAACATGGAATAACATTGTCTTCGCTCGCTGTAGCTAAGGGCGAAATAACCCCCTTCTCTATACTACGGGTAGAAAAATTATTAAAAACTAAAGCTATTTTGGTTCCATTAAACGACTCCTTAAATCTGGAAAAACTTTCTGGAAAAACAGTTCAATTTTTAGAGAATATGTAATGTTAAAAAAAATATCAGTAATTTTGATTTTCTTTGTAACGCTTTTGAGTTTCAAAAACCTATCATCAGAACCTTTTGTGGTTTTATCTTATAACAATGCATCAGAGCTCGGCGACAGAGACAACGAATTCACGAAAAACCCTGATTACTATGCTAAACATAAAATTGCTCCAGGAGAGTCTCTCAACCTTATTATAAAAAATTATTATGGCAATAGTGGCCTTAATAAATACTTTCTTCAGCTTGCGATAGTATCGTTAAACTCGCATGCCTTTAGGAACAGAAATGTGAACTATATGGTCGCAGACGAGAATATTCACCTGCCAAGCATAAACCAAATCACAAAATTGATGAAGGGAATAGAATTTAAAACAGACGAAGAAAGCTTCTCAAGAACTAAAAATATTTATTTCTTTGGAGGTTAAAGTGATTTACTCAAGCTTTCCGATTATTGTTTTTTTTTCTTTTTCTATTTCTTTTTTCCAACCGGCGATAGCTAATTCAATTACAGGAAATCAGCTAAAGAACTTAGTAATTAAAGACCTATCATCAAAGGGCGTTAAGTCAGATCTAGCAATAGATAAGAAAAGGACTTTTCATGGATGTCCTGAAAAACATATAAAAATTGGTAGAAGAGATGAGTCATGGAATACCATAAAAGTTACTTGTGAGATCAATAAATCTTGGACATTTAATTTTAGAAACAAAATACATGCGAGAACTAATGATCAAAGACAATTTAATATATATAGTGAAGAACATTCTTCTGATATACAAAAGGGAGCAAAATCCTATAATAGGGAGGATTTGGTGTTTGTTCTAACTAATTCAAAGCAAAAAGATGAAATATTGAATAAGTCAGATGTAAAATTGGAGCTGAGAAAAAGAATTCTTTCAAAAGGAGGTTTTTCAGAATTAAAACCAATTTTAGGGAAAAAGCTTAAAAGAAGCTTGAAAAAAGGCTCTATTCTAAAAGAAAAGCACTTGATGAAAGATTGGCTGGTACACAAAAATCAGAAAATAGAAATTGAAAATAAAGTGGGCTCTATAAAGGTCACAATGCAAGGTATTGCTTTAAGTAATGGTTTAAAAGGAGACAGAATTTTGGTTAAAAACCTGTCAAGCAATAAAACCATTGAAGGATTTGTAAAAAGTGAGAAAAAAATATCTATTTTTCGTAAAATTTATTAAACATATGTCGTATATATAAGCACAGGAGAAAAAAAATGGTTGGAACAATAAAAAATTTTACAGGACAAAGGGTAGAAGTCCAAAAAGGAAAACCCAATAATAGTCCTGCATCTGCCTCTCAAAAGGTTAGTTCAGCTGAAGTAAATTCTTCTGGGAACAGCGCGGATGCTATATTAACCAATAAGTCTAAAGAGGCGATTAAGATCATGGCTGAAAACCCTTCGGTGAATATGGAAGCTGTAGAAAGAATAAAGGAAAAAATAAAGAATGGCGAATATCCTATTGATTTTGAAAAATTAGCTGACAAGCTTTTAGAGTCATACTGGGTTTCTAAGTCTTAAATTTTTTTTAAAAGCTAAAGAAAATAGACATGTCTTTCCCCACGCCAAATGATACCTTTATAAGAGAGTTCAAAAAAAATTTTGATCTGGTAGAAAGGGACTTTCTTGAACCAAAGAAGTTACAGGGTCACCTTACCAATATAGAAAGACTTATTGAAAGAGATTATCTTACAATAACTAGTGAAGATACAAACCTCTCATTATCCAGTGATCAGAAGCAAACAATAAATGCTTTGTTGCAAAAGATTGTAATTAAGCAAAAAGAAAGTGAAGAAAAACTTAAATGGTCAAATGGTTTTTCTAACTTCCTACAAGATAAAAACGTAACAAAATAACTTGTTTTAAATCCATAACTTATTACACTCTTAAACGATTATGGATGTTAGTGAATTTATTTTAGATTTTATATTAACAGAAAGGGCTGGGATAATAGTCTTGCTCGCTGTTTTTCTGTATCTATTATTTGTACAGATGAAACAGCAAAACCTACTCGAAAAAGAAATTAAAGCAGTGAAGTCTAAATTGGATAAGTTGGGACATAAATCTGATAATGCCTCATCAGACCTTTCTTCTTTAAACTCAAGAATTTCGAGCCTGTCAGGGGCAGTATCTGATGCGAACAGTGTAGCAGAAAATACAAAAAAAGAACTTAGTATGCTAGCAGACGGCATTAATAGTGAAACAATTTTCAATAAAGCAATAGAAATGGCTAGATTAGGTTCATCCCCAGAAGAAATAACTAAGGAAACAGGTTTAACAAAGGACCAGGTCCAAACAATTGTTAGATTTCATGGTAGTGAAGGATAATCCCTTTATTTGACTTTTTATTCTCTTTATTCGAAAACGAATGACAACAAAAAGACATTAACAATCTTTTCGGGAATATTTGAAGTTATTAATTATTATTTTAAATATTATTATTATTCTTAATATTAAATTTTACCATCATCCTTTTTCTCTTCCGCCTCTTCTGAAACCTCTTCTTTAGCACTCTGCTCATCAGGAGAAGCTTCCGCCTCTTCTGAAACCTCTTCTTTAGCACTCTGCTCATCAGGAGAAGCTTTTAAATTGGTGTCCTCTTCAGCCTGGCCATCGTCTAATCCCTCCTGGGATTTGAATAGTCGACTTTCCTCAGTGGAGACAAATTCCGCTTTTTTTGCCTCAATTAACTTCTCACCATCTTCACGTTTTACATCGATTACCACTCCAGCTGGAAACCTTACTCCATTAACTTCACTAGAGTCTAAAATTTTGAGCCTCATCCAAGACCCTTCATCTCCTATCAACTCTGGTTCCTTAGCATCTACAGAATCAGATGCAACGGACTCTAAATCAACACCCAGATCAATATTAGATTCTTCATCAAAATTCTGTTCCGGTGAGTTTCCTCCTAACAACGCTAATCTTTTTCTAAGAACATAAACTCTTGCAGCCATTGCGCTTAATCGAGTAACACTGTCTTTCTCGCCCTCTATAATAGCTTTATAAAAAGTAATTTGTTCCTCTAGAGATTTATCAGAATATTGTTCCAATATTTCGTCTCTTGCTCTTATTATAATTGGGTCCAGGGGGACAGGGGCACTTAATTTAAAATTTTCACTGTTTTCATTTGAAGTATTCATTTTTTTCTCATTGTTAGTCAACTTGGCATTCTATTTGCAATTTTCACACCACAATTAACTAAATTTTGTAAAAAGCATAGAATAAAATTATTGAAATGAAAACCATAGAAAATCATCTAAGTGTCTACTCAAACGCTTTAAATCTAAGGGGTAAAAGAAACAAAATCCTTGCTTCTAATATTGCCAATGCGGCTACACCTCATTTTAAAGCCCGGGACATAGATTTTGAAACTGAAATAAAAAAGAGAGAGAAGATAGGTGATATTTCTGTAAATCACGAAAAGCACTTTGCTCTGTTATCTAAGGTGAGACCAAATGACATGCTCTTTAGAGAACCATTAAATCCTTCATTAGATGGCAATACCGTTGAGCTAGCAGTTGAACAAATGGAATTTTCTGAAAATGTGGTGAGATACCAAACTACCCTACAATTCCTATCTAACAAAATTAATGGACTTATGTCCGCGATAAGGGGTGAATAATGGCTTCGGTGAAAAATATTTTTGATATATCAGGAAGAGCTATGGCTGCTCAAATGATAAGATTAAATACAGTAGCAAGTAACCTGGCTAATTCAAATAATATCTCAACTACTAGCGAGGGAGCTTACAGGCCTTTAAAACCTATCTTCAAAACTATTTATTCAAATAAATTGCAAAATAATGGTCTGGCCACTGTGGATGCAATTAATGTTCAAGAATTAAATAGAGAGCCTGAAAGAGTATACATGCCTGACCACCCGAAAGCTGATGAGGATGGTTATGTTTTTAATGCAGCGGTCAACGTAGAGGAAGAAATGGTCGAAATGCTTGAAGCAAGTCGACAATATCAAAACAATATTGAAGTTATTTCGACTTTAAGAGCTCTTATGGTGAAAACCATAAATTTAGGAAAGTAATTAGTGGAGTACGATTATGTCTAGTATAGAAAACAACCAAGCACTTAACAATATTCTTGAAAAAATAGGAGCTAAAACTCCAGAAGCCGATGCTACAAAACGAAAAAGCAGTCTTGGTCAAGAGGATTTTCTAAGATTAATGACTACACAACTTCAAAATCAGGATCCATTTGCTCCAATGGAGAATGGAGAGTTTATAGCACAAATGGCTCAATTCTCAACTGTGACTGGTATTACTGAAATGGGACAAAGCCTTAACGGAATTTCAGATAAACTCAATGAGTTTAGAATTGCAACAGCTTCGGATTTATTAGGAAATTCTGTACTAGTCCCAGGAAATATTGCCAGACCAAACAAAAATAATGAAATACACGGCATAATAGACCTTCCTTCTGCTTCAAGTGAGACTTCAGTGTCTTTCTTTGACGAGTCAGGTGAACATCTTCATTCTATAGATTTAGGAGCACAGCCAGGTGGATTAGTAGGTTTTGAATGGCTTGATATTCCAGAAGATATAAAAGCAAAGAACATGCCTTTAAGAGTTGAAGCTTTTATAAACACAGGTAAAGGGTCACAAGGACTCACCCCATCAGTCTTCTCGGAAGTAATGGCTGCTACAGTAGGCAAAAATAATCAAGGTGTGACTATTGATGTAAAAGATTACGGCGAAATGGCAGCAGCAGATGTCATCAAGTTCAGAAATTAATTAACGATTTAAGTTTTTTGTAAAACGGAGTAAAAAATGTCATTCTATACAGCTTTAACAGGACTAAACGGGGCTCAATCTGATATATCAGCAACCTCTAATAACATTGCAAACGTTGGGACAACTGGGTTTAAAAGGAGTAGAGCAGAATTCGGTGATATTTTTGCTACCTCCCCTCTACAAAACTCTTCATCATCAATTGGTTCTGGTACAATTCTAAAAGGAATTAAGCAGCAGTTCACACAGGGTAACATCTCTTCATCATTGAACGCTCTAGACCTTGCTATTTCTGGTCAGGGATTTTTTGCTCTTAAACCATCTTTAACATCAGCTCAGACAGTTTATACTCGAAACGGTTCACTTAACGTGAATAATGACAGATACGTTGTTGATTCTGCTGGTCAGTACCTATTAGTTTACCCTGTTAATGAAGACGGCTCTGTTACTGCTAAAGACTTAATATCATCAATACCACTGCAACTTCCAGTTACTTCTGGTGATCCAAAAGCTACAACCAATATTGATCTTGGGGTAAACGTTCCAGCTGCGGCAGCTGTCGTTCCGGATCAACCACAATTTGCTGATGGATATACTTTTGATCCGAATAACTCTGAAACCTTTACAAACTCAACATCAATTACAATCTTTGACGATTTGGGTAATCCGACGATTGCTACTATGTACTTCATAAAGACACAGACAGCATCTGCTACTGACCCAACTAATAAATTTGATACAAGATTGGTTATAAATGATACCATCATCACCCCTGATCTAGTTAGTGCTGTGGATGATGCTAAAAATCAAATTTATATAGATAAATTTGGAGCTCAAACAACTAGTGTTCCAGACGACAACTACTTCCTGGAAGGAAAAGGATCACCTCTATATAAATTAGATGACTTAAAAACTCAGGTGCCATCAACGGCAGCCAATATTCAGGGTGAGTTAACGGCTTTTGACTTTGGTGAAGAAGGTGACAAACTAGTTGAAGTGGTTACAGACCCACTATTATACAACGCTACAGTGGAGGCAGGAAAGCTCACCGATAGTGATATTTATTGGGGTAAGAACTTTCTTACACTTAATGTTGATAGTGCTGACCAACCGGTAAATATTGATATCCGTCCCGGTAAATATAATGCGGCTCAATTAGCGAAAGAAGTAGAACGTGCTATTAACGAAGCATATGGAGACGATAAAAAAATTCAAGTTGTTAGAAATGTTGACGATGAAATTAATATCGATTTATCAAAATTAAATGCTGATGGTTCAACTTCATCTTTGGATGCGGCTATTACTGTCGATCTACTAACAGATAGTTATGTAACCTCTCAACAAGTCGGTGGAGCTAACAGAATAAATCTTACTGGAGCGTCTCCTGACTTTACTAGAGATGAGTTCCTTGCTCACGTTCAGGCCCGTGTAAACGAAGCACTGAATACCTATGCTTCATCCAATACTACTCAAAAAGCTGCGCTTGGAATTGAGAAGTTACAATTTACTAGAGCCGCTGGAACAACTATAGATACGATATATGAAACTAATGACGTAATTTCATTTACTCATACGTCAAACGATTATGGAACACCAGCAAGCGCAGGTACTCCAGATGATACTGCTACTAAGCACCTAGTTTACTCTTATTTTGATAATAAGCCTAATCTAAGCGTGTATGATGGCAAACAACAAGTGGCCACAACACCTGCTAATGTAAATGATAGTGCTGGCAACGCTACGAACGCCGCCCAAAATAAGATAATGTATTCCACTACAGAAAATACGTTAAGAATTTATTTCACAGGAGTGAGTTCTAATAATCCAATTTTTCAAGCTAACGGGAAAATAAGATTAAGTGGCGATTTTGATGCCACAGAGAATACCCAGGCATCTTATTTAAATGGTCGCGAATTCACAATTTCCAGTGTTCAATATACAGACGCAGCGTCAAATAGTACTAATGCCTACGTTCAAATAAATACAACCGGTCTAGGTTTTCCAGACGCAGATTTCAATGTCAAAAATACTGCTGGGAATAAGTTAAATGTAATGTATAACCCTTCTACAAATGTTGAAGCATTTTTTGAGGGTGCCCAAAATGTTTACGAAGACGCGCCTGTTAACTTTGCAAGTAAAAAAATAGTTATAAGAGAAACTGGTACCGCTAAACAAACTGACCCAGGAAACGATGCAGCCGCCGGTGCTTTTTCCGCTTTTACTGCCACATATCAAACAAACAACACTACAGGCACAAAAGCGATGCTTGGTTTGCAAACATACTCCAAAGCAAATAATGAGACAGTACAATGGGTTGACGAATTAAATCCACCCGTAAAGGTTACTTATGACGAAATCAATCAGAGATTACAGTTTACGGTAGATAGAACAGTTCTTGGTACTGGAACAGACAGTAATTTCAACTCTTTCACTATTTATGGTAAAGGCACAGCTACAGATACCAACAATCTGGGCCTTGTTTCTAAGGATGACTCTCCAAGCACCTTGATTAGAGGTGGAGAGATTTTATCTGGGGAAAGTTTCGTAGCGGATGGTGAAGAAATTCAATTAAACGATAAACGATATGGAATCGAAGTTGAATATAATAGTGACAAAAAGTCATTTAAGATTTCTAGTGGAACCACAGGAGAACAAATAGCAGCTCAGGGAGCTTTGGGAGTTACCTCAACTCAAAAGGCGTCTAACATTCAAGTCGGTCGATATGCATTAGATGCTACGGGAGCCGTAGTTGATAGCACCGATTACTTCTCGGGAGACAACAACCTTCTTGGAGTTGGCTCAACAAAAACTGAAGCAGAGTTTACTGCGGGTAAGGGACTATCAGCAACGTCAGCAAAGGCCATAGGTGCAACTGCTACAGAGCCATTAAATGAAGTTTTTAGACTTTCTACGACTAACGGTGAAAATATTTTCAACGTTTCAGTTAATGGTATTAGTGGTGTGATCACTATTCCACCTGGATTTTATGTTGGTTCAACGCTGGCTGAAGCTTTACAGTCGAAAATAAATCAAATTATGGATCCAGTGACAGGCGAGACAGTTGGCGGTGTTACTGCCAAATTTAATGCCTCTTCCAACAGCTTTGAATTCACTACAGGAACGGCTGGAGACACATCTACCATCAAAGTTAAGGGAGCAGCACGTCTTGGACTAGATGATGTTCCTCTTGGTGTTGGTACAGTTCCAAAAATCTATAATCTTGTTCAAGCGACAAATAAGGATGGGGTAGCACTTTATGTTGACGCGGAAGGAAAAGTAGTGGAAGCTCCACCTGAAAATATGGTTGATGGTTACTATCCTCTATATATTGATGAGGGAGAGCTTACCTTTGATAAGACTGGTAAACTGGTAAATCCAAAACAAGATGTACATTATGAGAAACAGGAAGAAGGTTTTTCTATCTCTCTTAACATAGATTTTGGTTCATCAACACAGTTTGCCCAGCCTTTCTCTGTTCTAAGTGTTAATCAAGACGGATTTACTTCTGGTAGATTGGACGGATTGGAAATTGATGCTTCGGGAACTATCAGAGCTAACTATACGAACGGTCAAAACAATCCACTTGGAAAAATTGTTGTGGCTAACTTTAATAACCAAAATGGTCTTAAACAGATTGGTAACGCAACCTATGTAGAAACAGCGGTTTCAGGTACGGCGCAGGTAGGTGAAGCTGGAGCTGAAGGTTTTGGAAATATTCTTTCAGGTTCGTTGGAACGTTCCAACGTTGATATCACGGAAGAGCTAGTGAATCTCATTACTGCACAACGAAACTTCCAAGCTTCTGCAAAAGCTATTGAGACGACTACCACCTTAACGCAAACAATCATTAATATTAGAGGATAAGACTGATAATTTAACAGGAGAAACTAATGGATAGGATGATTCATACAGCTCTTAATACTCTTAAGAACTTATCAGCGAATAGGTCGGTAAGAGCTCAAAATATGTCCAACCTAAATGTGCCAGGTCACAGAAAAGATACAAATACTAACTTTACTTCAGGCTTTCTGCATGAGGACAAACAGTTTGATACAAGAGTATTTGCTATTCATGACGGAGCAAACGGTTTCTCCAATAAACAAGGTCAACTTAATCCAACTGGGCTAGAGACAGATATTGCTATTAACGGACCAGGTTTTTTTATTGTTCAACCAAAGTCAGGAGGCCCTGCGCTTTCAAGAAGAGGCGATTTCTCTGTGTCAAATACTGGACTGTTAGTAGATGGAGCCGGCTCCAAAGTCTTGGATACTGGTGGAGCTCCCTTAGAAATTCCACCAAACAAAAAAATGATTGTCAGCGAAAACGGCGATGTTTACATCGAACCTTTAAATGGTGCTGATGGAGAAAGACAACTTATTGGAACGATAGGAACAAGCCTTGGAGGTAGCGAAGAAGACCCTCTGGTAAAAACCTTGGATGGTCAATTAAGGTTGGCTAGTGGAGGCGTTCCTGATGCAGACCAAGGAGCAGTTTTGTCTCAAGGTTTTCTTGAGGCTAGCAATGTTGACCCAATAAGTGAATTGGTTGGCACTATGGAAGATCAGCGTCAATTTGAGATTAATGTTAAATTAATTTCGCTCTCAAAAGAGATTGATGAGGGTGGTACCAGCTTGATGAGATTACCTACCTGATAATTTTGGCATAGCTCTTGCTATGAATACATAAGTATTCATCAAGGAGAGTAAAGATGTCAAGTAGCGCAATGCACGTGGCCAAAACGGGCCTAAACTCACAACAGACAAAGATGCAAGTGATTGCTAACAACCTAGCAAACGTAAATACTACTGGGTTCAAAAAAGATCGAGTTAATTTCGAGTCTTTATTATACCAAATTCAAAGAGCAAGTGGCGAACAAACTTCTGCTGATACTGACTTAAGTTCAGCTTTTGCAGTGGGTACTGGAGTAAGGATTGTAAACACACAAAAACTTTACACTCAAGGAAGTTTAATCAACACTGATAACGCTCTAGACTTAGCAATAGATGGTAGTGGTTTTTTCCAAATTCTTATGCCAGACGGCCGTGTTGGTTTTACAAGAAATGGTTCATTTTCAAGAAATGCTGAGGGAACTTTAGTAACCCCTAGTGGATATGTGCTTCAACCTGAAATTGCTATTCCAGAAGGTGTTACGGAGATAAACGTTTCAGCAGACGGCTTAGTAAGCGTCCAATTGGCTGGAGAAGCTGAAGCACAGGAAGTAGGCCAATTAACTCTGGCAAACTTTGCTAATCCGGCAGGACTTCAACCTATAGGGGAGAATTTTACTGTGGAAACAACTGCATCTGGTGCACCAGCAATTGGAAATCCTTTTGGAGAGGGGTTTGGTAAGTTAGTTCAAGGTTCTCTTGAAGCATCAAACATAAATGTAGTTCAAGAGTTAGTTGACATGATTGAGACTCAAAGGGCTTACGAAGTGAGTTCAAAATCTATATCTGCCGTCGACGAAATGATGCGATTTGTTTCAAACAATCTATAAAAAGGGCTTTGATAATGTTCATTAAACAAACGTTTTATAAGATTTCGGGCGTAATATTGCTCTCTTCATTTATAACGGGATGCCAAACACAAATTGAAGAAAGAGCGTCTCTTGATTTTGAGCCTTCGATGCCAAACCTAGCTACTAAGCCTCAAAAAAATGCATATGGCTCAATCTACAGCAATAGCCAATCTGGATTGTTTGCTACAGACAGAAGAGCTTCAAAGATTGGAGATATACTGACAGTCTCTCTTTCAGAGAATTTTAGCGCCTCTAAATCTCAGTCCGCAAAAAGTGCTAAAAAAGGTGCAATGACATTTGACTTACCTAATATTATGACGGCTGGTGCAGACGATGGTCTTTTCGATAGTACATCAGATCAATCTTTTGATGGTTCGGGCTCTGCGGGGCAAAACAACTCTTTGAAGGGTGAATTATCTGTGACAGTTACGAAAGTATTTTCAAATGGAAATATGGAGATCTTGGGACAGAAAAAGCTGACGCTAAATAATGGCGATGAATACATCAGGTTAGTCGGTATCATAAGACCAGAAGATATTACAAATCAAAACGTTGTTCAATCTAGCCGAATAGCTAACGCCAAAATCTCATATACAGGTGCAGGTGATGTAGCAGATACCTCTCGTAAGGGATGGTTTTCAAAATTAATAGATGTTGTAACTCCATTATGATAAATTTTCCAAAATTAATTCTTTCCTCTCTTTTCTTTGTAAAGATATTTTTCTTAACTACATGCTTGGTTAACGCCGATAGACTAAAGGATTTAACTTCCATTGCAGGTGTTAGGAGCAATCAGCTCGTTGGATACGGTATTGTTGTTGGTCTCGCGGGTACGGGAGATGGCAACATAGGTCTGACGTTACAATCGATGCAATCTATGGTATCTCGGTTTGGTCTTGCGACAGATATAAAAGGTTTGGATGGGAAAAACACGGCTGCAGTAATGGTAACTGGAGAACTCGGAGCATTTGGAAAACCAGGTCAAAATATTAACGTAACTGTTTCTACTTTAGGAAAAGCAAAATCATTGAGAGGAGGTACCCTTCTTATGACCCCCCTTCTTGGTGCTGATGGAGAGACTTATGCTGTTGCACAAGGTAACTTAGTGGTAGGAGGTCTTGGGGTTGAAGGAGGAGATGGTTCCTCATTGACAGTAAACATCCCAACAGTAGGTCGAATCCCAAGAGGGGCAACTATAGAAAAAATGGTTGAAACACCTTTTATAAATTCAGAGAATATTATTTTGAACCTTCATCAAGGTGACTTCAGTACCGCATTAAGCGTTTCAGAGGCTATTAATGACATTTTTGGTGACGATGTTTCAGTTCCAATTGATGCTTCTTCAATCAAAGTAAGATCTCCAAAAGACCCAAGTCAAAAAGTTGCCTTTGTCAGTCTTTTAGAAAATATTGAAGTTCAACCCTCTCGGCCTGCAGCTAAAGTTGTAGTAAATGCAAGAACCGGGACAATTGTTATTGGTGGTGACGTCCGCGTAACCCCTGCAGCAGTAACACATGGCTCTTTAACTGTGAAAATAGACGAGAAGAAAAAAGTAACTGCTACTGGTGGTGCTGTTGTCAATGAAAATCAGGTTGTTACTACTCCCGGAGACGCTGTTGTAACTCCAGAAACTGATATAGAAGTTACCGAGGAACCTGCAAGGGCATTCGTATTCGATCCCGGTGTATCACTTTCAACGATAGTTGACACAATAAACTCAGTCGGTGCTGGATCTTCCGATCTTGTTGCTATCTTAGAAGCCCTTAGAGAGTCAGGTGCACTTAGAGCAGAATTAATCATAATATAGGTATCGTTATGGAAACTAAGTTCATAAATCAAATTCAAGATACTGGTTTCACCCTTTTTCAGAGAAATAATGAAAAAGCTGATCTGAGAGAATTGGCAGAAGAATTTGAGGCAATGTTTATAAATCAAATGCTTAAACAGGCCAGAGAAAGCAAATTATCAGATGGCCTGTTTTCAAGCGACGAAGAGGACAAGTTTGGCTCATTGCTTGATCAAGAAAGATCTAGAAGCTTAGCTATCGAACTGGATTTAGGCATTGCAGACGCTCTTGTAAGACAATTTGACAAAAACACTACTGAGTAAATAATATGCCAAGTTTATTTGACATAGGAAAAAGTGGAGTTCAATCTTACAGACAGGCTTTGTCCGTAACGGGTCAAAACATTGCTAATATCAATACAGATGGATACAAAAGAAGAGAGGCTACTCTTACAGAAGTGAGCTCAGGTCAGGGCGGTATCACTCAAATTCAGGATGGTACCGGACTTGGAGTTAGAGTAGAAGACATAAAGAGATCATTTGATGCCTATCTATTGGATAGAAAAAGAAACTCTTTTTCTAGGGAAGAGACAGCAAATAACTTTCTAGAAAAAATTAGTGAATTAGAGGATCTACTGCTTCCTGGTGATGCAGACCTAGGTTCCTCCTTAGGCTTATTCTTTTCATCTCTTCAAGAAGTTGCAGCCTCTCCTGCTGACGTTGCCGCAAGAGTTGTAGCTGTTGAAGAAGGAAAAAACGTTGCCGCTACCTTTAGCAGAACTTCCGAAGTACTAAAGCAGTTAAAAACCGGTGCTAAAACTCATGCCCAACAAGAGATAGATACTGTTAACATTCTTACCAAGGAGATCCTTAACGTTAACTCTAAATTACTTTCAAGCTCTACTTCAGGAGGTGCTGCAAATGCCCTACTTGATAATAGAGATAGACTTATTGATGAGCTTAGTAAGACTCTTGAAGTTACTGTTACCTATACGAACAAAAACGCTGCTATTGTAAGACTAGGTGGGTCTGGTAGTGGCCCTAAAATAGTTGAAGAGGCTAAGCGAATTACTCTGGGTTTAGACGAAGAAAGTACTGACATTAAAGTTATATTGGGGCCAGGAACTCTGAACAGTCCTACAAACCAAATTACTAATGGTGCTTTAAGAGGATTGATAGATTCCTCTAAAACTATTGAACAGACTATAAAGGATTTAGATAGTTTGGCTCAAAAATTTGCACAGGAAATTAATGATCAGCATAAAAAAGGTCTTACATTAGACGGCGTCAAAGGTAAAGATATGTTTACTTCCGTTGGATTTACATCTAATCAAAACCCTACCAACCAAGGAAATACAACAGCTTCAGCTACAGCTTCCGGTGGAGGTCTTATCAATCCAGATCCGGTAAGACTGGTGTATTCTGAGCCAAGAGAAGAGTGGATAGCATATGATGTAGCAAATACTGAACTAGGTAGTGATTTAACTTCAATCTCTACCCAGGGAATTACTATTACCCTACTTGGAACAGCAAGTGACGGAGATGAAATTACGATAAATCCATCAAATAGTTTTGCTAAAGATATGGAGTTTGCTCTTAGACGCGCAGAAGATATAGCTGCTTCAGCAAGTTTTCTTATTTCAGCTGATACTAAAAACATGAGTGATGCAAGTATCTCTGCAGACTCTATAGGAACTATTCAAGATACTAAGCTGGCAAAGATAAACAGCGTATTTACTAACTCCTTATCACCAATCTCGTCAACAACATTTTTCAATGATGGATTTGTAGCTTCAATTCCAAAAGCAACGGAAGCAATACAATTGGCAAGCTTCGCAAAGCAATCTGCTTTACAATTTACAATGTCAACGAGTGATCTTTCTACAGCGAGTCAATTAGGTTTTACGGTAGGTGGAACAGCCTACAACTTTGATATTGCTTATGGTGATGTTTTCAAAGTTAAACCTGCAAATACGGAGAATCCCGCTACCGGTGCATGGGAAGATGCTTCTGAAATAGCAAAATATTTAAACTTGGGCGAGTTAAATAATACTGGGAATGGCGTTACTTTAGCAAGTTTAGGAATTTTTGCATCTGGAAATGCAGGTAATTTAACTTTGTCTCTAGCATCAGGCGATTTTGCAACTGGAGCTACAATTACGGCAGGTGCGTCGACTATAAACGCAGTTAAACAAGCGTCAGAAAATGCTTCCAACGTTCAGATTTTTACGCGGGAGGGGAGACATATCGCTGGATCACCATTGACTAAACTTGAGAAATCAACTTTTATGTCAACCGCAAACGGATTTTCTGATCAAGCGGTTTACAATGCAGACTATCTCAATTTAAATGAACCTGTTGGCTATAGGGGATTAAACTTAGAGCGAGTCAATCCAGCAGGTCTATTTTCTATACCCTTAGGTGGTGATGGAGTTGGTAGAAAGGCACAACTTGGACTGGGGTCCTTACCAGCAAGCGCAACATCTGCTGCATATGAACTTAATATTTATTTTCCTAACCTCGCTGGTGATACTTTGAACACTACCATTCCCGCTGGTAGCTCAGCTAAATTTGCAGCAAATCAAATTAATGAGAATATGTCTGACCTAGGTATTAGAGCCTCTGCTAATAATCGTATTGAATTATATAGCCTTAGCGGAAATGGTGAAATTTCCTTTGACATTGAGTCCAGAAATCAGAAACCAATAAAGATAACAACCTCTACAACATCAACAGACTTAACCGCACTATATGAGTCATTAAATCAACAGTCTGGTCAAGTTGGTATTAATGTATTTTTGTCAAAAGATAAAACACGTATAGTTTTGGAAAGTGTTGATGGTGAAGATATTTCTTTATCATCTTATTCTTCATCAAGCGGTTTAACACTTAAAACTAGATTTGTTGATAAGAACGCAAAGCCCATTGGTGACAATACCGCTACCATGCACGCTCGTGGCAATACAGATCCTATTACACTAGGTACTTACCTAAGGCAAAACAATGCAGGCGTTGCAGCTCCGATTGACGTTCCTGCAGGACAAATGAATATAGATGGTACAATTTCTGCTGGAAATTCTCATGGACTACGAGTCGGCGATACCGTTATCGGTAGAATTATAGCCGGAGGAGAAACTACCACAGGTCTAACAGTTTCCACATTATCAGATACTACTTCTGGAGCTTTAAACAACGGTGGGGTTATTTATTATGTTAAGTCGGTAGATACAGAAACTGGCGACTTTAAGTTAGCTACTGGTTCTGCAAACGGTTCTGATGTAAAACTAACACCGGGTGGTGCAGAGACAGCCAACAGTCATGCTTTAAGATTTCGTCAAGTTAAATTGATAGACTCTGGACGTTTTGGTGGTCTCCTCAACTTAGAATCTGCTAGTTCATTTCAATCAGTAGTAACTGGGGGAGCTACAAATACCGCTACCGCAGACCCATTAGTTGAAGGGCTAGTGAAGCAAACAACAACTTCCACCGGAGAAAAGCAAACTCTTAATTTCAAAATTAATGAACAAATTGACTTTAATGCTGGAGATACACTTGGGCAAGCTGCCTCTGCTGCCGCGGCTACTTACGGAATTGATGTTAACTTTGTTGATCCGTCTTTAACAAGTGCTGGAACTGCATTTTCTGCATCTGTAAAGAGTTCAGACTTACAGGAACAAACGAAATCGGCTCTTACGAAGGCGGTGGCAAATTCTTTAAGATCTAATGCTCCAATATCGTCAATTAAAGGAGTAAAAGTCACGTCAATT
>CACIJG010000013.1 GCA_902586885.1 uncultured Alphaproteobacteria bacterium | reverse complement strand
CTTTCGCTTTTAGATAATAAAAATGAAAGATTAGACTGCATAATGATACCAAAAGCGGGTAACTCGAGTGATATTTATGCCGTTGATGCTTTTGTAACAGCCCTAGAGAAAAAAAATAAAAGAAAGAAAGAAATTAACTTCGAAGTTATTATAGAAACTGCTGCTGGTTTAGAAAATATTAATGAAATAGCAGTTTCCAGTGAAAGATTGATCTCCATGAGCTTTGGTGTTGCAGATTATGCTGCGTCTATGGGCATGCAAACAACAAATATTGGAGGTACCCAATCTGGTTATTATACTCTGTCAGAAAAGGGTGAGAAACAATTAATGGACCCTTGGCATCAACCAATGGTTTCTATGATTGCGACATGTAGAGCAAATGGTTTATTGCCAGTTGATGGACCATTCGGAGATATTTCTGACAAAGAAGGCTATATCGCCCAGGCCAAAAGATCTGCAACTCTTGGTATGGCTGGAAAATGGGCAATCCACCCTTCTCAAATTGAGCTTGCAAATGAGATATTTACTCCATCGAAAGAGGCTCTTGAAAACGCCCATGGAATTATTAAAGCAATGGAAGATGCTGAAAAAGAAGGGGCAGGGGCAGCAGTATTTAACGGAAAACTCATTGATATAGCATCTATAAAGCAAGCTAAAGTTTTGATAGATCAGCATGAAAAAATTTTTGGTAAATTAAACTAAATCAAAATGAAAAACTTTCTAGAATTCGAAAAAGACCTCATTGAGCTTCAAGGAAAGGTAGCTGAGTTAGAAGCTTTAAGCAAAACTTCTGATAGCAAAAATATAAAAAATGAAATAAATGATCTACATAAAAAGTCCGAAAAAGTACTTAAAGATTTGTACGATAATTTAAGCCCTTGGAAAAAATGCCAGGTGGCCAGACATCCTGATCGACCTCATGCTCTTGAATATATTAATGCATTAATTAAAGAATTTACTCCTTTGAGCGGAGATAGAAATTTTGCAGAAGATTTAGCAATAGTTGGAGGAATAGGAAGGTTAAAAGATATTCCTATAGTGGTAATTGGTCACGAGAAAGGGAATAGCACCGAAAATAGGCTAAAAAGAAATTTTGGAATGGCTAGACCTGAAGGTTATCGTAAAGCCGTTCGTTTAATGAAATTAGCTGACAAGTTTCAACTTCCAGTTTTAACTTTCATAGACACTCCAGGGGCATATCCAGGGAAAGGTGCCGAAGAGCGGGGACAAGCCGAGGCAATAGCCAGATCAACCCAAACCTGCCTAGAAATAAGTGTCCCTATCATTTCGGTTATTATAGGAGAAGGCGGGTCGGGTGGCGCAGTAGCGCTGGCATCTGCTAATTCAGTTATAATGCTTGAACACTCAATTTATTCTGTAATTTCTCCTGAAGGATGTGCGTCTATTCTTTGGAAAAATAGTGATAAAATGAAAGAAGCAGCAGATGCATTAAAACTTACAGCACAAAACTTAAAAGAAATTGGCGTTGTTGATTACATTGTGTCAGAACCTTTAGGTGGAGCCCATAGGGATAAAGAAAAAATTATTTCTGATGTAGAGCAGATCATATTCAAAGAAATAGACAAGTTTAAAACAATGAGTCCAAAACAAATAAAGAAATCAAGAACTGAAAAATTTATAGAGATGGGATCTATATCAATTTCTTGATTTTTCCAGATTATAAAGTCGTAGTGAATCATCCTCTATAGTTTTTCTTATTTCTGCCATGAAATCAGAACGTTTTGAATTATATTCTATTTTTTTAATAAAGTGCATAGATGTAATGCCACTATATTTAAAAGCATCTCTCTGAGGCCATATTAGCCCCGAATTTGTGGACACGAGAAAAAGGGGTCTTTTTAGTCTAGAAAATAAAATTTCTATGCCCTTTTTATACTCTACCGTTTCACCAGGTAATGTCCTTGTACCTTCGGGATATATCACTAATTGCCCGTTAGTCTCCTGCTGTTCTTTTTTTATTGTTTCAATGATAGCTGTTAGAGCATCCCTCTTATTATCTCTTTGAACACTAAAACATCCAATTTTTTTTGCATAGAACGAGAAAATGGGAATTCTATTTAGCTCTGATTTCATTACAAACCTAGGTTCTGGTAAAATATAAAGCAAAATAAGAACATCCAAAAACGACTGATGTTTCGAACAGATAATTGCCGGTTTATTTTCAGGTATAAATCCTCTTATATCTAATTTAATTTTCAAAAATACTTTTAAAATTAAAAATACTAGTCTGCAGTATAACTTTATTACACGGATAGCATTTAATCTCGAAAAGGAGGCATAAGGAATCATTATGAGACCTAGAACTATTAATAAGAAGTAAATAAGTGAAGTTGCCATACTATCTTGGAAAACAAATTTAAACTTTTTTTTCATATGTTTCTTTTTATTACTCTCAAAATAAAATTAATATTTATAAAATGTTATCTTTGCTTTATTATTAAAAGAATTATATTTAGAAATTTATCCATGAATATGCACGTTTTTTGTCCAGATTGTAAAGCAGAGTATCAAGTAAGTGAACGCTCTAACGCTAGACTCACAGTAAAATTTATCTGCTATAAATGCAAATCCTCATGGACAGACGGTCTTAGAGAGGAAAAATCTGAAGTTAATGAAGGATTCGAGGAAGCAAATGAAAAGGGGATGAGTGCTCTATCAATCGATGATCTGAAGAATCAATCTCAACTTTTAAGTTCCTTGGCATTAGCAGAGATTGACAACAGCTTTGGGACTAAAAATAGTGATAAAAAACTTTTAGAGGCTAAAGAAAAAAGCGAAGTAACTTTCAACTTTGAAACCGCCGAAAACTCTGAGGCAGCTACAGAGAATGGACCAACCCAGAATTTTCCAGACTTAAGAAGACAATCAGACACCTCAGAAGAGGAAAATGCTAATTCTGTTGAAAAGAGAAATAATAAGGAAATTGAAATTGAGAAAAGATTACGAGAATCTACAGAACTACTTAAGAAGGCTCGTGAAGATACAGGATCAGATACGCCTGCACATGCGACACAGAAAAAAGATAACCGACTTATTCTATATATATCGAGTATCTTGGTTTTTTTAATATTTTCAGCGAGCTTGATGTTTATTTTTGGTGAAGAAATTGTTACCCGTTTTCCTATTGCAGAACAACTTTTAACTAAAATTTATTATTACTCTGATATAATTTTTGAGATTATAAAAAATATATATTTTAAAATTTCTCAATTCTTTCTTACCACTCTGGCATAAACTCCCTTTCAATCATATCCTCAAAAGATGGCCTCTTTCTTACAACATGGAATTCCGCATGAGATACCATTACTTCAGGTATAAGTGGTCTCGAGTTATATTCAGATGAAAGTACAGCCCCATATGCCCCTACATCCATAAACGCACAAAACTCACCTTCAGCAATGTTATCAAATTTGTGATCCTTTAGAAAGGTGTCGGTGGTTTCGCAAACTGGGCCCACTATATCTACTAAGATTTTACCAATTTTCTTCTTTAAAGGTATAATCCTATGATTGGCCCCATATAAGGCAGGCCTAAAAAAATCATTCATTGCACAATCTAGAATTACGAAATCTTTTTTTTCACCACGTTTTTTATAAATCACTTTTGTAACCAAAAGACCTGCATTTCCTACAATATATCTGCCAGGTTCAAATATAATTTTACATCCTAAATTTCCTAAAGCTCTTTCAATAATTCTTCCGTATTCAATGATATCTGGGACAGAATCTGTTTCTGAGTACTTTATTCCCAAGCCTCCCCCAACATCTATATGCTTTATTGCGATTTTTTCTTTTTTTAATCTCTCTAATAGATTCGATAAATGAGAAAACGTTTTCTCAAAAGATCTTAGGTCACTAATCTGACTTCCAATATGGACATCTATACCAACAATTTTAACGTTTTGCAGACTATTGGCATATTGATATATTTTTAATGCGTCATTCAAAGGAATTCCAAATTTATTGTCTGCCTTTCCCGTTGATATTCCCTCATGAGTACCCGCATCAATATCAGGATTTACCCTGAAAGCAATTGGAGCAATTTTACCCAAGTTGGATGAAATCTCATTAATCATTTCTAATTCAGAAACACTTTCAACATTAAATTGAAGCAACCCACATTTTAAAGACTCTGAAATTTCAAAATCCTGCTTTCCTACTCCCGAAAAAACAATCTTGCTACTATCAATTCCCGCTTTCATTGCCCTTTTATATTCACCCAAGGAAACTACATCAGCTCCACCGCCTAACTCAGCAATAGCTTTTATTACTGAAAGATTTCCGTTGGCTTTGATGGAATAGCATATCAAATTATCCAATGATGACACGGCCTGCGAAAATTTAGAAAAATTATAAATAATTTGGGATCGTGAATACAAATAAAATGGAGTCTGAATTTCTTTCACTACTTTGGAAACTTCTACTTTTTCCATCTGGAGCTCACTCTTTCTATAGCTAAGACATTCAACCATTTCTTGCTACTTCTGCGTCATTTTCTAGAAAGGGCGGTGATTTAATACCGCAGCTTACCAAACTTAAATAAGAAAAAAGTGTTATTAATAATATTATTATCGTCTTAATCATTTAGCCGTTTCTTCCAATAACGCAATTGCTTTTTAACTTGCACTGATGAAGTTCCTCCATAACTATTACGGGATTCAACTGAGCTCTTAGCTTTAAGAATGTTAAAAACGTCCTTATTTATTCTTGGGTCAAATTTTTTTAAATCAGATAACCCAAATTCTGATAATTTCATATCATTTTTTACCGCAAAATTAACTATTCTACCTGTAACTCTATGTGATTCTCTAAAGGGAATATTAAGGTTTTTTACTAACCAATCCGCTAAATCTGTAGCGGTTGAGAAACCATTTTCTGCTTGTTTTTCCATATTTTCTTTATTTATTTGAATAGATCCAATAAGCAAATTGGTAATTTTTATTACTAGGATCAATGTGTCAAACGCATCAAATGCTGACTGTTTATCCTCTTGCATATCCTTTGAATAGCACAGAGGTAATCCCTTCATCATAGTCAGCTGCGAAATTAATGCTCCATAAACTCTACCAGATTTTGCTCTTATTAATTCTGCAGCATCTGGGTTTTTCTTTTGCGGCATGATCGACGATCCTGTAACAAGATTGTCTGGCAAATCTATAAATTTAAACTCCGAAGAACTCCAAATAATTAATTCCTCTGCTAATCTGCTAAAATGCATCATGCACATAGAAGCATTAAAAATAAACTCAATAACAAAATCTCTATCTGAAACGGCATCCATACTATTTCTCATTGGACTATCGAAGCCTAGCTCTTTAGCCGTATATTCCCTATCAATTGGATATGAAGTTCCAGCTAAAGCTGCTGCACCTAGAGGGCATTCATTTAATCTTTTTCTTGTCTCATAAAATCTCAATTCGTCTCTATGAAACATCTCAACATAAGCAAGCATATGATGACTAAATTTTACTGGCTGAGCTATTTGCATATGTGTATAGCCAGGGAATATGGCCTCAAAGTTCTTTTCAGCTAATTCGACAAAAGTTTTCTTTAAAAGCTTGAGCTCCTTGTTTATTTTGTCAATCGATTCTCTTATCCAAATTCTGAAATCGGTTACAACTTGATCATTTCTTGATCTAGCCGTATGTAACATGCCCGCTTCATTCCCAATAATTTTCTGCAACCGCGACTCTATATTCATATGTATATCTTCAAGTGATTTCTTGTATGAAAATTTACCCGAAATAATTTCTTTCTCAATCTGATCAAGCCCCTTAAGAATTTTTTGCTTAGTGGCCTGTTTAACTATCTTTGTTTGAGCAAGCATTTTTACATGAGCTCTCGACCCCATAATATCAACTAACGCTAATCGCTTATCTATATCTATAGATGAGTTGATCTCCTCCATCAAAGGCAGTGTTTGATCGTTAAAACGTCCTCCCCACATCTTATTTGAAATTTTCTTATTAGACATTTTTTGTTCCAACACTATAACAAAGGCATGAGACCCTATTCAAATATACTTCTTTTCCTACTTATTCTCACTTACAAATTGTTTATACCTTTTAACGCTATTGGAGGCAGTATCTACGAAAATGGTTTAAAAAACTATATAAAAGATGATCTTAAAAAATTTTTATTCATCAAAGAAAAAAATAAGGTCAATTCCTTAAAAACTATAGATAGCCAAAATAATATAGTAGAGATTAATACTGAACAAAAAATTTTAATAATTAATTTCTGGGCAACTTGGTGCGCACCATGTAAAAAAGAAATGCCTTCTCTCAATCATTTAGCAAAAAAATTTAGAAAAGATAAAATTGAAATAATAACAATAGCATCAGGCAGAAACTCAATTTCTCACATAGAAGATTTTTTTCTTAAGAACGAGATTGATGAACTTCCAAAATATAGAGATCCATCAGGGAAAACTGCTATCTCTTATAAAGTCATCGGATTACCTACTACGATAATAATTAATTCTAAAGGAAAAGAGGTAGGTCGTATTTTAGGTGACATAGACTGGCGAAAAGAGGAGATTTACGAGTTTTTTAATGCTCTCTTAAAAATAGAAAATATATAATTTTATGAATTTGTGGTCTTCGTTACCTTAGAGAACTGTTTATTTTAACTCTAAATTAACAATATTTTATAAGTCAAAAACTCACCTCTTGTCAGTTGCCAATAATTTCTTAGATAGGTGTAACTAAAATTTGGCTGGTTGGAAAAGTTTTATGGCTTAATAGAAACGCGGAGTTAAAAATCTTTAAAAAAGATAAATTTATTATTTAATTAAAGTGTAGGGCCTTCCCGTTCCACAATATTCCTCTAAATTCATCTTCATAGGTTGCCTCTTTCCCCTTTCCTGTTCTTATATGTATATTTTTTTGAGGATATAATTTAAAAATCCCCTTACTACCCTTTGTGGCTTGCACAATAACCGTTTTCGTAGGATCTCCTTTAAAGGAGGATAATGGTAATACCTTAATAGAACCAAAACTATCCTTCAAAAGACTTAATATCTCTGGAAGCCTATCGCTTCTCTGTATAATCGTAATTTTTCCTCTATGCTTGCATCTCCTAGAAGCCACTCTTATCCATGACTCAAGTTTTAAAACCTCAATTTTTGCTATGCTGATCGATTTCTTCGAGATCTTTTTTACCATTCCTTCCTTGAAGAAAGGTGGATTCATGAAAATATGGTCAAACGAAATTTCATTTATCTTTATTGCTTTATTTGATAAATCAGAGTTGATTATTGTGGCCTGCAATTGATTAATTTTCAAATTCTCTTTACAAAGATTGGCAGCATTTCGATCTATTTCAATTCCATATGCATCAAGCCCACTCAATCTAGATAAAAGACAACAAAGTCCAACCCCCACGCCACAACCCAATTCAAGAACTTTTTCTCCTGATGACGCTTTTATAGATGCTGCTAATAACACCGTATCTGTTGTTCCCCTAAATCCTTCTGAAAACTGAAAAATATCCAGTCTATCGCCGAGAAACTTATTCTTAGTAGTTTGAGTTTGCATTCTTCTCACATAAAAAATAATAAAGGAGTAGTTTTTCTTTTAATATTACCTATTTTAATAGGTAAATGTTATTTGAATATTCTTATTTTGAATATGGAGCAAAAATTGAATTCGATTTTAACGCAAATTTCTGACAACTTAGGAGCAAAAGTTTTGTCTACGAGTGAGCTGATTGAAAGTTACTTGAAAGCAGAAAAGGCTCCAGTTATACAAAACATCGCTTCGCATTTAGTAAAGTCCGGTGGAAAAAGAATACGTCCACTTTTAACATTAGCTGTAGCAGATTTGTTTAACTATAAAGGTGACTCAGACACATATTTAGCAACTGCAATCGAATATGTTCATTCTGCTACCCTTTTACATGATGATGTTATAGATGGTAGCGAAAAGCGTAGAGGAAAGACCACTGCAAACCTTGTCTGGGACAATAAATCAGCTGTTCTTGTTGGAGATTTCCTTTTTTCCAGAGCTTTCCAGCTAATGGTAAGAACAAATTCCCTGCCAGTAATGAAAATACTTTCTAATGCATCAGCAATAATTTCCCAGGGAGAGATTCTTCAAATGGGTATGTCAAGAAATATAAAAACAACTGAAGAGCAATATATGGACGTTATAAAAAGCAAAACCGCTGCGCTTTTTATTGCCGCATGTCATGCAAGCTCTATTTTAACCAATACAAAAAAAGAAAATATAGAAGCAGTTACAAAGTATGGTGAGTTTGTTGGGATAAGCTTTCAACTAATAGACGATTATCTTGATTACATTGGAAGTAAAAGTGCCATTGGTAAAAACACGGGAGATGACTTCAATGAACAGAAAATTACTCTCCCAATTATTCATGCTATGAAAAATGCATCAAATTCTGAAAAACTTTTACTTAAGGAAATTTTTGAGAAAGGTATTTCAAAAACCGGTGATTTTGAACGTGTGTTAGAAATTCTACATAGAACTAGGTCTTTAAAATTCACTTTAAGCCAAGCAGCAAGCTGGTCAGAGAGGGCCGTTTTTTCACTAAAAGAATTGCCCGACTCTGAGATGAGAGGTTTGCTGATAGATCTTGCCTCCGAGATAGTTGCTAGAAATGCTTAGAAGACTTTTGAATATTTCACCCACCAACTTTTGAATTTCTCTCTCATGTTTTCCTGTGCTCTTAAGACATCTTCCATTTTGGAATAGAGACCAAAACAAGTAGAGCCAGAACCTGTCATCCTTGCCAACAAATTATTTTTTGTCTCCAAAATTGCATCAAGAACACATTTTATTTCTGGATATTTTTCACAAGCTACGCTCTGAAGATCATTCCTTTGCCTCAGTAAATACTTGATAAAGTCTTTACTAGTTTTAAACCTTTGGAATCTTTCAAGACCCTTATTTTCTGTTTCTTTTAGTGATTGAAATATTTTCCTAGTTGAGACGTTAATTCTTGGATTAACCAGAACCATCCATAGTTCCAAATTATTCTCATAAATTTCTTCTGTAATTTCTCCAATACCTCTAACTCTTTGGAATTTCTCTGACAAGCAAACAGGAACATCAGCTCCTATTTGGGCAATCATTTCACTCTTAGGAATTTCTATTTTATATTTCTTTTTAAAATACCTCAAAATCGCTGCAGAATCGGCTGACCCACCACCCAATCCAGCTCCAACAGGTATATTTTTCTCCAAATGGATAGAAAAGTTTGACTGAAGTTTATCCTTTACTAAATCGTATGCTTTTATAACCGAGTTTTCTTCTGGGTCTACCAAATCGGAAAACTCTCCTCCAATAGATACACTGAAATTATTTGCCTCTTTAATCATTAATTTATCTTTGATTTTTGGAAACACTACCAAGCTATCAAGTAAATGATAATTATCACTTCGCCTGCCTGTAACGTGAAGAGCCAGATTAACTTTAGCGTTCGCAAAAACTAGTTCTGTAGAGTCTTTCATTTTATGAATTATTTCTTTAATTTGATGTTGTATCAATCAAACCAAATTTTATTTTCTCCTTTATTTTTTTTGCGTCTTTCTCATCCGGATCCAGATTAAGCGCTTTTTTCCACTGAAATCTAGCCTCCCTTTTTCGATCCAATTTCCAAAAGGTGTCTCCCAAATGATCATTCACAATAGGGTCAAGAGACTCTAATGCCATAGCTCTTTCTAAATGAAAAAGAGCTTCCTCAAAATTTCCAATTCTATAAAAAGCCCATCCCAAGGAGTCAATTATATGATAACTGTCGGGTGCTTTTTCATTAGCTTTTAATATCATTCTCATAGCCTGATCCAGCTTTTCTTTTCTCTCTAAAAGGCTATAACCCATGTAGTTCAAAATTTGTGGTTGATCGGGATTAATTTCCAAGGCTCTTATAAAGTCTTTTTCAGCAAAACTCCAATTTTTTTGCCTTTCATACGCAATACCTCTTAAAAATAAAATTGACCAAGTTTCTTTTAAATTCCCTTCATTTTCAGCGGCTTCAAGTGCTTTGGTGTAAGTTGAAATTGAGTCAGAATAAAGGAAATTTTTTCTTTGAACATTTCCATAAAATTTAAGGATCTCTGAACTATAATAATTTTTTTCTAAAAGTTTATTAATAATAATTTCAGCTTTTTTTCTCTGATCATTTTGAGTTAATGCGGTAACATGTTGTAAAATTGTGTCTAAATAAAAAATGTCTGTGCCTTGAATATCTTCCAAACCACGCACAACTAAGTTATTGTTATCTAATTTTACAAGTATTTCGGCTAATTTTAGCTTAAAAAACGTCGAAGATCTCGATGCATGAAGTGCTAAGCTTAAATAGAATAACTTAGTCACATAGCCTTTTTCTTGTTCGTTAGTTGTTTGAGACCATCTGAAAAAAATCTCCGCGAGTTGTTTATATGGATCGACATCAAACTTTTTTATGTCTTTTAGACCCTTTATAGTTTCAAGAAACCTTAAAGAGTAATAAGTGTTGTTCGTAGCTCTCTTTATTTTTTCCGATATTTCCTCGGAAATTTTAATATTACCCTTTTTAAAAAAATAATATGCGATTGCCAAAGCGGAGTCGGAGTCAAATAAAAACTCGTTAAATTCTCCATTTAGATACAAGGTGGATGCAAGATCATAATCATCAAAGTACACATATCCTAGAAGTTGGTTGTAGTGAATCACTTTGAGTTGAGTTTCATTATTTACTTCTATAGAATTAATAAATCTAAAAGCTTCTTCTTTTTTATTATTAATTATTAACATCCAAAAGTTTGTAATCTTTTTGAAAAAATTGGGTAACTGATTTTTGTGTTTAGCAAAGCTCTGCGTTAATAATTTTTTATCTCTCTTATTTATCGCGTCTGCGAACAGTAATAAGCTAGAAGGGCGAAAAATCAGGTTTGTGCCATCTATTTTCCTTGCAATAGCTAGCGAGATATCAAACTCACCAGAAATAGATGAATAGACAATTGCTTTCCCTAAAATTGAATCAGTTGTTTTTCCTCTGCTAACCAAATCAATGAAATAGTCTGATGCTCTTGAAAAGTCTCTGTTCATTTCTGCAAACTTACCTGCCACGTAAGAGCCAGAATTTGCAGACAAAGTTTTTAAAAATATAACATTAAGCACCAACAGAAATAAAAAGAACTTTGTTGTTTTAATCATTTTCTGTTTGTGTCTCTTACATATTAGGATAGTTAGGGCCATCTCCTCCTTGTGGCGTTTTCCAGGTAATGTTTTGACTAGGGTCCTTAATATCGCAGGTTTTACAATGAACACAATTTTGTGCGTTGATCTGAAATGAATAAGAGTTTTTCTTTTTTTCAATAATCTCATAAACCCCTGCAGGGCAATACCTTTGAGCTGGTTCATCATAGGTAGGTAAATTTATTCTTATAGGAATTGAAGGCTTCCCTAACACTAAGTGGCAAGGCTGATCCTCTTCGTGATTAGTTCCTGAAAAACTAACATTTGTAAGTCGATCAAAACTTATAGTCCCATCTGGTTTATCATAGTGAATTTCCTTAAAATTTTTTGCTGGGAGAGTACTTTGAGCATCTGTTTTTTTATGTTTCATAGTCCCAAAAATATTTAATCCGCAAATATTTGCAATCCACATATCAATACCTCCCAAAATTAGAGACGCATATAAACCAAACCGAGACCACAATGGTTTTACATTTTTAACTGGGTTTAGGTCTTTTCCTATTTTCCCTTTCCGGATTTCTAAATCATATTCTCTCAATTCAACATTTTCTTTACCCGAATTTATCGAATTTAATACCGTCTCAGCAGCCAAAATTCCAGATAACATAGCGTTATGATTTCCTTTAATTCGTGGCACATTAACTAGGCCAGCTGAACATCCCATCAATAACCCTCCAGGGAAACTTAATTTGGGAATTGATTGATAACCCCCTTCACTTATAGCTCTAGCTCCATAAGAAACTCTCTTTCCTCCCACCAACATTTTTTCAATCAACGGGTGATGTTTGAATTTTTGAAACTCCATATATGGAAACAAATATGGGTTTTCGTAATTCAAATGTACCACTAAACCTAAATAAAGTTGATTATTCTCTGCGTGATAGCAAAATGAACCACCCCCTGCATTTTTGCCCAAAGGCCAACCCATAGAATGAAATACACTTCCCTCTTTATGAAATTCAGGCTTAATTTCCCATATTTCTTTCATTCCAATACCAAATTTTTGAGGTTCACAACCCTCATCTAATTTATATTTTTTTATTAGTAACTTTGATAATGATCCCCTGACACCTTCACCGATAAGAACAAATTTTCCTAAGACTTCCATACCGGGTTCATAACCTTGAGTTTTTTTACCATTTTTATCAATGCCAAACTCACCAGCCACTACCCCTCTAACTTCACCGTTATCTCCAAAAACTAAATCATTACACGACATGCCCGGAAATATGTCTACGCCCAGATTTTCAGCATACTGAGCTAGCCACCTACAAACATTTCCCATTGAAACAATGTAATTCTTGTGATTGCCCATGAGGGGCGGAAGAAAAAAACTTGGGATCCTTATCTGTCCTGAGGGTCCAAGAATGAAAAAATTATCCTCCAGAACTTTAGTTTTTACAGGAATATCTGTTTGCCTCCAATCGGGAATAAGTTTGTCCAGTCCCACAGGGTCAAGAACCGCTCCAGACAATATATGGGCACCTATTTCCGATCCCTTATCAAGAACAACAATATTCAAATTAGGATCAAGCTGCTTTGCCTTAATCGCAGCAGAAAGACCTGAAGGACCTCCACCTACAATTACAATGTCATATTCAATTTTTTCTCTCATTCTCTAACCACAAAACTTCAAATATTGGATAAAATAATGCCGTATAACTAGCATATAGTTTTTTCTTAATAAAGATGTAAAAAAATTAAAAAAATGATAGAATATAAAAAAAAAAATTAGATAAAAAAAAATGGAGAAAATCCCTTTAACAAAAGCAGGTCATGGTCGTCTAGAGGTAGAGTTAAAAAAATTAAAGTCCACAGATAGACCAGCTATAATTCAGGCAATTGCCGAAGCAAGAGAATTAGGCGATTTATCTGAAAACGCCGAATATCACTCAGCTAGGGAAAAGCAATCTTTTATTGAGGGAAGAATAAAGGAACTTGAGGGTATTTTATCACTAGCAGAAGTTATTGACATATCCAGCCTCTCTGGATCTATAAAATTTGGAGCAACTGTCACTTTGTACTTAGAGGAGGCAGATAAAGAGGTTGAGTATCAAGTAGTAGGAGAAGCAGAGGCAGACTTAGAAAATCAATTGCTAAATATTAATTCTCCGTTAGCAAGAGCCTTAATAGGAAAAGAAGAAGGTGATGAGGTAGAAGTCAGAACTCCTGGTGGAACAAAATCTTATGAAGTAATCAAAATAACTTACAAATAAAAATTTTTGCTTACCCCCTTAATAAGCCACCAACTTTTGATCCAACAACGCTAATAATTTCTTTGCTAATTTTATCTATCTCGTGATCTTTTAAAGTAGTGGTTTTAGGTTGTATCTTTACCCTCACGGACAACGACTTTTTCTCTGTTTCTATTTCTTTTTTTCCAGAAAATATATCGAAAATTGTGACTTTCTCTATGAGGTCATTCTTAATGGAAAATATCGCTTGCTTGATATTTTCGTATTCACATCTTTGATCAACGATAAATGAAAAATCTCTTTCAACTGACTGAAGAGTATTGATAATCAAAGGGTTCCTACTTATCTTTTTGTTCTTCGAAATAGGTATATTTTCTAAAAAAATAGTAAAGCAGTTGACTCTACCTCTTATTGAAAAATCCTTTAGAAATAAGGGACTAATTTCACCGTAAATAGCTATACACTTATTTCCTAAGGACATTTTAGCTGATCTTCCCGAATGTAAAAAATGTGGTGTATCTCTGCTCATTTTAAGCTTTTCAAAGTTAAGACCCATGGCCTTTAATAATTCTACTAGATCCCTCTTGACATCAAAAACATCGTAAACGCGAGTATTCTTGTATAAGCTATTTGTATAATTATTTCCTATCAATACACCGCTAATTTCACTACTTTCATCACCTACTTTATTGCTTAAAAAACACTGACCAAGCTCAAAAAGAGCCATATCAGATGAGCCTCTTGCTTGATTTCTTTCAATAACTCTTATCAATCCTGGAATAATAGAATTTCGCATATTAGTCATTTCAGAACTTATGGGATTGGAAAGCAGGACTTCATCTTTTCCAGAATTAAATTTTTTTGAGGCAAATTCATCTAAAAAGCTATACGAGACACACTCAACATAACCCAACGACGCGCATTTTCTTTTTGCTAATCCTTCTCTGCTTTGCTTCCTTGTGAGTATTGGCTTCATAACTCCTGGAGTGTCTCTATAAAGAGGAGTGCTTGGCAAATTGGCTAATGAACTTACTCTTGCGATTTCTTCAACTAAGTCTGCCTCACCATGGACATCCGGTCTCCATGAGGGTACTTTTACAGATATTTTCTCTTTTTTTTCATCCACGACAAAACCCAGTGACGTTAGGATTGATTTTTGGTCTTCTAAATTTATTTTTATTCCAATTAGATTATTCACTTTTTGGGGATTAAAGAAAATTTCTTTATTTGGTTTTGGATCAACTCCAGCTATAATCGATTGGGAAACTTTACCTCCACAAATATCCAAAATCATTTTGGTTGCAATGTTATTCCCAGGAACAGTAAAGCTAGGATCTATGCCTCTTTCAAACCTATATCTAGCATCCGAATTGATCTTCAATTTTCTGCCAGTTGATGCAATAGAAATTGGTTCAAAGTAAGCAGCCTCTAAAAGAACGTTTTTTGTTTCTCTTGAAACAGAACTATTTAGACCTCCAATTATCCCACCTAGTGAAATAATTTCTTTTTCATCCACGATAACTGTCATTCCTGCATCTAACTCATAAATTTTTTCATCTAGGGCATGGAATTTTTCACCCGCAAAGGATTTACGAACTCTTAAATCGCCATTTATTTTGTCAGCATCAAACACATGTAATGGTCTTCCTCGATCGAAGGTAATATAGTTTGTTATATCCACCAACGCAGATATTGGTTTAAGTCCTATGCTTTCTAACCTCTGTTTTAGCCATCGCGGAGATTCTCCATTGGTAACATTTTTTATAGATCTTCCAACAAAAAAAGGACATTCTTTTCCTTTAACACTCTCATCTAACTCAATCTTTAGATTACTGACAAAATCTTCTTTAAATGTTTCATGCTTGACACGTTTTAGAACGCCTAAACCACGAGCTGCAAGGTCTCTTGCAATTCCAAACACTCCCAGGGCATCAGGGCGATTGGGCGTTATAGCTATTTCAAAACATATTTTATTCTCGTCTACAAGGCTTGAATAAGACGTCCCTACTTCTGCCCCTTTTGGTAATTCAATTATTCCGTCATGTTCATCTGAAATCTCTAACTCTCTTTCTGAACACATCATACCCTCACTCTGCACTCCTCTTATTTCAGATTTTTTCAGTGTCATGTTCAGGCCTGGAATAAAATCTCCTGGTTTCGCAACTACAACTTTCATGCCTTTTTTAACGTTTGAAGCTCCACAAATAATATTTAAAATATTATCTGAAGTTTTAACGCGACATACCTTCAATTTGTCAGCATTGGGATGTTTTTCAAAAGATAATATTTCTCCTACGGTAAGGTCTATCAATCTGGTCTTGGGGTTGATAAGAGATTCTATCTCCAAACCTAAATCGGTAAGAGCCTCACCAATCCTTTCAGGAGTTTCACTAGTTTCCAGATAATCTCTTAGCCATGAAAAAGAAAACCTCATATTAAAATAAATTCCATAATATAAATATACCCTTAACCACTTAAGTTGTCGTAGAGATTTGGCGAACTTTCTGGGGAAAAACTATAATGCTTTAACCATCTAAGGTCATTTTCAAAGAAAGATCGTAAATCAGGAATTCCATATTTTAACATAGCTAATCTGTCAATACCCATACCAAAAGCAAATCCTTGATATTTCTCACTATCAACTCCCGCTGCTTCCAGTACCTTTGGATGAACCATTCCGCTACCTAAAATTTCTAGCCAATCGTCTCCTTTTCCTATTACCAATTTATTATCAGACCATGAACATCTTATGTCTACTTCAGCTGAAGGTTCTGTAAATGGAAAATGACTAGCTCGAAAACGCAAGTCCAAATCTTCAAGCTCAAAAAATGCTTTGCAAAATTCAACTAATACCCATTTTAAGTTAGCCATTGATATTTTCTCGCCAATTGCTAAACCTTCTACTTGATGAAACATTGGGGTATGGGTCAGATCATAGTCAGATCTAAACACTCTTCCAGGGGCAATAATTTTGCAAGGCACTCCATTTTCTTCCATAAACCTAATCTGTACAGGACTTGTATGTGTTCTCAATACATTTGGCGCGCTACCTTCTTTTATCTGCTTTCCTCCATCGACATAAAAGGTGTCAAACTCTTGCCTGGCGGGATGCTCAGGAGGAATATTTAGAGCATCAAAATTATACCAATCACTCTCTATTTGAGGCCCCTCTGCAACAGAAAAACCTAAATCAGCAAAAATAGAAATAATTTCTTCTGTAACTCGACTAACTGGATGAATTGAACCTTTATTTATTTCACGAGAGTCCTGAGATAAATCTAGCCATTCATTATTCATAGAAAGTTTTATTTCTTCTTTTTCTAAGTTTTCTTTTCTAGCGAGTAAAGCTTCCTCAATATTCTTTTTTAAATTATTTAATAGCGGTGATATGTGCAACCTTTCTTGATGTTCCATGTTACCCAGGGACCTCATCAACAAGGTAACCTCACCCTTTTTGCCAATAGCATTCAATCGAATATTGTCTAATTTTTCTGTACTTTCAGCTGATCCTATTAGATCCAGATACTTTTTATTAATGGTCTCTATATCTAACATTTTGGTTGCTATTCAAACCTTATAAATATGAATGGCACAAAATCTTATACAAAATGATTATCCTAACTAAAGGGCGCTCTGGACTTTTGTAACTATTTCTCCAAAAACTTTTGGATCTTTTACTGCAAGATCTGCTAATACTTTTCTATCCAAAGAAATACCTGATTTCTCTAATCCAAAAATAAAACTTGAATAGGTCATCTTATTATCATATTCCCTTACCGCTGCATTTATTCTTTGAATCCATAATGCTCTGAAAACTCTTTTTCTTACTTTTCTATCTCTAGTTGCATACTGCATTGCTCTGTCAACAGCTTGTTTGGCTGTTTTAAAGTTTCTACTTCTAGCTCCGTAGTAACCTTTTGCTGCCTTTACAACCTTTCTGTGTCTTGCGTGTGTAACTACTCCTGACTTAACTCTAGTCAACTGATTATCTCCTATCGAGCATATGGCATGTAAGATTTAACGATACTTTCGTCAGCCTTACACAATGTGGTTGTACCTCTAGCATTTCTAATGAACTTGCTTGATCTTTTTATCATACCATGCCGTTTACCAGCTTGAGCTGATTTTATTCTACCGGAAGAAGTTACTTTGAACCTCTTTTTTGCTCCAGATTTTGTTTTCATTTTAGGCATATTAAACTCAGTTCTTTATTCAATAAAAGTTGTTATAGGAATTTAATCTCAACTATACAAGCATTTCTTTTATAATTTTAATAAAAATCCTCAAAATTTTCATCCATTGAAACTACCCTTAATATATTTGTGGTACCTGGAGTATTAAACGGTACTCCAGCAATAACAATTATTAAGTCGTTACCATCTGCAAATTCAAATTTTTTTGCCTCCTTTAAAGCGTTTATAACTGCTTTTTTAAATCTGTCTACAGAGGTTGTAATAACGCAATGTAGACCCCATAAAAGTGTAAGCTTCCTTGCAGTCATTATATTCGGCGTCAATGCAATTATCGGAACTCTTGGCCTTTCTCTTGACGCTAGTGATGCAGTAGTACCACCGTGCGTAAAACAACATATCACCTTAACTTTCACCGTCTCAGCCACCTCTCTGGCTGCTACAGTTATCGCATTAGAAACCCCTTGCTTAGAGCTCGTTCTCGATGCTTCCAGACTTTCAAAATATAGCGCATCCCTTTCAATCTCAATTGCAATCTTATCGACAGTTGAAACAACTTTTTCTGGATGATTTCCTATAGCTGTCTCTGCTGAAAGCATGACCGCGTCAACACCATCATAAATTGCTTGAGCCACATCTGAAACTTCAGCTCGTGTAGGAATCGATGACTGAATCATACTTTCCATCATTTGTGTGGCAACTATTACAGGTTTACCTTTCTCTCTACATTTCATAACCAATCTTTTTTGAACGGGAGGAACAGCTTCGATAGGCAACTCTACGCCTAAGTCTCCCCTAGCCACCATAATACCGTCAGATTGATCTAAAATTTCATCAAAGACATCCACAGCAGAGGGTTTCTCTATCTTCGATATTATACCTGCTCTATCATCCAAAAGCACTTTAATTTCTTTTATATCTTTAGCTCTTTGAACAAATGATAAAGCAATCCAATCGACACCTAAATCACAGACAAAATCTAGATCTTTCTTGTCTTTTAAGGTTAATGGCGCCAAGTCCAAAATGCTGTCCGGACAATTAACACCCTTTTTATCAGATACAAAACCTGGGCTAGTAACCTCACATTCTATTAGATCAGACTTTTTATTAGTTACCTTTAAGGCCACTTTTCCATCATCAATGAGTAGCATGTGGTTTTTTTTGGCTGATTGAAATATCTCGGGATGAGGTAAACAAACTCTATTTTTATCTCCCAAATTCTTATTAAGATCAAAAGTAAATTTTTCTCCTAAACAAAGTTCAACCCCTCCGTTACGAAAATCACCACACCTTAGCTTGGGGCCCTGTAAATCAGCAAGTATGCAAATCGGTCTAGAAAATTCTTTTTCTAGCTGTCTTATAATTTGGTGTCTTCGTTTAACTGCAGAATGATCTCCGTGAGACAAGTTAAGCCTAAAAATATCTGCTCCAGCTAAAAACATAGCCCTAATGTCAGCAGAGGTGTCTGAAGAAGGCCCGAGAGTTGCAACAATCTTAACTTTTCTACTTCGGTGAAGTTGGTTAGCCATTTTCTGCTCATTTTTATATTTTTATTTACTGGCAAGCATAAAGAAAATATAAAATAAAGCACTTCTTATTTTATACGTTGGAGAAAAAATGGATATTGAAAATATAGAAAAACTGGAGAGTGCTGCTTACAGAAGGCTCATAAAGCATTTACAAAAGAGAACAGACGTTCAAAATATAGACGTAATGGACTTGGCTGGCTTTTGTAGAAATTGCTTGTCTAGATGGATGAGTGAAGAAGCAGAAAAACTGAATATAAACTGCTCTAAAGAAGCAGCACAAGAATACGTTTATGGAATGACTTACGAAAACTGGAAAGAGAATTTCCAGAAATAAAAAAACAAATAAAAAGACTATGAAAGCCTTTTTTGTATTTCATTCAAGTAAAGTTTTTGAAACTTCTTCACGTGACTCCCTACCACCCCTTTACCAACTTTATTTCCGTCGATTTCTATTACGGGCACCACAAAGTTGGTTGCCGATGTTATAAAAGCTTCATTAGCATTTTTAGCTTCCAACTCCGTAAACTTACTTTCCCTAAATTTCATATTATTTTTTTTGCAGAAGTGGAGCAGTGAAGATCTAGTTATGCCTCCCAGTAGGTTATGAGATAATTCTCTTGTAATAACTTCATTATTATCATTTATAATAAATGCATTACTCGATGAACCCTCAGTTATAAAACCATTTTCTATGAACCAACAATCATCTTTTCCCATTTTACTTGCCTCACTTTTTGCCATTGATGAAGCTAATAATTGAGTTGTTTTTATATCTCTTCTTTTCCATCGCTTTTCCTCAAGGGTGACTATCTTGATACCTTCTTTTGCTCTATCTGTATTCAATATTTTCTTTTCTTGAGTAAAAATAACTATCGTTGGTTTAAATTGAGTTTCTGAGAAATTAAAATCTCTTTCCCCAATACCTCTAGTAACTTGAATGTATACAAGACCCTCTTTTATTTTATTTTTTTTAATAAGGTTTTTATGAATTGAAAAAATCTCTTTTTCTTGGATTTTTAAGTTTAGCTTAATTTCTTTGAGAGAATTTTTCAATCTACTAAAATGAGCCTTCCAATCTACGAGAAAGCCATTTATTACTGCTGTCACCTCATAAACTGAGTCCGCGAACAAAAAACCTCTATCGAAAACTGAGACCACAGCGTCATTTTTATCAAAATACTTTCCATTTACATAAACTTGTTTGTTCAAGACTTATTCCAAATTAGTTGTCAGCTGTCTCTATAGTGGGAGTTTCAAACTTTATGTAATCTTTGGGAGGGGTTGTCAATTTTTCAGTGTATCTTTTATATTCATATCTGGTCCTAAAGCCATTACTACTACTAACGACAATTAGACATTGTGCATAATATTTGTTCGCGCGATAAATATCTACTAACCCTCTTAATTTTGGCGCCAAACTTGTTTCTATCTCCAAAACTTTCTTGTCAAAATAAGTAATTGGAAATTTCTTACCTTTGAATTTTGCAAAAAACTCAATGTATTCTTTCCTCTTCGATGGTTCCGCCTTACCTCGTTTTTCTATCACTTTATCTAAGATGTAATCATCCATTGTTGAATTTCTATCTATTAATTTAAAATTAAGTATAGTTTGATTTTAAAAAATTTGTAATAATTTCTAAAAAATCTTTTGGCTTTTCTGAATGAACCCAGTGACCAGCATCTTTAATTTCTGCGAAACGGTTATTTGAGAATAGTTTGCCAATGCAGCCTTTATGAGATTTTACTAAGTATTCAGATTCTGCGCCAAACAAAAACAAGGCATTAGTTTTCGAAGTGACCTTAATCTCAGGAAAATCACTTATGTCTCTTGAGTTTTCTATCAAGGATTGAATATTAATTTTCCAATTTAAAACACCTTTTTCATCAAATTTAATATTCTGCAATAAAAAAGACCGAATCTTACAATCCTCTATTTCACTTGAAATCTTATCTTCGACTTCAGATCGTTTATTAAATAAATGCAAATCGATCGACTTTAAGACCTTGAGATAATACTCAAAGGCAGAAAAATATTTTACAGGAGCAATATCTACGATAATTAGTTTACTTAATAGGTTGGGATAGAGTAAATCGAAAAGCATTGCTGCCTTTCCCCCCATGGAGTGACCTAAGAGGCACGCATCCGTGATATTATTTTTTCTAAAAAAGTTGTATACATCGAGTGCTAAGTCAAAATAAGTATGATTTTTGCTCCATTCTGAGTCTCCGTGGTTTCTCAGATCTAAAACCCAAACTTTGTATCCAAAATTAGCGATAGCTTTTGCTATACTAAACCAGTTTCTTTTTGAGCCAAACAACCCATGTAGAATTAGAATTTCCTTTTGGTTTTTTTCACCAAAAATCTCATATGCTAATCTCATCCAATGAATTACCAGATCGAAGAATAAATATCGAAGGCATCTTTTTCATTAAGTTCTCTTGGATTATTTACCAAAAGGCGTGTCTGTTTCATCGCATCTTTTGCCATGGAAGAGCACGCATCTTTTGGAATATCTAACTCCCTTAGTTTTTGAGGTAACTTCAGATCACTAGACAAATTAACCAAATTTTCTATAAAAATTGATGTTAAGGTCTGGTCGCTTTTTTCTAGGTTTTCATTTGGAAACAAAAAAGGTAAAAGTTCAGCATATTTTTTTGCTGCCCAAGGATCCGCAGCATTAAACCTTAGGACACCAGGCAAAACAAGCGCGTTAGACAATCCATGAGTAATATGAAAAGTTCCTCCTAAAGGATAAGCTAGGGCATGTACAGCTGCAACTGGAGAGTTAGCAAATGCCATTCCAGCGAGCATAGAACCCAATATCATTTTTCCTCTTGCCTCAATGTTTTTAGGCTTTAGAACAGATTGTCTTATGGAGCCACCAAGTAGTACCAATGCTTCCTTCGCAAAAAGACTAGAAATTGGATTATTATTTGCGTTTTTTGATGCATAAGCCTCTATTGCATGTACCATCGCATCAATTCCAGTTGCAGCAGTCGTAGAGGCTGGCAAGCCTACCGTTAGTAGTGGGTCTAGTATAGCAAAATCTGGAAGAATTAATGGCGATGACACACCTCTTTTTTCATCTCCATCAACAGTTATAATCGACACGGGTGTAACTTCTGACCCTGTCCCTGCAGTTGTTGGCACCAAAATTAATGGCAACCGAGGTCCCTTTGCATTTCCTACCCCCCAAGCTTCCTCTAAATTTTCGTTAGAACCCAAAACAAGGGCCGTAAGTTTTGCAACATCCATTGATGAACCTCCGCCAAAACCTATAATTCCGCTGGCATCAATTTCTTTTCCAAATGATATAGCCTTTTCTAAGGTTTTTAACGAAGGATCAGCCTCTATATTATCAAAAATATGTATTGCTATACCTGATTTTCTAAGGTTAGTAATTAAGTTTTCATAAAGCTTTAATGACGATATCCCCTTATCCGTGATCAAAAGGACACTCTTTCCGATTTTCTTAGAAAAAGGGTTGCTATCCTCTGAAACATTAGATCCATAAATTATCCTGGGTGTAGTATTAAAGAAAAAAGAATTAATATTTTCAGCCATTTGTCACCTATTTGAAGTCATATATCATATTTACACAAAATAAAATCTGTGTTCTAAGTTTGATGATTAAGATAAAAACTGTCAATGATTGAAAAGACTTATTAATTAACAAAAATAGGAAAAGAGATGTCAGGAAAAAAAAGAGTTGTTCTCGCATTTTCTGGTGGATTAGATACATCTGTAATTCTAAAGTGGCTCCAAACTGAGTTAAACTATGAAGTAATTTGTTTTACCGCTGATCTTGGCCAAGGTGAAGAATTAGAGCAGGCTAGGGATAAAGCGATATTGCTGGGCATAAAGAAAGAGCATATTTTCATAGAAGATTTAAGGGAGACTTTTGCAAAAGATTTTATATTTCCAATGTTTAGAGCAAATACGGTTTACGAGGGAAAGTACCTATTGGGTACCTCAATAGCTCGGCCTTTGATTTCAAAGCGCTTAGTTGAGATAGCTGCTAATCTTGGAGCGGATGCAGTCTCTCATGGAGCGACAGGTAAAGGTAATGACCAAGTAAGGTTCGAATTGTCAGCTTATGCTCTCAATCCAGATATTAAAATAATTGCACCCTGGAGGGAGTGGAATTTAAATAGTAGAACCAAATTGATGGAATTTGCCGAAAAAAACCAAATTCCCATCACTTCAAATAAGGTCGGTGAAGCTCCTTTTTCAGTAGATGCGAATCTATTGCATACTTCCTCTGAGGGCTTAATATTGGAAGATCCCTCAAAAGAAGCTCCAGAATATATCTTTCAAAGAACGGAACAACCTGAAAGTGCTGCTGAGAAATCAGATATTATTACTTTAACTTTCAAAAACGGAGATCCCATTGCTTTGAATCAGAAAAATTACTCACCGGGAAAGTTATTAGAGGAACTTAATGTAATAGGTTCAAAACATGGAATAGGGAGGCTAGACCTAGTTGAAAATAGGTTTGTTGGTATGAAATCAAGAGGAATTTATGAAACTCCTGGTGGCACTATTTTATTAGAAGCGCACAGAGGTATTGAAAGCATAACGCTGGATAGTGGGTCAGCACATTTGAAAGATGAGATAATGCCAAAATATGCAGAATTAATTTACAATGGTCTTTGGTTTTCTCCTGAGAGAAAAATGCTTCAAGCCTTGATTGATGAAAGTCAACTATTTGTTGAAGGCGAGGTTACTCTAAAATTATATAAGGGAAGTGCCGTAGTTATTGCTAGACAATCCTCAAAAAGCCTCTACTCCGAAAAATTGGTTACGTTTGAGGACGATCAAGGCCTTTACGATCAAAAAGACGCTGAAGGCTTCATAAAACTTAAGGCACTCAGGCTGAGGGAGTTAGCTAGAAGAAATAACAAACAATGAGTAAATTGAAGTTTTATATATGGCTTTTATCTAAATTTTACAGATTGTTACGGATAATTATTTGTGCTGACCAGATTAAAATAATAACGACAAGAGGCGCAAAGTCTATTGGTCCTGAGTATGGCAAAAAGCGTCTTATACGACTATATATTGGATGTAACAACTGGTTAAGACCATTCCACAACTGCATAACTAATTGTTGATTTCTGTTTAAAATATTAAAGCTTATCAACCAGCTCAATATAATTTGTGCGATTACAACGCAACTTAGAATATATAAAATTAAGTCTAATATCTCTAGTAAAGAAACCATAGAGGAACCTTATCACTACTTTCTTTTTATTGTATAATATAAGTAATAAAAAAAAATAGAAATAAAAGAACCACTATTCAAAAAAGTTGCTATTATTGTCCCATGGGGGAAAAAATAAAAATATATTCGTGGATGCTGTTTGATTGGGCTTGCCAACCAATTCACACATTAATTGCCACATTTATCTTTGGTCCCTATTTTGTCTCTGCAGTTGCTAGTAACCCCGTAGAAGGACAGGCGCTTATCGGCACAGCTGTTACTGCATCGGGTGTTATTGTTGCAGTGTTTTCACCAATCCTGGGAACGATGGCTGATCAAACCCAAAAAAGAAAACCTTGGATAATGTTTTTCTCAATGTTTTTTTTAATAGCCACATTTAGCCTTTGGTTTGCAGAACCAAATATGGAAAATACTTTTTGGATTCTTCTTGCATATACAATAGGCTTTGTTGCAGTTGATTTTTCAACAGTATTTAATAATTCCATGATGCCAAGCCTTGTTAAACCAAATAATTTAGGCAAGTTATCAGGTTCTGGCTGGGGATTAGGTTATCTTGGTGGATTGGTCTCACTTATTATAATGTTGCTACTCTTTGTTGAACAAGAAAATGGATTGACATTATTAGGCAATAATCCAATTTTTGGCCTAGACTCAGAACAAAGAGAGGGCACCCGATTTGTAGGACCTTTGACTGCAATTTGGTATCTAATCTTTATTATTCCTTTCTTTATTTTTGTTCCAGAAGCAAAGTTGGCTAATGTAAATAAATTAGATGTTTTGAAGGCTCTAAAGGATCTACTTTCGAATATAATTAATCTAAAAAACGATAGAAACTTAGCATGGTATCTAGTCTCTTCGATGTTCTACAGAGATGCTATGAATGCTATTTTCTTTTTTGGCGGTATTTACGCAGCGGGTGTTTTAGAAATGAGTACAGTACAGCTTGGTTTATTTGGTATATTGGCTGCTTCAACTGGAACAATCGGAGCATACTTAGGCGGTATATGGGATAGTAAATTTGGATCAAAATTTTGTATAAATATTATGTTGGCAGGTTTACTAGTTGTAATAATAATTATATTTGGCCTAACCCGTAGTAGCTTTTATGGTGTACAGCTGGATCCAAGCTCAAATTCAGCTGACATAATCTTCTATATAGCTGGTGGCATCCTAGGTTTTGTCAGCGGACCAATACAGTCTGCCTCGAGAACCCTGTTAGTTTTTTTAGTTGATGAGAAACGTCTCACAGAGAGTTTTGGTTTATATGCTTTGGTTGGAAGAGCAACCGCTTTTCTGGCTCCCATGTTGATAACTTGGTTTACACTTGCAAGCGGATCACAACAAATTGGCTTAATACCGATTATTATATTATTATTTATTGGGTGGGCCTTGCTGGCCTTAGTGAAAATTAAAAAAACTATTTAATGAAGCACCCAATATTTTTTCTTTTTATTTTTTTTGCGAGTGTATCAGTTGTAACTGGTGATACTAAAACATGGAAATTAATCCCTACTGGCTATCTTAATATTGAGAGAAATGAAGATAATTATGGTGGTTTTTCTGGAATAGATATTTCTGATGATGGTTCAGAATTATTAATGATTACAGACAAATCATTTTTCTTTTCATTGAATTTAATAAGAGATCAAAATCAAAACTTAAAAGATTTCTCAATTAAAAGAGATGGACGCCTACTCTCAAGTAAAGGAGAGTTCCTAGACAAACGAAACACAGATAGTGAGTCTATCGTCAGAGATAGTAATGGATCCTATTTCATATCTTTTGAGTCGAATAATAGAGTGATGAAACACGAAAATATTGATGGAAAAGCAAAATTCCTTAAGAGGCATCAAGATTTCAAAAAATTGGGAAGCAACAGCGGTATTGAAGCCCTGGCCATTGATAAATACAATAGGGTAATCGCAATACCAGAAAAACCGCCAAAAGGGAAAAGTTTAATACCAATTTACAGGTATGAGAGAAATATTTGGTCATTGATAAAAGAGATAGAGATTAATAATGACTTTTTGGTAACTGGTGCAGAATTTATCTCTGAGAATAAATTGTTATTGTTAGAAAGGAAGTTCTCCTGGACAAACGGGTTTAGATCACGATTTCGATTACTTTCTTTAGATTTTTTTGGTAACAATGAACCGAAAATAATTTTTACTTCAAATCCAAACCAATTTGATAATCTGGAAGGATTAGCTATTTGGAATGATGTTAAAGGAAATAAAAGGGTCATTACCGTCTCTGATGATAATTTTCATCCACTGCAAAGAAGTGAACTTGTAGAGTTTATTTTGAAATTTGAATAATGTTAAAAGGAGCAACCATGTTAGAACTTGAGTTAAAACAAATGATAGAAAAATCATGGGATAATAGAGATAAAATTAATACAACAACAACTGGGGAAATTACAAGCTCAGTAGAAAAAACCCTAAAAATGTTAGGAAATGGTGAAATTCGAGTTGCTGAAAGAGATGACAATGGAGACTGGAATGTTAATCAATGGGCAAAAAAGGCTGTTCTACTAAGTTTTCGTTTACGTGATATGGAGTTACAAAAAGGAGGACCACAAGGAGGTACCTGGTGGGACAAAGTTGACAACAAATTCAAAGACTGGGATGAATCTGAATGGCGTAAGAAAAATTTTAGGGCAGTCCCAAATGCCGTGGTCAGAGACTCCGCTTTCATAGCTGAAAATGTAGTTCTAATGCCATCTTTTGTAAACCTAGGCGCTTATGTTGATAGTGGCTCTATGGTGGATACGTGGGCAACAGTAGGGTCTTGTGCCCAAATTGGCAAGAATGTTCACCTTTCTGGAGGAGTGGGTATAGGTGGCGTTTTAGAGCCTATGCAAGCTTCTCCTACAGTAATTGAAGATAATTGTTTTATAGGAGCCAGATCTGAGGTAGTTGAGGGATGTATAGTACGAGAAGGATCAGTAGTTGGAATGGGTGTTTTCATTGGGCAATCAACAAAAATTTTTGATAGAGAGACTGGAAAAATTTCATATGGAGAGATTCCTCCTTATTCTGTAGTTGTATCAGGTTCCATTCCTTCAAAAAATAATGTCAATCTATATTGCGCGGTGATCGTAAAAAGAGTAGATGAGAAAACCAGGAGTAAAACATCTATTAATGATCTTCTGAGAGATTAATTGAATAAATGTTTGTAAATGATCCCATATTACTTTCAAAAAAATTGATAACTTTTCAATCTATTACTCCTGAAGATGATGGATCATTAGAGTATGTGAGGTCTCAATTAAAAGATAGTAAATTCGCCTGTAATTTATTTACCAAAAATGGCGTTAAAAACCTTTTCGCTAGATGGGTGCCAGAAAAAACATATGACAAAACGATCGCTTTTAATGGACATATAGATGTTGTTCCTGCTGGAGATCCAAAAGAGTGGAAATATGGTGCCTTTTCCGGTGAAATAAAATCAGGAAGAATATTTGGTCGTGGAGCTGTAGATATGAAATCTGCAGTTGCGGCATTTATGTGTGCAGCCTCTGAAGCAGTTCTAGAATATGATTTAAATTGCTCAATCGTTATAATGCTAACAAGTGATGAAGAAGGTCGAGCAGAATTTGGAACTAAGGCGATTCTTGATTGGGTTAAAAAAAATAAAGAAAAAATCAATGATTGCATTGTGGGTGAACCAACCTCATCTTATAAATTGGGTGACACAATAAAAATTGGAAGAAGGGGTTCATTAAATGGAACTGTATATTGCAAGGGAAAACAAGGTCATGTTGCCTATCCCAAAAAAGCTATTAATCCAGTTGAAAAAATAATAGAATTTCTTTCTGAACTTAAATCCCTTCAACTTGACAATGGAACTAAATTTTTTGAGCCCTCTTCAATAAATATTTCATCCGTAGAAACGGATAATCCTTCTTCAAATGTGATACCAGGAGAATGTAAGGCTAAATTTAACGTTAGATATAATGATAATTATAAAGCATCCGATTTAAAAAAATTAATAAAAGATATATCTAAAAAGTTCAATAATTCTTCGAAAAGTAAAATAAAGTTGGAATATCGAGAGTCCGGCGAAAGTTTTATAACTAAACCTGGTCACCTTTCAACTATTATGTCTGAATCAATAAAAAAAATAACAAAGTTGACACCGAAGCTGTCTACAGGAGGAGGAACATCTGATGCTAGATTTTTACAAAAATTTTATCCTGTAATTGAATTTGGCTTGGTTGGAGATACAATGCATCAAGTGAATGAGAATACAAAAACTAAAGATATTGTTATGTTAAAAAATATCTATAAAGAGTTTATTAAAAATTATGATCAACAAAGGTTAAGTCAATGATTGGCAAATTAAATCATATAGCGATTGCTACACCAAACCTTAAAGATGCTGCAAAAACATACGAAGATTTGTTGGGCGCGAAAGTAGGCCAACCAATTCCTCAAATTGAACATGGAGTGTCCGTAATATTTATCGAACTACCAAATACAAAAATAGAACTTTTAGAACCGCTGGGTGAAAAAAGCCCAATATTAAATTTCCTGTCCAAAAACCCAAAAGGGGGAATCCATCATATCTGCTATGAAGTAACCAATATTCTAAAATCTAGAGATAGGCTAGTAGAAAAAGGCGCAACAATATTGGGTTCTAGCGAACCAAAAATCGGCGCACATGGTAAGCCAGTTATTTTTATTCACCCTAAAGACTTTAATGGAACCCTCATAGAACTCGAACAAGTTTAAAAATGACTATAACTTCAGCAATAGTTCTTTTTTCAGTGTTTTGGTTCATAATATTATTTATTATTTTACCTTTAAATGTGACAACGCAAAAAGATGTTGAGAATATCATTCCAGGAACAGCTCCATCTTCGCATGTCAACTCTAATTTAAAAAGGAAATTTTATATTACTACTATATTTACACTATTAGTGTGGGCGCCTGTGTGTTTTGGGATAAATTTTTTTATGCCGTAGAACTAGACAATGTCCTCATCGATCACACGCAATTTTAATTCTTCAAGCTGATCATCAGTTGGGAATCTTGGAGAACCAAGCATTGGATCTTCAGCTCGTTGATTCATAGGAAACATAATTACTTCTCTAATATTCTCTTCTTTCGCCAGTAACATTACAATTCTATCTATACCAGCAGCGCATCCACCATGAGGAGGGGCTCCAAATTTCAAAGCATTCACTAAACCAGAGAATCGCTCCTCTACTTCTTTTTTTCTGTAACCTGCAATTTCAAACGCTTTAAACAATGAATCTATATTGTGATTTCTAATAGCACCCGAAAGTATCTCATACCCATTACAAGACAAATCATATTGTAGACCCAAGACATTTAAAGGTTCTAATTCTTTAGCAAACAAATCATCCTTTGGCATAGAAAATGGATTATGGGAGAATTCTACTTTACCGGTTTCCTTATCTTTCTCATACATTGGAAAATCGTTTATCCAACAAAACTGATAAGACTTTTCTAGGGTATGACCTAATTCTAAACCTATAACATTCCTAGCTTTCCCTGCAATATCATTAAAGTGTGAGGGGTTTCCCCCAAAAAAGAAAACTGCGTCACCACTTTTCATATTCAAAAATTCCCTTAATTCCTCAGTTTTCTGATCTCCCAGATTTTTAGCTATTGGGCCAGCTGCTTCAATTTTTTTTTCATCTGTCAAACGCCAAAATATATAACCCATTCCGGGTAATCCTTGCTCCTGCGCAAATTTGTTCATTCGATCACAAAATTTTCTGCTTCCACCTGCTTTAGCTGGAATTGCTTTAATTTGATTTTCCTTATTCTTTAGAAGGTCAGAAAAAATTTTGAAACCCGAGTCTTCAAAATAACTCGAAACGTCTAACATCTTGATAGGGTTTCTTAAATCTGGTTTGTCAGTACCATACCAATTAAGTGAATCGCTATAGCTGATTATTGGAAAATCAGCGCTGACTTTGTAGCCATCAGAGAATTCCTCAAATAGCCCAATAAAGACTTTTTCTATTAGTTGGAAAACATCTTCCTGACTTACAAAAGACATTTCAACATCTAGCTGGTAAAAGTCAGTAGGGGATCTATCAGATCTTGGATCTTCATCTCTAAAACAAGGTGCGATCTGAAAATATTTATCAAACCCAGCAACCATAATAAGCTGTTTATAAATCTGTGGTGCCTGGGGAAGAGCATAGAACTTACCAGGATGTAACCTAGACGGTACTAGGAAATCCCTAGCCCCCTCAGGAGAGGACGAAGTTATAATAGGAGTTTGAAACTCATTGAAATCTAATTTCCACATTTCTTTTCTAATAAACTGGATTATTTTTGACCTGAGAACCATATTTCTATGTATTGTTTCTTTTCGCAGATCTAAAAATCTATACTTGAGCCTTGTTTCTTCAGGATATGAAAGATCTCCAAATACAGGTAAAGGTAATTCCTCAGACTCTCCCAAGACCGAAATTTTTGAGATGTAAACTTCTATTTCTCCCGTTGCAATCTTTGCATTTATTAAATTATCTTCTCTTTTTCTTACTACTCCCTCTATACATATGCACCATTCTTGTTTTATATTCTCTACATCAGAGAAAACTGGGCTATCAGGATCAGCTAAGATTTGGGTTAAGCCATAATGATCTCTCAGATCTACGAAAAGAACACCGCCATGGTCGCGAACCCTATGCACCCACCCAGCAAGTTTAACTTTATCATTTACATGATTTGCCCTTAATTGATTACAATTATGGGATCTGAATAAATGCACTTCTTCAACCAAAACTTATGTATCCTCGTATAATCAGTTTTACTACAATCAAAAATATAAATATTTAAAAATAAAGAGTTTATGTTAAGTGTTTGTACACTTATAGTTTTCTTATTCAAAGTAAAAATTTATATGCCTAAGAGAAACGATATTAATTCCATACTGCTTATAGGAGCTGGCCCGATTGTAATAGGGCAAGCATGTGAGTTTGACTATAGTGGAGCTCAAGCCTGTAAGGCATTAAGAGAAGAGGGATTCAAAATAATTCTGGTTAACTCCAATCCAGCAACAATAATGACAGACCCAGAACTAGCAGATGTAACATATATTGAGCCTATAAATAGTAAAACCATAGAAAAAATTATAGAAAAAGAAAACCCTGATGCAATATTACCAACAATGGGCGGTCAAACTGCTCTTAATGTAACAGTTGAATTAGATAAAAATGGAACATTAGAATTACATGGAGTTCAACTAATTGGGGCTAGTAGGGAAGCTATAGAAAAAGCTGAAGATAGATCACTCTTCAAAAAAAGTATGGATAAAATAGGGATAAAAAGCCCCAAATCCGAAATAGCTACATCATTAAAAGAGGCTATGTTAGCGGTCGAGAAGATAGGATTGCCAGCTGTAATTAGGCCTGCCTTTACGCTGGGTGGAAAAGGAGGTGGTGTTGCCTATAACATTAATGATTTTAAGAAAATTTGTTTAGAAGGTTTAGAGGCTTCTCCCGTTAATCAAATTTTGGTAGACCAAAGCCTTATTGGGTGGAAAGAATTTGAAATGGAGGTTATCCGCGATAGGAACGATAATGCTATTATAGTTTGTTCGATAGAAAATATCGATCCAATGGGGGTACATACAGGAGATAGTATTACTGTAGCGCCAGCTATGACATTAACAGATAAAGAATATCAATCGATGCGAAACGCCTCCCTAGCAGTACTTAGGGAAATAGGCGTAGAAACTGGAGGTTCTAACGTTCAATGGGCGATTAATCCAAAGACAGGTGAAATGCTAATAATAGAGATGAATCCCCGAGTTTCTCGATCATCTGCTCTAGCTTCAAAAGCAACAGGATTCCCAATAGCTAAAGTAGCAGCAAAACTTGCAGTCGGCTATTCACTAGATGAGCTAAAGAATGATATTACAAAGACAACCCCTGCAAGTTTCGAGCCCTCCATAGACTATATCGTAACAAAAATACCACGTTTTGCTTTCGAAAAATTTCCTGCTGTCTCCAATAAATTAGGAACAGCAATGAAATCTGTAGGAGAAGTTATGGCTATAGGAACAACTTTTCAGGAGAGCCTACAAAAAGCCTTAAACTCATTAGAGAATAACATAACAGGGTTTGAAGAACAGAAAAGCAATTTCACTAAGGCTTCCATCACAAAAGAGCTTTCGATACCGACTCCAAATAGAATATTATTTATCGGTCATGCTTTCCGCATTGGACTTAAACTGGAAGAGATCAACAAACTTACACTTTATGATCCTTGGTTTTTAAAGCAGATTGAAGAAATAATATCATATGAAAAAAAGCTTTTAAAAAGTGGGCCTTACCCTTCAAAAATTGATATTTCTTATGCTAAATCTATAGGTTTTAGCGACTCCAGGTTAGCAACATTATTAGATCTATCAACTGTAGAGGTTCAAAAATTCCGAGAAAAAGAAAATATTTTTCCAGTTTACAAGAGAATAGACACTTGCGCAGCGGAGTTTAACTCTGAAGCTTCATACTTATATTCAACATATGATATATCAACAGAAGCTTCAAATGATTGTGAGGCTAATCCATCAGACTTGAAAAAAGTAATAATTCTTGGAAGCGGACCTAATAGAATAGGTCAAGGGATTGAATTTGATTATTGCTGTTGTCACGCTTGCTTTTCGCTGAGTGAAGAAAAAATAGAAACAATCATGATTAATTGTAATCCGGAAACTGTTTCTACAGACTTTGATACTTCAGAGAAACTTTACTTTGAACCTCTAACTTTCGAGTCAGTTTTTAATATCATTGAGAAAGAAAAAAGAAGAGGTGATTTCTTAGGAGTAATAGTTCAATACGGCGGTCAAACACCTCTAAAGCTAGCAAGGGAATTAAAAGAAAAAGGGGTCAAAATTCTGGGCACTCAACCTTCATCGATTGAAATAGCAGAGGATAGGCAACTTTTTAAAGATATAATAGAAAAATTGAATTTGAAGCAGCCAAAAAATAAAGCAATTAATTCAAAAAAAGCCACCAATAAGATTATTGAGGAAGTCGAATACCCCATAATAGCAAGACCTTCTTTTGTATTAGGAGGTCGGTCAATGGAAATAATTTATGATTCCAAACAACTAAAAAATTATTTGAAAACTGATATAGAGATAAATCCAAATAGTCCTCTACTCTTAGAAAGTTACTTAGGTTCTGCTATCGAGGTCGATGTAGATGCTTTAAGCGACGGAAAAAAAGTTTTTATTGCAGGAGTGATGGAACATATAGAGGAAGCTGGAGTACATTCGGGAGACAGTGCTTGCTCCTTGCCTCCTCACTCTTTGAAGAGAGAAATAATTGAGAAAATAAAGAGACAAACGACAGCTTTGGCAATAGAGCTAAAAGTTAAGGGTTTGATGAATGTGCAATTTGCCGTAAAAAACGAAGAGATATATGTTTTGGAAGTAAACCCTCGGGCAAGTAGGACTGTACCTTTTATATCTAAGGCAACAGGAATACCTTTAGCAGGGCTCGGCGCAAAATTAATGATTGGTAAGAAAATATCAGATTTAAACTTTAAGGAAAAAACCAATGGACAAGTTGCTGTTAAAGAAGCAGTACTACCATTTGAAAGATTGCCGGGAAGTGACCCTCTTTTAACACCTGAAATGCGTTCAACAGGAGAAGTTATGGGGATAGATAATAATTTTGAAATGGCATTCTTTAAGTCTCAAATAGCTGCAGGAATTATGTTACCGCATTCTGGCGGTGCATTCATTTCAATTAAAGATTCGGATAAAACTGAGGCTATGCTCAATGCTTTAAGAAATCTAAACGACATTGGCTTTATACTAGTTGCAACATCAGGTACTAAGTCATTTCTAGACAGAGCGGGTATAAAAAATGAATTAGTAAAAAAGGCCTTTGAGGGAAGACCCAATATAGTTGATTTATTGATTGATAATAAGATATCAATCGTGATGAATACAACCGAAGGTGAGCAATCAATTAGAGATAGTAAAGATATAAGACAATTAGCTATTGATAGGAAAATTCCTTATTATACTACTGCAAGAGGAATCATTGCCGCCATATTTTCCCTTAAAGAAAATAAAAAATATGACTACTTGGTTAAATCAATACAGGAGTATCACATTTAGATTACTCTATTAGGTATTTCTGTTTTATTAAAAAAAGCTAACAAATTACTTAATGCCAGCATCCCCATTTTCTCTCTAGTTTCAATAGTAGCAGAACCTATATGTGGTAAAAGTGTGACATTTGGTAGTGCTCTTAAATTATCGGGAACATTAGGTTCATTTATGTAAACATCCAAACCCGCTCCAGCAATTTCACGATTATAAAGTAAAGTTGTTAATGCTTCTTCGTCAACGATATCTCCTCTGGAAGTGTTTATAAAAAAAGCAGATTTGCTGATTTTTCTTAATCTATTTTTAGACAAAAAGTTCTTATTGTCTTTTCCACTTGAAATATGAACTGAGATCACATCTGACTCTTCCAAAAGCTTATCAAGATCAAATCTGACGTTAGCTTCAAACTCAAGATCCGTTACAGGACTTCGATTGAAATAAAGTACCTTCATTCCAAAAGCTTGATTGGCTCTCTTGGCAAAACTTCTACCTATTCTCCCCATACCGATTATTCCTATAGTCTTTCCCCTTAAGTCTATACCAAGGTTATTCACTAGAGAAAATCCACTCCATTTTCCTAGTCTTACCATCATCTCTGAATAAAACGCTTTTCTAGTCACTGATAATAATAAAAGGGTAGCTATGTCGACCGTGGCCTCCGTTAAAACATCAGGAGTATTGGTCACAATTATCTTATTTTCTTTGGCTGTCTCCAAATCTATGTTATCCACCCCCACCCCAAAATTAGCGATAATTTTTACCCGTCTGTTCGAAGCTTCCAAAATTTCTTTACCTATTTTATCACTTACAGTACATAGAATTCCATCAGCTTGTTTCATCGCCTCTAGTAATTTTTCTCTATCAAAACTTAAATCATTTTTGTTAAAAGAAACTAAAAATAACTCCTTCAATTTCTCTTCAACACTATCTGGTAATTTTCTAGTAACAATAATTTTTGGTTTCATATTTTCATAATACGCTTAATGAATACGACTGCCAGGTTTGACCGGCTTTTCTGGGGTCAAAAGAACAATTTCATTTTCATTATAACCATTAACCCCTAGAATTAAAACTTCAGAAATAAAAGGCCCTATTTGTCTAGGTTCTAAATCAACAACACCTACTACATGCTTTCCTATGAGGGTTTCAGGTGTATAGTTTTCAGTAATCTGAGCAGATGATTTCTTAATTCCTACTTTACTACCGAAATCTATCCACATCTTAATAGCTGGTTTCCTTGCCTCCTCAAAGTTCTCTGCTTTTACGATCTTTCCAACTCTCATTTCTGTATCAAAAAAGGCATTCATAGTTTAAATCTTTCACAAATGTTTAATTCTATATAAATCGATATTTGCCTAGGTTGCATGTTATATTTTGCTTAGCTGTTTTGACCTTTGTATTGCTGCATCAATTGCTTTTGGGAGAATAGCAGGTAACCCTTTCTTTTCACCCATTAAATGTAAAAGGGCAGCTTGAGTTGTACCTCCCGGACTAGTAACGTTTTCTCTGAGTTTACCAGGTGTTAAGTCTGAGTCGATCATCAATTCACCGGCACCAAGTATTGTATTTTTTGTCAAGACGTTTGCCTCTTCAACTGTTAGGCCTTGCTTTATCCCTTCGTTAATCATTAATTCTGCCATTAAGAATATGTAAGCTGGTCCAGAGCCAGAAATAGCTGTCACCACATCTATTTTATTCTCTCCAGATAATTTTATTACTGCCCCAAAACTTTCTATCAAGGTTGTGAGTTCGAATAATTTTTCCTTTTTCACAAATTCATTTTCAATTAGCGCAGTTACTCCTTTAAAGACCTGAGCGGGTAGATTAGGCATTATCCTAACAATTGCCTCTTTAGTTCCAACATATTCAGCAATTCTTTTTGTTTCAATGCCCGCTAGCATAGAAACAAAAGTTACTGATTTATTCGACAAAGATTTTAGTATGGGTCCGATTGCTTCAATACTCTGTGGCTTTACTGCCAAAAAACAGAATTGGATATCTTGTGGCTGAGGATAGTTTAAATTTAATCCCTCATCAGATTTTTTTTTTAACCAATCTGACGGATTAGGTTCCTCAACGAATATTTTTTTTAATGGATAACCCTTTTTTATCCATGCAGCAAGTATGGATCCTCCCATACGCCCACAGCCAATTAAATATAATTTAGCCTTTTTTTGAATAAAACTGTTCACTTAAAAATACAATCTATGCATAGCCTGCGGCTTCACCAAAGGCTACAGAAATCGCTTCTTTTGGCATAGCGTCACCCCAACATGTAATTTGAAAAGTTGGATAAAACTTTTCTGCGATGTTGATTGTACGGTTTATAATAATCTTAAGTTCTCCTGAGGTTATAATTAGCTCATCATTTAAAGACAGGCTGTTTCGATAAAGCATTAAGTTCTCATGCGGGCTATAAACAAATGTGCCCTCTGTATTATCTGTATTAACTAAATTTAGTGTCTCATAAAGCTTTGATAATTTCTTTTTTGGTGGTGACATTTCAAAAGAACAAATGCTTCCTAATGTTTCACGTCTTGAGTTCAAAATAAAATTTAAAGCGTACTCTCTCCAACTACCTTTTATGATAATTGATATTTCATCATCTTGATCCCTTAAGAATTCCCACTTTTCAGAATTAGCCAATATTTCTAAGGCGTCTATTGGATGGGTTTCATCTAAAAATATTATGGACTCTGATCGCCTCATTTACAACTGCTCCTTTTTTTTGCAATCAGTATACCCACAAAATTTTGAAATCTCCACAATAATTAGTAATTTATTTTTTTTGTATACTAAATATTGATAATTTTTCTACTTATTTCTTGATTTTGGCTTTACATTTTTTGCCTCAGAAGAGTTCTTCCCTTTTTGAGCAGTTTCTTTTCTAATTTTTTCAACGCTTAACTTTAACGCCTCAAACTCTTCTCTCGTAACGAAATCTCTATCAGCTAACCACCCATCTAACCAAGACTTAAATACAGATTCTGCTTCCGTCTTTGCAGATTGTGCTGCCCCAAAAGCGTCCGTCATAACTTTAGAAAGATTATCAATAAGAGGATTTTTTAGTTGCATTTTAATTCCTTTTATTTTGTTTTTTAAATTATTAAAGATTAATATAGTGTCTACTTAGATGTTTTTGGAGAAAAAAATTTTCCAATACCCAAATATAGATGAAACCGCGTTATCATTTTCCCTTTTTGGGAAGACAATAGATATTCAATGGTACGGTTTATCATATATATGCGGCGTTTTAGTTGCTTGGTACCTAATGTTAGTGATAGTACGCAATCAACGTTTATGGAAAAGTTCTAGAAAACCAGTTTCCAAGAATGATATTGATGACTTAATAACATATATGATCCTTGGTATTTTAATTGGAGGAAGGTTAGGATATTGCATTTTTTATACACCAACATATTACTTAGAAAATCCACAAAAAATATTCTTTCTGTGGGAAGGAGGAATGTCTTTTCACGGTGGGTTTCTAGGAGTGGTTATAGGAGGGATATTTTTCGCGATTAGACGCAATCTTCCGATTTTAACTCTAGGAGATATTATTGCTTTTTCCTCACCGCCCGGCCTTTTTTTTGGCCGTATCGCCAACTTCGTTAATGGGGAACTTTGGGGCAAGCAAACTTCATTTTTTTTAGGTGTGGCTTTTACAAAGGGAGGAGGACAGTTTTGCCCTGATAATAAGGACAGCGTTTGCCTAAGGCATCCTTCTCAATTATATGAGGCGGCCCTCGAAGGCATACTGCTCATGGCTATATTTTTCCTTCTAGTATATGCCTTTCAGGCCCTGAAAAAACCCGGCCTAATATTTGGAACGTTTCTCATCGGCTATGGCTTAACAAGATTTTTTATCGAGTTCGTTAGGGAGGCTGATAACTTCTTTGTGACAGAGACTAATCCTCTTGGGCATGCTTTTCAAATTACTTCCGACTTGGGTCTAACAATGGGGCAAACTCTTTGCCTGCCTATGATTTTAATTGGCTTTTTGCTAATTTGGAATGCATTACGTAAAAATCCAAAATGCTATTAAAGAGAAAAATAGCCGAAAGAATTTCTTTAGAGGGACCTATCAGCATTTCCAAGTATATGGAAATTTGTTTGTGGGACTCTGATGAAGGGTATTATTCAAAAAAACAGATCATAGGCAGAGATGGAGATTTTGTTACCTCTCCTGAGTTATCTCAAACTTTTGGTGAATTAATAGGAATTTGGTCCTTAAGTCAGCATCTTAATAAATTTAGAGATAAAAAACTGTCTTTATTAGAGTTAGGACCTGGAAAAGGAACTTTAGTGAGTGACGCTTTAAGGGCAATAAATAAAATCATTAAAAATAAAATCGAAACCGAAGCTTATCTTCTTGAAAAGTCCTCTGTATTAAAATCAATTCAGCAAAAAAAACTTTTGGGATTTAATATCAAATGGCTAGATGATTTGAGTAAAATACCCCAAAAACCACTTGTTATTATCGCAAATGAATTCTTCGACTCCTTACCGATAAACCAATACGTGAAAGTAGAAGGTGGTTGGCAGGAAAGAAAGGTAGCAGTTAAAAATAATAACTTTTATTTCACCTTGGATAAAACAGTAGTAAAATTTAAAACCAATTATTTTGATAAGATACCTGTTGGAGATATAATTGAATATTCATTTATCTCTATTGAAATAATTTCACTAATTTGTGAGCATATAAAAAAATTTGGAAGTATAGCTTTAATAATTGACTATGGCGACGCCTTTGGTTTTGGGGATACTTTACAAGCGATAAAGAATCACAATCCGGAATTCATTTTAGAGAACCCTGGTACAAGTGATCTAAGTTCTCACGTAAATTTTAGTATCTTGGCCAAAGTAGCTCTTGAAAGAGATTTATGCGTTTCTCCCGTTTTGGAGCAATACAAATTTTTAAAGAATTTAGGAATTGAAAATCGTTTGAAACAATTGATTAAACTGAATCCAGAAAAGAATATTTACTCTGAAATTAATGGAATAAAAAAATTGATTGATCCTGAAAATATGGGAACATTATTCAAGGTGCTTGCTATTTTTGATGGTAAGCTTGCTGATATAGAGGGGTTTATTTGATTTGAAAAAGTTTTTTAAAGCGCAAAATTTGCAGGGGGTAAAACATGGTTTTTTTGGACGAGTTGGAGGAATTTCTAAAGGCATTTACTCGAGCCTAAATGTTTCTTTCAACTCTGCTGATAGTCCTATAAACATAATTGAGAACAGGAAAATAGTTTCAGAAACCTTAGGAGCTAATTCAGATAAAGTCTTTTTTCTTAATCAAAAACATACCAATAAGGTAGTTTTTTTTGATAATAAAACAAATGCAAATGATATTTTAAAATTAGAGGCAGATGCTTTTATAACAAATAAAAAAAATACCGGTGTAGGAATTGTTACAGCAGATTGTGCCCCCATATTAGCCTTTGAACCCGAAAGTGGTTTTATTGCGGGCATTCATGCAGGCTGGAAAGGAGCCCTAGCTGGAATTTGTGAAAATACAGTATTAAAATTAAATGAAATTGGTATAGACAAAAAAAAGTTAGCTGTCGCGATAGGCCCTTGTATTTCCAAAAAAAGTTATGAGGTGAAAGACGACTTGGTTAAAAGGTTTATACTACAAGATTCATCATTTGAAAATTTTTTCAATAGAGTTGACGGGAAAATATTTTTTGATTTAGCTGGCTTTATTAAAATTAGGTTTGAAGAGATGGGTATTTGTAATATAGAAGTAATAGATATGTGCACATATGCAGATGAACAAATGTTTTTTTCTAATAGGAGAACATATAAAACGCTAGAAAAAGACTTTGGTCGAATGGCGTCTGTAATAAGTCTCTAGAAAACCAATTTTTGAGGAAAGAAATGAGTGATCATATTAAGTCTAAACTGTTGATTATAGGGTCAGGGCCAGCAGGATATACCGCAGCTGTATATGCGACTCGGGCCATGTTGTCCCCAATTTTAATTCAAGGAATACAACCTGGCGGTCAATTAACAATTACTACCGAGGTAGAAAATTGGCCTGGAGAAGAAGAAATACAGGGGCCAGATTTAATGATTAAAATGGAAAATCACGCTAGAAAATTAGGTTGTGAGGTTATTTCTGATCATATAAAAAAGCTAAATTTAAAGGACAGACCTTTTTGTGCAGAAGCTGATAGTGGAAAGCTATACTTTGCAGATGCTATAATTCTTGCTACGGGAGCTCAAGCAAATTGGTTAGGTTTGCAAAATGAAGAGAAATTCAAAGGATTCGGCGTGTCTGCTTGTGCCACTTGTGATGGTTTTTTTTATAAGGATAAAATAGTTGCAGTAGTAGGAGGAGGCAATATGGCTGTTGAGGAAGCCCTTTTCTTAACAAAGTTTGCTTCTAGAGTTTTATTGATCCATAGAAGAGACTCACTGCGAGCTGAAAAGATTTTGCAACATAGGCTTATGGAAAATAAAAAAATAGAAATTCTTTGGAATAAAAAAGTAATAGACGTTATAGGAGAAAATAATCCTCCAGGTGTAACAGGTTTAACTCTTGAAGATACAAATACAAACAAATTAATAAATATAGAGGCTTCAGGTGTTTTTATTGCAATAGGTCACTCTCCCGCTTCTGAACTTTTCGTCGAGCAATTAAAAACATATGACGGAGGTTATATAGTTACTGAGCCTGGTTCTACAAAGACTTCAATAGAAGGGGTTTTCGCAGCAGGAGACCTTGTTGACAATGTTTACAGACAAGCCGTTACCTCTGCAGCAACGGGTTGTATGGCAGCGCTTGATGCGGAAAAGTATCTGAGCGAGAATAAAGGAGCCTAAGAGGTGAAAAAAGTTGATGTTTCAGTAGTAATGGGAAGTCAATCAGACTGGTCAACTATGAAGGTTGCTTGTGACTTATTAGAAGAATTTAAAATAGACTATGAAAAAAAAATTGTATCAGCTCATAGGACTCCAGACCGTTTATATCAATTTGCTTCGAAAGCAACTCAAAGGAAAATAAAGGTAATTATTGCAGGAGCAGGAGGCGCGGCTCATTTACCTGGAATGATTGCATCTAAAACTATTTTGCCAGTTATAGGTGTGCCAATAGAAACGTCTGCTCTTAAGGGTTTGGATAGTTTATATTCCATAGTTCAGATGCCTAGAGGTTTTCCAGTAGCAACAATGGCCATTGGAGAGCCTGGGGCCTTTAATGCTGCTATATTGGCTATACAGTTGTTAGGTCTGCAAAATCCTAAATGTGAACAGTCACTAAGTGATTGGCGCGAGAAAGTTACAAAAAAAGTTGCAGATGAGCCCAATTAAAAACATTGGTATTATTGGCGGAGGGCAACTTGCTCGAATGCTCTCTATGTCATGTGCAGACCTTGGTTTTCACGTACACATTTATTGCCCTGAAAGCGATTGTCCTGCAGCTCAAGTTTCAAACTCAATCACTAATGGTGATTACAAAGATAAAAATAAATTACGTCACTTTTCAAAATCCTTAGATATTTTAACCTACGAGTTTGAAAACATAGACTCATCGGGTCTTAGAGAAATAGAGAAAGAGATAACTATTTACCCACCCGTCAAATCGCTAGAAATTGCACAAGATAGATTTCTTGAAAAAAGCTTTTTACTTGATTTGGGAATTAGGACTACACCTTTTTATAAAGTTGATGATTTCTCTGATCTAGAACTTTTAGTTAAAAAGAAAAAGAAGCAATTCATTATAAAAACAAGAAGGTTTGGATATGACGGGAAAGGTCAAATCCGAGTTAAAAATTATAGTGATTTGAGGCAAAAGTTTTCTAAACAGTTAATACCACCGTCAATAGCAGAGGAGGTTTTAGATTTTGACAAGGAAATTTCTATTATTTTAGCAAGAGATACAAAAGGTGAAATAAAAGCCTTTGAAGCAGCTGAGAATCAGCATAAAGGCGGCATTCTTTTTTCAAGTTTGGTACCGGCAAAAATCAGTAAGGAAACAAGACAAGAAGCGATTTTAATTTCTAAAAAAATAGCGTCAAATCTCAATTATATTGGCGTGATAGGTGTTGAGTTCTTCCTAAAAAATCAAAAGCTTTATGTCAATGAGTTTGCCCCTAGAGTACACAACTCTGGCCACTGGACTATGGATGCGTCTAACATAAGTCAATTCGAACAACATATAAGAGCCATATCGGGTCTACCTCTTTTGTCTCCCGAAAGATACGCCGACGTAAACATGTATAATTTAATAGGAACATTACACACAAAGAAACAATTTCACACAAATTCCAAACTTTATCTATATGGGAAAAGTGAAGTTCGTTCAGGTAGGAAGATGGGGCATATTAACGTAATAAAAAAGGGAGCTAAAAGCTCCCTTCTTGAATAAATAATGGATAAGCAGCAGTACTACATCATACCGCCCATGCCGCCCATGCCGCCCATGCCACCCATGTCAGGCATTGCGGGCGCTCCACCAGCAGACTTTGGCTCAGGCTTATCAGCAACCATAGCTTCCGTTGTTATTAAAAGTCCCGCTACAGATGAAGCGTCTTCTAACGCTGTTCTTACAACTTTGGCAGGGTCTATAACACCAAACTTAAACATATCACCATAAACCTCTGTCTGAGCGTTAAATCCATGTGACATATCCGATGACTCTCTAATCTTGCCAGCTACTACTGATCCATCAACTCCGGCGTTTTCAGCGATTTGTCTTAAAGGTGCTTCTAGTGCTCTAGCAACAATTTTAACCCCTGCCTCCTGATCAGGATTTTCAGTTTTCACTTTATCTAGCTTCTTAGCGGCCTGAATTAGTGCTGTTCCACCTCCGACGATCACTCCTTCTTGAACAGCAGCGCGAGTAGCATTTAATGCGTCGTCAACTCTGTCTTTACGCTCTTTGACTTCGACTTCCGTTGCTCCACCAACTCTGATAACAGCCACTCCACCAGCCAATTTAGCTAATCTCTCTTGAAGTTTTTCTTTATCATAATCAGATGTAGTCTCTTCTATTTGAGCTTTGATTTGAGCAACTCTCGCCTCTATTTCGGACTTTTCCCCAGATCCATCAACTATAGTAGTATCGTCTTTATTAATTGATATCTTTTTGGCAGTACCCAACATATCCATCGTAACATTTTCAAGTTTCATGCCGAGATCCTCTGAAATCAGCTGACCACCTGTAAGGATAGCTATATCCTGAAGCATCGCTTTCCTTCTGTCGCCGAAACCTGGAGCTTTTACAGCTGCTATTTTCAAACCTCCACGAAGTTTATTAACTACTAAGGTTGCTAAAGCTTCACCTTCGACATCTTCTGCAATAATTAAAAGAGGTTTTCCAGATTGTATTACTGTTTCTAACAATGGAACCATTGGTTGCAATGAGGAAAGTTTCTTTTCATGTAGTAAAACAAGACAATCCTCTAGTTCAGTAATCATTTTATCTGCATTAGTGATGAAATATGGAGACAGATATCCTCTATCAAACTGCATACCTTCAACAACGTCAGTTTCTGTTTCCAGCCCCTTATTTTCCTCAACAGTTATTACTCCCTCATTGCCGACTTTCTGCATCGCGTCCGCAATTTGCTTACCTATTTCTTCCTCTCCATTTGCTGAAATAGTTCCAACTTGAGCAACTTCAGCTGAATCCTTAACTGGTCTTGACATACCCTTGATTTCTTCAACTACCCTTGAAACAGCGGCGTCTATTCCTCTTTTTAAATCCATTGGGTTCATTCCTGCAGCCACGGATTTCAATCCCTCTCTGACAATTGCTTGAGATAGTATGGTAGCGGTCGTTGTTCCATCGCCAGCGGTGTCATTTGTCTTGGACGCCACTTCTTTCACCATTTGAGCTCCCATGTTTTCAAACTTATCTTCAAGCTCTATTTCTTTTGCAACCGTAACACCATCCTTGGTAATTCTTGGTGCGCCAAATGACTTATCCAATACAACGTTTCTACCTTTTGGTCCTAACGTTACTTTCACCGCATTAGCTAGAATGTCTACTCCTCTTAACATCCTAGTGCGAGCGTCTGTTTCAAATTTTACTTCTTTAGCTGCCATCTTTCTCAGCTCCTAACTTTAATTGAGTTGTTATGTTTTATATATTTTAAGAAATAATTCCTAAAATATCGCTTTCCTTCATTATAAGTAATTCTTCGTCGTTTATTTTCACTTCAGTTCCAGACCATTTTCCGAACAGAATTTTATCTCCTGCTTTAAGCTCCATGGGTATAATTTTGCCTGAATCGTCTCTAGCACCAGATCCAACAGAAACCACTTCGCCCTCAGCCGGTTTTTCTTGAGCTGAATCGGGAATGATTAATCCCCCAGCTGTTTTATCTTCACTATCAACTCGACGAACCACAACACGGTCGTGCAAAGGTTTAAAAGCCATTGAGTATCTCCTCCAAAAAAAAAATTAAACTTAAAAGATTAGCTTCCCTCTCAAGGTTGGCAATCTAGTAGCGTTCTTGTATTTAAGCAAGAAATTAATCTTGTCAATACGTCAATTGACTTTTTTTTTAAAAATAGCAAAAAAAATAGTTTCTTATACTAACTTGCGTTATTAAAAAAATTAATTTAACAGAAAACTTAAGATTTTATTTGCATTCCCGGGAAAATGTCATTTGACAACTTTTTTAAATAAATTTTCAGAAATATCAGAAAATTATGAAATCTTAATTTGTGATTTATGGGGATGTTTACATGATGGAAAAAATAGTTTCGAGAAGGCTCTCCAAACTTTAAATAATTTTCGTTGTAAGGGCGGAATGGTTATTCTAGTGACCAATGCACCTAGACCACGGGATTCAGTTGAGAGTCAAATTAATAGACTGGGGATTAATAAAGCTCATTACGACTTTTTATTAACATCAGGTGAATTGACATCTGAACTTCTTGGAGCGAATTACAAAAAAAAAATAAAAGTTTTTCATATTGGAGCAACTAGAAATCATAGTGTCTTCGAAAACATCAAACATTATAACAGGATACTAGAGATTGAAATCGCAACTTTAGCTGATGCGGAAATAATAGTTTGCACTGAACCTTTTAACCCAGTTTCAGACACCCTGGATAACTACAACGATCTATTGTATGAAGGTATTAGAAAAGGCTTACCCTTTGTTTGTTCCAACCCCGACCTAGTTGTGGATATAGGTGACAGGAGAGAGTTATGCGCTGGATCAATTGCATACAGATACGAGAAAATGGGAGGTCAAACTACTTACCTTGGAAAACCTTTTAGTACTATTTACAAAAAAGTTTATCAGTTCGTTTCTACTAAAATTAAACTCGAAAAAAATAAGTTTCTTTGTGTTGGTGATGGCATTAATACAGATATAAAAGGAGCTGGGTTTGAAGGGCTTGACTCATTATTGATTATTGGAGGATTGCTAAGAAACGATTTCTTAATCAAAAAAAATCGTACATACTTTATAGATAAAAAAGGATTTAAAAAATATCTTCTAAAGAATAATTTCATTGAACCAACTTTTGCTATGAAGTTTTTTCAATAATTGATAAGAAAAAAACAGGCCATAGTTAATACGGGAATTTAATAAGATTTGACCATTAAAATACAAACAGAAAATAATTTTATAAGAATTAAAAATAGGTAAATTTTTAAGATGATAATAATTAAAGACACTCAAAAGATTCCAAGGCAATCGAGAGGTTATTCTGTTGCAATAGGTAATTTTGATGGACTTCATTTAGGCCACCTATCTGTTATATCATTAGCTCAAAATCATGGGAAAAAATTGGATACTGGAGTCCTGACCTTCGAACCGCATCCACGACAGTTTTTCAACGAAAACCAACCTAGATTCCGTCTAATGAATGCTGAAACGCGTATGAATACTTTAAAAGACCTAAATTTGGACGTACTGTTTGAAATACCATTTAATCAGTCTTTAGCAACTCTTAGACCTGAAGAGTTTGTTGAGACCATTTTGATCAAAAAGCTAAATATTAAACATATTGTAGTTGGAGAAAGCTTTCGATTTGGAAAAAATAGAGCAGGTTCTATAGAATTATTAAGAAAATATAATATTGAAGGGAAACTTGACTTGACTATAGCCCCAGCCTTCAAATTTGAGGATCAGATAGTTTCTTCAAGCCTATTAAGGGAGAAATTAAGGGTAGGTTCCATCAAAGAAGTAAATAAATTACTTAACCGTAATTATCATATTGTGGGCGTGGTTCAGAAGGGATTTCAAAGGGGGAGAGATTTGGGATTTCCAACCATTAATTTAGAAATAAAAGATATCCTAATCCCAAGATATGGGGTTTACGCTGCTTTTGTTGAGGTGCTTTCGGGAGAACATAAAGGAAAATATAAGGGAGCCGCGTCGATCGGATTAAGGCCTACATACGGAAATAATGATCCAAACATAGAAGTTTACATGTTTGATTTTAGTGGTTCACTTTATGAGGAAAAAGTATCTGTTTCTTTGGTAGACTTTTTACGTCCGGAAATTAAGTTCGATAATGAGATTCAGCTGATCAAACAAATGAATAAAGACTGTTCCGAAATTTTAAAAATACTTTAAATAATGAAAAAAATAGAAAACAAAGTATTAAGAGATAATTTCTGGGAAAAGTATACGCTGGACGAGCTGAGTAGTATAGAATGGGAGGCACTTTGCGATGGGTGTGGGAAATGTTGCCTTCTGAAATTGGAAAATGAGAGGAAAATATATTTGACTAATATTGCGTGTGCTCAAATTAATTTAAGTAACTGTAGATGCCAAAATTATGAAAAAAGAACGGAGCTAGTTAAAAACTGCATGTCCTTGACTAAGGAAAATTTAAAAATCAATCTTAAATGGCTTCCTTATACATGTAGCTACAAACTTGTTTCTGACAAAAAACCTCTTCCTCCTTGGCACCATTTAATTACCAAAGATAGAAACACTGTTCATCAACTTGGCTTTTCTATTAAAAACAATTGTATTCACGAAACAAAAGTAGCGAAAAAGAATATGCGTTCACATGTTATTGCAGAGATTGGCAATTGAAATTTAATTATGCGTTTCTAGTCATATTTATCTGTTCTGATATTGTATTGAAAGTTTATTAAATAATTTTTTTTAAGAAATGTTCGATTCTAAGTCTCTGCTCAAAATGTAAATAAAACAACAATTTTGGAATCCTTTTACTTTTATAAAATTCAAAAATGTATAGGATAAGAATCAAATCCTTAAGATTAATTTACAGTTATGAATTCAAACGGAAAACTTAAAATAATATCAGGTAATTCTAATATTCTACTTGCAAAAGCAATATCAAAAAGAGTTGGATTGCATATAGGTGAAAAAATTCCTTTGGTTAAAGCTAGAGTTGAACGGTTTAAGGATCAAGAAATCTTTGTAGAAGTCTTCGAAAATGTGCGCGGAGAAGATATGTTTATCATTCAATCCACATCTAACCCAGCCAATGATAATCTTATGGAACTATTAATAATCGCTGATGCTCTAAAAAGGTCTAGCGCAAAACGAATTACTGCAATAATTCCTTACTTTGGATATGCAAGACAAGACAGAAGAACAAAGGCCAGAACACCAATAAGCGCGAAGCTAGTTGCTAATCTCCTCGCTGAGTCTGGGATAAATAGAGTTTTGACATTAGATTTGCATGCATCACAGATACAAGGATTTTTTGATATACCAGTAGATAATTTGTATGCGTCACCCATTTTTGCTATCGATATAAGACACCATTTTTCAAGAGATGGATCGTTAATGATAGTCTCTCCGGACGTGGGAGGAGTAGGGAGAGCACGGGAGCTAGCTGAAAAAATAAATATTGATCTGGCAGTTGTCGACAAGAGAAGAAAAGCTCCTGGAGAAATAAATTCCATGACGATAATTGGAGACGTTAAAAATAAAAACTGCATACTAGTGGATGACATTTGTGACACTGCGGGAACACTTATAAAATCAGCGGAACTTTTGCTAGAAAACGGTGCTAAATCGGTTCATGCATATATTTCTCATGGAGTGCTTTCTGCACAAGCAACAAAAAGGATCAGTAGCTCAAGCCTGAGTTCTATGGTTATAACCGATACAATAGAACCTTCCCGGGAAGTTAAAAGATGCAAAAAAATTAGAATTATTTCTACAGCACCTCTTTTGGCACAAGCAATGTTAAATATATCCCATGAAAGCTCGGTCTCATCTCTTTTCAGTGAAAAGTCTTTGAAGCCAATTTACGAGGGATTGTATCCTACCTAAGATAGTTTCTTAGAACTTAAAGTAATATTTAGTATTATTAGGGATAAGATAAAAAGAATAGCTGCAAATAAGAAAGGCGTACCAGGTAGCGACAATTTTGTTCCAGCCGTTGTGGAATAGTTGAAAATAGAGGTCATAAAAATAGGCCCTAAGATAGACGTCAGACCAACTAAACTGCTCAATATTCCTTGAAGTAATCCTTGATTATCGTCAGAAGTTACATTGGACATATAAGCCTTAAGAGATGGGTTGACCATTTCAGACATGGCTGCAATTGGCAAAATACAAAAAACAATTATCTGACTATCCACTAAACCTAGCGAAACGAAGGCAACAATTCCTAAAACCATAGAAATGGTTGATAAACTCCTTGTAGAGAGTCTATCAATATAATTTAACCTTATAACAAACGCTTGAACAATAAATAAAAGAAACCCGTAGCAGGCTAGACTAGTACCAATCATTCCTGAACCCCAGCCAAAAACTTCCTTTCCCCAGAAACTCCATACTGCGGGGTATACTGTGTTCGCAAAAGCTATTAAGAAAAAACAAAAAAATATTTTTCTTATTGATTTTATTTTAGTAATTTTGAGGATACTCGCAAAGGGATTTAGACTTTCTAGTTGAAAATTATTTCTTTTTCTCCGATCTATAGACTCAGGCAAAAAAAAGTAACATAAGAAAAAATTTGACAATGCGAAAGCAGCAGAAATAAAAAAGGGTGCCCTTACATTAAATTCCCCTAAAATTCCTCCGATGCTAGGTCCCAAAATAAAACCTAAACCAAACGCTGCTCCAATAATTGCAAAGTTCTTTTTTTTCATTTGAGGTTCAGATATATCAGCCAGGTATGCTGTTGCTGTAGTCACTGTTCCACCTGCAACACCTGCGACCAATCTGCCAAAAAACAAAAGAGCTATCGAGGAAGCAAGCCCCATAATAACGTAATCGATAAAAAGAAATAATAAAGCTATTAGTAGTATAGGTCTTCTACCAAAAATATCTGAAAGAACCCCAATAGACGGTGAAAAAACAAACTGCATAAAAGCATAAGAAGAGGCTAAAAGACCTCCCCATAAAGCAGCATTGGAGTTGTTTAATATCCCAACATCATTAAGTAAATCGGGAATAATTGGGAAGATAATCCCTATACCAATTATATCAATTAGGACTACAGAAAATATTAAAAAAATTCTTACGTCTTTATACAAAACTTAGTTTGTGAATTGAAATATTCACTATTACCTATTTTGCAGAGACTTTATTACTTCATTAAAGTCGCTTTTTCTAAGTTCTATATCATCTTTATTTATAACACTTTCAGAACCTAATTTCTGTTCTAATTCTTCTATGTACTTTGAAAGTAAAGATGAATTAACCTCCTCTTCAGGAATAGCTGAATCTACCAATACAGAAACATTATTGTTTAATACCTCTATAATTCCTCCGGAAATGAAAAGTCTTTTCTTTTCATTTTTCTTTGTCTTCGCTTCCAGAAAACCAGGCCTTAAACTACTTATACAATCTCCATGATCAGGCAAAACCATAAAATCACCCATCATTCCTGGCAGTAGTATCGATTCTACCTCCTCTTGAAGAACTATTTTTTCTGCTGATACAACACTTGCCGAAATTCTTTCTGACATGTTTCCTCGCTCTAAAATTCGGTTCAGGCTACTTCTGTCGCCATTTTTTCTGCCTTAGCTATTACTTCATCAATGCCTCCAACCATATAAAATGCTGACTCAGGTAAATGATCAAACTCTCCAGCAACTACTCTCTTAAAACTATCTATTGTGACATCTAATGGAACCTGTTTCCCATCTGACCCTGTGAATACTTTAGCAACATCAAATGGCTGTGATAGAAATCTCTGAATCTTTCTTGCTCTCGCAACTGTTAGCTTGTCTTCCTCAGACAATTCATCCATTCCTAATATAGCAATGATATCTTGAAGAGATTTGTATCTCTGTAAGATACCCTGAACGTCTCTAGCCACGTTATAATGTTCTTCACCAACAATCTGCGGATCCAAAATTCTGCTGGTTGAGTCTAAAGGGTCCACAGCAGGGTAAATTCCTATCTCTGATATGGCTCGGCTAAGCACCGTAGTTGCATCTAAATGAGCAAATGAAGTGGCTGGAGCTGGGTCCGTCAAATC
>CACIJG010000012.1 GCA_902586885.1 uncultured Alphaproteobacteria bacterium | reverse complement strand
CAAAATTTTCAGAGGGAGGCCGAAAATAAACAGGTTTTAGCTGTCCATGGATATCAGTGATATGTAAAAGTGTTATTTGACCTTTTGAATTAAATTTTAATAAATCTTCTAGAACTAAGTTTTTTGGAGCCGAAACTGCAGGGAATGACCCTCCAGAAAAAATAGATGCAACAACTGCAGAAAATTGAAGAAATTCTCTACGACTATTCATTTAATTTGACAAAACTTGATCATTTTTCACAAAATATTCTAACTTTTTAATAAATAAGTTATCAATCTTCAGGCGTAACGTCTATATCTCTAGCCTTACCAATAATCGTTATTGGCACATCGCAGTCACTCATGCAGGGTGTGCCTGAAAAAACGTCTATATCAGGCCTAGGATCAGGCAATAAAAAACCATCTCTATTAGGCATTTCTATTTTACCTATGTTTTTATTCGATAAGACAAAGTCTTCATCAATAATGTCATTCATATTTAATATGAATGCTACTATTTGGTAAGTTTCGTCAACAGTTAAAGACTGAGACATTCCAAAAGGCATTGCTCTATATATATAATCATACATTGTGGAGGCATACGGCCAGTAGCTTCCAGTTGTTTTCAAGGGATCATGAGTATCGAGAGTATCTTCTCCTCCAACCAATTCAGGCCACCTATCCATACCTTCTCCAAAATCTCCGTGACATCCTGCGCATACCTCTGCATAAATTTCTTCACCATTTATTGCATTACCACTGCCTACTGGCGCACCCAGACCATCAGGGCGCACATCTATATCCCAACCTAAAACTTCTTCAGGTGTAGCAATCTTTCCAAGGTAAAATTGACGTTCAGAAGCATATGTTGACACACACACACACAATAAAAAACAAACTGTCGATATGAATAATTTAGCCAAGCCGAACATTCTCTACCTTACCATTCTTATTAACCAGCCATGTAGCGATTGAATTATTATGGTAGATTGAATTTAGACCCCTCACCTTTTGTAATTCATGAATATGAGGTTGAACATATCCAGTCTCGTCAATCGCTCTAGACTGTATTAGCAATTCTTCACCATTCCAATTTAAGGGAAATGTAAAACGCGAAAGACTTTTACTAAAAACAGGGCCATGAAGTTTTGATGTTTTCCAGTTTTTACCACCGTCGATTGATACGTCTACCCTTTTTATTTTTCCCCTACCAGACCAAGCCAGACCTCTGATCTGATGAACTCCTTTTTGAAGAATGGGCTTTTCAGGGCTGGGAGATGTAACAACAGATTTAGCCTCCATGACCCAAGTAAACATTCTAGCTTTTCCATTGCTTAGAAGATCTGTATATTTGGATGTTTCCTCTCTTGTCATATATGGTTTATCACCAAACTCTAGACGTCTAATCCACTTCACCCACATATTACCTTCCCACCCAGGAACAACTAACCTTACCGGATAACCTTGTTCTGCTCTAAGAGCTTCGCCATTCATTGCCCAAACAATTAAGCAATCTTCTAGTATTTTTTCTATAGGGATTGAACGTGTCATACCTGATGTATCACTTCCCTCCGCTAAAACCCATTTTGCTTTGGGCTTAAGCCCGGTCTCACTTAAGAGATCAGATAACTTAACCCCTGTATATTGAACGTTATGCACCATTCCAAAAGTAAACTGACAGCCATTCAGTTGCGAACCCTTCCACTCCATTCCTCCGTTAGCTGCACACTCTAGAAAATAAAATTTGTTTGTTTGCGGAAATCTCTTAAGGTCGTCAAGTGTAAAGATCATTTCCCGATCAACCAATCCATTTATCATCAAACGATAATCTGCGGGATTAATTTCTGGAACACCACCATGATGCCTCTCAAAGCACAATCCATTAGGCGTAATAATTCCTTCTAAATCTTGTAAAGGGGTGAAATTAACCGAAGATTCTGCAGAAGCAGTTAACCAAGGCACATTTCTCCTAATCACGTTTTCTTCAAATATTGAAGGAGTACCATATGGATTAACGTCAACACCTGGGCCAAGGTCTGGTGTCCATTCAGGTAAATTGGGAGGTAAGTTGTCTCGATTAGCTTTAACTTGACTGAAAACTTTAGATGTCATAGCTAACGAACCAAGCGCTGTTGCTCCTCCAAGCAATCTCCGGCGATTAATGCCTTTAACAATTTCTCTTTTTTTAACCATTATTAAATTAATTGATAGCTCAAGAAACTTTCACACTCTTAGACAATCTATATATTTCTCCACCATCTTCCATCCATTCCAGCTCAAATTTTCCTGACTCAAATACTTTAAAAGGAAATGAGACATATGGGTTACTAGATATCGAAGGTTCTAACTTCATACTAAACACTATCTTTCCATTAAACTTAGCTTCAAATTTATTTATGATGTGCCTGGGAATTGTTTTGCCATTTGCGTCTTTTACTCTTCCACTATGCATAGGGTGCCGAATAAGAGTTTTTATCTCTATTATTTCGTCTAACTCTGCCTCCTTGGGAATTTTAGCTCGAGGTTTAATTTTTGCCATTTTCTTTTTCCTTTTTAACCACCACAACCTCCTATCGTTACTTTTACGGTGGATTTTTCTAGAGCATAATTACCGTCACTGAATTTTGCCAATAGATATACATCCTGAGTTTTAGAAAGTCGCATTTTTGTTGATGCAAAGCACTCTCCTGAAAAAGGAGTAAATTCAAATTTACCTACCTTAGGAGCGGGGTTTCCATCTGCAAAAATATACACTTCCTTTACGAAATCATCTTCAGACATTGGGCTTTCTATTTCAAAAGACACTTTAACTTGATTGCCATTTTCAGCAATCTCTGGCACATCCAGAAAGATCTCTGCCTCTCTGGTTACAGACCCTTTAATAATCTTATCTATTTCGCCCTGTACTAACTCCGGGCTGGCCATTAAACCTGAGGGAAGAGATAGAGTAAAGCCCATGCACGTCAATAACGTAATAGCTGAACGCCTATTCATAGAAATTAAATCCTTATCTTTCATATTAAATATTACCATCGATACTTTGGTATTTATATTAGATTTAAGAAAGATAAAGTCAACATGCTAACTAAATCAATGTACTATTAAAACTCTAATCAGTTTTTTCGCTATTAAAAATGCTTTCAACCTGCCACCAAAACATCTCAGGACCATTGTAACCTTCAATTCTTCCTATTTCTTTACCTAGGTAGACAAATACAAAAGTTGGGGTTCCTAAGATAGATTTTTTTAAACCATAAGAATGACTATTTAAATCTGCACCAAATGTAATTCGTCTTAATCGAAATTTCATAGAATATTCAGTTTTAGGGTAGATATCACCAATATCCTTTTCCCACCACTGACAGTACGGACAGGATTTTTCTGTAAAAAATAGTAATCTGCTGTCCTCACTAAAACTAGCGGCTACATCTAAAAACAAGCCAAATATAAGGGATAATAAAATATATTTTATTCTCATAAGGCGAACTTATTGTGAAAGAATTTCTATTGTATTTTATTTACTGGTTTTTTAAAAGAAGGATCTAGCAGTAAAGAGTCAGATGTTAACCCCTCTTCTCTTATTTTAACTTTACTAAGCTTTCCAGATCCTGTTTTTATAATACTATCTACAAACCTAACAAACTTTGGAATTGCAAAACGAGGGAGATTTTTCTTACAGTAACTTAAAAAACTATCAAGCTCTATTTCAGAATTTTTCTCTTTTACTATGCAAACTAATACTTCATCTTCACCACCAGACTCATCGGTTTTTACTCCAATTGCAGCACATTCAATTATACTCTCATATGCATTTATTACCTGCTCAAGCTCAAAAGCCGAGATATTTTCTCCCCTCCTACGAATGCAATCCTTAATTCTATCGAAGTAATGCATTCTACCCTTTTCATCAAAACTGCATGCATCTCCAGTATGAAACCAAAGATTTCTCCATGATTCTAAAGTTTTTTCTGGCATTTTATAATATCCAGCAGAAAATATTCCAGGGTGTTTAGGTCTAATTAATAACTCTCCAACGGTATTAGGAGGCAGAAACTCGTCATTTTCTGGGTTAGCAATTTTCACTTCGTATAAATCATTCATGGGGTATCCAGCACAACCAGGAATCAAATTTTCCTCCGTTAAATCTCCCCAAAAGCTCATACCACTCTCTGTCATTCCAAACCCCTGAAGAAATTTTACATTAAATCTTTTTTCAAAAGCTTTTCCCCACTCTTTACTTATTGGTACTGCGCTAACCATTCTCAAAGAATGATTTTTATCTAAAGATGAGGGAGCAGTATTAAACACAAATTCTGGCATTACCCCCAAAAGATTTGTAACTGTTGCTCCTGACTTTATGATATCTGATAACCAGTTAGTTGGGCTAAATCGTTCTCTACAGTATACTCTTATTCCCGCGTAGAGGGCAGCAAAACACTGAATGCTCAATCCATTTACATGAAACAAGGGCATGCAGATATAATACACATCCTCACGGGTAAGATAGGCAACTTTTGCGCTGTTTATTGCGAAGGAAAATAAATGGCCATGTGTTAACATGACGCCCTTTGATGGACCAGTAGTTCCGGATGTATACATTATTGCACATATTTTATGAATTGAAGGATTATACACCAAAAACTCTTTACCCTCTTTTAAGGGAAGCTTAATAATATCGTTAAATAGAAATTTATTGTCTGACAAAAGTGCTTTTGGAATTTTTTTTTCAAATGTTTTCCCTACAAAAATTGTAGTTTTAAGTTTAGTTGCCAATGGCTCCAAATCTAAAAAACTATCAATTAAGCTATTATTAACTATAGCAATTTTTGGCTCACAGTTTCTAAACTGATGATCAAGAAATTTTCCCCTAAGTTCAGTGTTTATTGGTACAAAAACAGCTCCACATTTTAAAATAGCAAACAAAGAAATTAAAAATTCAGGGCAATTCTTTAGAAAGCAAAAAACATTTTCATTTTCTTCCAAGCCAAGAGATTTTAAACTTAGTGCTAGTAAATTTGATTTTTTTTCAAGCGCTCTAAAACTTAAACTGACACCGTTGTCAAACTCTATAAAAGTCTCTTCTCCAAGATCATCAGCTCTCTTCCTTAAGAGAGATAAAACATTCCACGAATTTTTATCAGAAAAATCATTGTAAGCAGTCATCATCAATCCTTATTTAATGTACTGCAGCATAGATAATTTTATTATCAAGGATGCAGATAAAAAATTATAAGAAAACTATTTTAAAATAAACAGATAAAAAGATTGATTTAGTCTTTAATATTTTTGTTTTCCCAATAGGCACTGTATATAACTGCTGTCAAAATCATAGCACCACCGACAAACGTATTTATATATATCTCCTCTCCAATAGCAATCCAGACCCATAAAGGTCCTAGAAAAACCTCGCCAAGTGAAAGTATCGTTAATTGTGTTGATGCTAAAACTTTTGAACCAATAGTATATAAAACAAGCCCACTTCCAACTTGGAAAACCCCCATTGACACAGAAATGAAAAAATCTTTTTTTGGTATTAAAAAACTCATTCCAGACATAAAAATAATAAGGGACGTAATGCTAAGGCCTATTATGCCAGAAGCAAGCACCGATGGTATCATTTCTATTTTCTTATTATATCGTAAATTTATAGTAAAAAGCGCAAAACCAAAAGCAGACCCAATTGCTGCTAAATTACCATTAAAGCCTGAATTGCCAAAATCATTCGAGACCATTATCAAAACTCCAGAAAAAGCCAATATAATCGATATAATAGTTGAGAAAAAGATTTTTTCCGCAAGAAAAAAAGAAGCCAAAAAAGCAGTTATTATTGGCGCACATGCGAATAAAATCAGAGCATTAGCCGCTGAGGTATGCTGAAGAGAATATATTCCCCCTAAATATGCGCAAAACAAAAATAAACCGCCTAAAAAGTAGCTTAGGAAGTTTTTTGCCATTAAAAACAACATTTTGCTATAAAAAACAAAGCAAATAATTCCTATAAAAAATGATAAACTAAGCGATCTATAGAATAGGATTTGGAAAGCGTTTGCTTCTTCCATACTTTTTACTGCTATACCAACTGTGGACCATAGCACACCTGCTAAGATTACAAGAAAAGCACCTTTAGTTGGAGACAGGGTTGTAGATCTCAAAGAATAATCCTTTTTAAAGATAAAAACATTAAAATTGAGAGATTTTGTTGGAAAAAGTGTCTCTCATACTTCGTTTACATGTCAAATATATATGCTAACATGACGTAAAGGAAAGAGGTACAAAAATTGGCAGGAAAAGAGTTTCTAGAATCAATAGAGATTAACTTTAATAAAGCTGTAAGAGCCTTAAATTTTAGTAAATCAGAAGACACACTGTCAGATGACTTAGCAAACCAGATTATGCAAGCCAACTCTACTTACACAGTTAGATTTGCTGTAAGATTAAGAGGAAAGGTTGAAACTTTTACAGGCTATAGATCAGTCCATTCCGACCATTTTGAACCTGTTAAAGGTGGGATTAGATATGATTTAGATGTAAACCAGGAGGAAGTTGAGGCACTTGCTGCTTTAATGACATATAAATGCTCGCTAGTAGAAGTTCCTTTCGGTGGGTCTAAAGGAGGGTTAATTATTAATCCAAAGGAATGGAACGAGCAGGAATTAGAAAAAATAACTCGGCGTTTTACCCAAGAGTTAGCTAAAAGAGATTTAATTCATCCTTCTCAAAATGTTCCTGCTCCTGATGTAGGCACGGGAGAAAGAGAAATGGCGTGGATGGCTGATGAGTACAGAAGATTGAATCCCACAGACCTAAATGCTTGGGCATGCGTGACGGGAAAACCTGTAAATAAAGGTGGTATTTCAGGAAGAACAGAAGCGACAGGTAGAGGTGTAAAATATGCTTTAAATGCTTTTTTTGATACATCTGAAGATGTTAAAAAAACTAGCCTTACACCAACTTTAAAAGGCAAAAGGGTTATTATACAAGGACTCGGGAACGTTGGCTATCATGCGGCACTGTTTCTCTCTAAAGAAGACAATGCAATTATTACCCACGTCTTAGAGAGAGATGGTGGAATAGTTGATGAAGATGGCATTGATGTTATAGCGCTTCGTCAGCATATTGTATCTACTGGGTCTATAAATGGTTTCAAAGGATACACAAAAGCAGGTTCAGAGCTTCTAGAAGCTGAAGCTGATATTTTAATTCCAGCTGCAATGGAATTGGTTATAACAAAAGATAATGCATCCAAAATTAAGGCACCTATAGTAGTTGAAGCTGCAAATGGCCCTTTATCAGCAGATGCTGATGAAATACTTAATAAGAAAGGTAAGGTAATCATTCCCGACCTTTACGCTAATGCCGGTGGTGTCACGGTAAGCTACTTTGAGTGGATCAAAAATCTTAGTAGAATAAGGTTTGGTCGACTACAGAGACGGGCACAAGAAAATCAACTTTCATCCTTAATTACAGGTATAGAAGATCTAGTCCATTCGAAATTTCCAAGCGAGTTTAGAGATGAGATAGTGAGGGGAGATTCCGAGCTTGATCTTGTAAGATCTGGCCTTGAAGATACTATGAGAAGCTCTTACAAAATCATAAGTAACGTATGGAATTCAAGCCCAAAAATACCTGACTTAAGAACCGCTGCAATGATGGTGGCAATTAAAAGAGTAGCCCAAGGCTATACTTCACTGGGCATTTAACTTATGCTTGTTTTTCTAGCCCTTCAAAAAGCTCTTCCCTTGAAAACGGTAATGATCTAAGCCTAACCCCAGTAGCATTGAAGATTGCATTTCCAATCGCAGGGGCAACCACACACGTAGCTGGTTCTCCAACCCCACTAGGATAAATTCCATTTTCTACAATATGAATTTCTAATTCAGGAATACTGGTAATATTCTGCCATTTATAGGTATCAAAATTGCGTTCGACTACCGCGCCTTGATTTAATGTCATCTTTTCCATTAGCGCGTTTGATAATCCCCACAATAAACTACCTTCCACCTGTGATTTTATTCCGTCAGGGTTAATAGCTATCCCCACATCTACTACACAGGTTAATTTCTTTACTTTGATTGCGGCCGATTTTTTATCAACGTGAACCTTGGCAATACAAGCCAAAAAGGATGGATTATACCTTGTCTCAGCACCTGCAATGGAAATACCTAGTGAGGTACCTTCTTCTAGAGCGTTACTTCCATAATTTGCCATACCACTAGCAATTCTTAAAACGTTAGCCAGCCTCTTGCCACCACCGAATGATGCTGAAGGGCTCTTTCCAAAACTTGCTCCTGCGTTTACACCTTTTCCTTTAAGCTTTGATAGTCTCAGAGCTAAAGGATCTTCTCCAATTTGATTTGCGATTTCATCAATAAAAGTTTCAAGCGCGAAAACTGTATAATTATTTCCTACGCTTCTCACAGCTCTAACAGGTATAGTTTTCTCAACCGAAAGTTGTCTGAAATGGTTAGCAGTCTGATTCTCTATGTCATACCAGTTATTTGAACCCAACATAACGTATGCCTCATGCTTTATTTTAGAGTCCTTAAGAGGTTTACCATCTACAATTGGAGGATGTGTAAATGCAGGAAAAAATGGTGCGATTTGCATAGTTGCGCATGCTACGTCGTGGTTAATGCCAATACAATCTTTCGATGTGACCAAGGCTCTTAATTTTTGTACTGTAGGGGTGCGTGGATGAGCAAACGCCATATCATCTTCTCTAGTAAAAATAACCTTTACTGGTTTTTTAGTAGCAAGGGCAGCCAAACTAGCCAAAATTGTGAGTTCATATTCAATTTTTTTACCAAAGGATCCACCAATTAAATGAGGATGATAAATGATGTTCTCAGGTTTTAATCCAGTATAATTAGCTATAGTGGATGGAAGAGTAGTTCCTAATTGATGGCCAGCATAAATATGCAATGTACCGTCTATAAAATTAGCTAGCGCTGACATTGGTTCCATAGAAACATGAGATACCATTGAAGTCTTGTATTCAAACTCTACCTCTTCACATTCGTTTTTATCTTTACAAGAATTATAGTCTCCTACCTTCCAATAAACTTCTGCATTTCGAGAGTCACTTAGAAGATTTCTAGCTTCTTCCTCAATATCCTTGGAAGACAGATCAGATGTATTTTCAAGATCCCAATCCACTTTAACTGATTGAGCAGCTCTCATAGCTGAAGGAAAACTTTTGGCAATTACAAGAGGAACATGCGTTATAAAACCACCAAAAATCGCTTCATCAGGAAGATTAAAAGGTATAGTTTGTAAGTAGCCAGGAACCTTTTTTGCTTCTGTATCGTCAAAGCCTTTTACTTTCGCTCCCATTCTCCGAGGAGGGGCAATTATTTTTGCATATACCATATTTGGAACATGAGCATCAATCGCAAATCTAGCAGATCCATTTATTTTTTCAGGAATATCTAAGGCTGGCAAAGACTTCCCAAGAATTTTATATTCACTTCTTTTCTTTAGTTTGACGTTTTTTAGATCTTCCTCGCTTACTTCATAGTCAATCACAGTTTCAGATAAAATTTCTGAAAAAGTAATACTTTCTCCCATTAAGGTATCCTTGACCATGCTATTTTCGACAAGACAATCTGCTATTTCTGCACCAAGTAAGTCTGCACCCTGCTCCAAAATTATATCTCTTGCTGCCGCAGCTACTCGAGAGAGTTTTCCAAATTCTTCAAAAACACTGTAACTCCCCCCCGTCATCTGAAGGCCATATGTAGACATAGTTTTATTATCCATCTGCGGGTAGTCAATAGTTACCTCACTCCAATTCAATCCAAGTTCTTCTGCAACAATTTGAGCGAAAGCAGTTCCAACATGTTGCCCCATTTCGTTCCTGAAGATATGTACTGTAGTTCTTCCATTCGACTCCATTGTAAACCAAACACTGGGAGCAAAGTTTGGAGGAAGAACTAAAGGACTAGATGGGTTTAAAAGATCAACAGCCTTTTTGCCTTGGGCAACAGCAGTTTGAGCGAAAACAAGTGTACTTATACCTGCTGCTGAACTTATAAGAAATGATCGACGGTTAGTTTTCATTTTGTCCATTATACGCTCCTTTCTCTCATATTTTTTCCAGCTTTTTTTACTGCTGACTTAATTCTTTTGTAAGTCATGCATCTACACAGGTTACCTCGCATAGATATTTCGATTTCTTCATCATTAGGATTGTTATTTTCTGCTAGCAGTGCAGCTGCCTGCATGATTTGTCCCGATTGACAGTATCCACACTGAGGAACCTGGAGGTCTAGCCATGCCTCCTGAACTGGATGATTTGAAGCTGGGTCGAGACCTTCAATTGTTGTGATAATTGCATTTTCTACATCACCTACCCTTATCCTACAGGACCTCATAGCTTCTCCATTGATGTGCACTGTGCAACAGCCACAATAACCGCCTCCACACCCAAACTTTGTCCCTGTAAGCTTTAGATCTTCTCTTAACACCCATAAAAGAGGAGTATCTGCAGCACTATCCACGAAGTAACTCTTTCCATTAATTTTTAATTGTGCCAATGTAAATCTCCTTTATTTAAAATAATTTTCTTACCTATTTTTTTATAAAACTCTCTTCAATATAATAGAAAACAGACGTTGCCATAATATCGATTACATCTCTTGCCTTGAATTTAACTTTCTCTCTCTTTAATTTTCTGCTAATTGATCGCGCATTCTTCTTTAATAGTTTTGAGTGGATACCTATCATTTGCTCATCAAAGAAAATTATATTTGAACCAGTATATTCTCTTATTAAAGGCGCCAACTCATTGTTCCAATCTTCTGCACCGAGACGAACTAATGACAAAGATATATCTCGTTGTGAAAGCATTGTACTATTTCCACTGTATTTTTGAATTATTTTAAAGGAAGTCCATGAAGCTGGGTTTCTTAAGTCTGCTATATTCTTATTTTTTGTATCTTTATCAAGATTAGTTGTCTCTGTTTTTATTCCTGTTGAACCATGACATGACCAACAGCCATCGCCAGGTTGATTATAGATTTTTTCACCAATCAACAAAGCTAGGTCCTCTCTATCAAGTTCTACGTATTCTTTAATTGGTTTAGCTTCTAAATTACTTAAAAATATAAAAGTAAACACCAAAGCCCATAAACCAAGATAAATTTCTTTGCAAAAAAATCTTATCATTAACTTTATTGTAATTTCCTAGTCTCAAAAAAAATGATAGCTTAACATTATTGATGAACACAAGAGTTTTGTTTTTAAACTTTGGGAAACCCGTAAATGCTATTACGTACACGAATTATAATCGCATTAATAGCAACGTTACTTGTTATAGCAGGCATAATGCTAGTACAAAATTTTGTTTCTAGAGAGCAGATTCAAAAGGCTATAGTTTCAGAAGTTTCACTTGGCCAAGATGTGATTTGGCGAAAAATATTAGACTCAAGTCATAAACAGATGGAATTTTACGCATATGATAGTCGACCTGGAATGCCATCGATCTGGGCCTTAAGAGGAAAAAGAAGTGCTATTGCCGCTATTGAGAAAAAAAATCCAAGATTAATTGAAAGATCAATAAAAAAGTTTTTTACTGGTTTATATGATAAACAAATTATTGATCATATTTTCATCTTTGAACAAAATGGAAAATTTGTTCATAACATGTCAAATGACAATGTTAACCCGTTTGATTTACCAGCCATCTCAGAAGAAACTTTTAAAGGAAAAACATTCAAAAATACCATAAAAGGTCTTGGGATAATAAATAATGAGTTAAACTCTATCGTTATTTTTAAGATTTTTTCAAATGGTCGCCCTATTGGGTCAATACTATATGGAAAGAAAATTACCCCACTTATTGATAGCTTTGTTGAAGGTGCTCAAGCTGATTTTATAGCCTTACTTAAAGCCAAACCATTATTTACAGAAAAATATATTTCTTTTGAAGATTTTGAATCCAATTTCAAGGGCAACCAGGGGTTTATAGAAACTAATAATAGAGCTTTTTCGCTTAATGAAAACAAACTCAGCCTACTAAATGGAGAAGTGATACCTATCTTTTTTATAAGAGATATAACTTCAGCCATCAGCGAATATAACAGAATATTTTTAATCGCCGGTTTCTTAATTCTCAGTGCGCTATTATTAATTGGAATTATAATTGTTTTTATTTTAAGAGCAGGATTCAAACCCCTTTATGGAGCAATTGATGCCTTAAAATCCTTATCTAACGGTAATACCAACGTTGATGTAACAGTATCAAGAAATGATGAAGTCGGTCAAATAGCTACAGCGGTGAAATCTTTTAAGGAAGCATTAATTAACTATGGGAACATTAGATCTAGTACTTTGAAAAATCGCCAAGAGCAGGAAGAAAAAATTATTAATGAAACTTTAAAATTGGCTAGTCTTTTACCTGTAGAACAAAGAAAAGAACTGAGACAAGACGTGGAAGCAATGAAAAAACTTAATAAAGAAAATATTAGTAATGATGAAAATCTATTTAATACTGAAGAAAATCAAACCATAAACTTTTTAACCATTGCATTCAGCAGAATATCCAAAGAGATAAAGTCTTTATTCCGAAAACAGGTGCAACTCACTGAGGCATACCAGAGATTTGTTCCAGAGCAACTCTTAAACAGTTTAGAAAAAAAATCTATATTGGACGTTCACTTAGGAGATCAGGTCCAGAAAGAAATGAGCGTTTTATTTTCTGATATACGAGCTTTTACCAATATTTCAGAAAAACTTGAACCAGCAGAAAACTTTAAGTTTGTTAATGACTACTTAGCTGGAGTTGTTCCTTCCATTCGAAACCATAATGGTTATGTAGATAAATATATTGGGGATGCGATAATGGCTTTATTTACTGAAAAAGGGTCGGACGCGGTCAAAAGCGCTCTCGATATGCTAAAAAAGCTGGAAAAATTAAATAAAATAAGAGTTAAAGAAAAAAGCCCAACAATATCAATAGGGATAGGCATTAATACTGGGTCTGTAATGTTAGGAACATTAGGTGTCGAAGACAGGTTAGAGGGGTCTGTCATTAGTGATACAGTAAACGTAGCGGCTCGCCTAGAAGAGCTTACAAAATTCTACAAAGTACCGTTGCTTATAGGAGGAGAAACTGAAAAAAATTTAGGTGACAAGTCGATTGCAAGAAGAGAAATAGACTACATTGAAGTAAAAGGGAAGCAAAATAAAATCTCTATTTTTGAAGTTTACCAATGGGAATCTGAAGAAATTATATTTAAAAAGAATAATCTAAAAAAATTATTTGCTGAAAGCTTAATGCTCTACCGAGAAAAAAATTATAAAAAGTGCTTAAATAATCTTAAGAAGTATAAGAAAGAATTACCTGGTGATAAAATTGCAGATATTTATATTGAAAGATGTCGCTTAGAAATTAATTAGTTTTTCTTTTTATAGGTATATGAACTTCATTTTTTCGTAAAAATCCTGGTGTCATCGGCCCATGATAAAAAGCATATCGAGTTTTATTAATGTCATATTCAATCCCTAAGCCTTTAATCCAATCTTCCAAAATCTTTGTTTTTTCATTCAACAGTTTATTTTTGGGAGATCCGTTGAACTTAATTACTGCATATTGAGTTTTAGGAGAGTCTTTTATTTTTATATTTTTATTTAAAGGCTTGGGAGTATTTGATAAAGAAAACTTTTTTGGCACAAAAAAAAGAGTTTTCCAGGATTTATTATCAATAGTCTTTTCTTGTATCACAGGTACTGTCATACTAATTTTTGTTTTCTCCTTACTTAAGCCTCCTATATACCGAGCCAAATTAGAAAAACCTATCCGTAACGATGTTTCTCTACTTCCCTCTTGGCTACTCATTACAACTAAATTTTTGTTATATTCTCTAATCTCAAAATTATGCACTTTCCTTAATGTCTTATAGTCTGGCGACTCAAAAAAGGATGGTGAAAAAGACCATAAAATGGCTACTATAAAAAGAACGATTAAAACAAATGTTAATAGTTTAATTAGACCCATTTCATTATATTTATTCTTAAATTATTTGGTTTGTCTGATTTTATTGATTATTGCTTTCATTTCTTCAATTGGCACATATCCTGGAACAAAATTATCCTCAATTATAAATAAAGGCGTACCAGAAAAACCTATTTTTCTTGCCAATAATGCTGATTTTTCTATGTGGTTCTTTACAAATTCACTATTCATACCCTCTTCCAATTCGATTAAATCAATATCAAGTTCGTCTGCAATAGATATGACCTTATCCTCGCTTAACCTTTTTTCTTCCATTAATTTCCAATGAAAATCTTTATATTTATCTTGCTTTATTGAAGCAATAGCAGCCTTAGCCGCAAAAACACTTGTTGAATTCAAAATAGGCCACTCTCTGGGAATAAATCTTATATTGCCATCGTTTTTTATCAGTTTCCTAATGTTTTGGGCAGCTATCTTACAATATGAACAATTGTAATCAAAAAATTCAACTATTGTTATATCACCATTGGGGTTACCTAATATATCTGTATCACTGACATCAAAAAGCTGATTTCTATATTCCTTTAACAACCTAGAGATGTTTTTACTTTTCTCTTTTTCATCTCTCTCTTTCAATATCTTACTAACTTCAATAAGAATTTCAGGGTTTTCTAACAAGGCCTCAATAGCAATTTTTTTTATTACATTGATTTCATTTTTTGAAAAAATCTCTGAGGATTTGGACTCAGACTTTAAAGCTCCAACAGAAAAAAAATGCAAGAATAGCAGCACGAATACGGAAAGTAATTTCAAACCTCTTATTTTTATCATTTTAATTCCTTCCTAACCTATAAAACAATCTGCAATAAGCTTCTTGACCTTTAAAAAAACTACTGAGTCTAAAAAATTCATTTGGTGCATGGATATTTTCATCATCCAAACCAAAAGCAAACATAGTTCCATGAACACCTAAATGCTTTAAGAAAGCCGATAAAATTGGTATGGAGCCTCCCACCCTTATAATATAAGGATCTTTTCCATACATGTCCTTTAAAACTTCCCGAGCTATATCAGTAGATATATGGTTATCTGGAACTTGGAAAGGTTCTCCTTCATCTTGCAATGAAATTACCTCAGCAGTAACACCTTTTGGCAAATTATTGGAAACATGAGCTTTTATAAGCTCAAATATTTTTTTTGGTTTTTGGTTGGAAACCAAACGACAGGTTATCTTTGCCGTTGCTTCTGAGGGTAGAACGGTTTTTGTGCCCTCACCTTGAAAACCGCCCCAAATACCATTTAAATCTAAAGACGGTCTAGCGCCCATTCTTTCTAAGGTAGTATAGCCTTGTTCTCCAGAAACATCCTTTATACCCATATCATTGATATAGTTTTTTTCATCAAACGGAACTTTTGAAATTTCTACTCGCTCAGAGTTGCTAAGCTCAAGGACATCGTCATAATACCCACTAATGCTAATTCTACCGTTTTTATCCTTCATGGAGCTAATAATTTTGGAAAGTGCCATTATTGGATTTTCTATAGCGTTACCATGCATGCCGGAATGCTTGTCTGCTTTTGGTCCAGTAATTTTGATCTCAAGCCCCAATATTCCCTTTAGTCCAACTACTAAATTTGGTTCCGTTTCTGAAAATTGACCGCCATCAGCTGAGAAAATCATATCACATGCAAATTTTTCTTTGTTTTTCTCTACAAAAGCTGGCATATCAGGGGAAGCTACTTCTTCTTGCCCTTCAAAAAGAAACTTTATATTTATTGGAAAACTTTTATCTGAGTTTAAAATGCTCTCATAAGCTAAAATTGGGGTAAGCATAGAACCTTTATCGTCAGAGGCTCCTCTGCCATGAATTTTATCGTCAACGACATTTCCTGAAAATGGATTGTCATCCCAAAGATCAACAGGGTCTACTGGCTGAACATCAAAATGCCCATATACGAGAACAGTAGGTTTATCATTACCAGCATGAAGCCAATCGCCATATACAGAGGGGTGTCCACCTGTTTCCATAATCTCCACATTTTCAATCCCTGCGACTTGCATTCTTTTTTTAAGCCAAGACGCAGCTTTTTTTATGTCGTCAAAATGTTCTAGTAGAGCTGAAACGGAAGGAATAGTTATAAATTCTGCTAATTCGCTAACAAATCTTTCCTTATTTTTCTTAAGATAACCCAACGCATTTTTCATTTCTTTTATCCTCCTAAAAAAAGATTTTACAAGCAGTATAGTACTTTAACTAAAGCAAAATATTATGTTCGAGAACATATCATGGATTATAAATACTTGCTAGATCTCAGAAAAATTTCCTTATAATGTAAAGGAAAAAAATATAATAGCCTATTCAAGAAAATTAAAAAGAAAATACAAGTGGAAAAGGCTAAGATCGATCATAATAAAAGCTTACAGCGTGCCTAGCCTCTGCAAAAAACAACCACCTTGAAAAATACATTCCTAAAAGATGTATAACTGAAACGATGGCTCCAACAACATAAGTATCAAATCTTACTAAAAGCATTATTGAAACAGGTATGAAAATAGAAAATAAAACGGAAAGATACCTCAATCGCCGAGAGTGTTTTCTTCCAATCTTATAAACCATTTCATTCAATAAATAGTTTTGATTGGTATGAGCTTTATCAAAAGATCTTATTGAACTTTCCTCTGTAAAGCCTAATGCAGTAGAAATATTAGTTTTCATGTTTTTTTCTGTTTGATCTCTGTAGAGCCAAAACAGAAATTGTATAACCAACAAAACTGCCAATCCATATAAGGCATAATCTGGCCTTAGTAGAATAGCTGCTCCGACTAATGCAGCCAGAATAAAAATAAAAGGGGTAAGTAGTGTATTCCAAGAAGGGACAGATCTTAATTGAGCGTAAATCATTGAAGTAGTAAAGACGGTTACAATGCTAAAAAGTGAAGCTATTATCCCGATAAGAGGAACAGTATTTTTTCCAAAATAAACAATAATTAGATTGATAAAGACCAATAATAAAGAGACAATTGAAGCCACTGCCTCTCTGCTCAACCAACTAGACCGCCATTGTGAAAATGACTTAATAGCATTTATTTTATTTGCTAAGTGAAAAGTGGACGAAATTAGTCCTATGACTGCCAAAAAACCGCCTAAAATTGAAAAAGCAATAACTTCTAAAGACGAAATTAATGAAAAATATTGTAGAAACCCAACCCATGCAATAACACCAAATCCGAAACCCGACAAGATTGTAAAAAGTATTATAGAAGGAGCTGGATGCATTACAGTTTATCTAAAGCTTTATCAACCCAGCTAAGAAAGCCCGACACATTTAAATCAGAATTTTCTTCTTCGTTAAACTCTTTATCAAAGTTAGATTTTATTCTAGGTAGCAAATACTTATTTACTGGTTTTGTTTTCATTTCAGGCATTAAGTCTACACCTTCGCGTTCTTTTGCAATTTTTGAAACTTTTGAATTTGGATCATTAAAATCTCCAAAGGATCTTGCCCCAGTAGGACAACTTTTTACACAAGCAGGGACTCTGTCTTCTTCTGGTAGATCATGATTATCAATTCTATCAACACACAGCGTGCATTTTTTCATTACACCACTTAATAAATCGAGCTCTCTTGCTCCATAAGGGCAAGCCCATGCACAAAGACCACATCCCATACAATCTTCCTCATTTACCAATACAATTCCATCCTCAGGTCTCTTATAGCTTGCTCCAGTAGGACAAACTGTTACACAAGGCGCATCTTCACAATGGAGGCATGATTTTGGGAAATAGAATGGTTCACTTTCGTTGTTTTCCTTATTTTCTTTTTCAAAAGAATGGACATGGTTTAAAAAAGTTCCGATAGGTTCCTTTTGATGAGCATTTATATCACTGAGTTGTTTTGTATCACCAGATGAGTTCCACTCTTTACAGCTTACTACACAAGCATGACAACCTACACAGATGTCCAAATCAATTAACAATCCCAATTTTTTATTTTCACATTTAGGTAAATTTGTCATGATTTTCTATTTAATCACCTTTTTTCCTGTAGCGATAGGAGAGTAAATTGTTGGAAATTGCGGCAGCGACAACTTCTTTTTATTGTCAACTTTCTCAATTTTAACTATAAGGTCGTACCAGGCAGCTTGACCGGTAATCGGGTCTGAATTACTCCATCTATAACCATCAGATTTTTCTGGTAAAAGATCTGTAATAAGATGATTAAGAAGAAAGCCTTTCTTTGATTCATCTACATCGTTTGCCAATCCCCAAGTCCCTGACCTCTTTCCTATTGCATTCCAAGTCCAAATAGTATCTTTATTTTGACCCCTCATTAATGCTACAGGGACAGTTATTGAAGATGTTTCCGAGGTCACTTTTGCCCAATCCCCATCCATAAAACTGTGTTTAGCCCATATGTCTTCAGAAACAAACAGCTTATTAGAACCATGAATCTGTCTAAGCCATATATTTTGACTTCCCCAACTATGATACATTGCCGCTGGTCTTTGAGTAATAGCGTGATAAGGAAAAGATTTAGCCCTTTCTGGATCACTGTTAGACCACCAAATAGGTAAAGGGTCCATTTTTTCAAAAATTCTTTTTTCTAGCTCTTTTCCTGGTTTTAGATGTTTTGGTAGATTCCGTGTTGTTTGAAGTTTTGCTAAAGGCTCTAAGTAAATCTGAAATACGAAAGGCTGTTCGGAATCATAAAGACCCATCTTAACTGCCCACTTTTGATAGGACTTGTTCCAAGGTTTATAATATTGAGATTCCAAAGGAATTTCTTCACTCCAAAAACCGCCATTCTCTTTATAACATTCAATCTGATTATTGTTTGGGGCACCCCTTCCAGATGAACTTTGATTTTTTCCCCTGAAACCAGCTAATGGCCCCACTCCTGGACGCCTTTCATGCTGCTGAATATAATCGGCGTAGCTTTCATACAATGCTTCCTTATTTTCCTTTATCATTCCAGGAAGTTGTAACTTTACACCTAGATCCAATAATACATCTTGAAATCCACGAACATCTCTATCAGGTTGAACAACGGGCCATCTAATCGCATCACAAACCATATCTGGCTCACCAATGGGTCTATCAAGTAATGAAATACAATCATGTCTCTCTAAATATGTTGTATCTGGCAAAATTAAATCGGCATATGCAACGGTTTCTGAATAGTAACTGTCAGAGTAAATTATTCTAGGAATTATATACTCCCCTGTATCAGAATTTTTTTCAGTTAGTTTCTTTATAGTTTCCTCAGTGTTCATGGAAGAGTTCCATGCCATATTGGCCATATACATGAATAAGGTATCAATCTTATATGGATCTCCATTATAACAGTTTGAAATCACTGTATGCATCAACCCATGTGCAGACATCGGGTTTTCCCATGTATAAGCCTTATCAATTCTAGCTATAGATCCGTCTTCTCTGTAACCTAAATCTTCTGGTCCAGCAATATAACCTAAATGAGGTCCATCTAGAGGTCTATCTTTTCCAAAGTTGAAATGAGGTTTGGGATGTGCGCTACTGGGTTTAGGATAAGGAGGTTTAAATCTAAAGCCTCCAGGCACATCAACAGTTCCCAATATAATCTGTAAAACATGTATAGCTCTACAAGTTTGAAATCCATTCGAATGAGCTGATATTCCTCTCATCGCATGAAAACTTACAGGTCTACCAACAAACCTATCTCTTTTTTTACCTCTAAAATCAGTCCAACTCTGGTTTATTGCTATGCTTTGATTAAATGCTACATCAGCTATTTGATCGGCTAAACCATTTATTGTAGCCGCAGGTATACCACATTCGTCTGCAACATTTGACGGAGAATACCTTTCATCTAGATATTTCTCAATCATTAAACTAAACACTGAAGTATATGATTTCTTCCCTATTTTGTATGGCTTGGTTAGGGCAGGTACCACTGTTTTATCAGTAAATTGCTTTAATTTACTTGTTTTTTGATCAACAACAAGAGGAACTCCATCTTTGTCCCTCAAAAATAACCCATTGTCCTCACTGTCTTCGGAAACACATACTAAAAAGGGAGCATTAGTAAAAAGCTGCAAATATTCAAGGTCTATTTTTTTTCTATTCAATAACACGTGGACAAGACTAAGTATAAGCAATCCGTCTGTCCCAGGCTTTATACCTAACCACTGATCGGCTATCGCATTATACCCAGTTCTAACTGGATTCACAGCAACAATCTTTCCGCCTCTATTTTTCAGTTTACCAAGGCCTATTTTTATAGGATTACTATCATGGTCTTCAGCAACACCAAGAATTACAAGTAATTTTGTTTGATCCCAATCTGGAGTTCCAAATTCCCAAAATGACCCGCCTATTGTATAAATTCCTGCTGCAGCCATATTTACAGAGCAGAAACCTCCGTGAGCGGCGTAGTTTGGCGTACCAAATTGCTGCGCCCACCAACCAGTAAAGGATTGAGATTGATCTCTTCCGGTAAAAAAAACAAGCTTTTCCGGATACTTTTTTCTAATTGGTTTCAACCATTTAACAGCTATTTCTAAAGCTTTATCCCAGGAAATTTCTTTAAATTTTCCTTCGCCTCTCTCTCCATCTCTTAACAAGGGCTTTTGCAGTCTAGATGCAGCTTTATGTTGGAATATTCCAGATGAGCCCTTTGCGCATAGAACTCCTTTGTTAACAGGATGATCACGATTACCCTCAATGTGAATTACTTCATTATTCTTAACATGCACGTCTATCCCACACCTACAAGCACACATGTAACATGTAGTTTTTGCAACCAATTGGTGCGTCTTTTCAGTTTTGAAGTTTTTATTCATTTTATTAAAGTTTAAATATTAAGTATCAGAAAAAATTTAGCATTATTCACTAACAACGTATTCGAGTAACTTCTGTTCTTCTTCTATTAAATCACCCTCATTTACAAGAATTTTAACTATTGTCCCTTTTAAGCCTAATTTAATAGGTATTTCCATTTTCATAGATTCAAGGATTATAAGATCATCTTCTGATGAGAATTGCTGCCCCTCTTCGCAAACTATTTTCCAAACTGTTCCTGCGACTTCAGTTGATAGAAACTTTGTCATAAATTTTTTCCTAATCATGATTTGACATCAATTTAGTGTAATTTTTTATTTTTTTAAACCTTAAAAATAATGATAAAGTAAGTTATTTAAAATAGAGCTACTTTATGACTAACTTTTCTAAAAATAGGAAAATAGATCCTTCTAAATCACCTGAAAAAGCGAACGCATTCTACGAACCTACGATTTTAGCGATAGACGAATGGAAATCTGAAAATTTAACCTTACCTGATACTTTATCAATAAACTCTTACAGGAGAAATAGAATATTAAACGAGATGTCATACCAGAAAATAGATGCTGTATTACTCTTTGATCCTCTAAATATCAGATATGCTACAGGTACAAGCAACATGATTTTATGGAATATTCACAACCCTTTCAGGGCTTGCCTAATCTTGAGTAATGGATATTGTGTTTTATGGGATTACCAAAAAAATCCATTTTATCTAAAAACGCATGAACTTGATATTGATGATGTTAGAGACGGTGCTTCAATGTTTTATTTTGCAAAAGGTGATAATGTTGACAAAGCCGCTAAATCGTTTGCTCAGGAAATAAATCATCTTTTTAATTCGCAAAAAATAAAAAAGAGACGCCTAGCGATTGATAAGATTATGATTGAAGGACTTAAAGAACTGGAGAACCTTGATTTTTCTATAGGAAATGGTGAAAAGCTTATGGAACATGCTCGGGTAATTAAGAGCGATGAAGAAATTAAAGCGATGCGTTGCTCTATTTTGGCTTGTGAAAAATCAATCAAAGTAATGGAAAATAACATCAATCCTGGAATGACTGAAAATGAAATTTGGTCGATACTTCACGCAGAAAATATTAAAAGAGGAGGTGAATGGATAGAAACAAGACTATTGACCTCTGGGCCAAAAACAAACCCCTGGTTTCAAGAATGTGGTTCTCGAATATTAAATAATAATGAGATACTGGCTTTTGATACGGATTTAATTGGTCCTTATTCAATTTGCACAGATATATCTAGAACTTGGTGGATTGGGGACGAAGAACCCAGTAAAGAAATGAAGACTGATTACAAAGTAGCCCTAGATCACATTTCAGAGAACGCAAGTCTGGTCGCCCCAGGTGTAAGCTTCAAAGACTTAACTTTTAAAGGTCATCAACTCGATGATATATATAAAAAACAGCAGTATAGCTGTAGGTTTCATGGAGTAGGTCTCTGTGATGAGTTTCCTTTAATTGCCTACCCTGAACAATTCGAGGAAGGTTCATTTGATTATGAACTTAAACCAGGAATGACTCTTTGTGTGGAGGCCTTGGTTAGCAGAGAAAATGGGTCATTTTCGATTAAGCTTGAAGATCAGCTCTTAGTAACAGAAACGGGCTATGAGAATCTGACACGCTATCCTTTTGACAACAAGTTTCTAGGTTGAGAAGACCTTCGTTTTCAATTAATTTTAAATTGCGCCTTCTGTCAAAAATATTAAAGCCTGACTGTCTTTTTCTATACCGAATAATCGATTACTTGAAGCATACATCAGACCTGCCAAGCCTGCGCCACCAGAAGCTGATGTTTCTACTCCTAAGTTTTTGAGAAAGAGAATCTTCTTTTCAACATATTCATCACTAAGATGCATAAAATAATTAGAAGTACGTGAAAGAGAGTAAAGAGCTGAAACAGATGGTTCCTTGCAATCCAGCCTCCCCATAATGGAGTCAACACCATCAACCTTAGTCGGCTTTTTATTTTTTATAGACTCAAATAAAGTGTTTGCTGAACTGGGCTCAACAACTATTATCTTCAGACTTTGCTGAAATTTTTTTCTAATTAAAGCTGCCATTGCAGCGGCAAACCCTCCGACACCTGCCTGTAAAAACACATGAGTTATAGAGTCAGCTTGTTTATACTCAGTTAATTGATCAAAAATTTCTTCTATCAATATTAAATACCCCTCCATAACATCTATACCTGAAGAACAAGTATCCCACGTAGAGTCTGACAGTAAGACATGGTTACTTTTCTTCGAATAGCTTTCAGCATCTCTCATGCTCTCTTCATAATTCTTTCCACTAAATACAACCCTAGCCCCATAGCATTTTAATTTACTGGAAAATGACTTCGGAACAGTTTCAGACAAAAACACGACGGCTTTTGCACCAAATAAACGGGCGCCCACTGCCATTGAAATACCATGATTTCCAGCGCTAGCTGTTACAAACGTATATGACTTAAGAGACTCTGTTAAAGATTTTTTTGTAATATCATTTTTGTTATCCAAAAGACTATAAGCCATCTTAGCTATTGCAAAAGTTGCTCCAGTAGCTTTAAAGCTGCCTAAATTAAACCTTTCTCGTTCATCTTTTATATAAAGAGATTTTATTCTCAAATTTTGGGCTAAATCCTTAGAGTTAATTAAATCCGTAACACTATAACTTGGACAAAAACTTAAAAGAAATTTTACAAATGAGCTATCTACTTTTAGCTCTTCAACACCATCAGGTTGACAAATACCTTTAGGAAATTGATCATTTTTTAAGACATTCAATCTAGTTTACCTAAGAATTTAACTAATTCATTTGTAAAAACTTTAGGTTTTTCTACGCAAGGCAAGTGTCCCGCTCCCTTTATTATCTCAAACTTACTATTTTTTATCATATTAGCAGTGTCTTTGACAATGTTGACTGGAGTAGACCCATCCTCATCTCCGACTATCAATAAGGTAGGAATACTTATAGATTTTGCTTGATTCCTTAAATCGCAATCTGCTATTGCCTTACAACAACCTAAATAACCTAACTTACTAGTTCTGGTAAGCATTGACCTCCAAAGTTGAAGCTCTTCAATTCGGTTTTTTAGAAAATGATTTGAAAACCACCTAGCTAGTATATCATCTGATATCGACTCTATCCCTCCAGCTTTTACTCTGCTAATTCTGTCAGACCACATATCACTTGATCCAATTTTTGCAGCAGTATCACTTAAGATTAAGCCTTTAACATTAGTAGAACTGTTTTTTAGAAACTCAAGAGCGATTAATCCTCCGATTGACAACCCAACTAACAAAATATCTTTGATCTCTAATTTTGATATCAATAACTTAAGATCGTTTGCTAATATTGATATTGATATGTTATTTTCAATATTCGATGACAAGCCATGACCTCTCTTGTCAAACCTCACAGTTCGATATTTTTGATTCATCTCTTTTATAACCTTATCCCAAACTCTAAGGTCTGTTCCAAGAGAATTAACAAAAATAACAGTTAGTCCACTTCTAGGACCCTCGTCCATATAATGTATTACTTCATCTCCTGATTTAAAGCTTTGCACCTTATATATTTTCTCCTATAAATTAGAATTATTAGTTTAGTTATATCAGACTCAAAATAGAAATTTTAGCAAAATTTAACGAGGGATTATTAAAATGACAAAGATGACCACTGAAGAAGCATTTGTAAAGGTTTTGCAAAAACACGGAATATCAAACGCTTTTGGCATAATCGGTTCAGCAATGATGCCTATTTCTGACCTTTTTCCCAGCGCAGGAATATCCTTTTGGGATGCTGCACATGAGGGGAACGCTGGAATGATGGCTGATGGATATACCAGAGCTACAGGAGAAATGTCAATGATGGTAGCTCAAAATGGACCAGGAATTACAAACTTTGTCACTCCAGTAAAGACAGCTTACTGGAATCATACTCCTCTTCTTTTGGTCACTCCTCAAGCAGCAAACAAAACAATTGGACAAGGAGGCTTTCAGGAAGTAGAGCAAATGGCACTTTTCAAAGACATGGTAGCCTACCAAGAAGAAGTCAAGGACCCAACTAGGATTGCTGAAACGTTAAATAGAGTTATCTCTAGGGCAAAAAAAGCATCCGCGCCTGCCCAAATAAACGTTCCCAGAGATTTTTGGACACAAGTTATAGATATAGATATTCCTGAAATTGTAGACTTTGAATTACCAGAAGGCGGGAAAAATACAATAAATGAAGCAGCTAAAGTTTTATCTGAATCAAAGTTCCCTGTTATTCTCAATGGCGCGGGAGTAGTTCTAAGTAATGCTATTAAAAAAAGTATTGAATTAGCCGAGCTATTGGGTGCTCCAGTTTGCACTGGATACCAACATAATGACGCCTTCCCTGGTTCGCACCCTCTTCATTGCGGTCCACTTGGTTATAATGGATCAAAGGCAGCCATGAAAATAATAAAAAAAGCCGATGTGGTATTAGCTCTAGGAACAAGATTAAATCCCTTTTCTACTTTGCCTGGATACGGCATTGATTACTGGCCTCGCAACGCCAAAATCATTCAAGTAGATGTTAATAGTGATCGGATAGGCTTAACAAAAAAAGTTTCTCTAGGAATAGTAGGAGATGCAAAAAAAGTAATAGAAGGATTACTTGATAATATAAAAATAGTGGGAAATGATTCTGCTAGGAATGAAAGATCTGTTTTTATTGCTCAAACGAAATCTGCATGGGCACAAGAGCTAACCTCGCTTGATCATGAAGATGACGACCCTGGTACTACATGGAATGAACGTGCTAGAAAAAGAGAACCTCAGAAAATGTCCCCAAGGATGGCTTGGCGCTCCATTCAAAGTGCCTTACCTGAAAACGCTATTATTTCATCAGACATAGGTAACAACTGCGCGATAGGAAATGCCTACCCTACATTTGAAGAAGGGCGCAAGTACTTAGCACCAGGTTTATTTGGACCTTGCGGTTACGGTTTGCCTTCTATAATTGGTGCAAAAATAGGGAAACCTACGGTACCAGTTGTTGGTTTTGCTGGTGATGGAGCTTTTGGAATCTCTGTAAATGAGATGACCTCCATTGGGAGAAGTGAGTGGCCAGCTATAACCATGGTTATTTTTAGAAATTATCAATGGGGTGCTGAAAAAAGAAATACTACTCTTTGGTTCAAAGATAACTTCGTAGGAACTGAATTGGATCTCAATGTATCGTATTCAAAAATGGCAGAAGCATGTGGTTTTATCGGGAAAGCTTCTAATTCTATGGAAGAACTTAAAGATCAATTAACTGAAGCTATTAAAGATCAAATGGAAAATGGCAAAACTACTTTTCTAGAAGTAATGCTGAACCAAGAACTAGGAGAGCCATTTAGAAGAGATGCTATGAAGGCTCCTGTAGAGGTTTCAGGAATTTCCGAAGATGATATGAAAACTTTGATTAGCTCAGGTTAGGCTTACGTAAAGTTGTTTAAAAACCCTTTCATAACCGATCAATCGAAAGTTATTGCCCCCTCTTTTCTTTTAAATCTAGCAAAAAAAAATAAAAAGAGAGCTAAAGTGGCAATTGCATATTCTCAAAGTGCATCTTCAATAATTGGAGCTAAGCAGGCGTACGACGAAGGGTTAATAGAACCAGTTTTTGTAGGCAACAAATCAATAGTGGAAAGAGAAACGAATTTACTAAAGTGGGATATCTCAAATTATAGAATTGTTGAAGTAGACAATGAAGAAGAAGCAGGAGATATAGCAGCATCAATATGTGGAAATGGAGAAGCAGAAATACTAATGAAGGGTGATTTACATTCAGATGTATTCATGAGATCAGTAATATCTCGAAAAAATAATTTAAGAACAAAAAACAAGATAGTACATCAATTCTATATTACCCCTAAAAATGGGGGAAAAGGAATTATCATATCTGACGCAGCAGTAAACATTAAACCAAGTGAGAGCACTCTAAAAACTATTACAGAGCAAATTTGTAATAGCCTAACAAAACTAAATCAGACCCCTCCTAAAATAGCATTTCTTTCTGCAAGCGAAACAGTAATGGAAAATATGGAGTCAACTATGATGGCAAATAAATTAAGAAATTGGGCTTCAGATAATATAAAAAATGCTTCATTCTCAGGGCCTTTGGCGTTAGATTTAATTCTCAGCAAAGAAGCAGCAATAAAAAAAGGACTTGAAGATGATCCTGTCGCTGGTCAAGCCGAAGGTATCATTGTTCCTGAAATAGTTTCTGGCAATACCCTATATAAATCCTTGGTGTATTTTGCCTCTGGATGTGCCGCAGGAATAGTTTTAGGTGCTAAAGTTCCAGTTCTATTAACAAGTAGAGCAGATCCTCCTCCAGCAAGACTGTCCTCTATTGCCTTGGCGTCTATACTAAAATAAGACAAAATATAGGACTAAACATTCTTAAGTTCGAAGCCAAGTGACTGCAATTCATCTTCAAATTTCTTTCCAGAAATAACTGCCCTTTTAGGAACCCCTGATAGATATTTTTCTGTAGCATGTTTTAATTTTTCAACGGTACACTCAATAACACCTTGCCTAAATGATTGCCTCAATTCCTTATTTATACCCTTAATATTTTGATTAAAATCATTTCTAGCTTCTCCAGCTGGTGATCCAGGTTTATCAATTGATGAAACGACACCGAGTATGCCTTCATCTAATTTTTCCTTCGTTATTGACGCTAGCGACCAATTTATGGACTCATTGAAAGCATCAAAGGTCTTTCCACAGTTAGGATCTCTATACGAAAAAAATCTGAATGTTTTCGTTGCTGAATCCTGTTGAGCGCCAGATCCATATGCACCACCTTTTTCTCTTATCGCAGAATGGAGAAAACCATTCCTTAATACGGCACCCAATACAGATAACACAGGAGCATCAGAATGAGAGTAGTCCACAGTTGGAAATGCCTGAGAGCAAAAACTGACGTCTGAAGCTGTAATCCAAGCGTACTCCTTTTCTTGAAGCTTCATGCCATTTAAAAAAGAAAGCCTCTCTAAACCAGTTTTATCAGTATTATCATGTAAACTTTCAATTTCTTTTGCACTGATAACTACTTCTAGGGACGAGTCTACACTTAGCTTTTCTTTTAATTTGTTAAAGGACTCCAACAAAATTTCCAAATTTATTTTCCCTTTTGAGTTCCTCACAGACTTAAGGTTATGAATTGAAGAAATACCTCCTACGAATTCTGATACCGCTCCAAATAATGACAATTGTGAGGAAGCGCTATTCATTGCCAAAATATGACCACTTTGAGTAATAGATTTTTCTCTGCCGGCTATATCAAACTCAGTTAGCTCTTCAATCCTCTTTAGCTCATCGAGTCTGAATTCATTTATCGTCTCTTTCATCAAACCTTTTAATTTATCAAAATTTTGCTGAAGAGAGTTTCCATGGAGCCCTCCACTTATTCGAAAATTTCCACTTTTTTGGCATGGAAGAATGTAGAAACTAAACCCAATACCACCAGTAGTAAGAGATTGCCTATGTTGAATATCCTCGTAAGGCTTTCCATTTATGCCCACGCTTGTTACAATATCAGAAAATAAATTGCTGAACTTTAAATCATCGTACCACACGCCACTCATAGGAAAAACTTCTGAAGTATAGTCAATCCCATTAGTTCCTGCCTGATAAAAATATTTTACCTTCTCTTGTTCCTCTATTTTTTTTCCACTAGTGTAGAACCTGTCTTTAGAAACGTCACTTACTGTAACACAGGGCAATAGATCAGGATTATCAACAGAGTTTTGTCTAACATCTAATTTTGCTGTTAAGTCTTTAACCTTAGCCTTATCATCTTCACTCAATGAATGGAGTTTCTTAATTAAAAACTCTTCAGTACTTTTTATTTTATTAGAGTCAAAGTTTACATCTGGCATTAATTGAAAAGTAACTCTGTGCTTATTTTTCAAAAAATATCGTTGAATAACATCTTCTAAATGCCCGGGTTGCTTTAACCTATCTTTTAGTTGGTTAAGCGAACTTTCTAAGTCTAAAACTTCTACAGCCTTTGCGTCGTGTAGAGTAGAGGGCATTGTACCAAGAAGAAGTTGCAAACCGTAGGGCATGCCTCCACTAATTTCTCGTTGCGATATTTCTATCTGATGTAACGAGGCTTCAATCTGTTGCTTGTTGATGCCTTGATTTACTAGATCATTGAATACTTTTAAAATTAATGCCTCTACCTCTTTTTCTTTGTTTGCCATTACTCCTTCAAGCCCTGCAACAAAAGCCATCTGCTTTTGTTCAGTTTCCATGAAGGTTATGGGTGAAGGAGCTTTGCCCAGAGACGTATTCTCAAGAACTTTCCTTAAGGGAGAAGACGAGTTATCAAGCAATATATTTTCTAATAGAGCAGCTTCCAAGTGATCTACTGGATTGTTAGAACTTGGCAACAACCACCCCGTAACAACATGGTGATTGTCTTTATCATCAGGAAGAGGATTATATGTGCCTTTTGAATATCGAGGCTTTTGAAAATAGGGCTCGGGAGTTACTCTAAGTTTTTCTTTTTGCGGAACAAAATGATTCAGCACTTCATGCTGTATAGTTCTTTGCAAGGACTTTATGTCTAACTTTCCATAAGAGAAGAAACATGCGTTAGAAGGGTGATAATGCTTTGCATGAAAATTTTTTAGATCTTTATAAGTTAAATTTGGAATAACATCTGGGTCCCCACCTGAATTAAAACCGTAAGTAGTCTCTGGGAAAAGAGATTCTGACAACCCATGCCAAAGCTTTCTAGGAACGGAACTCATAGCCCCCTTCATTTCATTATAGACAACACCCTTCAGCTCTAGCGATTCATTTTCTTTTTTTGTGCCGGTTAATTCAACGCGGTGACCTTCCTGCATGAAGTCTAATTCATCTAAGTTTGGGAAAAAAGCAGCGTCCAAATAAACTGACAATAAATTCTCAAAATCTTTATCATTCAAAGTAGCGAAAGGGTATGCAGTAATGTCTGGATAAGTCATAGCATTCATGAAAGTGCTTAAAGACCTTCTTGTCATCATAAAAAAAGGATCTCTTACTGGATATTTTTTTGAGCCGCATAAGACAGTATGTTCTAAGATATGCGCGACACCCGTGGAGTCGTTAGGTATGGTTCGGAAAGCAACAACAAAAGCTTTCTCAGGACTCTCACAATCCAAGTGAATATGTTGACAGGAAAACTCTTCGTTCACGAATACCATCGCATCGACACCGAGCAATGGGATTTGTTTATTATCAATTAATTTAAACATAGCAGAAAAGATAATACTTATACCAGTGAATACAAGTCAAATTATCATATTTGCATTTTCACTGAGCAAACAAAAATAATCATTTTATTAACCTTTAAAACAATATAATTGTTTTGTAATTCTACAAATTTATATGCTAATGTTTTCTTTTAACTTTAGAGGGCATTTGAGAATGATCGTAGGAGTACCGAAAGAAATTAAATCAAGTGAATTCAGAGTAGGCATCACTCCAGCTACTGGCGCCAGAATTGTGAATGAAAAACATACTCTTATCGTTGAAAAAAATGCAGGGATTGGAATTGGAGCGAGTGACGAAGATTATAAAAAAATTGGCGCACAAATAGCCGAAAATGCTGAGGATGTATTCGCGAAGAGCGAAATGATTGTAAAAGTTAAAGAGCCTCAAGAACCTGAGTGGAAAATGCTTAATGAAGGGCAAATACTATTCACTTATCTTCACTTGGCAGCAGACCCAAATCAAGCTGATGGATTGATGAAGTCAAAATGTCATGCAATTGCATACGAAACCATCACGGATAATAAAGGCACTCTTCCCCTTTTAGCGCCTATGAGTGAGATAGCTGGAAGGCTTGCAGTGTTTGAGGGAGCATACCATTCAAAAAAGACAACTGGAGGACCTGGCTCTCTAATCTCAGGTGTCCCAGGGGTTAAGCCCTCTAAAGTTGTAATTCTTGGAGGTGGCATGGTAGGAACAAACGCTGCTCATATGGCCACTGGAGTAGGAGCGGATGTCACTATTTTTGATAAATCTATAGACAGGTTAAGATATTTAAATGATATTTTTGGGAATTCTGCAAAGGTTTTATATTCTGAAAAAGTTACTTTAGAGGAGCAATTGAGTGATGCAGACTTAGTTATAGGAGCTGTTCTCATTCCTGGAGCTAGCGCACCAAAACTTATTGATAAAAAATTCCTCTCCAAAATGAAAAAAAACGCTGTGCTAGTTGATGTAGCTATCGATCAAGGGGGTTGCTTCGAAACCTCTAGACCCACCACTCATAATGATCCAACTTATGTTGTAGATGACATAATACATTATTGTGTAGCAAATATGCCAGGATCTGTCCCTAAAACTGCCTCTAACGCGCTTAACAATGTAACTGGGGATTATATACTAAAGTTGGCAACTCATGGAATGAATGCACTAGAGCAGGATAAAAATCTTGCCATGGGCTTGAACGTGTCAAACGGGATAATCACTCACGACGCTGTCAAGTCAGCTTTGAGATAAGCCAATAGATTTAATTAATTGGACACTAAACTAACGATTATTTTGTAAGAGGATTTTGTGAAAATGAAAAAACCTCTTCCAAGAATTGTATTAGCAGGCTGCACCGGTTATATCGGAAGAGAATTAGTTAAATTATTGTTAGACTCAGGTTATTCAATCATTTGTCCGGTAAGAAATATAGAAAAGATACCCCCATATATTTTTAATCGTCAAAATATAGTGATAGTTAACTATCAAAATTTAAAAGAAACCATAAAAAAATCAAATTTAGTCCCAACTTTTTTGGTATCGTGTATAGCCTCTAGAAGTGGAGGCGTAAAAGACTCATGGAATGTTGAATATAATATTAATATGAAATTACTCCAGCTAGCTAGTAAGCTTAAGTTTAGGAGATTTATTTTGCTGTCCGCTATTTGTGTTCAAAAACCGCATTTAGAATTTCAGAAAGCAAAATTAGCGTTCGAAAACGAACTTCAGAAATCATCTATCCCTCATGACGTGGTAAGACCAACAGCCTTTTTTAAGTCTCTATCTGGTCAAATAGAAAGAATTAAAAAAGGAAAAAGCTTTCTTTTGTTTGGAAATGGTGAACTTACAAGCTGCAAACCGATTTCCGAAAGAGACTTGTGCAGATTTATTAAAAGATTGATAGAAGAAAAAAAACAAAAAAGTAATATACATATAATTGGAGGACCTGGTCCTTGCATTACACCCATTCAACAAGGAAAAATTTTATTTGGGTTGCTTAAAAAAAGAGAAAAGTTTTATAGGATAAACCCAAAGCTTTTTTTATTAATATCATGGCTTCTTTATCCCCTATCGAAAGTCTCTTCTCGATTAAATGATTATAGAGAATTTTTAAGAATTGCTTATTACTACGCAACTGAGTCAATGTTATTTTGGAATTCAAAGGTTAAGAAATACGATAGTAATTTAACCCCAGAGTTTGGAAATGATATTTTAGAAGATTTTTATAAAGATCTGATTACTAACAAAACACAATACACAGAACTTAAGGATCAAAAGTTATTTTGAAATCAGGCAAAAATATAAAAAAACTCACTGAGGAATATGACTATATTATAGTAGGGGCAGGTTCTGCTGGTTCAGCATTGGCTTACAGAATGGCTCAAGATAACAACAAAAAGGTATTGCTTATTGAATTTGGGGGGAAGAATAACTCTCTCCTAATAAAAATGCCTGCAGCACTGTCCCATCCAATGAATATGAAAAAATATAATTGGGGTTATACCGCCTCAGCTGAAGAGGCCTTGAATGGTAGATCTTTGAATTGCCCGAGAGGTAAAGGACTTGGAGGATCTTCTTCTATAAATGGAATGATATTTGTTCGAGGACATCCTCTGGACTTCGATAACTGGGAAAGAAAGGGCGCTCAAGGCTGGTCATATTCGGATGTACTCCCTTATTTTAAAAAAATGGAAAACTCAGATCAAATAACGTCTAAATGGCGCGGAAAAAATGGACCCATACATGTGCAGAAAGCTAAACAAAAAAATATTTTACACAAAGCATTCACAGATTCAGCAGTTGAGGCGGGCTTTGAACTTACAGACGATTATAATGGCTATAAACAGGAGGGTTTAGGAGCTGCTGATATGACTATTTACAGAGGTCAAAGATGGTCAGCTGCTAGAGCATATCTTGATAGAATTGATAGAAAAAAAAATGTTAAGATTTTAACTTCATGTTTAGTTGATAAACTATTGTTTACAAATAATAAATGCATTGGAGTAATTTATATAAAAAATGGTAAAAAATATGAAGTGAGATGTTTAAAGGGAGTGGTCTTAGCAGCAGGAGCAATTGGTAGCCCATCAATATTACAAAGGTCTGGGATTGGCCCTTTAAATCTTTTAAAAAAATTGGGTATAAAACCAATTGTAAGACTAGATGGTGTAGGGAAAAACTTACAAGATCACTTAGAGTTATATTTTCAGGTAAAATGCAAGCTTCCAGTGACTCTTTATAAATATACTAATATTTTTTCCAAATCATCGATATTTTTAAGATGGTTATTTTTTAAAACAGGAATTGGAGCTTCAAACCAATTCGAAACTTTAGGATTTTTGAAAACTGACAACAAACAAGCATACCCAAACCTACAATATCACTTTCTTCCTTTAGCAATAAAATATGATGGATCTGCGCCTTTTAGAGGTCATGGTTTTCAGTTTCATATTGGTACCATGAGATCAAAATCACGTGGCTTCATCGAAATAATAGATACTAACCCCTTTTCACACCCAAAAATTCAGTTTAATTACTTGAGTCATCCTGATGATTTGCAGGATTTTAGAAACGCCATAAAAATTTCTAGAAAAATTTTAAGACAACCTCCATTCAGAAAGTTCTTAGATGAAGAAATCAATCCAGGATCTGAATTAAGAACAAACGCTCAACTCGATAACTATATAAGGTCAAATGTTGAATCTGCCTATCATCCATGCGGATCATGTAAGATGGGAAGCGAGTATGACTTAGAAACTGTTGTCACCCCAGATTGCAAAGTTAAAGGAACACAAAACCTATATTGCGCAGATTCTTCTATTTTTCCTATAATCACTAATGGAAACTTAAATGCTCCTTCAATAATGGTTGGAGAAAAGGCAGTAGACCATATTTTAAATAAATCACCCTTACCAAAAGATAATTCTATCCCATTTCTATAGAAAATAAATCAAGTTAGCTTTTTTACTCTTCTAAATGCTGTATGGGCCAATAGCTACATGGAATAATGCATCTGCAATTTCACTCTCCTTCACACCATTTGCAATAGCTGTTTTTAAATTAAGATCAAACTCCTCGCAATGCCACATTGCTACAAGCAAACAAATCGTTATCAGACTTTTTTCCTTAAATTCTAGTGAGTCCTTTAACCAAACATCTCCCCATGAGTTTACTGTAATAAACCTATGAAAATCGTTATCAAAATCATTTTAATTTAATAGGGCGTTTTCTGCATGTTTTTTACCAAATATTTCTTGTCTTTTTCTAAGCCTTTTTTGTACTTAGCACTATCGATATGGTCTGCTTAAATTATTTTATCAAGAAATAAACTTTAAAATTCTTTCATCTCCTATAATGAAATCAAAACTATTAAAGTCAGATTTCACTACCCACTTAAAATCTGAATGTTCTACCAATTCAACAGCTCCAGAAATTATTTCAGCGTAAAAGTAATGTATTGATATAATTATATTATTTACTTCGACTTTCTCTGAAGCAATTTTTTTCAATACATTTATATTAACATTTAATTCCTCTTTAATTTCTCTGATCAATGCATTTTCAAAACTTTCACCTTTTTCAACTTTACCTCCTGGAAATTCCCATTTTGAAGGAAAGCTTTGATTATCACCCCTCTTAGCTATCAAAAACTTTTCCTTATCCTTTAAAACTGCGGCTACAACGTCCATTTCCCTTGGTTTAATAAGTTTTTTCAATTCAGACTCCTTATTTTTTCATTTCTTAGAAGAAAGATTGAACCAATAGGAATTAAAGATAAAATGACCATTAAAATTATAAGAATATTAATATTTTCTGAAAAAATTCCTGAAAGAAATGGTGAGCAAGCCATACCAAGAGCCGTTGGCGCACCTATGTATCCCTTGATTCTTCCAATAACGTTTGGTTCAAAAAATAGGTTTGGTAAATAGCCGTTAGTAACTGTTAGAAGTCCATTACTCATACCAAATAAAGCCATTGATAAAATACAAATGGAGAAGTTTGAAGAAAATAAAAGTATTAGAGAAATTGGCATAACAAAAGCGGCAAAGAGCCCAGTGACTCTTGCATCATACCTTTTCGATAGGCCCATTTCAATTAACCTTCCGACCAATTGAAATGGGCCATAAACACTCGCTAAAACGACAGCCAAATAATAAGCCTCAAATTTTACAGAAAAGTAATCTACTAAAGATAATGCTGTAGATGAAAAAATTAAATATTGAACAAATCCTAAAAGCATCAAAAGCAAGACTGCCCTTTTCTCTTTGGGGATGAGCTCTGAAAGCTTTATATGGGCAACTTTTTCCATGTTAATTGGAACACGCCCCATATCTTTAATAAAAGAGTAAAGAAAAAAATATGCGCCCATTGCGAATAGACAAATTGATAGAAAAAAACATGTTACCTCAAGTCCATAACCAGGAAGCAACTTTCCTACTATTAACCAAACCAAGGTACTTGCTATCGACCCATAAAAAGTAATCAGAGTTATATGTCTTCTTGAGTTCTTATCATCTAATTGGATGGCAGTACTAAACGCAATATTGTAACTAGCCATTGCAAAGCTTATACCAACTAAAAACATAGAAAATATAAACCAATACAAGTCTTTGCTTAGCGCAATGGAGAATAAACCTATAGATCCTATTAACAAACCAATACTCATTACTCTCATACCTCCATATTTGTCTATTAAGACTCCAACATGCACAGAGGTTAAAACATGAATAAATAAGGAAATGCTTACTACAAAGGCAATAATTTCAACGCCTAATCCTAGTTTTATAGCTATTGAGGATTTTATTAGTGCAAAAACATAAAATAATGACCCATAGGCAATTATTTGACTTATACCAAGAGAGTGAACAGGTACAGATTTAATTTCTTCTTTCACTTTTATCTGGACCAACAACCTTAGTCGTATCAGTTCTTCTTTGGCGGTCTCTTATCAAAGCTCTCTAAACCCTCTGGGATATGGTGAAAATCTTGAATGTCGCAAGTGAAAATCGCGAACTTTGGATCAAACACCCCCGGATTATCAAGGGTACCAATTTTAACAATGAATGACCCTGGCCTAGATGGGCTTATACTACCTATAGCCGTCCCACAATTCTTACAAAAATAGCGATTAACAGGTGTCTCAAGATCAGACCTAGCAAATACAGAAGGGTTTCCTTTACTGAATTTGAAATCTTCTTGTGAGAATACCATTACAGCATTTGGATTTCCTCCCGTTATATATTGACACTCTCTACAATGGCACTGAAAGCAAGCTTGTAATTTTCCGCTAATTTCATAGCCTATCTCACCACAATAACACCCACCTTTTAGCTCCATTGGTCTTTCCTTTCAATAAGTTGCTACCATACACTTTATCATTCTACAAAGCCTCTAGCAATAGCCCCTATTGAGCAATAATAAAAATCCCTACTCCATCCAGGCGACAAGAACATTCCATTTGCTGTGGTACTTTGAGTTGCAACCCTCCCTTTTTCTAAACCTGTTTCAAGATCTAGTAAAATTAAGTTATCAAAGCCAGTTCTAAAATCATTAACCAAGATTTCACCCGTATCACTATATAACACCATCTGCATAGATATCCTTGTTGGCTTTTCCCAGAGTTTATTAAACCCATCTCTCTTAGAGTACTTTATACCGGCTAGCAAACCATTCCCCGTATCAAATGCTAAAGCGATATTTTTATTGGGATCAAAAGCAGGAGGACTGAAAATGCTACCCATCTTTTTATTAAAAGGTTTTATAACTTCAATATTATTAGCGTCGATTAAGTCTACCCTAAACAACTTCTGCTCACTTGAGGATAATCCTTGAAATACAGATCCTCTCTCAGGGAGCTTTTGCCCAAAAGGTCTTGTAGAAAAAATTGTTACGTTAGCTCTATTGTCTCCATTATCCAAAAACCAGCACCCTCCTTCACAAATGCAACTATCCCAACTAAAACTTTGTTCGCTTTCATTAAGAGTTCTATATTTTGGTTTCCAGCTTTCATCTAGTAAAAGTGTGCTGTTTTTATATTTAAATCTAAAAAACCTATCTTTTCCTGGCACGTATATTAACTGATCCCCATCTGAGTTAGTGTCCATAGCTATTCTACCCATAGAGTTTTCGGGTATTTCAATTTCCTCACCAATCTGATCAAGATTCGCTGGATCAAGAATAACAAATTTAGAACTCGCCTTATGGTCATGTTCTATGTTTTTCATGACAAGACGCCCGTCACTCATGATCAAAAAACTATTGTACGCAGAATTTTGAGGCAGTTGTTTTGAAGAAACCACATTACAATCTGGATCTAATTTATAACAAAAATTACCATTATTGAGATACAAAAAACCATTCTGATGAACTACAACCCCTCCACACCAAGTATGTCCACCCGAGGGCAAATTTGGAGATCTTTTTATAGGCTCCAAAGAGACTGGATTAATTTTTTCTAAAAATCCATATTTTTCAATTGAATTAATGTGATTATTACCCATTAAAAACACTTCGCCCGGATCCCTTAAAACCATCATTACATTCCATTCACCATTCGCTCTGGTAATCTGAGATATAGTCTCACTTTCTTTAATATTTAAACCCTTAGATCTCGGTATTTTTTGTCGCCTTGGACCACCACACTCTGCCGGCCAAGGGCTATCATAATAACCTTCAATTTTTCTTTTTGAATCTAAGTCAGTCAATCTGAAATCATACCTTAATCAAAAATATTTTTCTCTTAATTCGCCCTTTGTTACCTTCCCAGCAGCGTTTCTAGGAAGAACGTCTATTATTTTAAATTCTTTTGGAATCTTGAACCCAGCCAATCTAGATTTAAGAAATAATCTTACCTCCATCTCATTAAAATCAGAGGGATCAGTAACAACAATAACAGCCAAAACAGCTTCGCCCCACTTTTCATCTGGAATACCAATTATAGCACAATCCACAATAGAATTATGAGCCATCAACTCATTTTCTACCTCTGCTGGATATACGTTTTCTCCACCACTTATAATGACATCTTTAATTCTGTCTCTAATAAAAAGAAATCCGTCCTCATCTATATAACCCGCGTCACCAGTGTAAAACCATCCATCTTTAATTGCTTCTTCAGTAGCCTCCTGTTTATTGAAATAGCCGTCCATAATTTGATCGGTTTTGCAGATAATTTCGCCTATTTCATTACATGGCAACTCATTGCTGTGTTTATCTACAATTTTAATTTTTGAATTGTCAAAACATTTACCACAAGATTCTAATCGGCGATCATGCTTTAATTCCATAGGGTCCAAGGACATAAACATCCCAGTGGTTTCAGTCATACCATATACATGCGTAAAATTAGCTTTTGGAAAAACTTTTTGAGCTCTCTTTAAGATATCTACTGGCATAGGAGATGCTCCAAAAACAATATTTTCAACGTTGTTAAGTTTTAATCCCCTACTTTCAGCTTCTATTGTTACCATTTGCACTACTGCAGGAACCATTAAAGTAGAAGTTACCTTTGATTTTTCTAAAACACTGAGTATTTCTTTTGGATTTATGTCAACTAAAAGAATATTATTACAGCTTGACGCTAAGCCAAAAAACAACCAGGCACTGCCAGCGATATGAAATAAAGGCATGCAAACCAGACTGTTGGCATTATCTTTAAAGGGACCTAATCTATCCTTACCATGTTCAACTAACGACAATATTCCTGAATGAGAAATTAAAGCACCCTTAGGTCTTCCAGTTGTACCCGAGGTATACATTTGGAACAAAGGAGTATTCTCTGTTTCCTTAAAATTATCAGTTCCTGAATAGGTTTCATTTTCACTAAACCCTTCATATTGCCCCTCTAATCCAATTTCAATCAAACCAGTTAAAGACAATTTATCTGTTTCGAGTTGTTTGACGATTTCTTTAAATTCAGGTTCATAGAATAGAATTTTAGACCCAGAGTCAATTAAGATAAAATCAATCTCTGGGTATGCTAATCTAAAATTGAGAGGAACTAAGACTAAACCATATTTAGAAGCAGCATATAATAACTCAATGAAAGCAATATTATTTTTAGATAAAATAGCAATTCTATCTCCTGGGACTAATCCGTTATTTTTCAAGTTATGAATTAGTGAATTAACGTTATTGTAAATAACCTTATTAGTATAATTAACAGAATTAAAAGACACAGAAACTGCATCTGGATTTTTTTCATAATAAAAATCCAAAATATCATGCATCTTTTTTGGATTACTTAATGAAAAAACTGACATAGGAAAAAAATTAAAAATCTAGCTTTTCAAAAATCTTATCTCTTTCAGGTTTTGTAAAATTATAAATAAATTTCCATTCTCCTAGCATTTCTAGTTGGATCACGAAACTGTATTCACCGTCTTTTTTAGACTTATCTACCTTTACCGGCTTTACATTATGTGCCATTGGCATAGAAGGCATATCAGCTCCGACCATTACTTCGGCATTATTAATATTATCATCGCCTTTTTTTATAATAACTAAACAATCATACTTTAATCTAACCTCTGTTTTCTTACAGTTTGTTTCTGTTTTAATAGGCTCAGCTAGGATAGGAGTTACTCCCAAAAATATAAATACCAAAACACAAGCTCTAAATATAATTTTTGACATTTGATAAACCTTATTTTTCTTTACTTAGATATATTTTAGAAAACTTTCTCAATTTGTCCATTATCTATGATATATTTGTGATCTATTTCACTGTTCTCCGGGACGTTATGCTGGCCAGTTATTAAGACACCAATACCATTATTTTTAAGTTCCAATAGTTTTTTCCATATAATACCTTGGGGGTTTTTTGAAAGTCCTGATAAGGGTTCATCTAACAGTAAATAGGTTGGATTAGAAGCCATAGCACGAGCAAAAGCTACCATTCTGGACTGACCTCCACTTAAAAAAAAAGCTTTTTTATTCAAAAGGTGACTTATCTCAGGAAAAACATCAAAAATATTTTCCGACTGTTTTTCACCCGTTAAAACAGAACCAAATTCTATATTTTCTTTTACCGTTAAGTTAGAAAAAATACAGTTGCCTTCTGGCAAAAGTGATACGCCTAATTTTAAGGTTTTGCTTGGAGTTCTATTTCTAATAATATTTTTTTCTATAAATACCTGACCGCTAGATGCAACCAACCCTATAATAGCATTTAATAAACTAGACTTTCCGGCGCCATGATGGCCATCAAGAAGTACAATTTTGCCCTTATCTAAATAAATAGAAGCATTGGATAAAGCATTAATAAATCCATACTTTACAGAAAGGTTTTCTATTTTTAGCATATTTAAATTATCCGTAATGGTTCGTTAAAGAAAAGACCCCAGTTTTTAGTGCAAACAAGTTCCATCAGTTCTGTTCTATGCTCAACAATAACCAATGAGGTACTAGTAGGGATATACTGTATAAGAAATTGAGAAAATTCATTAAGTTCCGTTCGAGAAAAGCCAGCAGAAGGCTCATCAAGGAACAGAACGCTAGGGCAAGATAACAAGGCTCTAAGAACCTCCATTTTTCTCAAAATAGGTAAAGGACATTCTGAAGGAAATCGATCAAGAAATCCTTTGATTCCTGAAACCTCTATCATTTCCAAATTATCTAAAATTTTTTGTTCAGAAACAAAAAATTGATCTTTCAATACTAAGGAGTCACTTAGCCTTACAGATTGAAAATTTCTCCTTACCCCTAATTTTGCAATCTGCCATGGCTTTAGATTTAACAAAGACAAGTTTCCAAAATTTATCTCACCCTCATCGGGTAATAGGAATCCAGTGGCAAGATTAATCAATGTCGACTTGCCAGTTCCATTCCCTCCCGTCAAACCAACTCGTTCACCTTTTTCTAGTTGAAAAGTAAGTTTTTCAAAAACATTAATTCCACCAAATGACTTTTTAACAGATTTTAGTTCCAACATTTATTTAAAACCCTTGCTAAAAAAAAATCTTTTTATTCGAGAAGCAATCCTTGGGCTTATAATACCCTCTGGATAGAAAATAAGTATAATGGCTACCAAACCGCCAAAAATAATCATTCGGTACTCAGATAAAAATCTAATACTCTCAAGTAGGCCAATGTCAATAAACACCCCTAATAAAGGTCCAATCGGCAACCCCAACCCTCCAATTATTGTATAGGCAAGACTATGAACTCCTAACATCATACCAAACATGGCAGGTTCTATGTAGGTGCTTGCAAGAGCAAATAATGCACCCCCAAGACCTGAAATTCCACCAGCTGTGCCTATAAAAAAAAGTCTGTATGGTCTAGGATTTATTCCTAATGACTGAGCTAATATTAAATCTTTTCCCACTATCCTTGCATTCTTCATAATGAAAGAACGCTCTAGAATGAAAAAACAAAATAGTAAAATAGTTAGAATTATCAGCGTGATGTAAAAAAAACCTAAAGTATCAATATTGTTTTCAAATATCCATCTAATATTTTCAAAGCCCTCTGGTCCATTTAGTCCCGTTGCCCTCCCATCCTTTTCAATGGGAAATCTAACTAAATTCATAGATAAGCGAAAAACCTCTGCAAACGCTAATGTTGCCATTGCAAAATATAATCCGGAAAGCTTTATAGTTAACAAAGAAAGCAATAAACCTAAGCAAAAACAGATAACCATTCCAAGAAATATTGAATAGATAATGCTTAAATCAAAATAAACATAAAAAATAGCTAAAGAATAGGCGCCTATACCGAAAAAGGCCTGTTGCCCAAAAGAAACCTCTCCTACAATTAAAATCAGATAAGCAGACAGCGCAATGAAAGAAAATAAACAAATGTTAGTTAATACTGTGACTAGGTAAAGACTCACTTTTAAATCCTTTCGCTGGCAGCTCTTTCATCCCTTAATATAGCAGACCCCATTATTCCTCCCGGCTTCACAACAAGAATGAATAATAGAATTAAATATGTACAGATATCTCTATATTCAGCGCCTAAATAGTTAATAACGTTTGACTCAATAAGCCCTAGGAACAAACCACCTATGATTGCACCTGGTAAAGAACCTATTCCTCCCAACATCATGGCCACAAGACCTTTTAGAGTACACCAGAAACCAAAAAACGGTGTCACTTGTGATTCAGTTGATAAAATCAGGAAGGCGGCTATAGCACCAAAAACACCAGAAAACGCAAACGCAAATGAAGAAATTCTGCTAGAATTAACCCCAAGTTTTCTTGCTAATTCCCCGTCAAATGAAACACCTCTCAATAAAAGACCGTAATTGGTCTTGTACAAAACATAGAAAAAAACCCCAGTCATAAGAACAGCGATAAAAAATAAAAATAATTGATCGATCCTAATGAATAAGTCGATTATAAAAAAAGAATCCGGAAGAAATGAAGGGAAAGAAGCTGTCCTATCTGGCAGAAGAAACGAGCTTAAATCGTCCAATTGCATCCAAATAGCAAAGCTCGAAATCATTGAAACTATCGCTCCATAATTTCCACGATGAGGGTAAAAGCATATCTTTTCAACATATATATTTATTATGGCACTTGATCCAAGCATCACTAAGAAAATTCCAATAATTCCTACAGATAATATTGAGTCAACCCAAAGGGCAAATACTGCGCTTAAAAGCAACGAAGAGCCGAATGCTAGATTAACTCTCTTCATTACCCCAAATAATAATGAAAAAGACAATGCAAGCAAAGAGTAAGCAGACCCGAATAACAGACCGTCTAAACAAGTTTGTAAAAATTCCATTTTACTAACTTTCTGTAATATCTCCCAAATAGGCTCTCTTTATGATGTCATTATCTTCAATCTCATCAGGAGAACCGGAAAAAGTGATTTCTCCTTGATCAAGTAAATAAATATGATCAGCAATCGCAGAGGCCTTAACAGCATTTTGTTCAACAAGAACAATAGAAATACCTTCCTCACTTAACGTTTTAATTATCTCAAAAATAGTATTTACAATCTTTGGAGCAAGTCCTACGGAAGGTTCGTCCATTAGAAGAAGTTTGGGCCTGGCCATAAGAGCTCTTGCAACAGCAAGCATTTGTTGTTCTCCACCTGATAATGTTCCAGCCTCCTGGAGATATCTTTCTTTAAGAATAGGAAATCTTTGATACACAGACTCTACATCTTCTTCTACTTCATCTTTCCTGCTAAAACGACTGAATGCTCCAGCAAGCAAATTTTCTCTTACTGAAAGATGAGGAAATACAAGTCTATTTTCTGGCACAAGAACCAAACCCTCCTTAACTATTTCGGAGGTTTTCATTTTAGATATTTGCCTGCCCAAGAATTGAATAGAGCCTCTATCACTCTTTAATATCCCCGCAATAGTAAAGAGAAGAGTACTTTTACCTGCACCGTTTGGGCCCAAAATACAAGTAAGCTTACCTTTTTCTGCTTCTAAGGAAACATTTCGAAGAGCTTTAATTAATCCATATGACGTTACAAGATCATCTACTTTGAGCATATTTTTATTACCTCTAATTCATTATATAAGCTACTGACCAAAATACGCCTCCTGAACAGACTTATCCTTCTGAACAGACTCAGGATCACCTTCAGCAATTGCTTTACCAAAATTTAGAACAGTAATTCTATTGCTTACATTCATAACCAAATCCATAACGTGCTCTACCAAAAAAATAGTTATACCAAGATCTCTTAAGCGAAATATTCTTTCTCTTAATTCTTTTACTTCCTCCTTGTTCATTCCTGCAGCGGGTTCATCTAAGAAAATAAGCTTAGGCTTTGACGCAACTGCTCTCGCTAATTCTAATCTTCTCTGTTCACCAAAAGAGAGATTACTCGCCAGATCGTTAGCACGAGACTCCAGCCCTGAAAAATTAAGCAATTCTGAAATCAATTTTTCTTGTGTTTCTGACCTTCCAAACCAGTTAGAAAACCAACTAGATTGATTATTTTTGTCATCTCTCCAAGCAACCCAAAGATTCTGCCACACGGTTAAATCTCCAAACAAACGAATATTTTGAAAGGTTCTACTAATTCCAACATCTACACATTGATTAGGCTTCAATCCGTTAATTTTTTTTCCTTCGAGAAAAATTGAACCTTCAGAAGGTTGATACAATCCACATATTACATTGATAGTAGTACTTTTTCCTGATCCATTGGGACCAATAAGACCGAATATTTCACCCTGATTAATTTCAAAATTTAGCCCATCAACAGCTCGTACACCGCCAAAATTTTTGCATAAGTTATCCACTTTAAGTATTGACATTAAGTACCTTTTTTTGACTTTCGACTATTAAATAAACTTACCAAACCATTAGGCATGAAATTCATTACCAATATTATTATGAGACCAAATATAATTAGTCGCCAGTCTTCTAAAAATCTGAACGCTTCTATTAATATACCTTGTATAAAAATCACAGCTAACAAGGTACCAAATACATTTTTAGTGCCACCAAGTATAGGGTAAGAAATAGCAAAAGTAGCCATTAGAATTGTAAATGTAATGTGGTCAACATAACTCACGGCATGAGCATAAAGACCTCCCCCAAGTCCAGCTATGAAGCCCCCTGCTGTCATAGCAGCTACTTTCACTGTCGTTAAATCAATCCCAGAGCTTTGAGCTGCAAGCTCGTCGTTTCCTACTGCTCTTAAGACTGCGCCTGCTTTTACTCTATCTAACCACCAGAGCATTGCCATAACAATTACAACAAATATCCAAATTAAAAGTACAACCTGGCTAGATTCCCACCCATTTGTTGTAAAATAACGAATTTCTCTAAAGCCTTGCGCTCCATCTGCACCCACCATAATGCCGTCTTTCTCAACCATCCAGACAAAGTTAAAAGTTATAAGCCTCACAATCTCTGAAAAAGCTATTGTTGCAATCACAAGCATAAGGCCCTTTACTCTTAAGGCTGGAAAACCTACAAGAAATGCAAAAAAACTTGCTAGAAAGGCACCAAAAGCTAGAGCAGGATATATATGCCAAGAAAAAATAACGGTTAAAACTCCTGATGAATATGCTCCTATGGCAAAAAACCCAATTTGAGCCATGCTGACTTGACCGGTCAACAATAGAATATAAGCTGATAATCCTAGAAGAGTATGAACTCCAATTGTTTGTAAAATTCCGAGATAATAGTCCACTTTATTAATCCCTATCTATTTCGGCGCCAAAAAAGCCATTTGGCTTAAAAACTAAAAATATAAACAGAAGTAAAAACACATATATATCTCTTTCGTTAACACCTCTTAACAAAAGAAAAACACTCTCTAAGCCTCCAACCAATAAACCAGCAATAATTGCACCTCTGATACTACCCAATCCACCCATTACTGTTACGATCAATCCTTTAACGGTCAACGGAAGAACAAGTAATGGTGAAATAACACCAACTGAAGCTGCAGCCAGACAGCCAGCAATACCGCCCAAAACACCAGCAATAATGAACGTAATTGAATTTGTTTGGTGAATTGAAATACCACAAAGTTGAGCAGCTATCGGTTGTTGTGATACAGCTCTAGTAGCCAAACCTAGTCTTGTTCTATATAGAAGATACAAGAGAAACAACATTGCCACGAAACTTGCAAACATCACAAATATAAGATCACCTCTAAAGCCTAAAAACATATCAGAAAACTCTATTTCGAAATAGGCTTCAGAGAAAATACCTAACTCTGGAAAGTCCAAGGGTGATCCATCAGTTTCATGAGAAATTATTTCATCAATAAAAAATAAACCTCCAATGGAAGCCATTAGAGCAGCGAGATGATTATTTGATGGTAAGTACCTAAAACAACAAAAATAAACGAGAACACTAAGAACTCCTGCAGCAATAGGCCCAATAAAAAATATTAAAACCAAAGGAAATGAAAAAAGGACCGAAACACCCAAACCAACATACGCACCCCCAATTGATGAAGCAGCATAAGCCATATTTAGCTTTTCCATCGCACCAAATATTAATGTAAAACCTAGTCCAATTAAAGCGTATGTGGAGCCATACAACACGCCATCAATTAAAGACTGTACTATATCAATAAATTCAACGTTCATATTTACCTAACAAAAAAACGGTGAATATAATCATATACTCACCGTTCTATTTAAAAATTAAAGCAATAACTACCTTGGGTCGTGCAAGACTTCCCAGTTCCCGCCTTTAGCATGTACAAAAACATAAGGTTTGAAAGCTTCACCCTCTTCCTGATTTCTTGTTACTGTGCCGATAAGTCCAGGTGTAGTTTTTAAAGCTTCGAGACCATCCCTTATTGCTCTACGGTCAGCTTGTAGATTTTCTCCATTAGCTGAAATGCCAACTGACTCCATTACGTCCTTGATAATCATGACATTTTCCCAGGCTGCTGCACTATGAAGATCCGCAGCAGCACCATTTGCTGCAGCAACATCTGCTACTGCTTTTGCTTCTGGGGTCACTGGAGCAAAGCTTGTAGGGATAATCATTCCTTCAGCTTGCTTTGCACATCCCTTCATTGTTTCTGCACTAGATGATGAGGTCAGCCCAATCATAAGCTTTGGCTTTGCCTTTTGTCTCGCAAGCTCCTTAAGCATTCCACATGTCGTGAACGGGTGAGATGAAACAAGATACACATCTGCTTTCGACTTCTTGAATGCTCTTGCTTGAACAGAGAAACTAGTATCTGCCATTAACCAATTAGATGATGCCTTGATAACATTCTTATGCCCGGAAGCTATTTTTCCGCTAACTTCATCTATTGGACCTGCTACCCACTCAAAACCATGTCTAATTGCAGCTTGAACAATAACCTTTGAATATGTTCCAGCCGAATGACCTTGATCTGTTTCTGTGCCCCCATAAATGGTTTTCAGATCTGGTTGGGTCTTTCTAACCCAAGCAAACAGCTTGTCATACATATCTGGTTCATTTGGTGTATTTCTAAAAGTCCACTGAGAAATTTTAGCCAATCCATTTCTAACAGCAGTATTTGTAAAAAGAGGCATCTGAAGTCCAGTATCGCTTGCGTCATCTACCTTTTTCTGGAAAACACCATAACTCGCTGCAGCGACACCTGAACAAGTAGGGCCTATAGCTATTAACGTGTTTGTGGTCGTAGCTGTTTTCCTTGCCAGCGCGATGCCTTCTTCAGCATTACATCTTGAGTCATAATACTCATAAACCATTTTTGCCATCGAGCCATCTTTTAACTTAACGCCTCCGTCAGCGTTAATTTTATCAACAGCTGCCTTTAAAATAGTTTCTGAATTAATTCCAAAGGACTTAAGCGGACCAGATTGAGCCCCCCACCCCGAGATTAAAACGGTTTTTTCAGCTAAGGCAACTCCAGCAGACATAGAAAATGCCAAAGCGGATACTGCCAAACCTTTAATAAATTTATTCATAGAATTCCTCCACATTGATCAATAGAATAATGTTGTACTGAAAAATATTAATTTTCAACCAAAATAAGTGATTCATTGTAAATTATTTTAGAAGTTTTTAATTTACAGAAATATCCGTTGAAATAATCTCTGAATCATAATTATAAACAAAAATGCCGGAGAAGTTTGTTTCTTTATAAACAAATGTATCCTTTAATTCTACAAAAAAACTAGAAGCTTGCTCTTCAAATTTTTTTAAATCTGAGCCATTTTCAAATTTCAGTGATATGGCTAGGCTGCCACATTTTCCGATAGAGATATTTAATGATCTTATATTAAACGATACTATTTTTTTTCCAAGATTTTCTGAACAAAAAGTAGCTGCAACTTTTGCTTCGCTTAAACCTGCAAATTTTAAATTGTATACTTTTGCGTACATTTCTAAATCTCGCTCATCATTCTATCAATTAGGGTACTAGCGTCTTCCCCAGTAAGCTTTACTCGCTTCATTGCCTTTGTCTCTAACCTCATCTCGCGTTGAAGATCTACTCCACTGGATGAAATGCTGATTGCTCCATCTGCGTTTAAATCACAAAGCCCTAAATTAATAAGATTCTTTGCGATTTCACCATCTATCTTTATATCTGCCGAAATGGACATAAAGGCATGTAAATCAGCTAAACCTAATCCATCATCATATTTTCTAAATTTTGACAACGCTTCTAACATATTTTGAGAAGTCATTTCTTTTTGTTCAGTTTTTAAATCAAGAAGATGAGCAATACTGTTAGTTATTTTTTTCACGAGATCGATTTGATGCTCGCTCAAGGATTTCGGACCATCATTATTAACCATACAAAGAGTGCCAAGAGCATAATTGTCTTTGTTAATTACTGGGAAGCCTGCATATCCAACTGGTCCAGCCTTTGGATGATTTTTCCAAATAGGGTCCTTTGAAACATCGGGCATCAACAAGGGCTCTGGGTCTAACAACACATATGAGCATATATTATGTTCTGTTCTCATACCTTTATCGCCTACCTTCTTCTCGGAAGGGTCTCTTCCGGTAAGAGCAATAGCACACTGCATCTCACCATCATAAAGGCTAAAAGTTGCGCTTTGAAAGCCGGTAATATCTTTTGCTAAATCACAATATACCTGAAACAAATCTGGATTTGGAGAGTCAATGAGACCTGTTTTTACAACTGCTGCAACCCTTTGCTCCTCGTTAGCAGGCCTAGGTGCTAATCCAACTGACATTTAAACCTCCGCTTTTTTAAATTGGTATAAAAAATAAACTTAAAATGAAAAAATATCAATATATATTAAGTTTTATTATTCAAATTTATACAATATAATCTAATTTCGAGATTATAAATTTAATCAGGGAACAAAAATGTCAAAAATATACCAAGTAGTAATATATAAATCAATTTTAGATGAAAAGAAGATGGCAAAATACGCTCAATTAGCAGGGCCGGCAATAAAAAAGGTGGGCGGTAAGTTCTTGGCAAGGGGTATTCCCGTTATGGTCAAAGAGCAAGGAGAGAAGACAAGAACTGTCGTAATAGAATGGGAAAGCCTAGAACACGCCGAAAGTGGTTATAACAGCGAAGAATACCAGGAAGCTTTAAAAGCTCTTGATGGAGGAGCAATCAGAGAATTCAGGTATGTTGAGCCAGCCTAACTAATATATAAAGATGCTTCTCAAAAAATGTAATTTCAAAGATTAATTAAATCTTTTTTTTTGCGAAAAAACCCGTTAAAGAAATCAGATGAATTCACATTTTTTTGAAAGCCTGAGGCTTTCAATACCTCTTATCATAGCCCAACTAGCTCAATTTGGCTTAGGTCTTACTGATACTGTAATGGTTGGCTGGTACGGAACTACAGAGCTGGCAGCTTTAACTTTAGGACATGCATGCATTTTTTTTATTTACATAACACTCTCTGGTTTTGCCTTGGGAGTAATAGCTAAAGTCTCACGAGCCTTCGGTAACAATGACATAATTGCAGTGAGATTAAATTTAAGGATGGGTATATGGCTTACTTTTATTTTTTCCTTAATAGGTTTTATAATTGCAAGCAATATCAAGGCCTTTTTAATTTATTTTAATCAAGAACCTAGATTGATCAATGTGATCAATGATTATGTTTCAGTTATAAGGTGGATGTTACCTTTCATACTACTTACGTTTGTTTTTAAAGCGTTTCTTATTTCGATTAAAAAAGAACAAACAGTATTGATAATTTCAATTCTTGGATTGGCTATCAACATAATTTTGAATTGCATCCTCTAGCCTATCGTCACCCCAAAATATATCGCTATTAACACTAAAAGAAGGGGCTCCGAATACCCCCATTTCCATAGCTTTCTTTGTGTTGGTCAAATAAGTCGTTTCAATGTTTTCTTTGCTGGCATTACTAACTACTTGTGAAACATTTTTCCCCAAATTTTTTAATGTTGATACAAGGTTTTCTTCTGAACCTGCTTCTTTACCTTCTAAAAACCATTGTCTATAAGTTTCTTCAAGGTAGTCTAAATACCATCCCTCATTGTTAGAAACGACCCCAACTTTATTAGCCATGTCAAAATTCTTTAAAGGGTAGGGAACAGGAAAACTAGGTTTCGGAATGCCATAAAGCTCTGCTCTTCTTTGAATGTCTCGCCACATGTAATCAACCTTTGATTTTTTTTCGGGAGGAAAGGGAATATTATTCTGATTTTTCATTATAAAACGAATACTAATCGGATAGATTTCAATATTTACATTTTCTTCCTTTAATTTTGATTTTATTCTCAAGGCAGTTAGAAAAGTATAGGTACTTCCTATCGAAAACCAAGCTGTTAAAGTGTTCATATTTTTTCCTTTTACTTAAAAATTAAATTATAAAACACTGAAAATAATACATTTTTTAAATTAATTGTTCTGCCATAGTAATCTTTTTTATCGAAAGATATCTTAAAAAAAGAAGTAAGGAGGCCACAAGTAATCCAGTTCCAATTCCGAAATAAACCCCAAACCCAGAAAGATAAGTATGCTGAGAAAAATAGTATGCTGCAGGCACTCCGACAATCCAATATGAAAAGAGAGATAATAGGAAGGGAACTTTAGTGTCCGAGAAACCTCTTAATATCGCCGCGAAAAGAATTTGACCAGTGTCTGCAATATGAAACAGGCAACATATTAGAAGGTACGATACTGCGTATGAAAAAACTAAGTCTGCATTTACATTTTTCTGATCAAGAAATATGCTGATAATATCTTTGCCAAAAATCAGAATAATCATAGTTCCTAAAATTGACCACCCTAACCCAAGACCGTAAATTGAAAACGCTACTTGACCTACTTTCTTGAAATTCTTCTCACCGATTGTTTTTGCTACCCTTACCGTTCCTGCTTGAGAAATGCCAAGAGGAATCATGAAGAAAAGCGCAAATATTGTTAGAACTATACCGTGAGCCGCCAATTGCATTTCTCCTACCCAACCCATAAATAAAGATGCCGCAGAGAACATGCCACTTTCTGCCATTATTGTTAAGCATATCGGCCAACCAATTTTATAAAGCCCAGAAAACGTTTCTTTCTCAAAAGTAAAAAATTGATCAAATATCTTTATATTTTTTACCTCTGTCAACAAAGAATAAATGATAGCAGTTGAGAGCATAAAGATGCTTGTTCCTAGGGAAGAGAAAGCCGCT
>CACIJG010000011.1 GCA_902586885.1 uncultured Alphaproteobacteria bacterium | reverse complement strand
TCTTCCAATTTACGTTTTCTCACTGCGAATACTAATGCTCCCATAACACAAGCTCCAATAAAAAAACGAGCAGCAGTTATTGCTCCAGGCTCAATATCATTAGCAACCAACGAGCCTAGAACATATGAGACTGAAACAAAAATAGAAAAAAATATCATTGCTACGTGGCCTAATAACTCGTCGTTTTTCAAAAGATAAGTAGAGTTTCCCACAGCAGTCTCCAAAAAATGCTATAACTTTATACAATACACCCGTAAGCGTTGCTTTTATTATCTACCCCGACTGTAAAATCTATTTCTAAACCAGAAGAAAATCTGCTCTATAATTAGGAAAAAAGCAGCTCAGCTAGAAAATTATCGAAAAAGTTAAAAAAATACAAAAATCAGTTTCAAATTTAAAAAAAATTTAATTCATATATTAACTTATAAATAAAGGCTGATTATATTAAATTATAAAAAGGCTGGAATTACACTATCACCATACTCAGCTATTATTCTTTCCTCATCACCGCTATCTAAATATATATTAAATTGAGTTACACCCACTTCCTTCAATTTTTCCAATTTACTTATGTGTTCTTTTGCTGTGCCTAAAACACAAAATTCATCGACAATATCATCTGTTATGAACTCTAGATAAGGGTTGTCGCTTTGTCCATGTTTTGAGTAATCATAGCCCCTTCTATTTTTGATATAGTCAGTTAAGCTGCTAGGAATTTCACTATTATTTTCTCCATAGCGTTCAACAATGTCTGCAACATGATTTCCAACCATTGCCGGGAACCATTTTACTTTCTCTATGCTTTCACTTCTTTCTCCAAAATAGGCTGGAGCCGCTGCCATGACCCTATAGTTTGACATATCTCTTCCGTGTTCTTCTCCTGCTTTCACTGCCTGATCCCTTAACCATTTACATATTGTTGGTGCAGCGATCTGCAAGACCAACCCGTCGCCAACTTTTCCAGCTGAGGTAAGAGCTTTCGGTCCATATGCTGCCACCCATACTGGTAGCTCATAACCTTGAGCCCATGGAAACTGAATAGGGTTAGGGACATCTCCATACTGCACTTTCTCTCCTTTTACCATAGCCTTTACGTCAAGTATGAACTGTTCCATATTGGCTAGATTTGATGGCTTCCGTCCCATTACTCTAACTGCGCTGTCTCCGCGGCCAACGCCAATGTCAAATCTTCCGTCAGATTGCAAGGCTAAAGATCCAAACATAGAGGCAGCTAGTGACCAGTCTCTGGTATTAGGATTTGTAACACAAGGTCCAAATCTCATTTTGGTGGTGTGCTCGATACACATAGCCATTTGAGCAAAGCTTTCTCTCCAAAGAATATGACTGTCGTAAAACCAGCAGTAGGTAAAACCTGCACTTTCGGCTAGTCTTACCAATGCTTTAGCTCGAGCTGGTTGAACAAATCCCTTAAAACATATACCAAATTCCATTTTATTTTCTCCTATAATAATTTACTTTTCTGGTGCCCAAATTTTAATACCAGCATGGGAAAAGGGTACCGCCTTTGACATATTAATTCTTATCAATATTGGTGTTATAGCTTCAATACATCTAGCAGCAGAAGCATCTCCAGCATTATATGCGTTAACACCTAACTTAGAAATAAAGTCAATTATTTTTAATCTTGCCTCCAAATTATCTCCACAAACAAGCACATCACAGTTTATTGTTTTTTTCAAATTATTTAAAGTGTTCGCTGATACATTATGAAGAGCTCCAATAACAGGTATTTCGGAGCCTAATATACTTTGTGCAGATTCGGTAGCTGATCCCTGAGGTGGCATTTCAACTTTTCTGGGGTTTCCTTCAGCTAAAGGGACAACAATGTCTACTAAGATTTTACCAGGAAGATATTTTTTTACGGACTCTAATGTTACGTCATGACCAGACCATGGAACCGAAAGGATAACAAATTCGTCTGCATATTCTACAGCTTCTTCATTGCTAAGGCCTGTAATATTATCGTTTTCATTTCCGAGCAGAGAATTCATTTCTTTTGCAGCCGATTCTGCTCTTTGCTTGTCTCTAGATCCCACGGCGACATCAATTCCCAAACTTGCAAATCTCAAAGCCAATCCCTGACCTTGAGGCCCAGTGCCTCCTAAAATAGCAATTTTCATCTGAACATATCCTCACTCTCTTTTCTCAAAATATTTTCTACATTACTTATCTCAAATTCCCAATCTAAGCCATTAAATAAAATCACAGGTGTTTTCCCAGATTTGTGCATGAGTAGACCAGAAGCCGCAGAGACTTCATCACAAAATGCTGGTTCTGTAACTAATAAATCTCTCCCCCACGCATCGACATGGCCCTGCAGCCTTTTAGTAGGAGAAACCCCAGACAAACCGATGGCCACATTAACTTGACCTATTCTCCAAGGCCTACCAAAAGTATCTGTTATAATTACGCCTAGTTTCTTGATATTAAACTTTTCTGACAAGAATAATCTTAGCTTGTTAGCACTCATGTCAGGATTCTCAGGAATTGTGATTACAGCATCTGTCTCTTTTATATTTGACTGATCAACGCCAGAATTTGCGCAAATGAATCCCAACTTATGTTGACAAATCATTGTTCCTTCAATTTGCTCTGGACGTTTAAAAGATCTTATTACTTTTTGACTTTCTCTTAAAATAACTTCAACTTTTCTTATGTCTTTATTTAATTTCTTTCCTAATTTGATAGCTTCTTCAGAGGGCTTTACATCGTTTAAAAAAACAATGTTGCCCTCTGCTTTTGAGACTACTTTATGAGCTATACAGAGTATGTCACTTTCTTCAAGTGCTAAACCGGCGTCATCAAGTGCCTTTCCTATAACCATTCCTAGGTTGTCACCCTCTCGAACGTCAGGTATTCGAGGTATAGCAGTTATTTTGACTGATCCATGTAGCATTTTTTAATTTTTAATTATCTCTAACTTTTTATGCTTTATTCTTTTGAAATCCCATTTTGTATCTACATCGTTTCTGAGGCTTGCAAATGGTAATATTTTGGGCAAAATGCCTTTACTTTTGCAAAGCTCACTATGCTTGATAAAGGAATTGTGACCGAAACAAAATGTTAATTTCGAAGGTATGGATAAAAGCAATGCGTTAGTACCCATATCATTTGATGGGCATAAAGCTACTGTTGGTTCACTGTTAGCTTTATAATGATTTAGAAATGACAAAATTTCGTCAGGTTTTGGATCAGCTAAGTCCGCGGGTAAGATAGCAAGAAACTTATAATTCTTTTTAGAGGCCCAAAGATAGCTATCTTTAAGTGCTAAATTCAAGCCTTTACTTCTCTCCTCTATTAAAAATATATCAAACTCTTTGATAAGGTTTTTTATAGTTAGTGATTGGGTAACTACACCGATGTCAAAAAAGTTCTTATTGTTTGATCTGATAGTATTAAGAATTGTTAGTGTTCTTAAAAATAAAAGTTTTGCCAAAAGCTCTCGTTCTTTTCCGGTTAGTGTGTCATTCAACCTTGATTTTGCTTCTCGCAGATCTTTCATTGGGACTACAACCAAAAGATTTTTTTTCTGTTTTTTTCTCATTAATTTGTCTTCTTTATTGCGACAGAATTTTAATTAACGTCTGGGCCAAAGATTTCTTATCTTTTATAGAGCTCATAAGAATATTTGTCATGTAACAACGTTGCCCCCTGTTTTTGAACTGATCTTTAAAATTTTTATCTGAATGATCTATTACAAAATTATCACATATATTTTTATAAAAATTTAGTGCCGCAAACGCATTTGATTTATATCCCAACTGTTTAAGCATTTTGCTTGCTGGACCTTTAACAGTTTTCCCAGAAATGATTGGACTAACAGCAATTACTTTTCTTCTATGGTCTTTAATAGCTTTCTTGAAAGATGGTATGTCTATAATTGGTTTTATGCTCACAAGAGGATTTGATGGGGCGATCACTATAAAATCGGCGACTTCAATAGCTTTGATTGCATCTAAATTGATTTTGGCTTTTTTTATTCCCGAGTATTTAAGATCTAATATCTTTGGGATGCATTTTCTCTTGACGAAGTACTCTTGGAAAGAGATCCAGCCTTCACTTATTTTTACTAGCGTTCTAATTTTGTCATCAGTTGGCAAAATTATTTTGGCTTTTACTCCCAGTTTTTTAGCAATATCTTTGGCTATATCACTGGGTTTTGAGCCTTCTAATAATTGTTGACTCCTGTAAATGTGAAGTCCAAAATCTGAGTCACCTAATGTCATCCATGTTTTATTACCCAATTTCTTGAGCATATCAAGCGCCCTAAAACTTTCATCCTTTATACCCCATCCTTGCTCGCGATTTACTATTCCAGATAATGTGTAAGTAATGGTATCTATGTCAGGTGAAACTCTTAGACCATGGAACTCATCATCATCACCAATGTTACCAATTATTGACAGTTCAATATTTTGCAAAGCAGAAAAGCCCTCTGCCATTTTTGCGCCACCAACACCACCGGCTAAAAGCGTTATTTTAATAGTTGTATTCATAATTATAAACTAAAGCTGGTTTATAAAATCAATGGTTTTCCGGCTAGTTCTGTCCACAAGGGGCGCTGTTTCTGTTGGGTCTTTTTGAGAAAAATCAAACAAAGGTTGATACAAAGTAGTTCTCTGGATAGGTATTTTCCCTATCGATCTAATTAATTTGACTAACTCAAATGAGGTTATCTCTTGTCCAAAGTCTGACCCTGCAGAGCGAGATATGCTCTCATTCATTAGGGTTCCGCCTAAATCATTAACACCATAATTTAATAGTTCGCTAGCCCGTTCCAAGCCAAGCTTTGTCCATGAAACTTGAATGTTATCTATCCATCCTGATAGCAAAAGTCGAGACACTGCATGCATTTTATTTACTTCACTTTTATTTGGACCCTTTCTTACAGTACCCTTGCTATTCAAATAAAGAGGTGAATCTTTATAAACAAAAGAGAGAGGTACTAACTCGGTAAACCCATTAGTGTCCTTTTGAATATTCCTTAACTTTACTAAATGATTTGCCCAATGTTCAGGACCATCTATGTGTCCGTACATAATAGTTGAGGATGTAGGGATTCCAAGAAAATGAGCCTCTTTTATAATTTCGACCCAACTATCTGTACTAAGCTTATTCTGGGTTAGTTGCTTCCTTACGTCAGTGTCTAAAATTTCTGCAGCTGTTCCTGGCATTGAATCTAAACCACATTCTTTTAGATCAGAAAGAAAGTCTTTATAGCTTAATTTTGACTTTGAGGCTCCATACCAAATTTCGAACGGAGAAAATGCGTGTATATGTAGGTCTGGAATTTCTTTTTTTACACTTAATAAAATGTCTCTGTAAAAATTTGCAGAAAGCTTAGGGTGTAGACCACCTTGTACGCATATTTCGGTTGCACCTCTACTATGTGCTTCTTTAGCTCTTTCAACAATTTGTTCTATAGTTAACCATTCAGCACCCTTATCTTCTATTCTTTTGCTAAAATTGCAAAATTTACAACCCATATAACAAATATTGGTGAAATTTATATTTCTATTCACGACAAAAGATACAACATCCCCAGTTTTTTCCTTTCTAATTTGATTTGCAATATCACAAATAAATTTTTCATCAGCGGGTCCTGAAGAAAACAGCTGAATTCCATCTTGTACTGATATTTCTTTACCTGCCAGATAACCTTCCAAAATTGATCTAACGGTACCAGAGCAATTACTCCAATTAATATCGGTTTTATTTTCATCTTTGAAGGAGAATAATTTTGTCATTTGATTAAATAACCTCCAAGTGCTGATCACTTGCCAACCCGTCATTATCGGCTAATGCACAAATATGATTTTCAATTTTGTTGCTCACAAAACCCAATTTTCTCTGATATTTTGGGTAAATTGTGAGCCGTTCCTTTAATTTAAAGCCTTTAGATTCTGTACCTTTTTTTAAATCTTCTAAATGAGGCCATGAATGCTGTGGGTTTATAAAATCAATGGTAACTGGTGAAATGCCTCCCCAATCGTTTATGCCAGCATCTAGTAACTCCAAATGAGAATTGCTTAGATTAGGTGGCACTTGAATACTTATATCGGGGCTTAAAATTATTCGGGCAGTAGCTATAGTTCGCATCATATCTTCTTTAGACGGTTCTGGTGAATTTTTCATCAATATGTCAGGCTTTCTTTGAAAGTTTTGAATTATAACCTCTTGAATATGACCATGTTTTTTGTGAATTCGGTTAATAGTTTTAAGAGCATCAATTCTTTCAGAAAAAGTCTCGCCTATTCCAATTAATAATCCAGTCGTAAAGGGAACTTTCATAACACCTGCTTTTTCTAAAGTTCTTATTCGTTGAACAGGCATCTTGTCAGGGCAAGCATAATGTGGCTGTCCCTTTTTTGTAAGCCTTTTACTTGTAGTTTCCAGCATCATCCCCATAGATGCCGTTACAGGTTTCAGCTTTTTAATATCTTCCAAAGAGAGAGTTCCTGCATTTACATGTGGAATAAGATTGCTTTTTTGTAGGGTTAGTTGGCAAACCTCCCTGAGATAATCTACCATAGTGTCGAAACCTATCTTTTTTAAAGCCTTTTTTGCGACGGGATAACGACGCTCTGGTTTTTCTCCCAAACTGAACAAAACCTCCTTACACCCTTTATTTTGTCCTTCTTTAATAATGTCAATAACTTGATCTTTAGTTAGAATATTAGCTTCTTCTGAGTTGGGGTCCTTGACAAAAGTACAATAGCTACAGGTATTTCTACACATGTTAGTAAGCGGTACAAAAACTTTACGTGAATAAGTGACAACCTTACCCCAATGAAGATCACGTATTCTATTTGAGTGCTCAAGGAGGCTATCCAGATCTGAATTAGAGAAAAATTCTATAACTTCATGTTTCATTAATGGATCTCTACTATTAAAGCTTCAATGGATGAGCATCTTAAGCTCTATCATCTGTTAAATTCCTTTTTTTATTGAGTTATGGTAACCTGATTAGCTAGCAAAGAATAGCTGCAAACTGACTACCAATAGTCCCCCAAAATTTAGATAAATAGTTACTGTTTTTTAAAGTTTTGTCAAAAAAATATTTACATTTGAGAGTTGATTGTAAAAAAATGAAAATTAAATCTAGTAGAGAAAGTGAGGTTGGATTGAAAAACCCTTACCTAGTGAACATCAGACTATTTTTACAAGCTTTATTGCTGATCTTTTTGGTCATGAAGCCTAGCTTTGCCGATGTTAAAATGAAAATAGAAGATCTGCTTGACGACCTAGAGGTTACTTCCTCTTCATTGCAGGCTTCAAAAATAAGAGCAGAAATCTGGCGGTATTGGTTAAAGGATCACACATACCAAAAAAATAATGATCTTATAGCGAGTGGCCTATCGCATTTTTACCGAGGGAATTATCAAAAAGCAGATCAAATTTTCACAGAAATAATTTTGATTGATCCAAATTATGTTGAAGGATGGAATAAAAGAGCCACTATTCGATATCTTTTAGGTGATTTTGAGAAATCTCTAGAAGACATAAATCAAGTTTTAACTCGACAACCCAGACATTTTGGTGCCATTTCCGGGGCTGCACTTATACACATGCAAAATTTGAGATACAAAAAGGCACTGGATTCATACCGGCTCCTTGAAAGAATTGATCCAAATAATATTGATAGTAAAAGAATGATCCCGATGCTTGAGGAAAGAATTTATGGAGAAAGTCTTTAAAAATGGAAATTTATTTTAAAGGCAATCTAAGTTATTTCTTTCTTTTTCTTGCAATATTATGTGAAGTGGGAGGAACTCTGTTGTTACCATCCTCACAAAATTTTACAAAGCTGATACCCACTTTATCATTGGGCATTTTATACCTTCTAGCTTTTTATTTTCTTTCCATAGTAGTAAATACTATCCCTGTAGCTGTCATGTATGCTATGTGGAGCGGTCTAGGAATATTTACTATTGCAATAATTTCCTTCTATTTTTTTAATCAAAACCTAAGTTGGCAAGCAATCTTAGGGCTATTTTTTATAGTTATAGGAGTAGTGCTTGTTAACTCTTTCAAGTGAAAGATATCTAAATTCAGATAAGATTTTCTAAGTCTTCACACCATATGTATCGAATAAAATCCCTGTATGTAGGCAAGATGCCACTAAAGAATTATCCCTCTTAAACATTTTTCCTTCTATAGAAACGACATTTTTACCTAGCTTTATTATTTGTGATTTAACTTTCACGGGCTCAAGGTCCAAGGGGCGATGAAATGTAGTATGAAAGTCAATTGTATTAGGAAATTTTCTTCCTTCACACGTCATGATTACACTCAGAGCTGTACAATCATCTAAGACACTAGTAATCATGCCTCCTTGAATTTTACCAGAGGGGTTTAGACTCTGCTCAGGAAATTCAACCGAAAAATAAAATTTACCGTCTTGTTCTCTGTCAAAGCTTATTGAAAAGAAGGTACCAACACCTCTTTTAGAGTAAAAATTCATGATAGTAGTAATCAATTTTTTTGATAGTGACATTGCTAATAATTTTTATTTTTATCAACCGGATTATTGTAATAGGATTTTATTTTTCTCTACCAGCTTTTTGAAGGGTTTCGAAGAGAAAAGAGGCTTCACTTAAGCCCTCTTCTAACGCATAAATATATGCTTGAGTTATCAGAAAAAAACCACTTCTAATTTGTCCTTCTTTTAAATCAATAAAACCCTGCCTGGAATAAATATCTACAATTTTTTTCTTATCTCCACTGTCAAAAGCTTCTGCTAATTCAACATCTGAAATGTGTCTCGTGTTCTTATCCATTTTTTAAACTCTTAATTGTTTTGCTACCCATTTATGAAAAATATGGGTAGGTTCTTCCATTACTGGAGAGAAACGACCTCCGTCAAAATACTTACCCTTTCTTCCTTTTTGCATGCCCTCAACCACATTAATATCCTCTTTAAACACATTCTTCCAGAATTTAGCATTCTTGTTTCTTAGTGTTTTAAACGTTTCTCCTAGGCTATCTTTTTTGGAATAATATATTGAAAAGCGTTCAATGGTTTTCTTTTCATTCTTCGGAATCAGAACTCCAGAAAAAATATGATCTTTATGTACGCCCAGTATCACATTGGGAAATAGCGAAATATATTCTGAGGTATGATCCCACTTGGAAGAAATATTTGAAAAAGATGGAAAAATTTTGCCCTTTTCATCCTTCATTTGTTCAAACGCTTTAGATCCTTGTCCTGAGAAATTTCCCTTAGAACTTATATTATAATGATCTTCAAGTTTGGACACAGTATTTAAATCGGGGTGAACCCAAGGGAGATGATAACTTTCACAATAATTTTCTATCGCTAGTTTCCAATTGCAATTAACTTTTAATTCGAACTCACTATCTTTCTTTTGGAAGAAGAGAGGCTTCTTGTAATCTGCCCACCTATTAAAAAGCTCTTTGTGGGTATCCTCAAAAGACTGGCATTCTTCTGATAGGGTTATGAAAATTACGTCCAAAAATAAATGAGATTTTATCTTGAATAGACCCAGATCTTTTTTTTCTAAATCTTTATGGAAATTTACTCCTGTGCCGCCAACGTGCGGTGTAGCCTTTAGTTCTCCGTTTAAGCTATAACACCATGAATGGTATGGGCATCTTATTAGACCCTGGGTATTTTTCTTTTTTTCAAGTAGGAGCATACCTCTATGCCTACATACATTCTCAAATACATTTATTTCTCCAGCGTGATTTCGTACTAAAAGAATTGGAATTCCAAGAAATTTTAAAGGAACTATGTCTCCAGGGTTGGGAATATCTCTTCCAAACCCTACCCCAAACCATTGCTTATAAAAAAGCTTTTCTGTTTCTAAAGAAAAGATCTTTTTTGATACATAATGATGATTAGGCAGACCCTTAGATTTTTTTATATCTTCGTCTATTGCGTCTAAGATTATTTTAGCCAAACAGATCTCCAAAATAAAATTTATTAATAGTATATTATAATAGATAGGCTTACGTAAAAAAGGTAAATCACGAATTTTATAAAATTTTTTGTATGAACAAAAAAAAGTTTATTTTAAAATTAGGAAGAAACTATTGAAAGGAGGTGGTCTAATGTCTTGTGATTATTCGATAGAGGTGTTAGGCATCGGCTCAACTTCGGTAAAATTTGTATCGAAGAGTTAATAAAACTGACACCTTAACGTCAGTCACATAAGGAGGCCTTGGGCCTCCTTTCAAAAAAGAGAATAATAATATGATTAAAGCAAATGTGACAATTATTGGAGGAGGCCCCTCAGGCTTGTTACTATCTCAGATTTTAATGAATGCGGGTATAGAAACAGTAATAATTGAAAAGCATTCCAAGCAGCACGTCTTGTCTAGAATAAGAGCAGGGGTTCTAGAGCAGGGAACTGTGAGCCTGTTAGACAAAGCGGGAGTGGGAAAGAGAGTTTATGAAGAAGGGTTCAGGCACGATGGTACTTTGATTTCTTCTGAAAACAAATCGTTTAGGATTTCCTTTAGAGATACAGTTAGAAAAAATGTCACCATTTTTGGTCAAACAGAGGTAACCAGAGACTTATACGATGCTCAGGAAAATATTGATGCCAAAATAATTCATGGTGTTTCAGATGTGCAAATCATAGATCCCTTAGAAAATAACCCAGAAGTTGTATTCTATGATGAAAACGGGTTAAAGAAAAAAATAATATCTGATTTCGTAGTTGGCTGTGATGGATTTCACGGTGTTAGCAGGCAATCTATTCCAGTAAATAAAAAGAAGGAATTTGAACGAATATATCCCTTCGGTTGGTTAGGAATATTATCCGAAACACCTCCAGTTAGTGAAGAGCTTATTTACGCTAATACAAGGGATGGATTTGCTTTGTGTTCAATGAGAAATGAGAGTTTATCTCGATATTATATTCAATGCTCCCTTAAAACCAAAGCGGAGGATTATTCTGATAATTATTTTTGGCAGGAACTTAGAGCTAGACTACCAGAGCAATTCAAGGGAAGTTTGGTAACTGGACCGTCCATTGAAAAATCAATAGCCCCACTGAGAAGTTTCGTTATAGAACCTCTTAAATATGGTCAGTTATTTTTGGTTGGAGATGCCGCGCATATTGTACCGCCTACCGGGGCAAAAGGGCTGAATCTAGCTTTTTCTGATGTTTTTTACCTATCCAACGCTTTTAAATTGTTTTACGCGGGAAAAGGAAAAGTAGAACTTGAAAATTATTCCGGAAAAGCTCTTTCAAGAATTTGGAAAGCTGTTAGATTCAGCTGGTGGATGACCACTCTTATGCATGAGTTTCCAAGTGCTGATCCATTTGATAGAAAAATAAAATTAAGTGAAATTGACTACTTAGAACACTCAAAGTACGCACAGAAGGTATTTTCTGAGAATTATGTTGGTCTACCCTTTTAGTATGCTCTTAATTGAACAGGTTGCCGTAATTATATTGATATTTTCTTAGTTTGATGGTTAGGATTCTTTTACAGAGGATTTTTTATGAATAGCGTAGAGTTTTTAAATAGAATATTGGAAGTAATTAAGGAAGAAATTATTCCTGAAACAGTTTCTAATGTTAAAAAAGGCAATAAAGTTTTTGGAGGAGCAATTCTTAAGAAGAGTGATCTCTCCACAGTTGTAATTGGAACAAATAAGGAGATTGTGAATCCCTTGTTCCATGGAGAGATTTCTACATTAAATAATTACTTTGAACTTTCAAAAAGTTATAGAATAAAAGACTTATTGTTTGTTTCCACTCATGAACCATGCCCTATGTGCTTATCAGCTATCACTTGGGCCGGATTTGATAATATCTATTATTTTTTTGATTACAACAACACCCATAAGCTCTTTAATATACCTCATGATCTTAATATATTAAAAGATGTGTTTGGAAGAAGAGATGGCGAATACGAACGACGTAATTCATTTTGGGTGTCCTATTGGATTAAGACTTTGATAGAAAAAGAAGAAGATTCAAAGAAAAAGATGCTTCTGGAGAAGGCTAAATTTATAACGGAAAAGTATAAGTATTTATCTGAATTTTACCAGCAATCAAAGCAAGAAAACGATATTCCTCTAAATTGAATTTGTAAAAAATCATGAATAGTTTACTTAAAGAAATTTGCGCCATGTTAAAAGAAGAGAACACAGATGCTTCACTGGGAATAAAAACTGAAATTGAGAAGTTTATTCTGGTTCAAAAAACAATTGATTTTGAAGAAAGTCCAAATTCTGCGCTTAAGGAGGAAATAGTTAGCCTTATTGAAAAATCGGATCACAACCTTGCAGAAGTTCTAATTCTGGCTCAAAAAAAGTTAAAATGGAGAAAAACTACTATTCCTGCTACTCTTATTTCAGATGAAATAAGCAATCTATTTTACGTCTGTCCAATAATGGGAGTTGATACAGTTATTCCCTCAAAGAAATTTAGATTAGGTTTTTTATTTCAAAAACCAAATAGCTACTATCCTCTTCATAGCCACAGTGCAGCAGAAACCTATTTTATTATAGCAGGTGAATTGGATTGGTCGGATGGTAACAAAACAAGAAAATTAGTAGCTGGCGATAAAATTAATCATTCGAGTTTATTGCCGCATTCCTTTGAAACAAAGTCTGCAGGTTTCTTGGGGTTATGGCATTGGAGTGGAGATATTTCTGCAGAAAATTATAAAATATTAGAATAGCTTTATGGTTTTGGTAGAAAATATTTTAATTTAGAGGTGTCCTATGTTTGATGAGAAAAGTTTTTTCGGGGCTGGTAGAAGTCAATTAAATGTGCTTGGTGGTGTTTTGGAATCGTGCTCAATAGATCCTTTAACCGGTTTTTTTCGAGATGGTTGTTGTAATTGGCATCCAAGCGATATAGGGTCTCATACTGTTTGTGCCCGAATGACTAGAGATTTCCTAGAATTTTCAAAACAACAGGGTAATGACTTATCTACACCTATACCCGAATATGATTTCGCAGGGTTAAAAGAAGGTGATTTTTGGTGTTTGTGTGCGTCTCGATGGGAAGAAGCTCGTATAGCAAAAAAAGCGCCTGATGTAGTTTTAGAGTCAACCAACATAAAATGTTTGGAGATACTCAAAATTGAAGACTTAACTAAATATAGATTTAAAAAACCGGAGAACAAATGATAGATGAACTAGAAATTAAGGAATACAGATTTCTTGGAAATACTGTGGAAGACATAGCCATAAAATATGGAATTTTTTTGATGTTGTGGGCAGGAGTTACAACTTTCTTGAGCGAGAGTAGCTCAATAACTTCTTGGATTCCAGGAATGATAGGAGCTCCACTCGTTTTACTAGCTTGGTTATCAAAGGTCCAACCTAAACTACAAAAAGTAGCAATGCACCTCGCCGTTTTTATTGGTTTTTTAGGATTTGTTGGGGGCTTTGATATTATTCGAGGAGGGTTTTCTGTTTCATATGCAGGAATATCTAAATTGATGCTTTTTATTACTGGTTTCTTGTTTTGTTTTCTTTGCGTTCAAAGCTTTCGGTACAATCGGAGGCAAAAGAAGGAATTGGAAAGATTGTCATCTTGATAAAACCGAACGCCAATAAATTAAAAATTGGTTGACTCCAAAAAAAATTGCTCCATCTTACATCTGAATAGGGGTTTTTATAAAACAATCTCGTGGAGGATATTATGAGAAATTTGGTTATTAGTGTTGGAGTTCTGATAGGTTTATTTTTCGCCGGCTTAGGTTGGGCTGAAGAAATAGAAATCAAGATGCTTAACAAAGGCGAAGAAGGAAAAATGGTATTTGAGCCTTCGTTTATAAAAGCAAATAAGGGAGATACGATTATCTTCTTGCCCACTGATAAAGGTCATATGGCTGCTTCAATCAAAGGAATGATTCCTAAGGGAGCGAAAAGTTTCAAGAGTAAAATTAATAAAAAGTTTAAATACACTTTAAAAGAAGAAGGGCTCTATGGTATTCGGTGCACCCCCCATTATGCCAACGGAATGGTTGCATTGATCCAAGTAGGCGACTCAGTAGACGCTTCGGATTTTTTAAAAGGTAAAAAAGTACCAAAAAAATCCAAAAAACGATTAGAAGCATATCTTGCTAAAGTAGGATCCTAAAATAATATTGGCAACCTCTTTTGCCTAATTGTGTTTGATGGATCTCCTAACAGATATCCAGACAAAGTAGGCAGAGGTTGCTAACCAAGTCAAATAGAAAACTTGTCTCATCTGCTCTGGTGCAGCCTGATACTCTTTTTCCAAAACCAAAAATAATGCGCACAAAGACCACACAATAAGAAGTGTTATAGATATATTTCTTAACTCCCTGACCCTTAAAGGATGTATGATTTTTATAGGAACGAAGGTTAAAACTCCACAGACGCAAACAGCTATAAAATTGAACCAAAGTCCTAAATCTAATATAAATAGGAAGAGAACTAGCAAGTTCCAAAATGCTGAAAAACCACTAAAATAATAATCAGAAGTTTTAATTTTTTTATCTGAAAAAGTGTAACAACTAACCAAGAGTATCATAATACAGGTCAAAATTACAAAGTTGTAAGGTACCATCGAATACCAGTAAATCATCAGAACGGGCAATATTGTGTAATTAAACATGTCTATAACGTTGTCTAATGTTGTACCATCTACGTCTGGCAACGCCTCTTCTACTTTGACAAATCTTGCAAAACTGCCGTCTATCCCATCTACTAAAAGAGCCAAACCCATGAAAAGAAAAGCCAAGGACTGTTCACCATTTAACAAAGCCATCAAACGCAAAAAACCAAATATAAGGCCTGAAGCAGTTATAAAATGGGCGCCCCATGCAAAGGCACGATTTACCTTTTTTGATTTAAATACTATTTCCTCAATTTTCATGAGTAAAAAATAATAAAAAGTTTTTATAAGTCAAATCTAAATATCCTTTGATTTCTCACTAATCTCATTAACTGTAAAGCCGTCTTTTCTAAGAGATTTAACGATGGTTTTAATATGTTGAACACTCAAAGCCTCAATTACTGCATCAATTTTTGCGTTTTTAACTGGCACATCGTGGAACATTCTTTGGTGATAAATTTCTATAATATTTCCGCCGTTATTTCCGATTAGGTTTGAAATACGAGCCAAAGTCCCTGGTTCATCTACTATATCAATTCTCACCTTTGTCATTCTTCCATCCATTGAAAGTTTCCTATTCAAGATACTAGCGAACACCCTTGCATCTATGTTACCTCCACAGACTATGGATCCAATATTTTTATTTCTAAAAAGGGAAGGTTTTTTTAAGATTGCTGCTACTCCCACTGCTCCCGCACCTTCTGAAACTATTCTTTCGTTCTCAAATAAGTTACTAATGGCTCTCTCTATATCAAATTCATTAACCAATAAGATCTCATCTACAAAATTACTGATAATACCTTGAGTCAGTTTTCCTGGAGTTTTCACTGCTATCCCATCTGCTAGGGTATCTCCTGAAATCTTTAGTTTTTTACTTTTAAAGACGTTATACATTGAAGGAAATTTTTCTGTTTGTATCCCATATATTTTCACCTTTGGATTAATACTTTTGACCGCTACCGCGATACCAGATATCAATCCACCTCCACCAACTGGTATAAGTATAGCTTCTAGGTCAGAGACTTTCTCAATTAACTCTAGGCCAATTGTTCCTTGACCTAAGATAACGTTTTCATCATCATAAGGATGGATTAGGGTAAGGTTTTCTTTTTTTACTGTTTGTTCAACAAAATTCTGCGACTCATTAAGAGTTCGCCCTTTTAAAATTACTTTTGCACCTAATGCCTTTGTTTTCATAACTTTTGAGAAAGGTGCTTGTTCTGGCATAACGATAGTAGCATTTATTTTTTCCTTTCTAGCCCACCATGCTACGGCTTGGGCATGATTACCCGCTGACATAGCTATTACTCCGTCTTTTTTCTTTTTTTCATCCAGTCTATTTATAGAAACATAAGCTCCCCTAGCTTTGAAAGAAGAGGTATGCTGTAGATTCTCTAATTTTAGGTAAACATTTCCATTTATAAGTTCGCTCAAGTTCTGAGATCTTATCTCCGGAGTTTTAATTATATTGTTCTCTAAAAGATTTTTGGCAACCTTTATATTTTCTAGATTGATTTCCAAATTTTAATATCCTTTTCCTCTGTTATACTTATCATTACAAAGTAAGTCTATAAATTCAGTAATTTATTCGTTAAATAAGAGGAGAAAAATTGAGCAAAAATAAACCTCTCTGTGTAGAAGTTTTTCGGGGTTCTGTGGTTGAGAATAGGCATTTTATCGACGTATGTGTCTGTGATGCAGAAGGTAAGGTAGTGTTTGCTTATGGGGATTATGAGGAAAAAATTTTTCCTAGGTCGGCTATTAAACCATTTCAAACGATACCACTTATTTCTGTTCTCAATGAAAAGAAAGTGTCGCAGCGTCTAAAGGGGGAAGAAATTGCAATTATTACAGGTAGTCACAATGGAGAAAAAGAACACATAGAAACGGTTAGGAAACTTTTAGAGAAATATCAAATTAAGGAGAACCTTTTGTGCTGTGGCGCCCATTGGTCATTAAACTCCTCAGTTGCTGAAAAGCAAATGTTAGACATAAAAATCCCAACTAATGTGATGAGCAACTGTAGTGGGAAACATGCAGGTATGCTTATCTTGTCTAAAGTTTTGGGAGCACCGCTAAAAAATTACTTAGAGCAGACACATGTCGTACAACAACGAATATTGGGGATATGTGAGCTGTTTTTAGGAAAGTCTATTCCAAATGCTAACATTTCGACTGATGGTTGCGGTGCTCCTACCTTTGCAGGACCATTAGGTAACTGGGCTAGGGCCTACGCCCTCTTAGCAGATACAAAGTATCTTCCAGATGAAATTGCAAAGGCGAGTTTAGCTTTAATATCATCTGTAGCTAACAACCCATTTTATCTAGCTGGGTCTAATAGATTGTGTTCAGTATTGAATAATCACTTCAAAGGAGATATTTTTGGTAAGTCAGGAGCAGAGGGTTGTTATGGTTGTTCATTTAAAAATTTGGGTCTAGGTCTAACTCTGAAATGCAGGGATGGTTCAAAACGGGGAGCTGAAGTAGCACTTGGGTATATATTGAAAAAACTAGGTTATGCGGTACCTAATAAATTAAATTCTTTTTTTTCCCCACAGGTCAAAACTTTTGCTGGTGAAAAAGTAGGGGTAATTAAAATAAAAGAAGACTAGTTAGGGTTCTCTTTAAGAAATGTAATATAGCTAATTACATCTTTGTATTGATTGTCATGAAGTTCTCCATAGCTATAGCCAAATTTCGATTTTATGCAACTAGCAACATGGGCATATGGATTTCTGCCTTTAGGGTGGCTAGGACTAGGAGGTAATTTTCCTTTTAAAACCTCTCCAGCTTTTAAAATTTCTTGCCATAGCTTTTTTTTATTTTCTGGTGACATAAAAAGTATTTTTTTTTTTTTAAAATGCCTACATAATTAGATCTTAGATTATCTGAAAGTGATACTTGTGAACATAAAAGTTATAGGCAAGAATATAGATTTAGGTGATGCGTTTCAAGAATATAGCCAAAGGAGACTTAATGAAATATTTGAAAAATATTCATACAACGTGGTCAGTAGCCAAATAACGCTCGAAAAAAAGTTTGGAAGCTTCAAGGCAAAACTTAAAGTAAATTTAAAAAACAAGATTGAACTTGATGCAACTGGTCGCGGAAAAGAAGCCAATATGGCTTTTGACGATGCAATTGAACGTACTGAAAAAAGATTGCGAAGGTATCATAGAAAAATGAAAAATCATCGCACTTTGGACTCCAGTGAGCTTTTTTCCACGATAGAACCAATGAAGGTTTATCAAAGTGCAACCAACGCTTCAGATCTGAATCAAAGATCATCTGAAAACGATAGTTTGCCAGTAATTGCTGAGTTATCCTACAGGGTAGAAGAGTTAACTGTCGAGCAAGCGGTAATGCGCTTGGAGTTAGCTAACGAAAATTGTTTGCTTTTTAGGAATGCAAGCCATTCCGGTTTAAATATGGTTTATTTTCGTCATGATGGTAATATCGGCTGGATTGATCCTAGAGGATCTCGAGAAAATACAATTCAGAGGGAGTAATAAGTTTTTATTATATATAATAATAATTACAGAATACTTTAGAGCTTATGAATGAGGAAGAAATAATATCTGTATTCTATAGTAAAAGTCATTATGAGTCCTATAAAATTTTGATGCCCTTAGCTGAGAATGGAAATGCAATCGCCCAATATTTTTTAGGATTGATGCATTTGTATCCTATTGATCAGACAATAGAGATAGATATAGAAAAAGGTTTTATGTTTCTTAAAATCGCTGCAAAAAATAACCACATACCAGCTCTTGAACATTTAGGGAACTTATTTGCATATAGTGACTTAGTTGAATTAAATCCTCAAAAATCGCACACATATTTTTATTTGGTAGCTTTAAAGCAGAATAGTACTGATATTGGCTATCACCAAATAATAGAAGATGAATTTAAGCTTTCTAAAGCAGAGATAATGGAGTCCATGGCAAAGGCAGTTGAATGTATGAAAGAAAGCTTTGATAATTGCTATCTCTTCAATTAAATATTTTTTATTATAGAAACCACGAAGTTAAGTATCGCTTACTAATAGAGGCCGTATAAAACCTAAAAATGATTTTGCTGAGAAAATGAGAAGTTCAAATCGCGGAAATGTTGATCCATTTATAGTAATGGATATTATGGAGAAGGCTAGTGTAGCAAACAGTCTTGGTAAGGATGTTGTACATATGGAGGTTGGTCAACCAGGTACTTCAGCTCCAAAGGCAGCATTAGACTTCTTAGAAAAAACTATGAAAAAAGATCCAATGGGTTATACAGTGGCTCTAGGTTTGCCTAAATTAAGGAAGAAAATCGCCAGTCTTTATGGCGAATGGTATAATGTTGATTTAGATTGGAATCGTATAATAATAACACCTGGCTCCTCGAGTGCATTTCTTTTGACATTTATATCATTATTTGATGTGGGGGATGTAATTGGCTTGGGCAATCCCGGATACCCCAGCTATAGGCAGATTATCAAGGCCTTGGATCTAATACCCAATTTTTTCCAAACGGATAAAGAAAGCAATTTTCAACCAAAGCCAGAAGATATTTATAATTCAGAAGTTCAAGGGATTTTAATTGCTTCTCCTGCTAATCCAACTGGATCAATGCTAGATTACAAAGCTTTGAATGATATACACCAAATTTCTGAAGAAAAGAACATTGCTTTAATTAGTGATGAAATTTATCACGGTATAGAATATGAAAAAAAAGCTGTCACAGCTTTAGAGGTCACCAATTCTTGTTATGTAATTAATTCATTTTCTAAATATTTTTCTATGACTGGATGGCGTATAGGTTGGATGGTGGTACCAGAGAGTCATATACGAAGAATTGAGAGAATAGCGCAAAATATGTTTATCTGTGCTCCGCATGTAAGCCAAATAGCTGCTCTTGGTGCTTTTAACGGAAAATTTGAGTTACAAAAAAACTTATTGGTATATAAAGAAAATAGGGATGTTCTTACAAAGGGTTTGTCTGAAGCTGGTTTCAAAGACATCGCTCATCCTGACGGGGCTTTTTACATTTATGCTGATATAGGTTTGTTTTCAAAGGATAGTCTTTCATTTGCAACCGAAATTTTAGATAAAGTTGCTGTGGCGGTAACCCCAGGTATTGATTTTGATCCTGTAAATGGAAAGACAAAACTAAGATTTTCATATGCCAGAACTACCAAAGAAATAAAAGAGGGAGTTAGGAGAATTAAAAGCTTTATGAAAAAAAGAAATTTTATTTAATATAGTAATATTATTAATTGAAGGGATTTGAGGTTTAATCATGAGTCAAAGACTTGAGAATAAAGTTGCGATTGTCACTGGATCAACAAGTGGTATTGGGTTGGAGACTGCAAAGCTTTTTCTGAATGAAGGGGCAAGAGTGGTAATATCCGGAAGAAGAGAAGAAATTGGAAAAAATTTGGAAAAAATGCTAGGGTCCAATTGCAAATTTATTAGATGTGACGTCTTAGTGGAAGAAGAAATTTCTTATCTTATTAATGAAGGTCAACGTCTTTTTGGCAGAGTAGATACCGTTTTTAATAATGCTGGCGCACCAGATTTTGTAAGAAATATTGAAGATATTTCTTACGAGAAAGTTACCCAAAGTTTAAACCTTTTATTGACAAGTGTGATTATAGGGACTCGTGAGGCCGCAAGAGTTATGAAGGTACAGGGATCTGGTAGTATAATCAACACAGCTAGTATAGCAGGGCATTGGGGAGGTTGTGGAGGGTCGGTTTACTCTGCAGCTAAAGCTGGTGTAATACATTTTTCTAAAGTAGCAGCACTGGAGCTGGCAAGGCAGTCTGTTCGCATAAATTCTATTTCTCCAGGTGCAATAGTTACCGAGATTTTTGGGGTTGGCAGAAAGTTACGAGGTAAAGATCTAGAAACTAGCGATGAGTACCTAAGGAAAACTGATGCTTTTAATGATTTTCAACCAATTCCTAGAGCAGGACTGCCTGATGATATCGCTAATTTAGCATTATTCTTAGCAAGCGATGAAAGCAGTTTCGTTACTGGACAGGATTTTCTTGTAGATGGAGGTTTAACAGCAGGGAGGCCCTTAGATTTAGCCAGTAAATCTTTCAAAAAAATCAATGATGCTCTAAAAGAGTTTAAAGGCTAAAATGGGACTTGTTTAGTTAAAATACCTTGAGTATAGCTCAGGGTTATCTATCAAAAACATTGCGACCGCAGTTCCACTAATTGCGGAGCCAATCATTATTGCTCTGTCTCCCCATTGCATGCCTACGTAAATCCACCCTATGGCACTAATAAGATAAGCTATTTGTCCTAATAAATAAATTTCTGCTGAAATTAGAAATACACCTACTACACCTAAAATCATTGAACCCCATTTTACATACCAGTCTCTAGTGCCTGTTGGGGTCAAAGGTTTTATATCATCATATTCACCTTGAAGTTCTTCAAGTTCCTGAACAAGTCTCTTTTTTTCTAAAGATAATTCCATAGCGAGACGCCCTGCCTTGGAAGTAATATTATGCATTTTTGTTGCCTCGGGGGCTTCGACGAATTCTTCGTTTTCAAGTTCTTTTGTCATAGTTTTACCTAATTGCATTTGTTTCTTAGCTCTTATTTTTTTTTAAAATACAAATCAAGTTTTTTTTAAATTTAGAAAGCAAATTTTTGCCTAAGATTTAGGCAAAACTCAAAAATCTTTTATGCGTAAGGAGTTTTTAATTACAAAGACTATTAATTCACAGGGTTTTCCACAGATTTTCTGGAAAACATTTTCACTATTAATTAGAGAGTCGTTTTTATCAGAAAGAATTTGTGAAGTGGGATTAAAAAGAGTAGTTTGCTGTGAGTGAATGTTTTGGAAAATTAATGTTTTGGAAATTATTAAAAGGGATATTAAGCTCCTTTTTTATTGTTTTGATACCATCGTGTCTTCTCTCTGATGCCTCAATATCAAGCTATCTTAATAAAGGTATGAACTCCTACGATAGATCAAATTATTCAAATGCAATTGAGAATTGGAAAAAAGCCTCAGATTTAGGAAATAAGGAAGCAGATTTTCTGTTGGGTTTTTTGTATGATGGGGTTTTACAAAATGATGAAAAAGCATTTTTCTATTTCAAAAAAGCAGCTTTGTCTGGCCATGTTCAGGCTCAAGTAAATGTAGGGGCTAGGTATGAAGTCGGAGAGGGAACAGAGATAAATAATAAAAAGGCAAAGCTCTGGTACTCTAAAGCAGCCTATAACCAAGACCCAGTAGGGCAGTTTCGATTGGCATCTTTATTACAGAATGTATTCAAAAAGAATGAAGAGAGTCATTTCTGGTTTTTAAAATCTGCGGAACTAGGAAACCCTGACGCTCACTTAGCTTTAGCAACGAACTTTATTCTTGGTAAAGGAATAAAAAAAAATTTGATATATGCTCATATGAGCTGCAACATTGCAGCTTTTTTATATAGAGATATTGAAAATATAAAAAAAACAATTCAATTAAGATCTGAGCTTGAAGTCCTTATGAACATTGACGAAATTAAGGATGCAGAACAATTATCTAGAAAATGTATTGATAAAAAGTTCAAAGAGTGCTTCAATTAGGAGCATAAGGTTAGGATAATAAATGAAAAAAATAATGTTTTTGGTTGTATGCTTTTTGGTTGTAAGCTCCTGTGGAGGAGGAAGCGGTTTATTCTCTACTCAGGCTGACTATGTCGGAGGAAATAAAGCGGCAGCAATAGCATTAGCTTGTCATAAAAGAGGTAGTGGGGCTAAGAATAGCGCTGCTTACGATTTGTGTGTTCAGAGCCAAAAAATTCATTATAAATAGAAATTTAGCTTATTATATATATCCAAGCTGTTGCACTAAATATAGTTACGATCGTACCCATAAAAATTGTTGATGCGACTACTTCCTTGCCTGCATTATACATATTAGCAAAGAAATAAGAATTTAAGCCAGGGGCCATTGCTGCCATAATTACTCCATTAGCTAATATTTCTCTATCTACTGAGAAAGAATAGCTGCCTAAAGCAAAAACTATTAATGGGTGAAATACTAAAGATATAAAAATTAAAAAAAATGAGATTTTTAAATTTTTTGAAATCTTGTACTTGTATAACACTCCGCCTAGAGAGAAAAGTGCTAAGGGAATAGCGCTAACTATGAAGATTTTAATAGCGTCATTAACTATTAAAGGGAATTTAAATCCAACCAAATTAAGAACAAGTCCAGTCAAGATCCCAATCGATAAATTATTCGAAAATATGGGCTTTATAGAAAATATAAGTGATCTGCCAATAGATGGTTTTTTAGACTTGGCCAATTCCATAAAAATAATTCCCAGCAAATAACAAATGGGGCCATGACCAACAATTATGCCATAATTAATTGAAAGAGATTCATCTCCAAATACTAATGCACAAATAGGAAGACCCAATAAAACACCGTTTGAAAACATAGCGCAGAAACCAAAAGCAATCGCGTCTTCGGTCTTTTGAAAAAGAAAATACTTCGTTCCTAAGAACCCAATAAAAAAACATGCAAACAATGAAGAGTAATAAGAAAACCAGATTCCTATTTCAAAAATGATATTTAGATTAAGATTTAAAATATTATAGAAAAGCAATATGGGTATCCCTATATTTTGGCAAAATCGAACCAGAGTATCAATATCTTCATCCATCAATATTTCAAAATTTCTACAGAGAAATCCAAATATAATAATTAGGAAAACAGGAAGAATTAAAATAGCGATCTGAACAAGCATTAATTTATAAGAATATTTAAGCCATCGAAAGCTGGTTCTATCTTGTCTGGGAGCTCTTTTTTTAACAAATCATAATCGAGATCATTATGTAAGTTAGTTAAAATCGCTTTTTTTGGCTTAAGCTGCTTTAGCCAACCAAGTGTTTTTTCTAAGTGAGTATGGGTTGGATGAGGATTTCGACGCAAAGCATCAATTATTAATAAGTCTAGGTCTTTTAGTTGACCCCATGCTTCTGGATAAATATCCAAAACATCAGGCATATATACTACGTTCTCAAATTTAAAACCCAATGCATCGATATCTCCATGATTTACTGTTAAAGGAAGAAATTCTATTTTGGCTTGAGAACAATCTATTTTTATTTTTTTGTTTTCAATCAAATTAAGCTTACAAATTGGTGGATATTTGCTATTTTTTGGTGTTGAAAATATGTAACCAAAGCCCTCATTAAGCCTTTTTTGTGTTGATAAGTCTGCCCAGACAGGTATCTTTTGACGCTTTTTATAGGCAAGCGTCCTTAAATCATCAATCCCATGAACATGGTCAGCATGGGCATGAGTATACAGAATAGCATCCAAATGCTGTACATCAGCTGATAACATTTGTTGTCTAATATCTGGACCAGTATCAATTAGAACAGATATTTTCTCTGATCCAATTTTTTTTTCTACTAATAAAGAACATCTTGTTCTTCTATTTTTCTCATTCCTAGGATTGCATTCACCCCATCCGAATCCCACTCGAGGTACCCCTCCCGAAGAGCCACAGCCTAAAATTGTAATTTTAGTGCTCATTTTCCTCTCTAGCCTTAGTAAATAGTTTATAAAAATTCCTTGTTGTCTCTTTTCTAAATAATTCTTCTTCAACTTTTAAAACTTCTGCACCTTTCTTTGCAATGTAAGAAACATAACTTGGTTCATTTCGTTTACCTCTGTGGGGAACGGGAGCTAAGTACGGACTGTCTGTTTCTATTATTATCTTATTCAAGGGTACTCGAGAAAATATATCTCTCAATTCATTTGATTTATTGAAGGTTATAATTCCTGACATAGATAGATAAAATCCTAGCTCAATCATTGCATCAGCCAAATAGGAGCTTGAGGAAAAACAATGCATAACGCAATTGAAGGCTCCTTTTTTATACTCATTAGTTAGTATCTCTTTGATCTTAGCATCTGCATCTCGAGCATGAATTATCACGGGTAGATTGTGTTCTTTCGCAACTTCAATATGTTTAATCAATGAAAAAATCTGCTGTTTTTGTGTGCTTTCAGAGTAGTGAAAATCGAGGCCTGTCTCACCTATACCAACAAGGTTTTTGTTTTTACAAATATCAGAAAATTTACCTTGATCAAATTTAAGTGCCTCCTCTGGCTCATTAGGATGTATACCGGCGGCATAAACAACCTCTTTGTTATCGGCACAAATCTTCTCTACTCTTTTGAGCTTATTAAAGTTTGTACAAATCGTTAACATCTTTTTTACGCCTGTTTTCTTTGCTTCTTTTAAGATATTGTTCAAGTCAAAGAAAAGACTATCGAAATCTAAATGACAATGGCTATCTACTATAAATTCTTTATTCATTATGACTACTATTTGACTAATTTTTCAAATAAGTTGAACGAGAGAAAAATAATTTTTTTTGGATCAAAGTTAAATTTTTGAGATTCTGACCTAAGGAAAACTAATTGTGAGTATAAGTGAGCTATCAATAATTGAATATCAGGAATTTCCCTTAATTTTCTGATAACAATGTCGTCTAATGCTTTTGTATCAGAGGAGCTTGCTTCTATCAATGTTGAGGAAATATAAGAAATAAAAATAAGAAATACACTCAAGATAGATCGATCGTTATCTTCCCAAGTCGAGTAGCTAGGATACTCATAAATTAGGTTATGTATTTTGTCATAATCAAAAATTGGGAAATCAGAAATAATAGACTCTATTTCCATCAAAACAGACAAAAACTCTTCATCAAGTAGAAGAGAAAGTCTGCCGGGAGAGCCATTACTAATTTTTAAAAGATATTCTTTTCTTTTGATGTCTATATTCTTATCTTCAAAAATACTTTCGGTTAGTTCGATCATTTCATATTTATCAAGGTTATTAAATTGTATTTTCTGACATCTTGAAGCAATTGTTGGTATTACAGATTGAATATTATTACTAATAATTATAAATAAGGTTTTTTCTGGTGGTTCCTCCAAAATTTTCAGAAGAGCATTGGATGACTGAAAATTTAAATCATCCGCTGAGTCAATTATACAAGTTCTATAACTTTTATCTACCGAAGCTAGAGAAAAAGATTTTTGCATCTTTCTAATGTCGTCAATATTGATAAATTTGTTTTTCTTGTCTTTCTTTTCTTCTTTTTGGCGTTGACAATAATATATATTTTGAATGTCTGATTTTATATCGGTTTCTATCAACGTTCGGCTAGAAATTCTGTCAATTATTTTTTGTTCCGTGAAATTTACTGATGCTATTAATTGAGCTACTTTTTTTGCTAGTAATGCTTTACCTATTCCTTTTGAACCAAAAAATAGCCAGGCATTCGGAATATTTTTTTTTTTAATTGTATTTGAGATGAATTCAATCTGCTTTTTGTGTCCAAGTATTTTTGTTGTCATCAATGAACTCTAAAACTTTTTCAGTTGGATATCTTGTTATTATATTTCTGAACGTGACTAAAGATATCATTTGCTATTTGTTGTTTATCACTGTCTCCTTCGATAACAATAATTCTCTTAGGGTTTTCCTCAGCCAATCTCAAAAATGTATCTCTTACCTTGATTTGGAAAGGGACCCCATAGTTTTCGAACCTGTCTTCCTTATTTTTTCTTGATAATGCCCTATCAAGAGCCTTTTGAGGGTTCATGTCAATTAAAAAAGTAAGACTGGGCTGCTGTCCAATAAGTTTATATAAGCTTAAACATAACTTTTTAGCTAATTCACTCCTCATGCCCTGATAGACAAGAGTACTATCTATAAATCTATCACAAATCACCGTATAACCTTTTTCAAGTGCTGGCTTAATTTTTTTTTCTACATGGTCATTTCTGGCAGCCATAAACAATAAAACTTCTGTTTCAACTGACCAAGAAAAATTATTTTCCCTCAAGAGTAGTTTTCTAATCTCATTGGCTCCCTGTGTTCCACCTGGCTCTTCAGTTAATAGGGCAGTTGAGTCGATTTCGCTTAATTTGTCATGTAATATTTTTGCCTGAGAAGATTTCCCACACCCGTCTATTCCCTCAAAAGTTATAAATAAATTCTTCATTAATTAATTCGGAACAAATCTATGATCTGTTTTTTTAATAATCTAAAATTGGTTTTTATCCTCACCAATACACCTCCTTTATCTACTGTTTCGTTGGCAATTAATGGAAAAGAGAGCTCTCTTTTCTTGCCATTTTCAGACAAAAGAGATTTTGTTTTTATTACTAGCCTTCCATTTAGAGGGTCACCTTTTTTTACCGGCGCAACTATATCACCGTCTAAAATTAGTTTAGCGCTGATTAAAGTTTCAGCATTATTTAAGCTAAGGAATGAAGTGTCCAAAGGGCTAGCAATCTCTAATTGGTCTTTAACTCCAAGCCAAATTGGAACGGTTGCAATAGGTTCATTTTTTTTAAATAAATTAATTATTTTGAAATTGTTGAAGGCCCACGTAGTTATCGCTTTTGATTCTCTAGCTCTTTGCCTGGTTGAGTCCAGCCCAGTAATTATAAAAGATATTCTTCTACTCTTCTGTTTTGCTGATGCAATTAGACCGTAGCCCGCTTCTTCTGTATAGCCAGTCTTAAGTCCGTCTGCTCCTATGTTCATGTACAACATAGGATTTCTATTTTTTTGAGTTATACCGTCCCATGTGAAATCTATTTCCTTAAATATTTTATAGTATTGAGGAAAATTAGTTCTTATTTTATTTGCAAGAATCATGATATCGTTAGAACTCATTTTATGATTGGGATGTGGCCAGCCTGTTGAATTAGAAAATGACGAATGCAATAAGCCTATTTCTCTTGCTCTGATATTCATTAATTCTGCGAAATTTTCTTCAGTTCCTGCCAATCCCTCGGCCAGTACAATACAAGCGTCATTGCCTGATTGAATGATCACTCCCCTTAATAAGTTCTCAATACTAACCTTTTCGCCTTGCCTTAAGAACATTTTTGAGCCGCCTTTTTCCCAAGCTTTCTTTGAGACCAACAATTTGTCTTGCAAAGAAATTAAGCCTTGATCCAAGGCTTCGAAAGTCATCCATAAGGTCATCAGTTTTGACATAGAAGCCGGTGGAATTGGCTTATGAATTTGTTTTGATAACAGAACATCACCAGTAGTATTTTCTATAACTAAGGCAGTTTTTGCCGCTGTGACAAAGCCTAAAGATATACTTGCCGACAGTAAATAAAGGATCGGCAAAAAAATACTGATTTTTTTCATAATTTATTACTTTAATTCTAAAATGGTGATTATCATAAACATATTATATTAAATATTTATCTTTGTTAAATTAAGAATTTGGAGAGCATTTATGATTGATGATACTCACTTTGACGTCCTTAATGTTATAGAAAGCCATGGTATTTACCAGAAGAATAAAAATGCTTTGATTTGTGAGAAAGAAACCAGAAGCTGGGGAGACTTTAGCGCAAACATAAATAGGGTGGCTAACTTTTTGAAAAGGAGAGGGTTTGGTAAAGGTGACAATATATGCTTGCTAGTAGGCAATAAAATTGAGATTTTAGAGCTCATATTCGGTATAGTAAAGGCAGGAGCATGCGTGGTGCCTCTTTCCGGTCTTCTTACAAAAGAACAAATAATTAGTCTTACCAATAATAGCGAATCTAAGTGCTTGATAGTAGATAAGGACTTTATGCACTTAATTTCGCGCGACAAAAATCATTATCAATATGTGAGTGCGGATAATTTTTTCCTTCTAGATCATGAGGAATTCAGTTGGGGTAATATTAATAAAGAAATTGCAAATGAAAAGTCGGAGTTTTTGTACAAATATGATTGTGATGCGCATGATAATTTCAATATAATTTATTCATCTGGTACTACGGGCTTGCCTAAGGGAATTGTCCAAACACATAGGGCAAGAAGCCATTGGGCTACTTCAAATGCTTTAGAGATGTCTTTTAATAGTTTTTCGAGAGCACTAACAACTACGGCTTTATATTCCAATGGAACCTGGCTGATGATGCTACCCACAATTTTTGTGGGTGGCACGCTTTTTATAATGAAAAATTTTGATCCCGAAGCGTTTGTTAATATTGTTGAAAGAGAAAGCATAACACACACATTTTTGGTTCCGCCTCAATTTGGAGCACTTCTGGAAATTATTAATATAAAGGAACGAAATTTTTCTTCAATAAAAGCTATATTGTCAGCAGGGTCTCCTTTAAGACTTGATATGAAACTGAAAATATTAGAGTTTTTGACTGACAAGCTTTATGAACTTTATGGCTTTTCAGAGGGTTTTGCTACAATGTTAAAGCCGGAATATCAAAGAACTAAATTTGGAACAGTTGGAACACCTGTTTTGGGGTTTGAAATAAAAATCCTTAATGAAGGTGAAGAGGAATGTGATGTTGGTCAGGCTGGAGAGATTGCTGGTTATGGTGCTGGAATGATGAAGGAGTATTTTAATGAAAAAAAACTTACAGAACAACTAATTTGGAAAGATAAAAGAGGTAAATCTTTCATAAAATCGGGAGATATTGGCAAGCTTGATGAGGAAGGATTTCTCACAATACTTGATAGAAAAAAAGATATGATTATTTCGGGAGGGCTTAATGTTTTCCCTGTTGATATTGAAGAGATCGTGGGTAAGCATCCAGATATTTTAGATGTTACTGTTATAGGAATCCCTGATGAAAAATGGGGGGAAACATGTCTTGCTTTAGTGATCCCGAAGAGTGAAAAAAATATTGATACTGAAGAATTAAAGGATTGGGCTAATAAAAAGTTGGCAAAGCATCAGAGATTAAGTCAAGTGGAAATACGACAAGAGTTTCCTAGAAATGCGCTTGGTAAAGTGTTGAAACGGTTTTTAAGAGAGCCTTATTGGAATTAGAAAGGAGATTCGAGTATTATTACAGAGCATGCAGCCTCCTCAAAACCTATGACGCCACCACCATTTTCTGCAAGTGCATATTTATACTTTTTACTCTGTCTTTTTTTTGCCTCTCCTTTTAACTGGACAGAAAGCTCATGAATCATTGACAGTCCAGTTGCCCCAACAGGGTGTCCTTTTGAAACCAGTCCTCCGGATAAATTAACTGGCAATTTGCCTCCAAGTGAGGTAGATCCCTCTTCAACAAATCGCCCGCCTTTCCCTTCATCACAAAAACCCAACATTTCTAGTTGATAAATTTCACAGAAGGATGTTGCATCATGAATTTCTAAGATATCTATATCTTTCTGATTAATATCAGCCTGTTTGTATGCTTTTTGGGCGGCTATCCTAGAAAGTCCCGGTTCATCTAGGGCTCGGTATTTCCCTCCAGATAATACGCTGCTTTTTATCTTTATTGCTTTCTCTTGAACTGCCTTAGTGAAAAGTTTCAATCCTTTTTTTGAACAAATGATAGCTGCCGCCGCACCGTCGCCAATTGGGGCGCACATTGACCTTGTCAACGGATACGAAATCTCTCTATCTTTAAGCACATCCTCAACCGAAACTTCAAACTGATATTGTGCTTTTTCATTTAAGGAGCCATGAAAGTGATTTTTTGAAGCAGCTATAGCAATTTGCTTTTGTGTTGTGCCAAATTTTTTCATATGCCAAAGTGCTTGAAGACCATAAGTGTCCATGAATATAGTTCCCTTTTTTTTCTCCGGCTTGAAGGGCTTCCCCAGTTTTTGACCGACATCTTTATAGAAAGTTATCCATTCATCTTTATCAAATTGATCTATTCCTCCATCATATATTTCCTGAATCATATCAGGTCTATCAGGCTGAAATATTTTTTCCACGCCAATTGCCAAAGCAACATCCTCTGTGCCAGATACAACATCCTTCCAAGCACCATGGAAAGCCATAGAACCGGTAGCACATCCTCCTTCCACATTTATTATCCCAACTCTTTCAGGAAATAATTTTTTATTAACAAGTGGTGTAAAGCAAACTTGACCTCTGATATTTCTTTGTCCAAACGTGCCCATTCCACAGTTTCCAAACCAGGCTTGGCCAATTAAATTACCGTTCTCAAGTCCAGCGTTTTTTAATAGATCCAGATAGACTTCTTCAGTTAAATTCTTAAATGATTGGTTTGGTTTTCTGTCAAATTTTGTGCATGCTGTGGCAACTATGTATGCTTCCAATTTTTATCTCCGGATATATTTCATTTTAATTGAACAATTAATCTTTTTAAGCCTCTAGGAACCATAGCATCTACCCAATCAAAAGAAGAATTATTTTTAAGGGAGATTTTTGGAAATCTTTTAAATAAGCTTGAAAGAGCTATCCGACCTTCTTCCCTGGCTAATGTAGCGCCGATGCATAAATGAGGCCCAAAGCCAAAAGTTAAATGTCTGTTAGGGCTTCTATTTATCATAAAAGAATTTGGGTGTTCAAAAACAGTTTCATCTCTGTTCGCTGATGACACCATCGCAAACACACGATCTCCCTCCCTCATATTTTTGTCATGAAACCTATGATCTCTAGCTACATTTCTAACTAATGAATTGGTTGGTCCATCAAATCTCATTATTTCCTCTATTGTTGAGTCGATCAAGCTTGGATCCGAAACTAATTTCTCTAACTCTTCAGGATTTTTTATCAAGGTTAGTATTCCGTTTGAGATTAGGTTTGTTGTTGTCTCATGACCTGCAAACAGAATAAGCATACAAGTTGCAATCAACTCATCATCCGAAAACTTTTCATTTTCCACTGTAGCATTAATGAGATCCATCAAGAATCCGTCCGCTGGATTTGCTCTGCGTTCTGCTATTATTTTTTTAAAAAAGGAAACCATTTGTTTGCATCCATAAGCAGCTTTCTCATACTTATTTTTGTCATTTCTGGAGCCACCAATAAACTTTGACATATCATCTGACCAAGATTTAAAATTTCCTAACATCTCTGTGGGCACGCCTAACAGATGCATTATTGTTAATGCTGGAATTGGAGAAGAAAAATTTTCTACAAGATCCATTTCATTCCGTTTATCAAGCTTATCAAGAGAAAATTCTGTTATTTTTCTTATAACCGGTTCCATTTGATTTATTGATTTTCTAGTAAATGCAACCATCATTATTTTTCTCATTCTTGTGTGATCTGGAGGATTTCGAAAAGCAGCCCACAAGTTTAGGTATTTTATTATTTCTTCCAAAAGTTTTGCCTCTTTCCCCGGTAACTTACTGTAGAATCTATTTAGCCTATCTACGGTAATAAAGTCTTCAGAAAGGATCTTTCTAACGTCATCATATCTTGTAATCATCCAAGACTTTAGCGAGCTATTCCAGTGGACTGGATCTGTTCTGCGCAAATACGAGAAATATGGATACGGGTTAGCTAGTATTTTAGGGTCAGACGGATCATAGATCATTATTTTTCTCGACGAAGTTTTTCCATGTACTCATATAATCTATAAATTTTTCTGATAAACCTTCTGACGAAAGATGGTTTCTAGAAACAGGTGCACTGTATGCATCAAAATTATATCCCATTTCCTTAAGTCTCTTTGGGAACTGATGATCCAGTATCGCAGCTCGGCCCAGGCAGAAAAAGTCTACCTTATTTTTTTCTAAAATCTCTATATCTTCATATGAGAATATTCTTCCTGCAACTGTCAGCTTTTTCCCTTTTCTCTTTATTTCTGAAAAAATCTTTAACAAGCTCTTTCCCTTGTATGCTGCACTATCTAAGAGCTTGAACGAGTCCCATAACGAAAGATCAATAAAATGAATATCAGTTTTCTGACAAAGGTTTTTATACAAGATTATCATCTCACTAATGTCCAATCCAAATCTTTCTGGTGATAGTCTTACGCCTATTAGAAAATTTTCATTAGTTTCTTGTTTTATTTCTTCAAGTATTTCAAATAATACTCTTGACCTGTTTTCTAAAGATCCTCCATATTTATCCAACCTTTTATTGGTATCTTTAGATAAGAATTGACCAATTAAATATCCATGAGCTGCATGAATTTCTACACCGTGATAACCACATTTTTCTGCTCTAACAGCACAATCAACAAAAGCAGTTTTTAATTCTTGAACCTCCAAAAAACTCATTTCCTTAGTTGCTGTTTCCTGATGGTAACTCGGACCGACCTTTTCAGACACATGTCTGCTATCTGCTCTCATTCCTGCATGAAATATTTGGGCGATAGACAAGGATCCTAACTCGTGCAGTCTTTTATTCAATCTTTTGTGTCCATTCTCCTGATCCGAATCGTAAATACAGAGTTGACCATCCCAACCTATTCCTGAATTTAGAACTGGCATCGCACAAGTCATGATTAACCCAAATTCACCTTCAGCTCTTTTCACTAGCCAATTGAACTCATCTTCAGAAAGTTTACCGCTATCAGGGCTTTGCATATTAGTTAAGGGGGCAAGTAGAAATTTATTTTTGGCCTTGACACCATTAGAAAATGTAAGTTCATTAAATAGACTATGCATAATTTAATTGTAGAATAAATTGTGATACAAAAAAAGTAATAACCATGGCCAACTTTTGGATAATGAAATATTTTCTATTTGTTTTAGGGTCATGTAGTTTTTTCATTGTTTCAAATCTAAATGCAGGAATTAGTTATAAAGGTGTAGAGGAAGAGACTATAACTTTTGTATATACTGCTGTTGGTATAAAATTTTCTGGCAGTTTTGTAATAAAAAGATCTCAATTCGAGCTTGATTTTGTTGAAAAAGAGAAATCAAAATTTTTTGTAGAAATAGATCTAAAAAAAAGTGATGCGGGTTTTCCTCTTGCGACCTCCGCCATGCTTGGTAAATCGGTCTTGTATGCTGAAAAATATCCTATTATGAAATTCACTAGTAATTCGGTTAAGGAAGTTGATAATGGTTTTATTATTAATGGAACATTAAATCTCAGAGGTATCTCAAATGGTATCAGTATGAAAGTAAGACCGAACGAGATTTATAAAGGTAAGGAAAAATATTTGACCTTCAACTTGGAAACAAAAATTGACAGGTTTAATTATGGAGCTGATGGGTACAGTTCGTTAGTTGATAAAACTATTTTTTTGAATTCGGAAATTATTTTAGAGGCTTCAGAATAATTATGCCCAGGCACCGTGGTATATTTAATATAGAGAATCCTGAACCATATGAGCTTAGTAGAAGCAGAATTGAGAATTTTGTGCGGTGTAAATCTTGCTTCTATATGGAGCAAGTAGAGGGAATAAAATTTCCCTCAATCCCAGGTTTTAACATTAATGAAGCTACAGATGTTCTGTTGAAAAGGGATTTTGATAAGTATCGAAAAGTAAAGGAACCACATCCGTATCTAGTACACTTAGGCTATGATTTTCTTATCCCTTACGAACATGAACATTTTGAGAAGTGGACGCAGAGTATGCATTTTGGTGCTCCAGATAGGCTGCACTATGTTGATATCGGTACAAACCTCAAAGTTGGAGGGGGTCTTGACGATGTTTGGTTTAATATAAATACAAATCGTCTACATGTTGTTGACTATAAAAGTACTTCCCAAAAGTCAGATAAGGGACCAATTACTTTAGATGATTGGTGGAAAGCATCTTATAAAAGGCAGATGGATTTATACGTATGGGTTTTAGAAAAAAAAGGGTATCCGGTTGATAGCACAGGTTACTTCTTGTACTGTGATGCCGATCGTTTTGAAGAATACAATTTTCTAAATAAAAATAATGCTGAAATGAGATTTAAAATCAATTTAATAGAGTATGAAGTAAACCATTCTTGGATACAACCTGTTCTTGAAGACATAAATCAAACTCTACAGCTATCTGAAAGACCTAAGCATAATGATTTCTGTGAATATGGTAAATTTCTTAAAGATAGTACTTTCCAATAAATTAAAAGTATTTACTTAAAATACCTTTACTGTTGTTGAGCCTCTGAATATTTATTCCAGCTACAGTTTTATATTTGTCTGCATGCTCCTTCATTTCTTTTTTGCTGATTACATCTTCTATTTCGATAAATTTCCCATCACATCTATCTTCAACAACTTGTAACAGGGCGTCTGGCCCAGCTTGCCTGTTTGTAAGAGTGATTTTACTTGTTAGGGGCCTCATTTCATTTTCATATGAAATTAGAGCAGATTTATTTAAACCTTGTTTTTTCAAATGGTATACTAACTTTCTACTATCAACAATTGCCTGGCTTGCGCCACTGGATCCAACTGGATATGTTGGATGTGCGGCATCTCCTAAGATTGTTGTATTATCAAATGTCCACTTTTCTAAAGGTTCTCGATCAACCATAGGGTATTCAAACACATCACCAGCATCAAAAATCAGTTGGTAGGGATTTATCCATTCAAAGGACCAATTTTTGAATTGACTAATAAATTTCGATTTATTTACCTTTTTACTCCAATCCCCCTTGGGCCATGGATTGGAAGGATCAAACTTCAACTCTGCAATCCAATTAATTATTGATCTTCCATTTCTATCTGGTCCACTTATTGGGTAAGACACAAACCTTTGCGTATCATGTCCAATCATGACCATAGAAGCTTTGGTTCGGAAGGGTGCAGAAGAGGTTATACCTCTCCATAAAACAGCACCATTCCAAATTGGTGGTGGCTCATTTGGGTACATCTGCTTTCGAACTTGTGAATTAATGCCATCACATCCTACAAGAATATTTCCAGAGAAGGTTTCCTCTTTCTCTGATCTCTTATTAAAGCAAGTCAACTTGACTCCGTTTGAAAAGTTTTCAAAAGAGTTAACTGAGTAACCAGTTTTTATGGAAAACCAATCTGCTCTTTCAATGAGTTTATCGTATAAAAGTTTCTGTAATTGGCCTCTGTGTACTGAAAATTGTGGTTCATTATAACCAGCAGCTAATCCCCTAGGCTCAGTCCAGATTGCTAACCCTTTTTTTGAAAAAAGCCCAAACTCCTGAGTTTCTACTCCGATTTTATAAAGATCCTGTTTTAGGTTTAAATCGGACAGTTCTCTTACTGCATTTGGCTGAAGGTTTATTCCAACCCCTAAAGGTTCCAAGGTTTTTGTTTTTTCAAAAATTACAAACGGGATTTTAAGCTGTTGACAGGACAGGGCGAGGGTCAACCCACCTATTCCTCCGCCTGCAATTAATACTGTCATGATTTACTCATTATTTTATTTTTTTATCATAGCGAATTTTATAGCCCCAATAAACCCAACTTTTTTTACGGGATATAAATTGGTAATGCTGTAGCAAATGTCCAAGCCAAAACTAAACCGTTAGCAGTTCCTATAGAAAGTACATCATTATATTTTCTATTTAGAAGATTTGCCAAAAAGCCAAAAATTATTGAGAATGCAATGAGTAAAATTACTGCATATCCAAGTATAAATAGCTTTTCCAAGTCTAACCATATTGAAATTGATAGTGAGATTAAAATAAATAGTTTCGCTAAATTCCCAATCATCCAACCATACTTTTCAACTTGATAAAATGATTGAATCACTATCATTATAGGAACACACCCTATAGCCATTAATAAAAATAGGCCTATTCGACCATCTGACAGGTAGAATGTACTGACATAACTGTTGAGAACGTTACCAAAAACCAAAGAAAAAGTTACAAATAAGAATGCAAAAATTTGAAGATTAAAACTTTTTATAAGGGGTTTATTTAATTTTACGGGAGTCACCACACTCAGAACTATACTCATCAACAAAAGATGACTAATTAAATGGTTGTGCGCAGGAAAGGCAACAGGTGTTGGAGTAAAAAACTTTAAAGCATATGGAATAATAACGGTAGCTAAAATACTTGCAAAAATGAAATTTCTAAAACTTAATGTGCCTCTTTCAAGCTTTCTATCAGGAAAAAATTTTAAACTGCAAATAAATAAAATAAATAGACTTAAAAAAAGTAGACCTGCCCACAGCCCGATGCTGTTAGTTACTATATTATAATTCTGTTGGTATATTTGATTGGCCCAAGCAATGATTTCCCTTTGAGTAGTTGAAGAGTATAGAACGCCAACGTGATCCGAGTTTTTTACAGCAACAACTTTACGTGCTGTTCCATTCTTAAATTCACCATAAAGTTTTCCCTCGGTGGGGTTTTTTATACCTGAGCTTATAAGGATGTCCCTAGCTTTTGCTCTCAAAGGAGGCTCCCATTGGCCATTAAGTATTAATAAATTTTTAGGATGTGTTTCGGTGACTGCATCAGAGTATGTTGAAATACCTATCACTCCCTCTATCTGCGAGCTTTTCTTAGCAGTTCTAATTACTATGTCAGATGCCATAGAATGACCGATTATCAACCCTGTCTCTGATTTATATTTATTTAGAAAATGATCGATGATTATCTCTGTTTGTTTAACAAAGTTTTGTGTGGCTCCCTTAATAGTTGTTATGTCTCCACTGTAAGGTTCAGGGTGCTTGCCATGGCCAAGGTAATCGAACCTGATTGTAATAAAGCCAGCCTCAGCTAAAGCGATTGCAATTGGGCGCATGAAAGTTGTTGATCCAGCAAAGCCGTGAGATATGAAAATGAGTTGATCATTTTTCTTCCCAATGGGAGAAGAGACAACTACAGGGGTTTTACCAAATGTTTCATAAGTGGTTTCAATGTTTTTCTCGTAGCTAGCTAACCTAAAAATTGAGAATATAGCTAGGCATAAAAAAGAGGTAACGATAAAACCGTATAAAATGTCTGGTTTAGATTTTTTCAAGAAAAGAATTGCTTTTAGGTTTCGTCAAAAGTGTATCTGAAGGTGCAGCACTTTCCTCCACTCATTATAGTTGTTTTTCTATCTAAAGAGGCTTTCGGGTTAAAGCCTTCTATCATAGCTGCATCCCTATTACATGAAAGTATAGCCCCTAAATCTTGAACGCCAAGAGCGTTATACATTTCTGCATATTTACACCTCGTGACATCGAAATCCAACTTTTTTTCATTCTTTTCTAAGACATCAATTTCTAATGCCCCATCTTGAGTCCAAAATTGTAATGTTTCTAGGAAAGAATCTACACCACTGCCGTATTTTTTTGATAGTTCTGCTCCCTGAATTCTAGACAAATTCATAATAGTTTTTTCTAATATTGGTGCCACTTCCTCTTTACCAAACTTTTCACTTAGCGCTTGAAAAAAGGGTACTAAAATCCTTGCTTCTGTTTCGCGTCTAGTTAAGACTCCTATTTTTTGAGTAATTTCATCTTTTAATTTGGTCTCTTTGTTCATAAAAAATATCCTTGATTCAAAATTATTAACATTTCTCTCAAATTATTTCTAGTTCAACCTCGAGATCATCAAAAAGGCTGTGTCTTATTAAATCTCCTACTTTGGCTTTACGGACCAAAAAAACACTACCTGTAATTATAAACATACCCTTAGTTAAAACTTTCCTTCTCTCGATTAACTGTTTTGTTATCCACTTGAGATTGTTAAATGGGTCTGCATCCATAACACTTGTGGATTTAAGATCTTCTTTGTTCCATTTACATGTAGAGATTAAATTCTTGAAGTCTAGCCCTCTCCAGTTTTTAATTTTTTCACCTAAGATTAGACCACCTGACCATGCATTATCGCACGCCAATGATAAGGCATCTAGCCCATCATATTCAGCTTTTCTATCTTCTATCAATTCAAGTGCGGGATAAACATCAGAAATGTAATTTCTTATCTCTCCTATTTGTTTTCCTGATTTCAAATCTTCTACTTGTTCTGATAGTTCGAAAGCAAGCTCAAACTCAACACTTAATCGTTTGTAGTCAGAAAGCCTAATGGACTTTGGGCTTTGATAGATTTCCTTTTTAAAAATACCACCGTAAACTGGCTGATTTATTTTATGATGTTCCTGTTGTATTTTTGAAGACAATGCTATTTTGAAGCCTCCTAACTCACCTCTAGAAATTAGTTTTTGAAAATAGTTCTGTGCATCATAAGCTTCATCAAAATTTGATGGCTTTAAACTGCCCTCTAAATTTTTGAAGTCCTTACCATTCAAGTGTGAATCCACAAGAAATTCTGCTATTTTTAGTGTTTTATTATCCATTCTATATTTTTAACATTTTTTGGTCTGTCTTTCAAAAGCTTAAAAATAAAGGGTTACTTTGACTTAAGATTTAATTCTCATGATCCTTTGAAAACTGATGGGTCTTAAGGGTTTTTAATTAGTTTATTTTTATTTGATGTGGTTCCTGTCTGCTAATTTAGCATTATTGATGCCTTGGAAAATGCCAAGGCAAATAATTGTACTTCTAGCATTGGTGGTGATTAGTTGCATCCTTTAACCTCATACTCCCTATCAAATTTAAACGACAAAAAACTGGAAAGTATAATTAAGTAGAAAAGGTTTGATATATAAACTAAAGTTTGAACAAATGTTATTCAGAATAAAAGACAAATGAAATTATATCAATTTGACCCCGCACCGGCCTCTAGAAGAGTGAATATTTTTTTAAAGGAAGCAGATGTTTCTATAGATACGGAGCAACTTAATGTCAGAGATGGTGATCAGTTCAAAGAACCCTTTAACTCTTTGAATCCTTTTCATTGCGTTCCATTTCTAGAATTAAGTGATGGGACAGTTATTTCTGAGTCAGTAGCAATATGCAGATATTTAGAAGAATCAAATCAGGGGAAAATTAATTTATTTGGATCTACCCCCAAGGATCGAGCATTAATAGAGATGTGGAATCGAAGATTGGAAATTGATGGATACATACCTCTAATGGCAGGAATAAGAAACAAATTTGAAAGGTTTGATGGCAAAGTTTTAGCTGGAACGAGGAATCACTTAAAGAGATCTGGCTCTATAGTTAAAAGAGGAGAGGACTCAGCAAGAATTTTGTTTGAAAGGTTAGACAAGCATTTGGATAAATATTGCTTTGTAGCTGGTAAGGAATTTAGTGTTGCTGATATAACTTTATATTGCACCCTTGAACTTGCTAATAATATAGGCTTAAAAATCGGTGAGCATGCAAATATTCTAGATCTAAAAACTCGTTTGAGTGAACGGGATGCATTTAAAAATGAGTAAAGTATGTTTAGTAACTGGTGTTGGACCCGAGACTGGAACTGGAGCAGAAATAGCTAAATACTTCTCAGAGAATGGGTTTCATGTAGCCATGATCGCTAGATCTGAAGATAACTTGAAAAGATTGGAGTCAAAGTATCCTAACACTAAAGCTTATCCTTGCGATGTAGCAGATATTACTCTTTTAAAGAAAAAGATAAAAAAAATAGAGAACGACATGGGAAGGCCTGAAGTAGTAATCCATAATGCTCCTATGGCTAATAGGGGTCCGATGCTTGAGCTTGATTACAATGATCTAGAAAGAAACTTTAGGGTCAATACCACTGCACTTTTAGTCCTAGCACAGGAAACTATTCCAAATATGCTGGAAATGGGAAGGGGGTCAATTATGGTTACGGGAAATACAGCAGCTGAAAGAGGAAAGGCACATTGGGGTTTTTTTGCATCTACTAAGTCCGCTCAGAGAATTTTGTCTGAATCTCTGGCAAGAGAATTTGGCCCTCAAGGAGTCCATGTAGCATATTTTATTATTGATGCACTTATTGATACCCCTAGAACTAGGCCAAGGCTAGCCCCTGACAAGCCTGACGAGTTTTTTGCTGCACCCAAACAAATCGCAAAAGAAATATTCCATGTTGTTCATCAGGAGAGGTCTGCATGGTCATTTAGAGTAGAATTGCGACCATTCGCAGAACATTGGTAAACATAATTTATCGTTTTATTTCGTAAGAAATTTAAATAAAATTTTGTCAGCATTCCAATCAGTTATACTGTTTCTTTCAGGGATATGGTCAAAAATATCAAACACTTTTTGAAATTTTTTGTTAAGAGGTCTAAGAGTTCTGTCATTTAATTTTTTCCTAATCAATAAATCTATTAGTTCGTTTCCAAGATTATGATAGACCTTTTTTAGTCGGTGGCTTTTGATCTTTGAAGAGAAAAAAATTGTTAATGACAACATTACAAAGTATTTTTCAACTACTCTAAAATTTCTTATTTTTTTACCTGACACAATATTTTTCATATCTACAAGAGTTGAGTTAAGCTGTATGTTACCTTGTTTAAGGTTTTTTAAATAACGAACTTTTTCTAAAGGTGTAAGCTTGGTTGTTTCGTCGACAGAGACCAGGGCCACCAGTGACTTCCAGTATTTTTTCTCTGATTTTTGAATTATTTGTATTGGTTTTGTTAACTTGGCAAAAACTATTATTTTACTGATATTGGTTGTTACCAGCCATGTCTTTAAACCTTTAATTATTATTGTATTATTATTATTTTTATCGATGGATATTTCTAAAGGATTATTCTTTTTTTCTGCTACAGCTAAGCTTGTATACTGATTGTAAATTAGATTTCTAAACTGGTATCGAATAGCGCACTGATAAGCAGAAAAAAATAACCAAGATAAATTATTTGATACACTTGCTACTGAGGTAAGCGTTTTTATTACGTCGGTATTTGACAAGTTTTTTTCTTTCCAAAATTTCAAGAAATCCTTTTCATTACTAAGTTTCATACTTAGATTTATCTTGTGGTTGATTTCTCCCTTTTGGTATTTTTTTATGCTATTTAAAACCTTGTCTCTCCCTTTGACTTGTTGAAGTTTTCCTTTAATTTTGTTTCAAATTCAGGAAAGTAGTTACTTATTAAATCTATGGAAAAATTTGTAAGTATTGATGTATTAGGTTCTCTACCAAGTAGAAAGTCAAAAGCAAATTTAATAATCACATCTTTTTGAATATGACCCAGTTCATACAAATCGTGCCGTTTATCAGAAAATTTTACTGTGTGTTGAGTGTTTTTTTTTGAACTTATCGAAACTGAGAAAGTATCATTATCTATTCTTTTAATGGCAATGGTCATTTTCTACCTTCAAACATTTTCTTTATCTTCTCTCTAAAGTTATCATTTACGATGAAATAACGACCTTCCTCTTCATGAACTGATATTCCATTTAGATGAAATTCTTTCAGGTGTTGATAAAAGTTCTCTATATTGGGTATTTCATAATCTCTGCCTAGGTTATCTTGAACGATGAAAAGTTTTTTCATGAAAATTAATTCCTTTAAATCATTACAATAGCGAACCGAAAGCTTTTTAGAAATAAAATTCACTTTTTTTATAGTTTAAAAGTTGAACCAAGCAAATTCACCTTTACTTATGTATCTAAAATAAATATTAAGCCTATATAGATAAAAATTAGAGCAGAACAAAAGGTTTAAAATTTGATAAAAACAGCCATTTCAATTTTGGCAGAGGGGTTTGAAAACAAGTCACTTTCCAAGCAGTTTTCTTTTTCATTACTAAGAGTCGAAATTTTAGCGGGATTGACGGTCGCCATTGCTTTGGTCCCTGAAGCTGTGGCGTTTGCTTTTGTTGCTGGTGTGGAGCCATTGGTTGGACTTTACGCCGCATTTATTGTCGGTCTGATAACTGCGCTTATTGGTGGCAGACCAGGTATGATATCTGGAGCTACTGGTGCTCTTGCTGTGGTTATGATCGCCCTGGTTGCCGAACATGGTATACAGTATTTATTTGCTACCGTCGTTTTAATGGGTATTCTTCAAATATTAGCAGGCGTATTCAAATTGGGAAAATTTATACGAATGGTACCCCAGCCAGTTATGCTAGGTTTTGTTAATGGATTGGCTATAGTTATAGGTCTAGCACAGATAAGACAGTTTAAGTTTGAGACTTCTAATGGGGAGCTTGAGTGGATGAGTGGAGTTTTACTCAGTACTTCCGTTCTTTTGGTATGTATTACAATGGTTTTGATTTGGTTAACGCCTAAAGTCACCAAACTAATACCCGGACCATTAGCCGCCATAATAATAGTGAGTGTCGCCGTTATTTATTTTGAGATAAGCGTTCCTTCAGTTGGGGATTTATCTTCTGTATCAGGAGGGCTCCCTGTTTTTTCAATCCCTTCGGTACCTTTAAATTTTGAAACTTTTTTTATTATTTTTCCATACGCGCTAGTTCTTGCTGCTATCGGTTTAATAGAAAGTTTACTGACTTTAAATCTTGTAGGCGAAATAACAGATAAAAGGGGAGGTACTCGTCAAGAATGCTTAGCTCAAGGAGCAGCTAACACTGTTACTGGTTTCTTTGGTGGTATGGGGGGCTGTGCAATGATAGGTCAGTCAATGATTAATGTTAAATCAGGCGGTAGAACACGGCTTGCCGCTACTTCAGCAGCACTGTTCCTTCTATTCTTTATTCTGTATGGATCTAGCTTGATAGAGGCTATACCTATAGCTGCATTGGTTGGAGTGATGTTTATGGTTGTTATTGCAACCTTTGCATGGAATTCGATAAGACTTATTACCAAAATTCCAAAATCGGATGCTTTAGTAATTGTTCTCGTAACAGTTGTGACAGTTCTTGAAGACCTTGCGGTCGCTGTACTTGTAGGAGTTATCTTCTCTGCTCTAGTGTTTGCATGGAATTCTGCAATTAAAATCCGAGCGGTCGAACGTCCATCAATAAGAACAAAAGGTGCAAAAGTATATGATATTGAGGGTCCCTTGTTCTTTGGCTCTGTTGAAAGTTTTGTAGAGATTTTTAAGCCGGATAATGATCCAAAAATTGTGATTTTAGATTTTGCAAAATCAAAGGTGGTAGATCAATCTGCTCTCAAGGCAATAGAGGACATCGCGGAAAAGTATCAGGTTTCAGGCAGAGAAATCAAGCTCAGACATTTAAGCAGAGACTGTCATGACCTTTTGACAAAAACTGGACAGTTAATGATTGATAGTGATGATGATCCAACATATCAAATCGCTGTTGACTATAATGTGAAAACAGGAATTTTAGCCAAGTAGATTTTTTTTGATTTTGAAAAACTCTTAAATACAGAATATTTAATTATTGGGTAGCTGGTTCTCTACTAAAGTTGCCAAAATAGAGGCACCAATAGGAATTATATTAGTATCAAAAACAAATTTTGGACTATGAAGAGGCTCTGTTCCTGAATGGCCGATACGACAGTAAGCGCCCTTTACATGCTTTAACATGTCAGCAAAATCTTCTGAACCAGTTGCTGGAGTTGCGTTCCTAATTATATTATCTTTGCCAACTATTTTTTCTGCAGCATCCATATATTGTTCACTTAATTTTGAGTCGTTAAATAAAACGTCAAAGGTATTTCGTAAATCAATGTTAACTTCAACTCCATAGGTTTTTTCAAGCCCTTGGCATATCGTTTTAAATCTGTCTTCTACAAGGGAGTATGCCTCATCTGAAAAATATCTAATTGTTCCCGCGAGGACTGCGCCTTCAGGTATTACGTTATAGGCTGATCCTGCGTGTACCTGTGTTATTGATAAAACTACATTCTCCAAAGGATGAATGTTTCGGGAAACTATAGTTTGAATTTGAGATATCAAAGTTGAAGATATTATAATTGGATCAATAGATTGATGCGGCATGGCGGCATGGCTTCCCTTTGCATTGATGGTTACATCAAAAAAAGCAGCTCCAGCCATTGCCTTGCCTTGGCAAATGCTTACCTCTCCGTGACGTCCGTTTGGTGAATTATGTATCCCATAGATTTCATCGCAAGGGAATCTTTCAAACAAGCCTTCTTCAAGCATCTTTCTGGCTCCACCCAAACCTTCTTCAGCCGGTTGAAAAATTAAAATAGCCTTTCCTTTGAAGTTTCTTGTTTCACAAAGATGTTTTGCGGCTCCCAAAAGCATTGTGGTATGACCATCATGCCCGCATGCATGCATTTTCCCGGGTGTCTTTGAGCTGTAATTAAGATTGGTAGTTTCATCGATAGGAAGAGCGTCCATATCGGCTCTTACCCCAATTGTTCTGCCATTATTATTTTTCCCGTTGATTATAGCTACAACGCCTGTCTTCCCAATTTTGGGGTGTAACTCATCTACTCCAAATTCACTCAGTTTCTGCTGTACAATTTTAGATGTTCTGATTTCTTCAAAGCCTAGCTCAGGGTGTTGATGCAGGTCTTTATAAATAGACGTCAAGTCTTCAGAAATTTTTTTTATTTCTGGTAAAATTTTCATGAATAGCTCCTATTGCCAAAAACTTTAAATACAAAAAAATCATATTTGTTGAAACATATTTGAAGCTAAGAATAACTACTTTTATTAACTTTGTAATAAAAAATTTTATAAGGTTTTTATTTAATATAGTCATTTTTCTTTAAGTAAAAAAACTTTTTAATGCATAAAATACATATCAGGCATGCGCTTAAACTTTACCCAACGTAAAGATTAAAGTTGACGTGGGGAAAGGTATAAACGTAACATTTATCTTATGACCGATTCTTCTTTCATTTTTTTTAAAGCCTAGAAACATGGATGAAATAATAAAAATCGTATTCGATATTGTTTCTTTTTCCTGCATTATGGTTCTGATTGTCTCTGGTTTAGCTATCATTGCAAGTCTGATGGGTATTTTTAATTTTGCCCATGGAGAATTTGTTTTACTCGGAGCTTATACAACATGGTTATTCCAGGAATCTGGGCTCCCGGTCTGGGCTGGAATGCTTGCTGCGCCCTTCATTGTTGGTGCCTTTGGTTTTTTTCTAGAAGTCACAATCATCAGAAGGTTTTATAAGGCAGCTATTGTTGCGATGCTGGCAACTTATGCAATTGGTTTAATAGTGAGAGAAATTGTACGGCCATTAATAGGAGGTCGTTTCTATAAAGTAAGTGAGCCTATTCCTGGTTTATTCGAAATTGGGGATATGAGTTTTTCAATATGGAGAGGAGTCATTATTGTTCTAACGATAATTATAATGACGTCCTGTTATTTATTTCTAACTAAAACAAATTATGGATTAAAGATTAGGGGAGCTATGGAAAACCCTGCTCTAGCTCGGACATGTGGGATTTCTACTGCGAAGTTATATGCTTTCACTTTTGCGTTTGGTGCTGCTTTAGCTGGCCTAGCAGGTGCCTTAATGGTGCCTCTTTACACATTGTTTGCTGACTTAGGACTGAGATTTCTAGTAATGGCATTCCTTTCAGTTATGTTGGGGGGAGTCGGTACCTTCGAAGGACCCGTTTTAGGCAGCGCACTGATAGGAGCTATGGTGCCTGGTTTTCAATGGCTTCGAGAAATTCCATACATTGTTGATTTTTTAAGTCCAATATTTTCAGAAGTATTGGTTTTTTTAACCGCAATAATCATCGTAAAAATAAGACCACAAGGTCTGATTAAAAGAGGCAGGATTTGATAATGAGTAGTGAAAAAATCATAAACAAAAGGGGAGATATATTATGAAAAAAGACTTAAAACAAATTCAGCCTAGCAGACGCTCGTTTCTTATGGGTTCAAGTGCGCTTGCTGCTGCTGGTTGGATAGCAGGCACCACAGGTGCATTTGTTTTAAAACCGGAATGGGCACATGCTGCCGGTCCTATAAAGATGGGTATAGCAACTGATATAACTGGAGCAATTGCAGCTGGAGGTAATTCGTGTTGGCAAACTGCTCAACTTGCCGTTAAGCAAATTAATGACTCTGGTGGAATAATGGGTAGACCTATAGAATTAATTCTTGAAGACACAGCGTCGGACCCTGGAGTAGCAGTTGGAAATGTGCGCCGTTTAATACAAAAACACAAGGTTGATGTTGTCTTCGGAGGTATAACAAGTGCTATGCGGGAAGCAATCAAAAACCCTATCGTTAAGCGAGGTAAAACTCTTTATCTATATCCTCAATTATATGAAGGGCAGGAATGTACACCGCACCTGTATTGTACAGGACCTACACCTTTTCAACAATGTTCTGATCTAATCCCTTATCTTATTAAGCAAGGAAATAAACGTTTCGCAATGCCTTCTGCAAACTATTTGTGGCCTCAGCTTTTAAATAAGTGGACCAGAAGAATAATAGAAGAAAATGGTGGAGAGGTTGTTCTTGAAGAATATTTTCCTCTAGATCAAGTAGAGTACTCAGCAACTGTCGGAAAAATAAAAAGTGAAAAGGTAGACCATGTCTTTTTAACAATAATTCCGCCTGGTCTCGGACCATTCGGAAAGCAACTTTATGAGTCCGGATGGCAAAACGAGGGAGGAACAATTTCGTGCGTTTATTATGATGAAAATTCCCCGTATTATGTGGAACCATATGCTCTTGAAGGAACATACAGCTGTTTAGATTTCTTTCACAGTGTCGATGATGCTTTTAGCAAACAATTAACTGCAGATTATAACGCTATGTGGAAAGATACTAAGTTTTTCTTCACCGCTGGTGCTGCTGCTACGGGTATGTATAGAGGAATAAAGCTATACGAACAGGGTGTTATAAAAACCAATGGTGACCTGAAACGAGAAGCTGTCTCAGAAGCCTTGGATAACATTTCCGTTGCTCAAGGTCCAGGTGGTCCTTACAAAACAGTTCCAGGAACAGGTCATTGCGCAATGAATATGTATATCGCTCAAAATAAGGGAGGCGATTGGAATATTATTCAGAGCGCTGAAATGGTGCCTCCTGAGGAGTGTGCATAGACTGAAAAATAGCTAAATTAAGGGGTTTTTATTGTAAAAAACCCCTTAAACCTTGGAACTATTATAGTTTATATTTTAATTGATTTTAGGAAGTCAAAATGCGTTCGAACAATTCCCGAAAATACCTGCCAATCATAGAAATTTGCCTTTTAGTAGGATTAATAGTAGCGCCTTTGTTTATAAATGAGTTTATGACAGTCATTTTAACAAGAATGCTAATATTAGGTCTTTTAGCAATAAGTTTTGAATTATGTTGGGGTTACTCAGGAATTATGACTTTTGGACAAGGTCTTTTCTTTGGAATGGCTGGATATGTTGTGGCTTTATTCGCAAATAAAGCAGGGTTTGTACAGATATGGGGTGTTATCCCAATTGGGTTGTTAGTGGGCGCTATAACTTCATTTGTCATAGCATGGCTATTGTTATTAGGTAGAAAGCCTCCGGAGATAATTTTTGTGGCTTTGGGGACATTAACGTTTTCCTATGCGGCAGAAAGACTGGTCTCGGGCTGGTATTGGGTTGGAGGTGGAAATGGGCTTTCAATTTTTGATTTTTTGAGCTTTGGCTCGTTCGAAATTGAAGCTGGAAGGTTATTCTACTACATAGCAGGAACAATACTTTTAATTTCTTATCTGATCAGCAGATATTTGGTTAAGTCTCAGTTGGGTTTGGTTTTAGCTGGAACAAGGCAAAACGAAAAAAGAATGGCATTTTTGGGATATAGAGTAAGAACTTACAAAGCTCTTGTTTTTACATTTGCTGGGGCAATAGCAGGATTGGGAGGAGCTCTATATGCCCATCATGAGGGGTTTATCGGTCCAAATAACATGGGTATTGGTATATCAACAATGGCTGTACTATATACTTTGTTCGGTGGGGCGGGATCTCTTATAGGACCAATTATAGGGGTTCTTGCAATAGAAACTATTTCTTTCAATCTTTCGGATATTGATGCTTTTAAATCGTTTTGGCCAGTTATTCTTGGGGTAATTTTGCTGGTAATTGTAACCTTTAAACCAGACGGGCTAATTGGTTTCATCGTTTCACAACGTGAAAGAATTGGTACTTTTGGTAAAATTTCAAAGAAAAATAAAAATCAGGACAGCTAAGAAATAATGGCAATACTAGAGATAAAAGGCGTATGTAAACAATTCGGATCTTTGAGGGCTCTCGAAGGTATTGATATTTCGGTAGAGCAAAATACGTTCCATGGATTGATAGGGCCTAATGGATCAGGTAAAAGTACACTTCTTAAAGCTATAGCTGGAGACCATTACGCAGACGAAGGAACAGTAATTTTTGATGGAATGGATATTACAGAAAGATCTCCAGAGTTTAGGGCAAAAAATGGTCTAAATCTAAAGTTCCAAATAACTTCGATTTTTCCTGAACTATCTACATATGACAATATTTTGTTATCCATCCAATCTTCACAGACAATTTGGAGTCTCGTCACTTCAAAGGGTAAGAGTGGACTTGATAAAAATATTATGGAGACCCTGGAGCAATTTAAGCTTGCAGATCGAGCCGAAACACTTGCTGGAGAATTGAGCCACGGGTTACAGCAATGGTTAGAAATAGCAATGTCAGTTATTCGAAAACCTAAGCTACTTCTATTAGATGAACCTACTGGGGGCATGAGCCCTGAAGAGCGAAGAGCAACAGGGGAACTGCTGCTTCCCATAAAAAAAGAGACAACTCTTGTTATTGTTGAGCATGACTTGGACTGGATAAAAGAAATTTGTGACAACCTTACCGTTTTAGATCAGGGGAAAGTTTTAGATGATGGTCCTGTAGAGAAAATAGAGAGATCAGAAAGAGTCAAGGAGGTTTACACAACACGTGTCTGAAACTAATGAAATTTTAAAGTTAGAAAATGTCGATTCTGGGTATGGGTTGAGTCAAGTCTTATTTGACGTTTCATTAAATTGTCCAAGAAAAGGAGCAACTGCAATCCTTGGGAGAAATGGTGCTGGTAAAAGTACGCTGTTAAAGACAGTAGCAAACGAAATAATTCCATCGAAAGGAAAAATATATTTTGATGGTGCAAACACGGCAGGAGAAACAACTGATAAAAGAGTAAAAAGAGGCATGGCATATGTTCCTCAGGAAGATGCTGTTTTTTTAAAACTATCAGTGCAAGAAAATCTAATATTGGGTGCTAGCTCAAACTCAAATTTTAAAAAAGCTGATTTGGATATGGTTTTGGATTTCTTTCCAAAATTGTCTCAACGCCTTGCACAACAGGCGGGAACTCTTTCTGGTGGAGAGAGAAAAATGTTGGCTATAAGTAGAGCATTAATCGGAAAGCCCAAATTTGTTATGTTAGATGAACCCACTGAAGGGGTCTGGGTTGGTGTAATAGAAGAAATTTCAGATAGGTTAAAAGAGCTATCTAAGGAGATCTCCGTTGTTCTTGTAGAGCAGCATGTAGAACTTGCACTAGAGGTGTGTGAATACGCATATGTCCTTGATAGAGGTAAAGTCGCACTCGAGGGGACCTCAGATGATATCGAAAAAAATCCAAATTTAATTAAACATTTAGCGCCGTAGAAAATTATAAACAAAAGGAGGAAAAAATGGCTGTACAATCACCAACTAGGGATCAAATATTGGATCTTGCTTCAGAATTAGGGCTTGATCTTAGTGACGAAGATGTTGATTCATACATTGGACTTTTCCAGGGAAACGTGGAAGCATATAATCTTGTAGATTCTATGCCCGATAATCTGCCTGAGGTAAAATACCCACGAACTCCCGGGTATAAGCCAAGAGATGATGAAAATAAATACAATGCTTGGCATGTAAAGACTGAAATAAAAGGTGCCTCTAGGGGAAAGCTTAAAGGCAGAGAAGTTGTTTTAAAAGATAATATAATGCTTGCCGGTGTTCCAATGATGAATGGTGCGGCTACTTTAGAGGGATATGTTCCAGAGATTGATGCTACTATTGTAACTAGGCTTTTGGATGCAGGAGCTACAATTGTAGGGAAAGCACATTGTGAGTATTACTGTCTGTCGGGAGGGAGTCACACAAGTGCGAAAGGACCTGTTCATAATCCTCACAAAATGGGACACATGGCAGGAGGGTCTTCTTCTGGAAGTGCCGCCTTGGTTGCAGCAGGAGAGGTTGATCTGGCAATAGGAGGTGATCAGGGAGGCTCAATCAGAATGCCATCTTCTTACTGTGGGATTTACGGAATGAAGCCAACACATGGTCTTGTTCCATATACTGGAATTATGCCAATAGAAATCTATGTTGATCATACGGGACCTATGACCAATAATGTTCAGGATAATGCCTTAATGCTTGAAGTCTTAGCAGGTGAAGATGGTTATGATCCTCGTCAATATAATGTGAAAACCCAAAAATATACAGATGCCCTCCAGGGAGTAGATGGATTAAAAGGGATGAAAGTCGCAGTAGTTAAAGAGGGTTATAATCATGAAAATACCGAAAAAGATGTTGATCAAAAAGTAAAGGCTGCTTTATCTAAACTAAAATCCCTTGGTGCAACAGTAGAGGAAGTATCAATACCTATGCATCAGGTGGGACCAGCTTTATGGGTGCCGATTGGAGTCGAGGGTTTAACACAAACAATGATGTGGGGTGATGGATATGGGGTAAGTCGTCCTGATTTATATGTGACAAGTCTAATGGATTTTCATAGGAATTGGAGAGGTCGTGCCAACGAACTGTCTGAAACCACCAAGCTTTTTACTATGTTTGGAACTTATATAAGAAATTTTTATGGAAGTCGGTATTATGGGAAAGCCATGAACCTTACAAGGATGTTAACTGCTGCATATGATAAAGTGTTAGATGAATATGACCTTTTAGCGATGCCTACTACCGTAGTAAAGTCTCAACGTATTCCTGCTCCTGATGCGAGTAGGGAAGAAATTGTTCAGCGCGGGCTTGAAATGTTAGCAAATACAAGTCCCTTTGATATAACTCATCATCCAGCTATGGCTATTCCGTGTGGTATGTCAGATGGCTTGCCGGTTAGTTTGCAGTTAATAGGAAAGCACTTTAAAGAGAGCACCATATATAGAGCAGCTCACGGCTTTCAAGAAGGGACAGATTGGAAGAGTATGTAAGTAAAAACTGTGGGATAAACTATGGCTGTAACACTACCTACGAAGAACCAGTTGAGAGAAATCTCTGAGGAAATTGGGCTCGATATAAAAGCAGATGAGGTTGCCGAATATCTTGAATTAATGGAACCAGCCATAGAGTCCTACAATTATATTGATAAAATACCCGATAACATTCCTTCTGTTAAATATCCTAGAACTCCCGGTTATAAACCAAGAGATGAAGAAAATAAATTCAACGCATGGAGTGTCAAAACTACGGTAGTTGGTAATTCAAGAGGAAAATTAAAAGGAAAACGAGTTGTCCTTAAAGACAATGTAATGCTTGCGGGTGTTCCATTAATGAACGGCTCTGCGACCCTAGAGGGATATCATCCAGAAATAGACGCCACCGTTGTTACACGCCTATTGGATGCTGGTGCAACTATAGTTGGCAAAGCGCATTGTGAAAATTTTTGTTTTTCTTGTGGCAGTCATACTAATTCAACAGGACCTTGCCATAATCCATACAAGATGGGTTATATGGCCGGAGGGTCTTCATCAGGAAGTGCTGTGCTGGTATCTGTTGGTGAAGCAGATATGGCTATAGGAGGAGATCAAGGAGGTTCAATCAGAATGCCAGCTTCGTGGTGCGGTATTTATGGAATGAAACCAACGCACGGTCTTGTACCCTATACAGGAATAATGCCTATTGAAATAACTGTCGATCACACTGGACCAATGACCAACAATGTCGAAGATAATGCACAAATGCTTGAAGTGATTGCCGGACTTGATGGATTAGATCCAAGGCAAGTAAGTATCAAAACTCATAAGTATACGGATTTTTTAAAAGGGGAAGAGGGGCTTAAAAATCTTAAAATTGCCATCGTTAAAGAAGGGTTTCAACAAGAGGGTTTTGAAAAAGATGTAAATGAAAAAGTTGATACTGCATTGAAAAAAATGCAATCAATGGGAGCTGTCGTTGAGCAGGTCACGATACCTATGCACTTAGAAGCTCCAAAAATTCTCTCCCCCATTTACTTTGAAGGGGGCACTCAAACTATGATGCAAGGTGATGGATATGGGGTAAGTCGTCCTGATTTATATGTGACAAGTCTAATGGATTTTCATAGGAATTGGAGAACACGGGCCAATGAACTTCCTGAAACAGTTAAGCTCGTGACCTTACTTGGCACCTATATAAAAAAATATTATGGAAGTAGGTATTATGGAAAAGCAACGAATCTAATAAGACTTTTAAGGGGAGCATACGATAAGGTTTTGTCTAAATATGACTTGCTAGCAATGCCAACTACCGCAGCAAAGGCTCAACAGATACCCAAAACAGACGCAGGTGTTAAAGAGGTTGTTCAATCAGCTTTGCCTCTTTATCTAAACGGCAATACACAACCTTTTAACGCTACGCATCATCCAGCAATGGCTATTCCCTGTGGGATGTCTGATGGACTTCCTGTAAGCATCATGCTAATTGGCAAACATTTTGACGAACCAACAATTTACCAAGCAGCTCATGCATTTCAAGAGAGTACAAACTGGAAAAAAATCTAAGGTTTTTATTTCATTAAAATTCAAAGGGTGAAAAAGAACTTTATCTTTAAGATTCTTAAATTTATCTCTAAAATTGTTATCAATAAAATTATTAGGTAGATAATGGCCAAAGCAATAGTAATAGAAAAATATGGTTCTTCAGAAGTACTGAAATATAAAAATTTGGATATGGGAAGACCAGGGGAAGATGAGTTATTAATAAGAAATACCGCTATAGGGGTAAACTATCATGACGTATATGTAAGATCCGGATTATACAAAACCTTAAAACTTCCAGGAATACCTGGTTGTGAAGCTGCCGGTGTAGTAGAAAAAATAGGTATCGCTATTTCAGATTTCAAGGTGGGAGACAGGGTTGTATATATCACTAGTGAGTATGGTGCTTATTCCTCACATATAAAAATAAAAAGAGAAAAAGTCATAAAATTACCCAAGACTATTGGTGATGAGCTAATAGCAACAAACTTCCTACGAGCTATGACTGTAGAAATGCTTTTAAACAGAATAACGGTAATTGATGATACAAAAACTATTTTAGTTACTGCAGCAGCAGGGGGTGTGGGTAGGCTTTTGTGTCAGTGGGCTAGCTCGCTAGGCGTAAAGGTTATTGGGAGTGTTAGTAATTTAAAAAAAGTTGCTGAGACTAAGGTTAATGGATGTCATGAAACACTTGTAGCTAATCAACATGACTTCTCAAAAAAAATAAATCAATTCACTGAAGGTAAAGGAGTTGATGTTGTTTTTGACTCAGTTGGTGCAGACACATTCAACTCTTCTCTCGAGTCCTTAGCTCCTTGTGGTTTTTTAGTAAATTTTGGACAGTCGTCAGGAGCGGTAGATCCATTATTGATGACCACCTTAGCACAAAAATCTTTGTCTGTTGCGCGACCAATTCTATTTCATTATTTTAAATCCTACAAAATATACGAACAAATGGCCGCTTCTGTTTTTGATGCATTTGAAACTGGGGTTTTAAATGTAAGCAAATTTTCTCCATTCAACCTGAAAGATGCCACAGAAGCTCATAATATGTTAGAGTCTAGGAAGGGAGGGGGCAGTATATATCTAAAGCCCTAAGATGATGCCAATGAGAAACAAAATCAATCAATGGAAATTTCCAGAAGAAATTGTGAGCTGTCAGTGGTTAAAAGATAGATTGAGCGATAAAAGTATTCGTCTATTCGATTGTACAGCCTATCTTCACTATACCGATGATCACCCATCAAAACCTTATGATGTTATAAGTGGAATAGAAAATTATAGAAAAAAACATATTCCTACAGCAGCATTCTTGGATCTTCAGGAAGAATTATCTGAACAAGAAAGTCCCTACAGTTTTACATTACCAGATTATCATAATTTAGCTTCAAGATTTATGAAATTGGGAGTAGGGGATCCATTCCATATTATTCTTTATTCCAGAAATGGTGTTCAATGGGCAACACGCGTCTGGTGGATGCTTTTTATTTTGGGTTTCAAAAGAGTTAGTATTTTGGACGGTGGTCTCAAAGAGTGGGAAGCACTTGGTTATGAATTAGAAACGTCAGTGACGAGTCATAGCCCTGCAAAGTTTGTAGAAAATATTGATAAAACTGTTTTTGTAGATAAGGATGAAACTCTTGAAGCTATGAATAAGAACGATTGCACTTTGTTAAACGCACTAACAAGTGACCTTCACAAAGGTGAAAGCCCGAGATATGGAAGACCTGGACGAATTCCAGGTAGCTTAAACATACCTTTCCATGAACTAGTTGAGAGTGAAACTGGGAAGCTAGTCTCTCCTGAAAAAGCAACAGATCTCTTTTTGCAACAAAATATTAATTCGGATGATAATATATTGAATTATTGTGGGGGAGGAATAGCCGCCACTCTCAATGCTTTTATCCAGAGACAGTTGGGATTTAAAAATATGCAGATATATGATAATTCTATGAGTGAGTGGGCTATGGATAAAACATTGCCTATTGAAACCGATTGAGTTGAAAATCAACGAAGAATTTTTGGATTGCATGATATTAAAATTTAAACATAGGGGTTGATTTGGAAGTTAAAGAAACTCCTATTCTATATAGTTTTCGGCGGTGTCCATATGCGATTAGGGCTAGATTAGCTTTATCCAGCGCCAATATAAAGGTTGAGATTCGAGAGGTCGTACTTAGAGAAAAGCCTATGGAATTTATCGAGGTTTCTGATAGTAAGACCGTGCCTTGTCTTGTAACAGAAGAAAAAGTAATTGATGAGAGTTTAGATATTATGCTTTGGGCTTTAAATCAAAATGATCCGGAAGCTTGGCTTGATATGCCAGAAGAAGGGTTCGAGATAATTGATATGATCGAGAAAAAATTCAAGCCCTATCTCGATAAAACTAAGTATAGTAGCCGATATCCAAAAGTGGATTTTGAAGATAATAGAATGAGAGCAACTGATATATTAAAAGACTTAGACATTTTTCAAAAAGGAAAGTATTTTTTCGGAAACAAGATTAGTTTGTGTGACGTTGCTGTTTTCCCTTTTGTTAGGCAGTTCGCTTTTATAAACATTAATTGGTTTAATGCGATTCCATGGAAAAACCTGAATGATTGGCTAAATTACTTTTTAGAGTCAGAAATGTTTGTTTCATGTCAAAAAAAATATATAAAATGGGAATCTGGTAACTCAACGGTTTATTTCCCATGAAAGAAAAAAAACAAATTCCCAAATATCTTTTAGACTGCTTATCGACCAAAATAAATGCAGATTTACCTAGCTCTGTTTTAGAAAACTTTAACGTTACAGAAGCATATAAAGTCTCCAATGAAATTCACCGATTAAGACAATCTAGGGGAGAAAAAGAAAAAGGAATAAAGATTGGTTTCACCAATAAAACTATCTGGGATCAGTATAATGTAAACGCTCCAATTTTTGGACGTATGTATTCATCAACCATCCTTGAGAAAAATGACATTTTTAATCTAGAAAAATTCTTGGAACCAAAACTTGAACCAGAAATTTTCTTTAGATTGGTTGAAATCCCAAATAAGAATATGAATGACCATGAGTTGTTATCATGTTGCTCTCATTTTGGTTTGGGTGTTGAGTTAGTTCAATCAGTATTTAAGGACTGGAAATTTACATTGCCAGATACAGTTGCGGGTTTTGGCCTCCACGGCCAATATAAAATCTTAGAAGAAATAAAGATGCCCGAGAATAAGGAATTAAGGGAGGAAATAGCGCTTAATCTTAAGGATTTTAAAATTTCCTTAATGAGGAACTATAAAATACTTGAAATAGGAAGAGCTAAAAATATTTTGGGTGAGGGACCTATAAAAGCATTGAAAGCTTACGTGAATTTTTGTTCAGAGAACGAAGAATGGTTGCAGCTTGATAGCATTATAACAACAGGCACTGTTACTGATGCCTATGATATGAAAAAAGGCTTAAGCTTTTCTATAAATGTAGATAAATTTGATCTGGCAACGCATACTTTAAATTTGTAATTTGTTTTTACCACACTTTTCCTCGAGCAATAACCTTCTGATGTTTGATTGGCATTTCATTCGCCACAAAAATGACGCTATCAAGCATATTTGTAACTACACAAGCATGGTTCGGTATTATTTTTAATTGTTGCCCGATCTTCAGACCTGTTGGGTTATCGGATATTATTGTGCCGTGCTCCTCAGTTAGTTGACAAATTTTTAAATGAGGTTTACTGAGCACTCTCCCATAATCTTCAAGACCGAATAAATCAGAAGTGAGAACTTTTGATCCAGCGTCAACAATAGCTCGATAGTCAGTAGGCGTAGAAACTACTGTTGCTAAGACTGTTAGAGCACAATCTCTCTCTTTACACACACCGCGGTGTAAAAGGGACCGATCATTGAAAATATAAGTACCAATCCTGTATTCATTTGCGATCGGTATTTTTTTTACTTTCCACATGTCTGGAGAGCCCCCAATAGAAATTGTCTCTACCTTTATACCATTTTTTTCAATAAGGTCTTTAGCTTCAGCTAGGAAGGAATTAACTTGTTCTGGTTCTGAAATGGGAGGATATGTCATAAGTCCTCCAAAAATAAGATTATTATTTGAGGATATTACCTTGGCTAGTTTCAATGCAGCAGATGGTGAAATTACTCCACATCGGTTCGCTCCTGTATCGCATTCCACTAGAACTCTTAATTTTTTTTTACTATCCTCAAAAGCTCTTGATAAACCTTCTAGACAATACATACTATCTGCAACTACAGATATATTTGCTCTTTTAGATAGTTTTTTTAAAGCCATCAGTTTTTTTTGACCAATAATATTATAGGTTATTAATATATCACTGATACCACCCTCTGAGATTATCGCCTCGGCTTCACTAATTTTCTGACAGGTAATACCTACAGCGCCCTCGTTAAGTTGTAATTTAGCTAATTCAGGTATCTTATGAGTCTTAATATGCGGTCTAAGATTTATTCCAATCCCGTTACAATATTTCTGATATGCCTTAATGTTTTTTTTAACAATGTTCATATCAATTAATACGGCGGGTGTATCCAATTCTTCTTTCATATAACTATTTTTCAATTAAAAAATTCAAATCTGTGACAAAAACTTTAATATAAATTCATTCACTTCCTTTGGTTTTTCTTGCTGTATCCAATGCCCTGTATCTTCAAGTAATTCTGCATAAATCAAGTGCTCATAATTTTTCTCTATCCTAGATTTAAGGTCATCAGAACTCTTATAATTGGACCCAGTAAAAAAATTGACTGGATCTATTGAACCAGTTAAAAATGCTGCTGGCTGTTTTATCTTTTTACCCGTTAATTCTAAAAGTTCTTCAAAATCAATTTGTTGCGCTCTATACCTATTAAGCGGGCCTCTCATTCCGCTTCTCTGAAACTCACCTATTAGGTAATCCATTTCTTCTTTATTTATCCAGTTTGGATAAGTTTTAAATACTGGAATACCATCTAAGTAATTTGCATCTGGTCCTTTTAGGCTAGCATTTATAGCGTTTTCTTTCTGATATTTCATACCCCGAGCATCTATTGAAAAATAGGTTAGTTCCAAGTATTTTTTTATGTTTGCTTCGAACTCCTTTTCAGCAACACCCTCTTCTTGAAAGTATAATTGATAAAAGAATTTCCCTTCATAAATTTTTTTAAACAAATCAATAGTAGAGATTTTACCCCTTGGGAAGAATGGTACTGAAAGGCCTAAAACCGCAGATATTCTTTCCTCATAAAGAGCGGCGGTATTCCAGACGATTGGCCCTCCCCAATCGTGCCCAACTAATATCGCTTTATCAAAAGCAAGAGCATCTATCACGCCAATTACATCTTTGGTTAGTTCCCTCATACTGTAGGAATCTATCGGGTGCGGCTTTGAAGATCCCCCGTACCCTCTTACATCAATTGCGGCCACAGTGTATCCGGCATCAGCCAAAACAGGAATTTGATGTCTCCAACTAAACCAGCTTTCAGGACATCCATGAACTAGCACAATCAAGGGGCCTTCCCCTTCAATCACGGCTTTAATTTCAATTCCGTTCGCATTTAAAGTTCTCGAATTCCAAAGCATATTTTTCTATTTCATAAAGCTTTAATATAATGAATGATCATATCACGATATATGTTTGAAATAGAAACACTTTGATTTTCTAATGAACATGAAAAATAAAATGAGAATAACCAAGATATATAAATAAAAAGCCGATCAAGGCTATTATAAAACTTGATAAGTAGGGGGCTTGATCAAATAACAGATCAAAAAAACCAGTCTTTTTAGCTATAAAACCTGTCCCTAAAGCAGCTATACTTCCAATTAAGACAAGGGTCAAAGCTAATCCAAGAGAAAAAGCGCCAACTAACACAAACCCTAAACTGATTTTTCCGAGATTTAAGCAAATTAAGAAAACGGTTATAGCTGCAGGGCAAGGGATAAGTCCTCCCGAAAAACCGAATAATATAGTTTGCGAAATACCAACTCGGCCAGAAGATAGACGATCTTTTATCTCATTGGCATGGCTTTGTGCATGAGCGTCAAAAATTACCTGATTAATGCCATCGTGATGGTGGCTATGATTATCATGATGATGGAGATGTTTTGAATGTCGTGCAAATTTAAGCTGGTTCCAAAATACTGAAAGGGAAATTCCAATGATAATAATACCTGAAAATATTAAGAACCAAGGTTCGAGTTGTTCACCAATCATTTCATTTCCGTACATAAGAGCAAAGAAAGCCAAAATCCAAACTATTATTGAGTGACTTATGGCAGCGGATACCCCTAAAATTATTGCATCCCTGACTTTTCCTTTAATAGCAACAATGTACGCAGCCATCATAGTTTTAGAGTGACCCGGTTCTAACCCATGTAGAGCACCTAGAGACAAGGCAAGACCAAATAGTAGTAAAGGGCTAATACCACTTTCTATAAGAGGAATGATATTCAAATTATATTCTCCTGCCAAATACCTAAATTACTGCGTGTTAATTGCCTGGGAATAATCTATTTCTGTTCTGAATTTAGGTTCACTAATCCATTCCAAGTATGTTGTGGCAATTCGTTTGGTGATTTCTCCGATTTGCCCGTTAGAGTAAATTCGGTCATCAACTTTTACAATAGGGGTAATGCCTCCAGCTGATGTCGCAATAAAAACTTCATCTGTTTCAAAAAACTCTGTTTTAGAGATTTCTCTCACCCCTGTTTTTAAATTCAAATGTTCAGCTATTTCTAGAACTGTTTTTCTTGTTATACCTTTCAATACTCCTGTATTGGGTGTAAGCACAGTATTATCTTTCACGGCGAAGATATTAAAACCTGGTCCTTCAGTTATATTTCCTTTTTGATCCAAGAGGAAAGCGGTTTCAAAGTTTTTACTTTTAGCTTCTATAAGACTTTTATTAAAGTCTCCCCAATGATAATTCTTTACAGTTGGGTCAATGCTAGTGTCCGGTATCCTTAAAGCAGAGGTAGATACCAATGCCGTTGCACCTTTTTGTGCTATTTCAGGTTTTATTACATGTATAAATGGCACACACCAAGCATAAAAATAATTTATGCAATCTCTAGGATCTCGGCTCCCAGGAATATGTGGTCTACCTCTACTGCAAACCATGGAAACGTAACTGTCCCTCAATTCAGTTACAGCAACCATATTTTGAAGAGCGTTCTTAACCTCGTTTTTGGTTATTTTGGGATTAAGAGATAGTTTTTCCATAGATACAAAAAATCTATCAAGATAATCATCCAACCTAAAAAAAGCACCAAGCCTGACCGGGACCACATCATAAGTTATGTCAGATCTAGTCAAACCCCAATCTGTGACGGGTATAGAGGCATCAGCAATAGGAATTACTCTGTCTCCCATCCAAGCGGAACCTGCTGAAAATTTATTTGAGTCCTTGCTTCTAGTTGGCATTGAATTTTATTTGTTTCCAATTTACTAATAAAGATTACATCGAAATCAATGAAAAATATACTCTCGGAAAATTAAAAATTAATTAGCGGGAAAAATCGTTAACAAGATTAATTTAATTATGAGAAAAATTGGTTTAGAATTCACTCAAGTTTAAAGGGTTTGCGACTCATTTTTAAGAATTTTTAAAAAAAGGAGTTAATATGAAAAAATATGTGGAGGATTATCATACCGGTGATATTTTTGAGTTGGGAGAATATATTCCTAGAAAAAAGGAAATAATAGATTTTGCAAAAAAATATGATCCCTTTCCTTTCCATCTCGATGAACTTGAAGCTGAAAAAACAATTTTTAAAGGTCTTATTTCTAGTGGTTGGATGACAGCTTTAATTTGGTTGGGTATGATGCACAAAGAGTTTTGGTCTCACGAGACTACTATGGGTTCGCCTGGGCATGAAGAAATGGTTTGGCCTGTACCTGTACGTCCAGATGACGTACTAAAAGGTAAGGTCGAGATTCTCGAAAGCCGTATTTCAAAAAGCAAACCAGAAATTGGGTTTGTTAGATATCAGGCGATACTGCAAAATCAAAAAAAGGAAGATGTGTTCAGAACCACAAGCACAATTATTATGAAGTCCAGAACAAGGTAAAAATTTTTCTACTTTTTATTTTGAAAATAGCTTCTTTTCTTAAAAACAGCAGAAACTGTTTACAATATCTAACAGAAAAATTACAAAGTTAATTAAGTCTTGCCAAGCAATAATAACCCTGCACTTGTTTCTTTGTCATATAGTCGTCTTTACCCAAGAATAATATTTCCCAGTTTTTCTTCTTCTCATATTTATGTATTGTATTTTTAAATCCGTATTTCTCAAAAACACCTTCATTTACCGTGAAACATATCAATCCACCTGGTTTTGTTATTCGTATCAATTCTGAGACACGGTCTGACTTAACGTGTCCATGGGTAAAGACGCCTACACAAAAAGTTACGTCATAAACATTATCATTGATTGGAAGTTTTTTGGTTAAACTCCCTATCTGTAATTTTCTATATCCACGTCTCTTAGCGAACTCAAGCATTTTTTCAGATATGTCGATGCCATCAAAATTTTTAAATCCAAGAGCCTCAAGGTGCTCTCCAACTAGACCAGTGCCGCATCCAATATCAATCATTTCTGCTGTTTTATCTTTTAATTCTTTTGCAACCAACTTTACGCATCGAGGTTGAGAGACTGTACCTAATAAATTATCGTTATCTGTATCATAGTTTTCGGCCCACTCTTCATATACGAATTTAATTTTTTCATCGTTTTTTTCTTCACGCAAATTTAGGTTTTTATAAAAATTTAAGCCTTGCTTTTTATTCATAATCTACCTCTTTACCGAATTACTAATCGGACCTTCCTTTTTGGTTTCACGAGGCTGAACTAAAAATATTCCTGCCATAATTAAGAATAGAGAAATCCAAACATATATGGAATGACTTTCACCAAGTAATATTATTCCCCAAAGAACTCCGCAGAATGTTACTAGGTAACCAGTCTGACTTGCAAACACTGAACCCGCTCGTCCTATCAAAAAAATGAAAACTGAGTAGGCAGTAGCTCCTATTAAACCAAGCCCTAATGCAGAAAATAGCAAGTCGGGGTTTGATATTTTTGGAAAGAAAAATTGGTCGGTGGCTAACGTTAAAGGAAGTGTTAAAAGTACGGATACTATGCTAATGCAACAAACTAGGCGGATTGGGCCGAAGTTTTTTAATCTTAGAGTATCAATGTATATGTTTTCAAGAGCATAACAGAGGGCGCATACAAGGGAAAGTAGAACCCAGGGTATATCTTTTTTGTTGGGAAGACTGCTTTCAGGAACTGTCAAGGTAATTAAGGCCAAAAACCCCAATAGTAATCCTATAGAGCGACCCAATTTGAAGGAATCCAATCCTAAAGTCAGAGCTATACAATATGTAAAGAGAGGGATAACAGAGACTGATATAGATAAAATGCCTGCATCTAAATGAGAGGCTGCTGAGTAGAAAATTATATTTGGTACAACAACTGATAGTAATGAAATTATTAATATTGGGATATATAGCTCTCTAGGCACAAAAAAATGTCCGTGTCTCCAATACACATATCCAAGAAGCAGAACCCCGGCTGTTAAACTTTGCCAAAATGTAAGTCCTATGGGAGTGCCGCCTGCCTGCATTGCGATCTTACTTAGTGTAAAAGAAAGCCCCCAACATAAGCCCAAGAAAAATAAGATTAATAAATTCATAAGAAGTGCTTTTTTTGTATTATCAAATACTTAATTCTCTATGTTTGAGGAGGCGGTTGAGGGTTGTTGTCGGGATTGGTATCTATTAGTCTAAGCTCTTTTATTTCTCCCGCATCATACAAAACTAATAAATCGTTATGTAGTTTCTCCGCTATTTTATTGGAGTATACCTGTTCTTCTTTATAATAGAATGCAAATGCCTCAGAGTGTTTTTTTACTTTCTCTTTGTTCTCAATAGTTCTTTTAGTCCACGCGTAAAGCGGATAGCCATCAACCCCATTTTTTTCGGCTTCTTTGACATATCCAGTAAACGCATCGAGAGTGCAGACTAAAGAAGTTTTATGTTTTTTTGCTATGGTTACTATTTTTTCTGCGATCTCATTCACATAGTTAAA
>CACIJG010000010.1 GCA_902586885.1 uncultured Alphaproteobacteria bacterium | reverse complement strand
AATGAACAGGCCTAAAAATGTTTATACAAAAACTTTAATAAATAGCACTTTAAATAAAATGGTTTAATTTATATGAAATATGATGATGAAAATATTTTTGCAAAAATTTTGCGGGGCGAGATTCCTTCTGCTAAGGTTTTTGAAAACGAACAAGTCTTAGTGTTCATGGATATAATGCCAAGGTCTTCCGGTCATTTGTTAGTAATTCCAAAATCTAAAGCTAGAAATATATTGGATATTAATACTGATCAATTGCATGCAGTAATCGATACTGTGCAATTGATGGCTAAACTAGTTATGAAAGCCTTAAAAGCAGATGGTGTCACGATACAGCAATTTAATGAGGCGCCGGGTGGTCAAGAGGTATTTCATCTACATTTTCATGTAATTCCAAGATATTCTGGAGAGAGAATGGGACCACCAGGTCAAATGGTAAAAGATATGTCCGTACTTACAGATCAAGCTAAAAAAATTAGTAAACTATTAGATCAATAAACTTATCAGAAAATTGTATGTTTAGACTTGAAGGTAGGGCTTTAATTTTTGGATCAAAAGGTGGCATAGGGAGTGCTTTCAATGATTATTTATGTGATAAACTTGGACGTGAAAATGTAATATCCTTTAGCCGATCTGAACAAGATTTTGAAATAACCGATGAAAAAAGTTTAGAGGAAATCGCGAGTAAAACTTTTGGGCCTTTTAGATTAATAATAAATTCTACAGGTGTTTTAGATACCTCAGGATTTGGACCGGAGAAAACTATTAATTCAATTCGAAAGGACACAATGCTTGAAGTGATGTCAATTAATGCGATTGGCCCAGCTTTGTTACTAAAGCATTTTTCTAAAAAATTAGATAGAGAGTCACTGAGTATTTTTGTAAATCTATCCGCTCGTGTTGGGTCTATAGAAGACAATAAACTTGGAGGGTGGATAACTTACAGAGCTTCCAAGGCGGCGCTAAATCAAATTATAAAAACAGCCTCAATTGAAATTCAAAGGAAGAATAATAATGCAATTTGTATCGGTTTACATCCAGGTACTGTAAAAACTCAATTCACAAAAAACTATCATAATCGAGTAGAGAGTGTTTCGGCTGAACGCTCTGTAGATATGTTAATGTCTGTTCTTCAGAGAATTAAATATGCAGATAATGGACAAGTATTTGCTTATGACGGTAGTGTTATTCCTTGGTAGCAAACTGGAGTTACTAAACATTTACATTCGTTTAATTTTATATGTAAAAATTTAGAGGATGATTTTTGATATTAAATCCTAACATTAAAGGCGCAATATTAATGTCTTTGTGTACGGCCTGTTACGTTATTAGTGATGTGTTTATGAAATATGTTTCAAGGGAAATAGATTTGTTCCAAATTACTTTCTTGAGAGGTTTAATAGTAACTCTAATTTTACTAGTTTTCTGCTTCATATTAAAAGTATCCCTAAAAATACCAAACAATAAAGATAAGATTATTATCCTAGTAAGATCTGTATTCGAGGTATTGATGATTTATTCTTTCCTAAAAGCTTTATTTAATATGAACATAGCTAACGCGAATGCAGTTCTGCAACTAATACCAATTGTCGTTTTATTTGGATCTTTTTTGTTTTTAGGAAAACAATTAAAGCGAAATGAAATAATAGGTGTATTTTTGGGTTTGATAGGAGCAATAATTGTAATCAGACCAGGGGCAACTAACTTCAATTTTTATTCTATTTTTGCATTGCTAGCAGTAGCGAGCATGTCGGTAAGAGATTTAGTTACAGTTAACTTAAATAAGAAAATACCCGCATTATTAGTAGCATTTTACAGCTCTTTGCTAATTACAATAGTAAGTTTTTTACTTTCCTCTGAAAAAGTTAGTTTTCTGGATCTAAATAATCCTATGTTCATTTTCTATAGTGCAGCATTGGTATCAATAGGGTACATTGCTGCTGTTGCCGCTATGAGATTTGGTGAAGTAACATTTGTTTCTCCGTTTCGTTATACTGCTCTTCTATGGGCAATAGTTTTGGGCTTTCTATTTTTCTCTGAAATACCTAAACTAACAACAATTTTAGGTGGATTAATAATAATTTTTGCAGGTATTTATCTCGTTTATAAAGAAAAGAACAAAGTATAACTTTAAAGCTTCTTATTAAGGGAAAACATGTCAAATAAACAGACATTAGATCATGCATTAGATTTACTACATGAAGAAGAGGGTATTTCTTACAAGAGGATGTTTGGTGGGTTTGGATTATTCAAAAACGAAATATCTGTAGCACTTATTTTAGATTCTGGAATATATATGAAAGTTAATAATTCTAACAAAGAAGATTATGTAAATGCTGGTTCAATACCTTTTTCATATGTAAGGAATGGTAAAGAAATAAAACTGTCAAACTGGTTGATCCCATATGAAATTATGGAAACGGAGGAATTATTCATTGAATGGTTTAACAAATCTTATAAAGCGGCGATTGAGAGTAAAATAGGCAAGAAAAATGCCTTTTGAAAGTTGGTTATACCTTTGTCTTGTATGTTTGTTAGGAGCTTCCTCACCTGGACCAAGTTTACTACTAATATTAAAACATTCATTTGCAGATGGACGTAGAGCAGGCATTAGAGCAAGTGTAGGTCATGGGTTAGGCGTCTTTATATACGCTCTGGTATCTGCCTCTGGTTTAAGCCTTATTTTGAATACCAACCCGTTTCTATTCAGTATTATTCAAATATGTGGAGCGTTATTCTTAATATGGATAGGCTTTTCCACCATTATGGCTTCACTAACAGCAAAAGGAGAAAGTATTCTAAAGGAAGAAAGTTATGTACCACAGAAAAACATTTTGATTTCTAATCATTTCAGAGATGGATTCATAATAGCAATTTTGAATCCAAAAATTTTAGCATTCTTTTCTTCTTTATTTAGCCAATTTCTTAAAGCTGGTCAGGGATTCGATATTCATTTTTACATGGCTTGTTTGGCTGGATTCATAGATCTTGTAGTTTATCTTGTAATTGTGGTAATCGTCACAATAAATTATTTTAGAGAATTATATGAAAGCTATAATAAGTTTATCTTAATCTGCTTCGGAGGATTATTAATTATATTAGGATTTTCTATAATTATAGTACAATATACTTAAAAGAAAAACGGAGAGTTAACTTAAATGAATGATAAAAAAATAGAAAGAAAAATTGCTGTGATATTTGTTACAGATGTTGTTTCATTCAGTAAATTAATGGAAAAAAATGAAGACCAAACTCTTCAAAGCTTTAGATCATGTAGAGAGATCTTAGATAATTTATTTAAAGAGCATGGTGGGCGTATATTTAATACAGCTGGAGATTCAGTATTAGCCGAATTTCAAAGTGCTGTATCTGCTGTTGTATGTGCTTCTGAATTTCAGAAGCTTATTTCTGAAAGAAATTCGAATGTTGCTGAAGATAGTCAAATGCAATTCAGAATTGGGATAAATATGGGAGATGTTATTGTCGAGGGAGAAAATCTTTATGGTGACGGAGTAAATGTAGCTGCAAGGTTAGAGGCGCTTTCCCAGCCTAATGGAGTATGTTTATCAAAAAGTATTCATGATTTTGTTAACAAAAAAACTGAATTTTTATTTAATGATATTGGGCAGCAAAAAGTAAAAAATACAGATGTTCATGCATTTGATTTAGCTTTAGGCAACTTAGAGAAACGAGTTTTAAGCGCTAATTCTTCTGATTCCAACACAGAGGATACAGGGAAACCTCCAGCTATAGCAGTGCTTCCATTTAAGAACTTAAGTAATGATGAAGAGCAAGAGTATTTTGCGGATGGAATAACAGAAGACATAATTGCAAATCTGTCGTTATGGAAAACTTTTCCTGTGATATCAAGAAACTCTAGTTTTACTTTTAAAGGGACTACAGAAAAATCTGACGTAATATCAAAAGCATTGGGAGCAAAATATCTGGTTGAAGGGAGTGTAAGAAAGGGTGGAAATAAAGTAAGAATTACGGCTCAGTTAACCTCTGCAGATGATGATAAGCAAATTTGGTCAAAAAAATGGGATCGTTCTCTTGAAGACGTTTTTGAAGTCCAGGATGAAGTGTCCCGAGACGTGGCAGGATTGATATCTCCTGCTCTGAAGGTTCAAGAACATTCGAAGCTAGTTTCGAGAAGTAAGAAAAACTTTGGGGCTTGGGACGAGTATCTTCAAGGTTTGAGTATTTACAATACAGAGGACTTCGTGGCTTCGAGCGGCAAAGTTATTTCTCACTGTAAAAAGGCGATAGATCTAGACGCAAACTTTTGTGATGCGTATGTTTTATATTGTAACGTACTTCAAGGTCAAATCTATAGCCATGAGCACCAAGGTGATAGAGAAGAAAATACGAAACTTTTCCATCAAATGGCACAAAAAGCAGTAGACTTAGACCCAGAAAATCCAGATGCAGTATCAGCTTTAAGTTTGTCGTATAGCATCAAGAGAGACTATCAAAAAAGATTGGAGTTGGCAGAAAAGGCTCTCGAGTTAAATCCTAATCACCCAAGAGCAAATTTTTCTTATGGACAAGCTTTAACTAATTTTTCTAGGTTTGAAGAGTCATTAGAATACATAAAAAAAGCAATAGAGCTTGACCCAATCTCACAGCGTAATTACGAAGGTTTCTTCCCATTATTATATATAGCATTGAAAGACTGGGACAATTCTATTTTTTGGTTGGATACGTTTTATGAAAGAGGTCCGCATTCAAGATTTTTGGGTTGGAAAGCAGCAGTTTTAGGCCAAATGAATAAGATTGATTTAGCAAAAGAGGTCCTTAATAAGTTTCTTGCAGAAAGATCAGAGATAAAGACCATCAAAGACTATGAAAAAGTTGCCCCTACCATCATAAAAGATGTTCTAATTGAAGGTTTGAAATTGGCTGGATTACCTGAATAGAATGCAATATTTTTGTTTTAAGTGTCTCTAATTAAAGCTGAAATAAATAAGTTACTAGATCTGTTTAATCAGGGGTTATTTAGGGAAGCTTTAAGAAAATCTAATGATTTAATTAAGGAGTTTTCATCTGAAAAATTCCTTTTTAAACTGCAGGGTGTTTGCCATATGGAGTTAAATGAATTTGCTCTTGCAGAAAAAAAATTTAAAGAATTTCTTGTTTTAGATCAAAATGATCCAGAGATTTTCAATAATCTGGGTATTCTTTTTCATAGGCAGTCTCAATATCAAAAATCTTTAACAAATTTTAAAAAAGCAATTTCATTAGATAAAAACTATTTTAACGCTTTTAACAACCTTGGATGTCTTTTTCGTGACTATGGTTTATTCAATGACGCAATTAAAACATTTAGGGATGGGTTAGCAATAAATTCAGAAAATGTAGAATTACACCAGAACTTGTCACATTGCTTGTTAATAACTCGACAATTTGAAACTGGTTCACTTGAATATAATTGGCGTTGGGCAATAAATCAGATTATTGAAAAAAACTCACTTATTAACTCAAAAAAAATGTGGGATGGAAAAGATTACAATATTCGATTGTTGTTATGGAGAGAACAAGGTTTAGGTGATGAGATTTTTTTCTTAAACTTTTTGAGGAACCTAAGAAAAAAAATAAAAGAAATAAAGGTCATTATTGATCGTCGATTAAAAAATATATATGAAGAGTCTTTTCCTGAAATAACCTTTTATGTCGAGCAAAAAAATCTCTTAAAAGCTGATTTTGACTATCATTTACCGATTGGTAATTTGATAGAAGTATTGCATCATCGAGAAGACTTTTTAAGCTATAAAAACACTCCTTACTTGTTAAGTAATAAACATAAAGTGAATTCCTTCAAGGAAGAGTTGCCAAAAGAAAAAAAAATAATAGGAATTGCGTGGAAAACTCTTAATAAAGCCGGTACGCTAGATAGTAAAAGTATCGATATTTCTATTTTTGGTAAGTTACTGAAAGATAAAAACTGCGTTATAGTCCCGTTACAGTACGGAGACGTTCAAAGTGAATTAGGTATACTTAGAGATCGTTATGGATTAGAAATATTCGAATTTCCTTTAGTCAATCGGTGGTCAGATATAGATGGATTAGCTGCTTTGATTGATTCTTGTCACTTAGTTATATCTTCCAGTAACTCAATAGTTCACTTAGCAGGAGCTTTAAAAAAGCCTACAAAAGCTTTTCTACCTCTGGTTCCTAGCTTTTGGTGGTCTGATGATGGGAAAGAAAATGCTTGGTATGAGTCAGTTAAATTATATAGGCAAAAAGAATTAGAATCTTGGAGTGAACCTTACTATGATATTAAAAATGATATAGAAATCTTTTTTGATTGCAATGTTTAGCGGGATATTTAAAACAATAATTAGAGAGGAAAGTAATGAAAACAAAAGCTGCAGTTGCCTTTGAATCAGGTAAACCACTGGAAATTGTAGAACTTGATCTTGAGGGCCCTAAAGAAGGAGAGGTTTTAGTTGAAATTAAGGCTTCTGGAATTTGTCATACTGATGCATACACTCTGTCTGGAGCAGACCCAGAAGGTATTTTCCCTTCAATATTAGGTCATGAGGGAGCTGGTGTAGTTGTTGAAAAAGGTCCAAATGTAAAATCTTTGGACGTGGGTGATCACGTAATCCCATTATACACACCTGAATGTCGAGAATGCGAGTATTGTCTTAATCCAAAAACTAATTTGTGCCAATCAATAAGAACTACTCAAGGACAGGGGCTTATGCCAGATGGTACAAGCCGTTTCTCTTATAATGGAAAAAAAATATATCATTATATGGGCACATCAACATTCTCACAATTTACTGTAATGCCAGAAATTGCTGCGGCAAAAATTTCAGAAAAGGCTCCTTTTGATAAGATATGTTATGTCGGTTGTGGTGTAACCACTGGTATAGGGGCTGTCATTAACACAGCTAAGGCGGAAGCTGGATGCAATGCAGTAGTTTTTGGATTAGGTGGTATTGGGTTAAACGTAATTCAGGGTCTAAAAATGATCGGTGCAGGAATGATAGTGGGTGTTGATACGAATGATACAAAGGAGTCATGGGGAAAGAAGTTTGGTATGACACACTTTGTTAACCCAAAAAAAATAGATGGAGACCTTGTATCGCATTTAGTTGATCTAACTGGCGGAGGAGCAGATTATTCATTTGAATGCATTGGCAATGTTGATGTAATGAGAACGGCTCTGGAATGTTCTCATAAAGGATGGGGAGAAAGTATTATAATTGGTGTTGCTGGTGCAGGAGAGGAAATAAGTACACGTCCTTTTCAGTTGGTAACCGGGCGAAATTGGCGAGGTTCAGCATTTGGAGGAGCAAGAGGAAGAACAGATGTTCCAAAAATAGTAGACTGGTATCTATCTGGAAAAATTGAGATTGATCCAATGATTACTCATTTGCTTAAGTTTGAAGAAATAAACAAAGGTTTTGATTTATTACATGAAGGAAAATCAATTAGGTCAGTTGTAGTATTCTAAATCATTAAAGACTTTTAGATATTCTAATATACATAAGAATTGAGGAAAGGACTATAAAAGATCCAAAGATCATTGTTGCAGTAGGGGCTTCACCTATGCCTATCCATACCCAAATTGGCCCAAGTATCATCTCTAAAAGCATTATTAGGCTAACCATCGATGCCTGTGTATATTTAGGTGCAATTAACAAAAGAGCAAAGGAGAAGGGGCATATTATAATTCCCATAACTATAACACTTATTGGCGCTGAAAAATCTATCCCAATTTCTGGCGAAATGTAAAATGCAATAATACCACTTATTAAGGACGCAACACAAGTTGCAGGTATTACAGCCAGCCACTCGTATTTTCTTGCTAAGGTAAAAGTGAAAGCAAGACCAAGTGCTGTCATTAATCCATAAAATCCTCCCAATATTACTGAGCCGTCTGGAATATTGGATGCATTATTGCCGTCATTTACTACTATCCCAACACCAATTATTGCTATTATTAGTATTAACCAACCTAGTAAGGGTTGTCTTTCCTTAAGCAAAAAGACTGATAAGACTGCTGCAAATAAAGGCATTGTTGCAAGTGCAGTCAAAACAACCATAATCGAGGTCTCTGCTACGCCTAGCGTAAAGTTTATTGAATTAAATGCCATAGAAATCATAACCAAGATTCCAGGTATTGTTATTATAGAAACTAACTCTTTTCGTGGATTTTTGTTTACAAAGCATAGCCAGATAATAAAAAGTGTAATTCCCATCAGCACACCTCGCCAGCCGACCATCTGCCATCTTTCAAGTTCTGATAGTCTCATAAATAATGTATCAGGCGTTAATATCATAACTCCCACAAAAGCCAGCAATATCCCTTTATAATTATTGCTTAAACTATTGAAATAATGAAACATTTTTAATTTATCGGTGTTTTAAGAATTTTAGTTGAGATAAACGAATAGGTCTCTTTGATATGGATCTTTTATATCTATCGATAGTTTTTAATATCAGCAAGACATTTTGTGTAAGGTAAATTTATTTAGTAATTCAAAATTAACCTTTTTTTTATAAAAAGAGTCATTAAGTATCGGGAATGGCCCGTTTATTTGTAATACTTGGCAATCAGCTCTTTAGTCCAGAGATTTTGAAGAAACATAATTGTACAGATGTTTTTATGGCAGAGGACTTTGAGTTATGTACCTATCAAAAACATCATAAGCTTAAATTGTTTCTTTTTTTATGTTCAATGCGTGAATATCGTGATGAATTAAGGAAAGCAGGAATAAATGTTCATTATTTTGAACTGACTACAAGAAAAGAGAAACAAAATTACTCAAAACTACTGAAAACATTTATCAATAATCACAGGGTTACAAAATTAGATTTTTTTGAGATTGAAGATAAAGACTTTGAAACAAGCTTAATTTCTGAAGTTAAGGAAATGGAAATTGAATATCATATTCATCAATCTCCTATGTTTATGTTTACTAGGGAGGAATTTAGTAACTTTCACAAAAATTCAAAGACTTTCAGGATGAATTCATTCTATATATATGGGAGAAAAAAATTTTCAGTCTTGGTTGACAAAGATCAAAACCCGATTGGAGGCAAATGGTCCTTTGATGCTGAAAATCGAAAGAAAATTCCTTCAAATATAACAATTCCGTCTATGTCAGATTTTCCTAAATCTGTTTATCAAGACGAAATTTGCAATTTAATAGAAGAACATTTTTCTGATCACCCCGGTTTTCTCAAAGAGGTGTGGTTTCCTGTAAGACGTGTTGATGCTGAAATTCAGTTTCAGTGTTTTTTGAGAGAGAGGTTTATGAATTTTGGTGAGTACGAAGATGCGATGGTCAAGGAAAAAAACTTTCTTTTTCACAGTTGTATAAGCGCAATGCTTAATATTGGTCTTCTCTTACCTGACTACGTCATACAGGAAACAGTCAAGTTTGCAGAAGAAAACTATATTCCAATAAATTCTTTAGAGGGTTTTATAAGGCAAGTTATGGGATGGAGAGAGTTTATGAGAGGCGTATATCAAGAAAAAGGTATGTATCAGGTTAAACAGAATTATTGGAACCATCAGAGAGATTTATCTAAAAACTGGTACGATGGGACTACTGGTATAGAGCCACTTGATGACTCAATAAAAAAAGCGCTTGGGCATGGATACAACCACCATATCCCAAGGTTAATGGTAATCAGTAATATAATGAACATGTGTGAGGTCAAACCAGATGTGATATATAAATGGTTTATGGAAATGTATATTGATTCATCAGATTGGGTAATGGTGCCGAATGTTTTTGGAATGGCAACATATGCTGACGGTGGATTATTATCTACTAAGCCCTACACTTGTGGGTCCAATTATATTTTAAAGATGAGCAATTATGAACGAGGAAATTGGTGTGATACTGTTGATGGTCTCTATTGGAGATTTACCGAAAAAAATATTCAGTTTTTTAAATCAAACCCTAGATTATCCTTTTTAAAAAGAACATTAGAAAGAATGTCACCTGATAGAAAAAACCACATTTTTAATAAGGCAGAAGAGTTTATAGAGAGGGTTACATTTTGAAACAGGAAAAGTTATGCAAAATTTGTAAAAAACCTTTTTCCTGGAGACGAAAATGGAAAAAAGACTGGGATAATGTGCTTTATTGCAGCGAAAGATGTCGAAGAAACAAAAGTAAAAAAGAAAATTGATATTTTTTATATAAAAATTTCATATCCAGATCCTTAAATATGCATTAACTCTTTTTTAAAAAAGCAATGCTCAAGATGATAAAGGTTGTTATGGAGCAAATCGATATAATGTAAATAATTATTTTAGGTGTTCCATCAAAAGAAGAGGTAGCCAAACTACTGATCGTAACAGCCAAAATTGTCGATAGGGCTCCTATTACAGATGAAGCATTTCCTGCCATATGTCCAAAAGGATCGAGCGCTAGAGCGTTTAAATTACCAAAAATAAATCCAAAGAAGAAAAAGTTAACCATTATAAAGATTGAAAACCAAAGAAGTTCTTCATTAATAAGAGATAAGTTAAAAAGAAAATTGACAATGCACCAAATCATAAAAATGGTTGAAAAAAATAGTGATATTTTCACTGCGCCATATTTAAAAACTAAATTTGAGTTTAAGAAGGATGAAAGGCCAAGCATTGAGGCAATAGCAGCAAAAAAAAGAGGGAAATAAAGCCCTAAATCGAAAAAGTCTTGGTAGACTGGTTGACAAATATTTATGAATGTGAGCAACCCACCTAATAAAGTTCCAAGACTTATAATATAAAGAAGTGATTTTGTATTTTTCATGACAGCCTGAAAAGATCTTAAAATTGTTGTAAAATTAAAATCAATTTTTCTTGTAAGTGTTTCTTTAACAAATATTTTGAGCAAAAGAGTTGTCGTGAATGAGAAGACTATAAAAAATAAGATTATCGATTTCCAACTCAAAATAATCATTATAGTCTGTCCGATAAGAGGAGCTACTATTGGCACTAAGATAAAAATACTCATTATAAAAGAATTTATACTGGCTAGTTTATTTCCTGAGTATAGATCCCTACAAATAGCCTGGGACACTACTCTAGGTCCTCCAATGCCTAGACCCTGGATTAGTCTTCCAATAACAAAAGATGTATATGAACTGCTAGCTAAACATATTATGCATCCCAACAAATAAATCGATACACCAATTATTATTGAGTTCTGGCGCCCAAGTCGATCCGATAGCGGGCCAAAAATAATTTGGCCAAACGAAAAGCCAATAAATAATGAGGTTATGATCCAGTGCAGATGCGCGTCTTCAATATCATAATAGGTTTTTATTTCTCCGTAAGCTGGCAACAAAGTATCGATCGTTAATGCAACGAATGAAATCATACCTGCTATTATGATGCAAAAGAAAGTAGATGATATTTGCAGTTTTTGCCTAACCTTTTTTTTATGATATAGTCGGTTTGTAGAGGATAATTATGTCTATTACAATTAATTCGTCGCCTATTAAAGTGCTTCTCAAAAAAAATGAAAAATTTTACTGATATAGAATTAAGTAACGTGGCTAAATTGATGTGTCTTACCTTTCTTGATTTTAAGGAGAATACATTTGAATTTTCTATAAATTTTCCGGATGAAGTAAAAAATATTTACGGTGGTGTACAAGGGGGGATGATATCTAGCGCGATTGATGAAGCTACATTTATATCCATTCTTATGGATACTAAAAATATTGAAAGAGTAAGTAGTACAAACCATCATGTCCTGTTTCATAAGCCTGTACAGCTAGGTAAAAATTTTATTAAAGTAAAATTTATAAAAACTGGCAAAAGAGTAATTAACGTTGAAGGTAACTTATACGGTAAAGATGGATTGTTAGCTGCAACCTTAATTCATTCAACATCAATAATAAGAAATAAAGAGGATTAATATGAAATTTAAAGGTAAAACTGTTTTTATAACTGGTGGTAGTAGAGGTATTGGCCTTGCGGTGGTTAAAAAGTTAGCAAGAAATGGCGCCAATATTATACTGGCAGCAAAAACCGTTGAACCGCATCCCAAATTGCCTGGTACAATTTTCACAGCAGCGAAAGAAATAGAAGGTGAGGGCGCTAATTGTTTGCCAATAGAGTGTGATATTCGTTTTGAAGAAAAAGTAAAAGTTGCTGTTGAGGAAGGAGTTAAACAGTTTGGTGGTATAGATATTTGTATAAATAACGCAAGCGCAATAGCCCCGTTTTCCACTATAAGTACAGATATGAAGAGATATGATCTCATGCAGGATATTAATACTCGAGGAACATTTTTAGTAAGCAAAACATGCTTGCCTTATCTTAAAAAAAGCTCTCACGCCCATATTTTAACATTTTCACCTCCGTTGGATATGAAAGACAAATGGTTTGCTCCTCATGTAGCTTATACTATTTCAAAAATGGGTATGAGCTTGCTTACTCTTGGGCATGCAAGAGAATTTAAAAATTTTTCTATTGGTGTGAATTCTTTGTGGCCATTAACAGCAATTGATACTGCAGCTGTAAGAAATATCTTAGGGGGTGAAAGCACAGCAAAGAGCAGTAGAAGCGTTGATATAATGGCAGATGCTGCTTATCAGATTTTAACGCGTGACCCCGTATCGTGTACTGGTAATTTTTTTATTGATGAAATTCTTCTTCGAGAAACAGGCGAAGAAAACTTTGAAAAATATAGCCTATCATCTGAAAACTTAATAAGAGACTTTTTTGTTCCTGATGATTTAGCAGATAGTCTTCCGACAAAAACTGTTAGTGTTTATAAATAAAAGTAGAATTGAAAAACATATCTGTAGATGTAAGATTAAAATATGAAAAAAATAAACTCTGTTTTAATTGCCAATAGAGGTGAGATTGCAATTCGTATTGCCAAAACCTTAACAGAAATGAGCATAAAATCATATGGCATATATGCGGATGATGACGCTTCTAGTGATCATCTATCTTATATGGAAAACAACTTTTTAATTCCTGGTTCTGGTCCTTCATCATACACAAACATAAAGTATATTATTAAAGTTTTAAAAGGGAATAACATAGAAGCTGTTCACCCAGGTTATGGTTTTCTTAGTGAGAGCGCGGAGTTTTGCCATCAATGCGAAAAAAATTCGATAATATTCCTTGGGCCTAAGAAAGATGTATTAAAAAAGTTTGGTGATAAAGAAGAATCTAAGATACTTGCACAAAAATTAAAAATTCCAGTCTGTCAAACTTTTGGGGAAATTAAATCTTCACAAGATATTACAAATATCTTCAAAAAAACAAAAAGTAAAAAGATTATTTTAAAGTCCAATTTTGGTGGTGGTGGAAGAGGATCGAGGCTTATTTCTAAAGGTAAGAATTATGAGGATACTTATAATGTTATAAAAAATGAAGCTCTATCATTTTCTGGTTCTAGTCGCATTTTTGCAGAGGAATATATAGAAAATGCGAGACATATTGAGGTTCAAATATTGGGAGATGGAGAAAAGTGCATCCACTTATTTGAGAGAGATTGCTCGTTTCAGAGGAATTTTCAAAAAATTATTGAGATAACGCCTGCACCTAACATAAAGCAATCTACAAAAAATCTCATTTATCAATATGCAACAAGAATTTGTGAAGAAGTCTCTTTAAAAGGGCTAGCAACTGTTGAGTTTCTTGTAAATAAGGGGCAAAGAATATTCTTTATAGAGGTTAACCCTCGAATACAAGTAGAACATACGATTACAGAGGAACTGACAAGAGTAGATCTAGTTAGAGCACAAATAAATATTTTTTCTGGTTTAAAGTTAAAAGATTTAAAAGTAGAAGCTCCAATCAAATTAGGTAATAGGGCATCAATACAAGCCCGCCTTAATATGGAAGAATATGATGCAAATAAGACTTTACTTCCTGGTTTAGGAATCATTCAAGAATATAATATTGTTTCAGGCCCAGGCTTGAGGTTCGATGGCTATGGTAAAGTAGGATATGAAAATAAGGGGCATTATGATAGCCTATTAACGAAAATTATTGCTTCAAGTGAATTTGGTTTAAAAGATGCTGTAAAGAAGCTCATATTTGCATTAGAAAAATCGGTAGTAAAAGGTATCGCAACCAACAAAAATTTGTTGATTAGTATTCTAAGTAATGAGGATTTTTTTGAAGCAAACTTTGATACATCGACTCTGGACAAAAAATTAAATAAATATCTTTTATCTATAAAAAATGGGAATAAATCTGATTCAGTTTTAAAAAATATTCAAAGCCAAAAGTTTCCACAAAAAGCTGAATCCATAAAAAATAATGATAATCAATTCGTTATAAAATCTAATCTTATAGGAACAATTATTGAAATAAATATTTCGAATGGCCAAGAAGTAATCAAGGGCGATGCTGTCTTAATACAAGAGTCTATGAAGATGCACCATTCTTTGAAAGTTGAGAGGTCTGGAAAAATAGGAAATATCTTCGTTGAAGTTGGTGACACCGTTTCCATTAACTCTAATTTGTTTGAGCTACTGCCGGTAAAGGGGAGTATTGACTCCCGTTTAAAATTAAAGAATTCAAAAAAGTCGAAAGCAATTAGAGATGATCTTAAAGAATTACGAAAGCGTCGAAGCTATAATTTAGATAAGAATAGATCGGTTGCCGTTAAAAAAAGAAAATTATTAGGAAAAAGAACTGCTAGAGAAAATATAAAAAGACTTACCGATAATAATGAATTTTTTGAATATGGTGATCTAGTTTATGCAGCTCAGAGATCTCGAAGATCATTGAATGATCTTATAGAAAATACCCCAGCGGATGGTCTGATAACAGGAATAAGTAATGTAAACTTGGATTTATTTGATACAAACAGGACCAAAACAGCAATCATGCATTACGATTACATGGTGCTAGCGGGTACTCAAGGAATGAATAATCATAAAAAATTAGATAGAATGATCAACGTTGTAAAAGACCTTGAAATTCCTTTAATATTTTTCTGTGAAGGTGGTGGTGGAAGACCGGGAGACGTAGATGCTGGAGATCAGAACATAGCTGGTCTGAACATACCCTCATTCCATGATTTTCCAAAACTATCAGGACTTGTGCCCTTAATTGGGATTGGCTCTGGTCGTCTTTTTGCTGGAAATGCGGCATTGTTAGGTTGTTGTGACGTAATAATTGCAACAAAGGATTTAAATCTTGGAATGGGTGGCCCTGCAATGATAGAGGGAGGAGGATTAGGAATATTTAAACCTGAGGAGGTAGGCCCAACTTCGGTTCAATATCCTAACGGTGTAATTGATATACTCGTTGAAAATGAAGATGAGGCCGTTGATGTTTCAAAGAAATATCTCTCGTATTTTCAAGGTAACTTTCGTGAATGGAAGGAACCAAATGTTAAAGATTTGAGAAATGTGATACCGGAAAATAGATTAGAAGTTTACGATATACATGAGGTGATCGAATTAATAGCTGACAAGGGTTCAATTCTAGAAATTAAAGCTGGTTTTGCAAAGGGTATGTTTACAGGGTTCATACGTGTTGAAGGAAGACCTATTGGCTTAATAGGAAATAACCCGATGTATTTAGCAGGTGCCATTGATAGTGACTGTGCTGATAAAGCTTCCCGATTTATCCAAATATGTGAAAACTATAAAATACCCATTTTGAGCCTATGCGACACTCCAGGTATGATGGTTGGTCCAGACGTAGAAAAAACTGGATTAGTACGTCATTGCTGTAGGTTGTTTTTGGTTGGGGCCAATATCTCAGTTCCAATGATGACAATAGTCTTAAGGAAGGCGTATGGTCTAGGAGCTCAGGCAATGGCTGGAGGCAGCTTTATAGCTCCACAATTTGTTGTCGGCTGGCCTACGGCAGAGATAGGTGCAATGGGGCTTGAGGGTGCTGTAAAGCTTGGGTACCGAAAAGAATTAGAGGCAGAGAAAAATTTTGAGAAAAGAGATCAATTATTTAGAAAACTTGTTGATGATCTTTATGAAAAGGGAAAGGGGATAAATGCTGCAAGCCTACTTGAATTTGATACGGTGCTAGACCCAGCTGAGACACGAAAGTGGATTTCAATGCTGATAAAAAATGCAAAAATAACATCAAAGTTAAATAAAAAAACAAATTACATAGATGCATGGTGAGATTTTAGGTAGGAATTTTTTACATGAGAAAAGATGACCAGGAACTAATAGAACCCCTGCAAAAGCACAAATTTGATCTGGCTAAATTAAAAGACTGGATGAATTCAATTCATAAAAGTGTTGAAGAGGTGAAAATATTGCAATTTCAGGGAGGAATGTCTAATCCTACTTTTCTTGTTCAAAGTGAACAAAAAAAATATGTATTGAGAAAAAAACCGCCCGGAAAACTTTTACCTAAAGCTCATGCAGTTGATAGAGAGTTTAAGGTTATGTCCGCTCTTGGTAATACAGATGTACCAGTACCAAAAATGATAGGGTATTGTGATAATCCTGAAATCATAGGAACTGAATTTTTTCTAATGGAATACATTGAAGGGAGAATAATAACTTCACCAGCAATGGAGGGATATTCTAACATTGAAAGAAGAAATGTTTATGTTTCTTTGGCTAGAATGTTAGCTAAATTGCATAATATTGATTATTTATCAGTAGGGTTGGAATCATTTGGTAGGCCAGAGGGATATTTAGCTCGTCAAGTCAATCTATGGTCAAACCAGTATAAAAGGTCTAAAGAAGACCTAAAAATAAAAGTAGATTTTAAAAAAATGGATTTGCTCAGTGAGAGGCTTCAATTTAAATCTATTATTCCTGATGAAATCAGTATTGCCCACGGGGATTATAGGCTAGGAAATACCATTGTTCACGGCAAAGACCCGAAAATCATAGGTATTTTGGACTGGGAATTGTCAACTATTGGCCATCCATTAGCTGACTTAGGGTATTTTTGTATACCCTACAGATATGGTTTAGATAAACAAAATCTTGATGAACTTGGCATACCTTCTGAGGAAGAGTTTTTAGACTTGTACATGAGTTTTTCTAATAGACCTTCAATTCCGAACTGGCCTTTGTTTTTATCTTTCTCTTTTTTTCGAAGTGCTGCAATTATTTTTGGAGTAGCCGCAAGAACGATGCTAGGAAACGTAAGTACCGGAAGTTCTGATGTGTCTGAACAAGTGACTAGAGCAGAAGAAATGGCAGCCATTGGCTATCAAATCCTCATAGAAAATGGTTAATAATCCTATTTTTTAGACGAAGGCCAGCAAGTTTCCTTGATGTTGCTTTCCTTTTGATAAAAACCAATAGAGCGCCTAGTTTTATAGCCAATTAAACCGTCTATACCTCCAACGTCGAAATGCACAGACAACTTTTTTTGTAGTTTAATTATATCATCTTTATTTATTTTTCCAGTATTTTGCCAGTTGGTATAAAAATTATGGTTCTTATATTTTAATTTATCGGCCAGAAAACCTACTGATAGAGCGTAAAGGTCTGAGTTATTATACTGCTTCAAAACATAAAAATTCTTGCTTACCAGATATATTGGTCCAAAAGTTCCTGATGGAAAGAGTAGGTTGAATGACTCTTCTTTTTCTTTTTCTGGGAAAGGTTTCTTGCTTGCTCTAACTAAACCTAGTTTAGCCCATTGAGATAATGTTCTTGAATGGTCTGGTCCTTCAAGATGACATTTAATGGTGCTGGGTATCTTAACTTCAAAGCCCCATTCTCTTTTATCATTCCAGCCATGTTTACTTAAATAGTTAGCAATTGAAGCTAAAGTATCTTTTTCACTATCCCAAATATCTGCAATTCTGTCATTGTCGAAATCAATCCCAAATTTTAGATAAGTTGATGGTAGAAATTGAGGTTGTCCTAATGCACCGGTAGTAGATGTTTTAAGAGTTTCAATATCTATTTTATATTTTTCTATTATTTGGACGAGGTATAAAAACTCTTTAAGAAAAAAATTTCTTTTATTCGACGAAAAACTGAGGATTGATAAAATCTGTAGCCCGTCCAAATTTGGACCAGCTCTACCGAAAAAAGTTTCATTAGCCCAAATAGCCAACAGAATATTTCTATCTACTCTATATTCTCTTTCAATATTTTTTAAGTCATTTTCTAACTTGATTTTTAGTTTTTTGCCGTAAATAGTTTTCGTATTGAGAATCTCTTCCTTAAAATATTTCTCTGGTTGAGAAAATTCGGCTTGTGAAAAATTTTCTAGGATAATTTTTGTACTCTTATAATTTTTTAATTTTTCCTTTAAATGCAAGGTTATAAGATTGTTAGTTCTAATATCTGTCGTATGTTCTCTTATTTTTTCAAATAAGAAATTATCTAACCAATACTCATATACATTGCTGCTCTTTGAAAAAGATTGGCTTGCGGAGTTAAGAAAAATAATTAAAACTATGTAGCTTATTCTTTTCATTTAAATTTAAAACTTTTTACAATAGTTTCACTCGCTTCCCATAATTGTGCAGCGTATGAAATGTTTTCTGCATAAGGAGAAGTCTTACTTATTTTTCTTTTTACAAAATATTTGCCAGATATATGTGAAACAGATTTATCAGTCGCAAGAAAAATTATAGTATCAGCTCCCTCAGTAGGAGATATACCCTTTAGCTTGAGAACTGTTTTTATTATGAACTGCATTAACCCTATTCGGTCTTGGGCAATATTTGTACTTACAATTCCAGGATGCATGCAGTTCACAGTAATTCCACTATTTTTCAATTTTTTTGCCAGTTCAAATGTAAAAAGTAGATTACATAATTTTGATCTAGAATACCTTGTGTACCAACTTCTGGTTTTCTTGCTGTCTAAATCGTCAAAGTCCAGACTAGCTTTTTGATGAGCACTACTGCCGACATTAATAATTTTACCGTTTGCATGGATTAACGTTTTTTCCAAAAGTAATTTTGTTAGATAAAAACTTCCTAAATGGTTTATTGCAAAAACCTTTTCCAAGCCTCTGGAATTAAATGATTTTTTAAATAAAATTACTCCTGCGTTATTGATAAGACAGTCAAAGACAATCTTTCTCTTACTTAGTTCAGATACAAAATGTTTGATATTCTCTGGCTCAGAAATATCGCACTTATAGAAAAAAACCAATTTGCTTAGACGTTTAGATTCTATAAAATACTGAAGTTTTTTGAGTTTATTAATTGATCTGTAAGTCAAATGAAGGGAATGTCCCATTTTAAGAAATTGTTTTGCGGCTGAGAGTCCGATGCCGTCTGTTCCTCCTGTTAAAATTATATGCATATTTGTTTTGTTAATTTAGTTATAATTTAATACGCTTGATTTTTATTAAGAATTTTCCAGGGTAGTATATCATGATTGATCAAAATGAGACATTTAATGGTTCTTGGCCGTTTCAACCAAACTTTTTTTTAGGAAATGGATTTAAACAGCATTACGTAGACGAAGGACCCAACGGAACTGAAACACTTGTTTTTCTGCATGGTGAACCAACTTGGGGTTATATTTACCGAAATTTTATTAAAGAGTTTTCAAAAAACTTTAGAGTAGTAGTTCCCGATCATATGGGTTTTGGAAAATCTGAAACACCGCAAGATAAAGTTTATACATTGAGGACACATACAGAGAACCTAGCAGCATTAATAAAGCATCTTGATTTAAAGAATATAACATTGATTGGGCAAGACTGGGGAGGCCCAATTTCTGGTCAGTTCTCACTTAGGTATCCAGATAAAGTTAAGAGAATTATCCTATTAAATACAGCAACTTCTTTAAGCCGAGTTGAATATCCAAAAAAACCAACTCCCTGGTTCAGCTGGATTAAGAAACATCATGACCAAGGCACGTTAGAAGGTATTTTAGGAGAAGCTGGGTCAACAGTTTTGTCTGTTATGAAGATAATAGGTTTTGAAAATTCAGCAACGGTCGATCAAAATTGGATAAAAGCCTATTCAACTCAGTTCCCTAACAGGGAAAGCTGTTTAGGTGCTATACAGTTTCCTTTAGATGTTATTTTGGGAAGAATACGTGAATATATGATTGAGGGGTTAAAAACCGGCAATCTTGAAAAGCTAAAACAGAAGTCTGCTATGTTGGCTTTTGGGCTAAAAGACAATGCATTTGATAGTAAGTATGCTATTGCTGATTTCAAAGAGCTCTTTCCTAACGGACCAGTAACTACATTTGAAAATGCTGGTCATTTTTGCCAGGAAGATATTCCTGAGGTATTAATTCCTCTAATCAGTCAATTTATAGAAGTTTCTTAGAGTCAAAAGCTGAATTGACGTAAGGTATACCTTGTTTTTTTATTAATCATAAACTATTTCACAACTATTCATAAGAGGAATTTCTAGATGATTACAGAAGCTTGGGGTAGGTTCGTTGTACGAAATAGGGTGGTGATTTTGGTTTCAACGTTGTTGATTGTCTTCCTATCAATTTTTACCATCACGAAGAATCCAATTGGTGTTAATAACTCTAACGAGATGTGGTTTCTCGAGGGCGATCCTACCTTGATGGCTCATGAAAAAATGAGAGATTTATTTGGAAGTACAGAAAGTCTAGTAGTTGGTATTACTGCTAGAGAAAAAGACAAAGATTTATTTGTTCCAGAAACAATCAAAATGATTGAAGAGATACACACAATGCTGGAGGAGCACGAGGTTGTTGAGAAAGTAGATAGTCTTTCAAGGTATCAAAGGACTTATAATAAGGACGGTGCTGTTGTTACTGAGGATTTGTTTGAAGACATAGATGAACTGCAAGACAGTACAGGTTTGTTTGAAGAAGCTAGAGAAATAATGAAAAACGAAAACCTAGCTTTAGACACGTTAATTAGCCCTGACTTCAAACATTCAAGAATTATTGCAAGAACTGAGTATATCGTTAACGGCTTAGACCATAAGTTAAAAGTTGTTTCTGACCTTAGAAAATTTGTAGAAAATCAAGGATACATTGAGCAAGGTTATGATTTAAAATTTGGGGGTCAGCCTGTCTTGAATGAAAGATTCACTGTTATTAGTAATTCAGATTCGGCTTGGCTTAATCCAACGGTTGCCATAATAATGATGATTATACTGGGCATAATATTCAGATCTGCTGCTGGTATTTTCGCGCCATGGGTTGTTATCGGTACTGCAGTTACAATGATTACAGCATTGCAAGCTTATCTTGGGTATAATATTACACCTGTGAATCAAGCTTTAATCCCCATTACTATGCTTATAGGGATGGCTTGTACAGTTCACGTCATGTCAGAATTTTATAGCTTGAGAGCGGTTGGAGATTTTTCTTCAAAAGAAGCGTCAGTAGAACTGGTAAAAAATCTATTAAAGCCAATTTTTTTCACGCAATTTACTACATCTATTGGGTTTGCCGCACTTTATGTTACAAAATTATCACCTGTTAGAGAGTTTTCTCTTTTGGCAACTTTACTGCCGATGATAGTTTTTTTATTATCCATGACTTCATTGCCTGCTGCTTTATCATTTTTAACGAGACTGTCAAACTCAACAAAGCGTGCCTACGTTGACGATTGGCTCTCTCTCTTAACGTCAAGATTACCTGAGTTTACGTTCGTACACAGAAAAACAATTGCGTTAATGGGTATCGCTTTTGTCTTAGTTAGTTTTTTTACAGCTAGTTATATAAAAGTGGATACAAATATTTTTAAGTTCTTTAAAAGTGATTTAAAAATTTCTGCTGACCTCAAGTACTTTGATATGAAGTTTAAAGGGTCCTCTAATATAGATATGATGTTAGACTCTAAAGAACCAGAGGGTATAAAGGACCCCAAATTCCTTACTAATTTAAACTCTTTAGAAGATTATTTAGAAAAAAAAGAGAAAGGTGGTAAAATTGTTGGTTTTCTAGATCAGCTAAAACAGGTTAGAAAAGCTTTCTCGGAGGATAACCCTAAATTTTACATAATACCTGATACAAAAAGGATGGCTAGCCAATTACTTCTGCTTTACGAGAACTCTGGGCCAAATGAAGACCTTTCTGATGTTAAAGATTTTGATGAAAGATATACCCGTATCACGTTCCCAACTGTAAACATGGATGCAAGCGAATATAACCAGTTTCTTGACGAAATGATGACAGAAATTAAACTTGACTATCCTGATTTGGATGTTGTTCCAACGGGACCAATGGTAATGTTTCAAGCTCAAAATGAATATACTGACAAAGGAATAAGCCAGTCCTTTATGTTATCTTTGACCTTTATCAGTATTGTTCTGTTTGTTATTTTTTGGTCTTTTAAGCATGGAGCCATAGCTGTTTTTCCAGCCGTTGTCCCAATAGTGTTCGCAGGCGGGTGTTTTGCTGTGTCTGGCAAAGATTTGAATTTAGGCTCACTTATTGTTGGGGCCATGACTATGGGAATAGCGATTGATGACTGTATTCATGTAGTCAGTAGATATAGATTAGCCCGAACGTCTGGAGCTGATGTGAGAAGATCTATTGAGCGAGCAATGAATGAGTCTGGACGAGCAATAATTACAACTTCAATTGCTTTAGTTGTAGGCTTTAGTACCTTTTTATTTGCTAGATTAGTTCCAATGATAGACATCGGATGGTTAACTATGGTTATTTTTACTTTAGCTCTTTTGGGGTGCTTGTTATTTATTCCAGCACTGCTATATATCTTTGAGAGAGACGAAAAAGTAACGTGAAAATTACTATGAGGTTCAACGTGATTGGATATTTTGTAAGTATCAGTAAATTTTTAGTTAGTTTCCTGATGATTTTTTTAAGCTTTGGAAGCCCTGTTTTTTCATTAACTGCATATCAAATTATGCAAAAAGTGGATGAGAGATATACTGGCGAAACCGTTGAACAGACATCAACATTAGTTCTAATAGATAAGAAGAACCGTAAGAGAGAAAGAATCTTAAAGGGCTTTTCAAAAGAAAATAAATCTGTAACAAAAAGTATAACGTTTTTTCTAAAACCAACTGATGTAAAAGACACTGCATATTTGTCTTATAATTGGGAAGATCCAAAAAGAGAAGATGAGTCCTGGTTATATTTACCCGCCTTGCAAAAATCTAATAGAATTGCCGGTGGTGATCGTTCCAACTCCTTTATGGGAAGCGATTTTACTTATTCTGATTTGGATGGAATTGAGATTGAAGATTATAACTTTAAAATTGTGAAAGAGAGCGATGTAGTTGATGGAAAAGACTGCTGGGTAATTGAATCTATACCTAAAACAAAGGAGGTAATAAAAGAGACTGGTTATTTGAAATCGCTGACTTGGATAAGAAAAGATATATTTTTTGGAGTGAAGGGTAGGATACTTGTTAAAAAAGGAAAAAAAATAAAGCTTTGGTCAGCTAAAGATATCCAAAAAATTGATGGTATATGGGTAGCTAAAACGCAACAAATGACCACTACTAAAAAAAAGAAGAGGGAGCATTCTAGTATTTTCATTATTAACTCAATTAAATTTAACAACGAAATAAGTAATAAGCTATTTGAGTCTGAGGCTATGCAAAGGGGTTTGTAGTTAGTGGGTTTTAAGTTTTTCTCTATTAGTTTTGTTTTAGTTTTTCTCTTTTTTTTGAGTCCATTATTTTCTCAGTCAGAGGAAAACTTTCTTGATGATTTTGGAGGCGATGACTTTTCTGATATAGAGGCGGAAATTGATTTAGCGCAAAATGAAACTATTAATCCAATCATTCAAAACGAGGAAACTGAACAATCAGAATTTTCTAATAAAGTTACCATAAGCCAAAAATTAATTTATGGATTGGATAAACCCGAATCTCCTTTTTTACGTACCTCCACTGGATTAGATAGTTTTAATAGTAATATTAATTTACAAACTAAATTTAAGATTTTTGAAAATGTAAATTTTAAATTTTCTGGGGATATTTTTTGGGCCTGGGGTGGTTTCAAGAACGCCACCTATAAATATGAACCTACATCAGCAACTTTTAAGTTAAGAGATTTATATTTAGATTATTTATTTGATAGTGGGCTTTGGTTAAAATTTGGCAACCAAATTATTGCACGTGGGGAATCAAATATTTTAGTGGCTACGGATGTGGTAAATCCCAGAGATATATCAACTGTTGGCTTGCAAGATTTAGACGATATACGCCTACAAGTTCCCGCTTTTCTCTTCAACTATTCTGTTGGGCCTATAAATCAAGAATTTGTTTTAGTTGTAGATGCAGGAAGAAATAAATTAGGAGAAGCAGGGTCTGCGTTTGATCCTTTAGCTCCATTTGGCGGAGCAACAGTTATATCTAATATATCAAGACCCTTAAATTCATTAGAGACAATATTAAGAAACAAAATTTATTTTAGAGGTATGGAATTGGTTCTATCTCTTGGTGAGTATAATAGAAAAAGTTTATCCACAAAGAGTACTTCTATTTCTGGAGCAACTACTACATTTAATACTGAGCAAGACCGTATTTCTTACTTTGGATTAAGTGGAAACATGGCAAAATCTGATTTTGTATTTAAATTTGATTTTGCTCAAAAAACTGGCAAAAGATTTCCGTATATTAATCCGTTGACTTCCCCCTGGAGTAAGCATGATAACACTGAGTTAGGTTTGGTAGTTGATTATACTGGTATTAGTAATATTGCTCTTTCAATGGAATTAGGGTCCTCATATATTCACAATCATTCATCTTTGTTAGCTAATAAAGAACAAGAAAATGGTTATTTATTTAGAATAGATTGGAGAAGATTAAATGATCTTTTAACCATTTCTGCGTCTCATTCAAAGCTTTTGGGTGATAACGGGTCTTTTTCAACAGTTGGAGCCAGCTACGATTTTAGTGATGAATTAAACATTAGTGGCAAAATGGTCTCTTATGACAGTGATAGCAATAGTCAGATATTGTATCCATACAGAAAACAAGATTTAGTAGAGCTAAAGGTAGATTATTCTTTTTGATTAAAGAGGCCAAAAAAAGAGTAGCGTAGGAACGCTAACAACTAAAATGAGGCATTCTAATGGTAATCCAACTCTCCAATAATCTGCAAAACTATATCCTCCTGGCCCCAAAATAATGGTATTGTTTTTATGTCCTATGGGCGTTAAAAAAGCGCATGATGCAGCTATGGCAATTGCCATAAGGAAAGTATCTGGATTCATGTGTAAGTTTTCGGCTAGTTTTATTCCAATAGGTGCGATTACTATGGTGGTTGCTGTATTGTTTAGCATGTCTGATAAAGTCATTGTTAAAATCATTAATAAACTTATAATTAGCCATGGTTCAAGACCAATGCAAAAGTTCGTTAACGCATCAACAATAAGTGAAGTAGTACCGTTAGTCTCCAAAGCAGCTCCAAGAGGTATTATAGAGGCCAAAAGTACAATTACGGGCCATTCAACGCTTTTATAAACTTGACGAATTGGAATAATTTTTAAGAGACAATAAATTATAACTACAACACCGAGAATAATCGGTAGTTTAACAATTCCGATGCTTGTTAATATCAAACCAAAGAAGAAAACTAATAAAGCGATTTTCATTTTATTTGTATTTGTAATATTTAATCCCCTGTCTGCAAGAGGAAGGCAGTTGAGCCAGTTGATCACGTCTGTGTAAGTCTCTTTGGGGATTAATAATAGAAGAATATCACCAGCACGAATTACTGTCTTTCTAGTTTGTCTCTTGATCGGACGTCCTTTCCTCGATATTCCTAGCAATATAGTACTTTTCCGCCATCCTAAGCCAACTTTTGACGCTGTTCTGCCTACCAATCTCGATTCTTCTGTAACAGCCACTTCGCAAGGAATGAAATTTTCTGATTCTGCCAAAATTTTATTCTTATTAAATGGAAAATCTAATTTTAATAAAGATCTAAATTCATCAAGTTCTTCCGGGGTAGCGTCAATCAGTAACTGATCATTTTCCTGTAATTCAATATTTTTGGATCCCTTATCTATTCTAATATCATTCCTAACAACTCCTAATATTGCTACATCAAATTTTTCTGCTTCTGAATAAATTTCAAATAGTTTTTTGTTAACAACAGAGGAGTTTTTAGTAACAAGTAAATTAGAAACATAAGTCGCTATTTCGATTAATTCTTTACCAGCATCCTCTGAGGAAGAGCTTTTTGGTATCAGTCTCCAGCCAATAAAACTTATAAAAATCAAACCTGTAAGCGCAGTTATTCCACCAACTGGTAAGAAATCAAACATTTTGAAAGTCTCACCGGAGTACTCATGCCGTATTCCAGAAATAATTATGTTTGGGGGCGTACCTATTAGGGTTGCCATACCGCCTAAAATAGTGGCAAATGATAAAGGCATTAATGTCGCTTTTGGTGTCCAGTTTGAATTTCTAGCTTTATTGATATCGATTGGCATTAGTAATGCTAAGGCTGCTACATTGTTTATAAAAGCGGATAAAATGGCTCCAATAAGCCCAATCACAGAAATGTGCTTCCAGATGCTTTTTCCAAATTGCGAAATTTTCTGACCTATAAAATAAATAGCTCCTGAATTTATAAGGCCTTTTGATACTATCAAAACTAGTGCAACTATAATGGTTGCTGGGTGACCAAACCCATCGAAGGCGTTTTCATATGGCACTGCACCAACTAAAACGCCTGTAACTAGAGAAGTAAAAGCAACTAGGTCATATCTGAATTTACCCCATAAAAGGAAAGCGAATAGAAAAACAAAAATTAGTATTAAAAGTGTTTGATCTAGCGACATAAGGTTCAAGTTTTTAAATTTCTATCAAAGAGTGACAATATGCGGTACCAGTGCGTCTCAGCATCTTTTCTGCTGTATAATAGCCCTCTGTTTGGAAAAACAAAACCATGTCCAGTGTCTGAGAATACTTCAATTTGATGTCTAACGTTAGTTTTAGACATAACGTCTTCTAATTTTTTAATCATTTCTAAGGGAGCATAACTATCCTTTTCAGCGCAACCGAAGTAAAGTTCTCCTTTAATCTCATTTGCAAATAGGTGAGGGGAGTCTGCTTCGCTTGTCATTAACTTTACTCCATGAATTGAGGCAGCGGCTAGCACTCTTTCGTTAAGCTTGGCTGCAGTATAAAAGGCGAAAGGCCCACTCATACAATACCCTACTATTCCAACAGGGCCTTTACTTGCGTTATTGTCTTCTTCGCAAAAGATTAGTATGTCTTTTATATCTTGAAGAACCCTGCTATTCGATAAAGTATCCATATGTTCAAACATTAAATTTCTTGATTCCTCAGGTGTATGACCCTGAATGAAATCAAGATTAGGTTTGTTCCACTTAAACTTTTTTGAAGTCCTATAATATAAATTTGGTAGCAAAACATAATAGCCGCTAGATGCTATTCGGGATGCCATATCGTAAAGTTCTTGTCTAATTCCTGGAGCATCCATCAGCAATAAGACTATAGGAAATGGACCCTCTTCATCAGGGCAAACAACGTAAGTATCAATATTATTGGTTTCTATAGATTTTATATTTACAATTTCCTCTTTCAAAATTCTCTCCTCTAAAGTTAATTAAAAAACACAAAAAAGCTGTCTGATTGAACCCTGGTCTCTGATTTTCTTACCAATTAGCGCAAAATTATTTTCATCAACTTTATAAGATAAAGAATGAACGCTAGATACACTAGACATGTTACCATCTACACTGGATAACAAAGATCTAACAGAGCTCATATCAACAACTATTGCAAGAGACCTGCGCACATTTTCTGCAACCAATACTCCTTTTAATTGGTTATTTTTCGAATAAGCAGGACCTCCACTCAATCCACCGATTGACTGAAGATTATAAGGATCTCTCCTGGTTATTGTAAAAATCAGACCTTTTTCAAAAATATTATACTCTTTATTTTCTAATGCAGCGTAACCCCTAAACTTGATAGCAATGTCTCCAGGACTTCCTCCCGGAAAACCTGAAGAAAAAACATCTTTTATCTCATCTTGCCTGAAATTGAAAAACTGACTGTCGTTTTGTGCAAGATGTTCAAATATTGCCAAATCAGAGTTAGGATGTATAAAAATTTTTTCTATCAGGGCTCTTTTACCTTTTTTAGCCATAAAAACCTTAGGGCATTGATCAATTACATGCCTTGCCGTGACCCAAAAATTATTTCCTATATAGAAAGCAGTACCAGTTCCTCCTCGTTTTCTTATCTTACTGTCTGATTTGATCGTAAATTTATGAAGTGAACGCAATTTCCTTCTACTTTCTGAGTTGGAAAGCATAGACGTACTTAGTTCTAAAGTACTAATTTCAGTCAGTGTCTTTCCAGGTCTAACAGAGTTATCTGGGTTTTTATCTATTTCAAAGGTTGAAAATAAAGACCACAATACAGATACAATTGCTACTATTAAATAGAAGCCGTTACTTAAATTCCTCATATTAGCCTGCTATAGCAGCGCTATTTAAAAGAGCGACCCCTAATTTTATTGAAAATAACAATATAGAAGACGATATCTCCCCTTTCTCAATGCGCTTAGGTAGATCCTTGATTAAAATATCAACTATTTTAAAGCAAAAAATCTGTATCAAAATAGCGGTTAGTCCCCATATCATTATTTCAGAGATTGAATTACTCGCTCTCAAAGAGCTTGATAACGGTAGAGCAATGCCAATTAACGCGCCGGAAAAACTTAAAGAAGCTGCGATATTACCATCTTTAATTAATTTTATCTCCTTCATTGGAGTTATGAAAATATAAATCACTGTTCCAAAAACTAATAACAGTATCGATATAAAAAAATGGCTTAATAGAAAAGGTAAGCCATTGAGTAGGCCCTCCATAACTACTTGAGTATCTCCCATATTTTTTCCTTTATAAAATTATTGATAACTAACAAAATATTAAAAAAGTAGTTTAACACGTATTTAATTGTTAGTTGAATAGACTTTTTATCATTTCCTCTTGCTCTTTTGTCTCGATGGACCCTTCACGAAACTTTCGAACATATTCAATTGGATCAAACGAAACGCTCATACTTTTACAAATAAGGGCGGCTAATAGTCCCGACCTTCCAAGTCCAGCATTACAATGTATATGTATAACTTTACCCGCTAGAATTTTTTTTACCAAGTATAATACAATTTTTTCAAAATCTGTTTTGTTGTTAGGTATTGATCTATCTTTTAAAGGAAAATGAATATGCTCAAAACCGTACTTCTCTATTAAACTAAAAAGACTGTTTAAACCGAGCTGTTCAAGCTCTTTTGATGGCAATAAAGAGACAATTACTTGAACAGAATTTTTTTTTAAATTTCTCAAATCCTCAGAAATTTTTTTTTCTTTTTCATTCGAGTCTGTTATCCCTGGGCAGCGGGATACACATAATATCCGTTGATTTATATTTGGCAGTGGGATCCAGTCTAGTTTGTTAGGAGTTATTTCTTGCTGGCTGTTGTTCAATCAATTATGACCTAATTTTATGGCTATATTTTTTGTTTGAACATAATTTAAAAGAGCTTCTCTCCCTTTTTCACGTCCATAGCCAGACTTTCCATAGCCACCAAAAGGAGTCTCTACACCTCCTGCAAACCATTCATTAACAAATATTTGCCCTGCCTTGATCTTTTGAGAGCAAAACATTGCTTTATCTAGATCTTGGGTAAAAACACCTCCAACTAGCCCGTATTCTGTTCCATTTGCTATATCTACAGCCTCTTTTTCCGTTTTATATTTGAGAATTGAAAGTACTGGCCCAAAAATTTCTGTATGGGCTATCTCCATTGACTGTTCTACATCAGAAAAGACGGTAGGTTCCAGAAAAAAACCCTCATTGTTGAGAGGTCTTCCTCCTACAACTGCCTTAGCACCTTGCTCTTGAGCTTGATTACAGATAGAGACTGCTCTATCTCTCTGTTTAAGAGAGATCATAGCACCCATGTTGTGTGCAAATTCAGTTCTCTCTATACCTGGACCAACTGACATTTTCTTAGCAATATCCTGGGAAAGCTCAACTACATCTTCATAGATTTTTTCGTGTACAACTAATCTAGACATTGCAGAGCATACCTGACCTGCATTAAAGAAAATTCCTTTTCTAATATTCTCCCTTAGGTTAGGCAAGGAAGCATCTTCACAAACAATCCCTGCCGATTTTCCGCCTAATTCCAGTACAGTAGGAACTATATTTTTTGCAGCAGCTGTCGCGATTGCAGATCCAGTTTTAACTGATCCAGTAAAAGCTATTTGCCTTACACCTGGGTGAGAACAGAGGTATTCACCTGCTTGATTCCCAATCCCACATAAAATATTTACAGTTCCAGGCGGAAACCCAGCAAATTCGACGGCTTCAGCATAATAATATTGAGTCAAAGGTGTTAATTCAGGGGTTTTAATCACACATGTATTGCCCGTGGTTAATCCTGTTGACAATGATCGGGCTGTCATCTCCATTGGAAAGTTCCAAGGAATTACTTGAGCCGAAATTCCATATGGCTCATATGTGGTAAAATCATAATATGTTGACCCCAGTGGTATTGATCTTCCCTCGAGCGTTTCTGCTTGATTGCCATAATATTCGAAATACCTAGCTGCGTTTGTAACTTCTAACTTTGCTTCAAATAGAGTTTTACCAGCTTCCCTTGATAAAATAGGGGCTATTTCATCTATTTTTTCTAATAAATACGTACCAATTTTTTTAACCATTCTTGCTCTTTCAACGGGTCTCATATCAGTAAGAAAGCAACTCTTATGCACTCTTTTTGCGGCTTCAACAGCTCTATCGACATCTTTTTCACTAGCAAGAGCTTGGTCTGCCAACCTTCTTCCAGTCCCAGGATCATCTACTTGAATTTTTCCTGATCCTCCATCAATAAATTCGCCATCAATATAATTCTGCCAGTAATCCTTCATCTTGAATAACTCCATTTCAACAAATTAAGACAAATTGTTAAATAAATTATATACTAGGTTTTATTAAAGCCAATGCTGAATTATTATAATGGAAGAACAAGATGAAATTTTACGACTGTCTTACTGCACCCAGTCCCCGAAGAGTGCGTATGTTTATAAATGAAAAAAAATTAAAAATTGAAACAATTAACTTGGATTTGAGAAAATCTGAGCAAATGGAAAAGTGGTTTTCTGATATAAATCCAAGAAATACTGTCCCTACCTTCGTGACAAGAGAAGGAAATATTTTATTTCATAGTCTTTCTATATGTATTTATCTTGAGGAAGTTTTTGAAGAGATAAATCTACTTGGTAAAACAGCTGAAGAAAAAGGGATTATAATTAATTCGATTAATGATATAGAAAGCAATCTATTCTCGGCTATTGCTGATTGCCTTAGGAATTCATCAAAAGCAATGGAGAACAGAGCTATAACTGGTCCAGACAATTTCGAACAGATTCCAGAGTTGGCTGAGAGAGGTAGAGCAAGAGTAAAATCGTATTTTAATGTTTTAGAAAATCACTTGAGCGAAAAATCTTTTATGTGTATTGATCGGTTTACAGCTGCAGATATTTGGGCATTTGTTGCAGTTGATTTTACCAGAGCTATAAAAGAGCCTATCCCAAATGAGCTTGGGGCACTAAAATTTTGGTATTCAGAAATCTCGAAGCGGGATAGCGCTGAGCTTAACTTATAGAAATGCTGATTAGTTGTCTTTAATAAAAACAACTGAAGAATTAAAGAGTTTTTGCTTAGAAGCAGAAAAATACTCATATGTGACCATAGATACTGAATTTATCCGAGATAAATCATACTACGCAAAGCTATGCTTAATACAGGTGGCTTTCCCAGGAAACGGGAAGACCGACTCCACCATCATTGATCCGTTTGAAAGTAATTTGATCTTGGATCCTTTTTATGACCTTTTGCAAAAAAAATCTGTTATTAAAGTATTCCATGCTGCTAGACAAGATTTAGAGATATTCTTAACAACCGCTGGGGTATTACCGGACCCTTTGTTTGATACACAAATTGCTGCAATGGTATGTGGCTTTGGTGATCAGGTAGCGTATGAGACTTTGGTAAATAAAATATTAAACAAGCATCTAGATAAATCTAGTCGGTTTACCGATTGGGCTGTAAGGCCTTTAAGTCCAAGTCAAATAAACTATGCATTATCCGATGTTACTCATTTAAGAAAAATTTATGAATTTCTTAATTACCAAATAATTGAAGGCAATAGGGTTTCTTGGTTGAAAGAAGAATTGGATATACTAAAAGATCCGAAAACTTACTTGGTTGAACCTGATCAGGCTTGGAAAAAAATACGGTTAAAACGTAAAGATCCAGATTTTGTGAAAACAGTAAAAGCTTTGGCAATCTTCAGAGAAAAAGAAGCTCAAAATAGAGATATTCCACGTGGGCATATAATTAAAGATGATGAAATTTTAAGACTTGCCTCTAGCAAACCAAAAAAAATTCAAGATCTTAATAATTCAAGGCTTCTTTCGAAATCAACAAAAACAGGATGGATTGCGAATGGTATTATGGAAGCACTAAAAAACACTGAAAATATTTTTCTAGAACCTCTAAATGAACCCCATAATATACCTCTATCAGCTGAACAAGAAGCCTTAATTGATTTACTTAGATTGCTTTTGAAGCTAAAATCTTCTGCCCACAATGTAGCAGTAAAATTAATCGCAAGTGCAAAAGATCTCGAGATGATTGCTCGTCATAAAGAGCCAAAAGTTAGAGCAGTTGAAGGATGGAGATTTGAGGTTTTTGGTAAAGATGCCTTAAGATTGAAAAATGGAGAAATTTCACTATCTTTTGATAAGAATGGCCTTTGTATCAAATAAAAAATTAGGAAATGACTATGGGAAATAGCCCTTTATTCAAGGAAATAAAAGAAGATTTAGAGCTTTTTGACAATTGGGAAGATAGATACGCTTATATCATTGATCTTGGAAAAAGTGTTGAGTTGTCTTCAGACAAAAAAATTGACGCTTATAAAGTAGATGGTTGTGCTAGTCAAGTTTGGTTGAATATGGAGTGGAAAGGGTCAGGAAAAGAAAAATACTTCTTTATTCAAGGAGACTCTGATGCTCTGATTGTGAAAGGTTTAATAGCAATACTTTTGAGTCTTTATAATGGAGAAGATGAACAACAAATTAAGACAATTAATCCTGACCAGGAACTTGCAGATTTAGGGTTAAAAAATCACTTGTCTTTACAAAGATCAAATGGTTTGAAATCTATGATTGAACGCATAAGAAATTTCGTAAATAATTAGCCAAATTTCATTAGTTATGTGATTCGTTCGATGGAAGATGATGAAGTAGAAATTGTTTTAAGTGAACTGGATGACGATGAACTTGTTCCCCAAATGCATGATGACCTTTATGATGGGCTTAAAGAGGAAATAGTTGAGGGTGTAAATATTCTTCTTGAAAGAGGTTGGCAACCATACGATGTTCTTACAAAAGCGCTTGTAGAGGGTATGAGGATTGTAGGTGAAGACTTCAGAGATGGTATTCTGTTTGTTCCAGAAGTGCTACTTGCTGCTAATGCCATGAAAGCAGGTATGAGCATTTTAAAGCCTTTACTTGCGGAAACCGGAGCGCCGAGATTAGGTAAGCTAGTAATTGGTACAGTCAAGGGCGATATTCACGATATTGGAAAAAATTTAGTAATTATGATGATGGAAGGTGCTGGCTTTGAGGTAAGAGACTTAGGAATTAATAATCCCGTTGAAAACTATATGCAAGCCCTTGAAGAAGAAAATGCAGATTTTTTGGGAATGTCTGCATTGCTAACCACTACGATGCCGTACATGAAAGTTGTAATAGATACGTTAAATGAAAAGGGTTTGAGAGATAAATATTTGGTTTTGGTAGGTGGAGCGCCTCTCAATGAAGAGTTTAGCAAGTCTATTGGTGCTGATGCTTATTGTCGTGATGCCGCGGTCGCTGTTGAAACGGCAAAGGAGTTGATGAAAAGAAAGCATAATCAATTAAAAGCATAATTATAGACTTCAGCTTATGCTTTGTAATATTGACTTAAAAAGGTTTTTACCAGAAGTGCCTCCAATATCTTTGTCAATCGCCCTTTCAGGGTGGGGCATTAATCCTAAAACTCTTTTGTTTTCAGAAAATATTCCAGCAATATTATCAATTGAACCATTTGGATTGTTTTTGTATTTAAAGGCAATCCTGTCCTCTTCTATTAGTTTTGAAAGACCTTTTTGATCAATAAAGTACCGACCATCATGATGAGCTATGGGGTAGCTTAAAGTCTGATTATTTTTATACAAGCTAGTAAAGTCCGTATTGGAGTTTTGTACTATTATTTCTTCTTTCTTACAGATAAATTTTTGATTTTGATTTGTAATTAATGCACCTGGTAGAATATTAGTTTCTGTTAGAATTTGAAATCCATTGCAAATACCTAAAATAAATCCTCCTTTCAAATAAAAATCGTTTATTGCAGACATAATTGGAGATTTGGCTGCAATAGCCCCGCACCTTAGGTAATCTCCATAGGAAAATCCTCCTGGTAGTATGACAAGGTCAGTATTTTCTGGAATATTTACCTCCTTATGCCAAAGCATAGAAACTTTAAAGCCACCTATTTCACTTAAAGCGTTTTTGCAGTCACTGTCACAGTTTGAGCCAGGAAATACTATTATCGAACATACTGTAATTTTTAAGCCTCAAAAACTTTATATTCTTCAATTACTGGGTTTGCCAATATATCCCTACACATACTCTCCACTTCTTTTCTGGCTACCTCCAAATTATTACAATTTATTTTTAATTCAAAAATTTTACCCTGCCTTACATTTAGAACATTTTTTACACCATTATTTTTGAATGTTTGATTGATAGTCTCTCCTTGAGGATCTAAAACTTCAGTTCTTAGCATTACTTCAACCTTGAAAGTGTAAATTTTTAACTCTTCCTTCATTTTACAGCGCTTTTTTCGTTTTTAGGCAATAAATCAAATCTATTTGCTACCTCTGTGTATGCCTCTGAAAGGCTTCCTTGCTCAAGTCTAAAAACATCTTTATCTAATCTTTCTTTCGTCTTTGTATCCCATAATCTGCAAGTATCAGGACTTATCTCATCAGCTATCACTAGCTTTTCCCCAGAATATTTTAGACTTCTTCCAATCTCGATTTTAAAGTCTACTAATGTAAGGTTTACTCCTGCTAGTAAACCACATAAAAAATCATTTGTTCTTAGAGCAAGTTCGAAGATTTCGCTTAGTTCTGCTTCTGATACCCAATCAAAAGTAACAATTTGGCTTTCTGTAACTAAGGGATCATTTAAATCATCATTTTTTAGATAAAACTCTACTATTGGTCTGGGTAATTTTTGTCCTTCGGTAATACCAAGTCTTTTAGATAATGAGCCAGCGGCGATATTTCTTACTACAACTTCAAGAGGTATGATTTCACACCTTTCTATTAATTGCTCTCGCATATTCAAACGTTTAATAAAATGAGTTGGAATGCCAATATTATTGAGTTTTTCCATGAAAAATTCTGAAAGAAAGTTATTTAGAACACCTTTACCTTCAATTATTTCCATCTTTTTTGCATTGAAAGCGGTTGCCTCATCTTTGAAGTGTTGGATTACCTGGTTAGCTTTTTCGGTTGTATAAATAACCTTGGCTTTTCCCTCATAAATTTTTTTCTTTTTTTTCATCAGCTAATTTAAGTTTCAAATACTTTTTGAAAAATATGGTCAACGTGTTTGGTGTGGTAGTCTAAATTCTCTATTTCTAAAAGCTCTTCCTTATTTATAACGGACAGAATTTTTTTATCAGATTTTACTTTATCCATAAAATCTAATTTATCTTTACTCCATACATCCATAGCGATCTTTTGTACAATAGAATAAGATTTTTCTCTGCTAAGACCTTTTTGAGTTAAAGTGAGAAGTATTTGTTGTGAATTATAAAGCCCTTTAGTTTTTTTTAAGTTTTTTAACATATTTTCAGGATAAATAATTAAATTCTTTATGATTGATGTTAAGCGGTTTATGGCAAAATCCGTAGTAATGGTAGTATCCGGAGCAATATTTCTTTCAACAGAGCTGTGAGATATGTCTCTTTCATGCCAAAGAGTTACATTTTCAAGAGATGGGATGACCGACATTCTAATTAACCGAGACAAACCCGTTAAATTTTCTGATAAGACAGGATTTCTTTTATGTGGCATAGCGCTAGATCCTTTTTGCCCTTGAGAAAAAAATTCTTCAGCCTCTAAAACTTCCGATCTACTTAGATGTCGAATCTCAGTTGCAACTCTTTCTATTGAAGAAGCTATTACACCTAATATAGAAAAAAAGAATGCATGACGATCTCTGGGAATAATTTGAGTTGAAATGGGTTCTGGAGTCAGTCCAAACTGCTCGCACACATATTCTTCAACTCTTGGATCTATATTTGCATAAGTCCCAACAGCACCAGACAAGGCACCGGTAGATATTTCACTCATTGCACTCTTTAATCGATTAAGATTTCGGTTCATTTCAGCATAAGCTTGAGCAAGTTTTAACCCAAAGGTAGTAGGTTCAGCGTAAATACCATGACTTCGCCCTATACAAACAGTGTATTTGTGCTCTAATGCCCTGGTTTTAAGAGTATCCAAAAGTTCACTAAGACCTTGTTCTATTAATTTGCTGGCTTTTAAAAGCTGAATATTAAGGCATGTGTCCAAGATATCTGATGATGTTAATCCCTGATGAACAAATCTTGAACTTTCGCCGATGAACTGGCTTATGTAAGTTAAGAAAGAGATTACATCATGTTTCGTAACCTTTTCAATTTCGTTTATCTGATTGGAATCAAAGTCTATTTTAGACGCCTTCATCACCTCTCTGGTAGTGCCTTTCGGAATATAGTCGAATTTTTCCATTGCCTCGCAAGCGTAGGCCTCTATTTGAAACCAAATTCTATATTTTTCTTTAGCAGTCCAGATCTTAACCATTTCTGGTCTTGAGTATCGTTCAATCATTTTTTTATGTGAGTTAACTTATTTTATTATTCTTAATAGACATTAAGATTAAGAGCAAATGATTAATTCTTTCATTAGAGATTCTCCGTAAATAGCTTTATATCAATTTCTCTTGAACCTCTAATATCTATTCTTTTCCAGTCAGACATATATTTTCTTTGCCAAGTCCTTTGCCTTTTAGCAAACTGCCTAGTTTTAAGTGAAATCATATATCTCAGCTGATCTAAATTATACTCTTTGTTTAGATATCTGATTATTTCTTTTGCTCCAATGGCTTTACTGAAAGGTAGGCTAGTATCCCATTTTCTTTTATGGACTGATTGAACCTCATCTATTACACCCTGCTCAATCATTTGTTCTACTCTTTTTTCAATATTATTTATGAGTTCCTCTTTACTAGGCTCTAATAGAATTTTTGTAGCTTTCTCTTTAGAGATTATGGGATATGGAGTTTTCTTTTGCCAATACTTTAATCCTTTTCCAGTTTGTGTAATAACCTCCCATGCTCTTTGAAGGCGTCTAATGTTTTTATTATCAATTACTTCAAGTATCTCAGGGTCTTTTTTCTTTAATTCTTTAATAAAAAAAGTAGTTGAGTCAGAATATTTTATAGATTTTTTTCTAATTTTAGGCTCAATTGCAGGAATATCACTTAGCCCATTTAAAAGTGCATTAAAATACAATCCTGTTCCGCCAACAAAAATAAAGGCTTCATATTTGTCTGCAGAATTATCTTTGAATTTTTTTACATCATTTAGCCAGTGCCCTGTATTATAAGTATCTTTGCATAATACATGGCCATATAATTCTAAATTATAAGCAGAACTTTTATTAGGTCTATCCGTTAAAATTTTCCAGCATTTATAAACCTGTAATGCATCAGTATTTATTATTACAGAATTTCTTATATTAGTTGCTATTTTTTCAGCAAGCCCCGATTTTCCAGACGCAGTACAGCCACTAATACAAATAAATTTAGTCATGATAAAGGCAAACCTGTTATTTCAAAAAATAATAACTTTTTTTTGAGAAAAATAAAAATCTAAAACTACTATTTGATAGATACTCTTCCTTTTGTCCAGGCTCCTAGGTAAATTGCAATTGATGTAATGGTTGCTTGAACAAAAAAAGCTACAGAAATCAATGAAAAATAAAAGGTAATGGGTGCTGAAGGATGGTTGGATAGAATAATTCCCCCGAAGAATACAATTAATAACCTAATTATTGCAGCGACAGCGGGCCAGAGAACCCTACCTGCGCCTTGAGAAGCAAAATAAAGGCAGAGGCCAATAGAAAAGAAGACATAAAATGGGCCTACCACTTTAAGGTAGGCCTTGCAAGATTCTTGGGCGACATGTGATTTCGTAAAAGAATCTGACCATAACTCTGGATAGATACTTACCAAGATACCTATAATTCCGGAGATTAATGAACTATAAAATACAGCAATCCAACCAATTTTTAGGGCCCTGGTATATTTATTTGCTCCAAAATGTACACCAATTAGAGCTGTCGATGCAGCGCCAAACCCAAAAACAATTGGAATTATTAAAAATTCTAACCTTGCTCCAATCCCATAGCCTGCAAGAACTTCAACTCCAAATTTTGTCATATGCGAGGTGATTATTACAACTGAGCCCCAGGTGCAGAACGCATTTATAGAAGCTAAAGAACCAAGCTTTACTATAGCTAACATTGAAGAAAAATTTATACGTTTTAATGGGAATCTTAATTTTAAATTTTCACATTTAAAAGATAGATAAAGTATAAGCAAAAAAGCGGAAACACCGTTACCAATAACTATCGATAAAGCAGAACCAGAAATTCCTAGGCTATCCATGAGGCCAAATCCAAAAATAAAAACAGCTGCCAAAATAATCTGAACTAACGATCCTGATGCCAGACAAAGAGCGGAAACATACATATGACCAGTTGCTCTAACTGCTCCAGCCAAACCATTTGCAATCCAAACAGTAAAACAACCCGCAAATAATACATCTGAGTACCGTAATGCTTCTTTTAGTACTTCACCTTCTGCTCCAAGACCTCTATATATTTTTTCACCTAAAGTAAGAAATATAAAAGCCGACAATAATCCTAAGAAAAAGGTCAGCTGTAATGCGCTAACCGCTGCATCCTCGGCTTCTTTTTTGTTACCTGCACCCAAATATTGCGCAACTGTACCAGTGATTGCTCCACCAATAGTTCCAGCAGAAAGCATAAGCAAAAGGAATAACATAGGAAATCCAAGAGCTAAGCCAGCAAGAGGAACTATGCCCAAGGTTCCTATGAACCACCCTTCTATAATAAAAGTTATTATCCAAAGTAGCATCGTTAACATATTTGGCACAGCCATTTTAAGAACTGTTGTTCCTATGGGAGCATTTAGTACATCAAGTTTTTCAACCAAGAAGAATCCTTTTTTGGTTCAAATTATGAACCCTTAGAATAAGTTAGTAAATGTGTAAAATTAAAAAAATTTGAGATAAATAAGAACTTAAAAACATATGATCATTGATTATTACACCATATTTCGTATAGCCTATCATGATGATATTTAATTTAATGTTTTGTGCTAATTGAATGAAAAAATCAATATTTGATAAGCCTTTTACTCAGCAAGAACCAATACCGAGAAGAGCAATAAATATGGCAGTTAATGTACTTAAGACCGGCAGATTACATAGGTACAATACGATTGAAGGACAGTTAAGCGAAACTGCATTATTAGAAAAGGAATATGCAGTCTGGCAAAAATCTAAATATTGTTTAGCAACTACCTCTGGGGGCACAGCCCTTCAGATTGCTCTTAGAGCCGTTGGAGTTAAGGCAGGAGCAAAGGTGTTAACAAATGCTTTTACTCTAGCTCCTGTTCCTGGTGCTATTTCTGCTGTTGGAGGAATACCTATATTAATTGAAACTACAAGAGATTTAACTTTAGATTTTGATCACTTATTAAAAACTATAAAGACATCGAAAGCAAAATTCATGCTTATTTCTCATATGAGAGGGCATTTATCCGATATGGAAAGTCTTATGACAATCTTATCAAAAAATAAAATTTGTTTAATTGAAGATTGTGCTCATACGATGGGAGCCAGCTGGAATGGTAAAAAGTCAGGAAACTTTGGTTCTATTGCCTGTTTTAGTACACAGACTTATAAGCATATAAACAGCGGGGAGGGAGGTTTTATTACTACAAATGATAAGAAATTAATTGCATCAGCTATTCTTTTGTCAGGTTCGTATATGCTTTACAATAAACATCTTTCTGCACCTAACGAATCAGAATTCAAAAAACTTAAATTCTTAATGCCAAATTGTTCTTCACGTATGGATAACCTGCGGGCATCAATTTTAAGACCTCAGTTAAAGAAAATAATATCTAATCAAAAGAGATGGAACATTAGACATGATTATTTTAAAAATAAATTGTCAAAAATAGATGGAATATATGTCCCTTCAAGGCCTTTAAAAGAAAGTTACGTGGGTTCGTCTTTTCAATTCTTAGTCTCAGAAAATTGGTCTCGAAATATGATTGAAAGGTTTATTAAAAAGGTAAAAAAGAGAGGTGTTGAATTAAAATGGTTTGGTGATTTGGAGCCCAAAGGATACACAAGTCGCCATGAGAGTTGGAAATATTTTCCATCACATAAACTTAAAGCCACGTCTAAAGTTATGCATCAACTAATAGACATGAGAATTCCTCTTACTTTCAGTTTAAAAGATTGCAGAATTATTTATAAAATTATTCAAGAAGAATTTTTAATCGAATTCAAAAAATTGAGCTAATTAAAGAAAAATGACAGTCACATACTTAAAAAAAGGAAACAAAACATCCAAGCAAGAACAAATTGAGCTATCGAGAACTGTTAAGGATATTCTTGATAAGATCGAGAAGGGAGGTGAGGAGGCTTTAAGTGTTATTGCTAGGAAGTTTGATAAATGGACAGGTGATATTGAAGTAAATCATGATTTTATCACTGAAGCAGAGAAAGGTTTAGATGCAAAAGTAAAAGAAGATATAAAATATGCTTTCCAAAACATCGAGAAATTTGCACAAAAACAACTTGATAGCGTTTCCAGTTTTGAAACTGAACTTAGGCCTGGCTTAATCGCTGGACAAAGACTAATCCCAGTGAACACTGTAGGTTGTTATGTTCCTGGAGGAAGATACTGCCATATTGCCTCTGCAATGATGACTGTTACCACAGCTAAAGTAGCAGGAGTAAAAAATATAATTGCATGTACGCCGCCTTCCTTGAATTCAAAACTTCCTGTAAGGGATGAGCTCCTTTATACTTTGAAGCTTTGTGGGGCTGATAGGGTTTTCGCTATTGGTGGTGTTCAAGCAATAGCGCTTATGGTTAACGGACTACTTTCAAGCCCGGCTGCAGATGTGATTTGTGGACCAGGAAATGAATTTGTAGCTGAAGCTAAACGTCAGGTTTTTGGTAGTGTTGGAATAGATATGCTTGCAGGTCCAACAAATAGTTTAATAATTGCAGACAAAGAAGCCGATAGTAAATTAATTGCATGGGATTTGATTAGTCAGGCAGAACATGGTCATAATTCACCAGTTTGGTTGATAACCGATTCTGAAAACCTTGCTAAGCAAGTTATTGATCTTATTCCTAAAATGTTAATAGAATTACCTGAGCAGAATCGTGATAATGCTACTAGAGCTTGGCATAACTGTGGAGAGGTTGTGCTCTGTTCGGAAAAGAAAGAGATATTGAATTTGGCTAATGAAATTGCTCCAGAACATTTGCATGTTCAGTGTTTAGAATTGGATTATTGGTTTTCCAACCTTGTGTCATATGGCTCGTTGTTTTTGGGTGAAGAAACTACTGTATCCTTTGGTGATAAAGCGTCTGGTCCAAATCATGTTTTACCCACGTCTGGAGCAGCGAGGTATACAGGTGGGCTGTCAGTTCATAAATTTCTTAAAACAGTTACTTGGCAAAAGTTAAATCAAGAGGCAGTTAATGATTTAGCAGGTGTAACTGCAAGAATTTCAAGACTTGAGGGTATGGAGGCACACGCAAAGGCTGCAGATATAAGAGTAGATAGGTTTAAAAACAAAAAGGTTTAGTTTGAAAAGTTTTTAACCTTTGCCTCTCCAGGGAATAGTTCGGGCAATTACCCATCTCATAGCCAAGTCAAATAATAACCCTAGCATTCCCATTACAAAAATAGTAATCCATATGTGCTCGTATTGCATGTATTTTCTGGCTACATTTTCAACAAATCCAATGCCGGTTGTTCCTGCTAGAAACTCGGCAGCCACTAATGTTCCCCAACAGACGCCTATTGAAACTCTGATTCCAGTTAAAATTTCGGGCAATGAGTTTGGGAAAATAACTTGTCGGAGGATTTGCCATTTTGAGGCACCTAAAGAATGAGCAGCATGGATTTTAGATAATTGAGTACCGGAAGCACCCGCTCTTGCCGAAACAATCATTATCGCAAAAGAGACCATGAACAACAAAAATACTTTTCCTGAGTTGTCAATGCCGAAAACAGTGATAATCAATGGAGCCCATGCTAAGGGTGGAACGGGTCTGTAAAGCTCTATAACGGGATCAAAATAGCCTTTTGCAAACCTGGAAAGTCCCATAAATAGCCCTAATGGTACACCAGCTATAACACCAAGAGATAACCCTAAAAATACTCTTAAAAAGGAATCCCAGATATGACCAGAAGGGACTGGAATTTTAAAGGAATCGAATTCCCCGCTTACAATATTTAATGCATGTTTCTTGAAGTTTGGTTCAATTTCACCATTAGAAGAGTGAACAGGGTACTCACCAGGAAGAAGGTCTGCTATCCAATCTGGCACTATGAAGTCAATAACTTCATTAAAGCCAATAAACTGATACCAAAGCATAGGGAAGTTCTTATAGCCAACGCTGGGCTTCAGTAGGTCTAAAAAAATTCTTAATGTGTCAGTTGGTTTCGGCAACCATCTGCCGGCACCTTGTTCGCTACATGTTTCCCCACTGGCAACAATAGTACCGGCAGGAAATAAAAAAGTATCAATAACTCTTAAGTTACCTTGTTCTACTTTTTGAGTTTCATCAAATTCTTTAACAGCTCTTTCAACACTGTCTAAGCTTTTGGATGGGAATATATTACTCCTTGAAATTCTGCCAGATATTTTTGATATCTTTCGAAGGTAGTCTTTTTCAAGAGTTTGAGACTCTGTTAGCTTGTTTTTAAATTCTTTCAGTTCATTTTTTAAATTCAAAGAAAGGTCTATGAATTTTTTGTGATCATTCTTAATTTGAAAAAATTCTTCTACAATGACATTCATCTCAATGCTGGCAGATTCGAATTTCTCTCCTCTTTTTGTCACAGGGTAGGGAGGTATCTCCATACCAGTTGCACCCCAATCAGTTTGATTTTCTAATAATTTTTTACGTTTCTCTTTCTCTTCTGTTGATTTTTCTTCTGGAAAGTTATCACTTTGAAATCTTAGTGTTAAAGAAGAAAGTTTTTCTGCAACTAAATCAATTTTAGATTGAGTTTCCTTTTTTAAATTTTTTTCATCAGATAAGGCAACAATCATTAATTGGGATTTAGTGAGAAAGGAAAGTAGTTGCGTTTTATCTTTAATATTTAAATCTGCATTGTTTATTTCAATTTTAAGTAGATTTATTTTTTTTGTTTCTCGTTCAATAAAATCGGTACTTTTAAGAGTTCTTTGATCTATGGGGAATATGTAGTTTATTCCTAAAACAGATTCTCGGACTTTTGCAACCTGACATAATTCATTTGCTGATTGCGGGTAATATGATCTAGCTATATCCCATGAGAAGTAAAGCCATAATAACAAAATTGAGCAAGAGCCTGCTAATACCCAATGATACCCGCCATTAGCCCTTTCGGGGTTTCCAAAAACAGCGTCAATTTTTCTATTTTTTACCACCAGCCTGTCATAAAGAATTGCACTTAAAAAGGCTATCAAGAGAAGAATAGTAATAAAACCAGTAAGCATTTTAGTTTTCTTTCCCCATTATCTCTTCTTCCATATCCCAAATCATGGTCAGAATTTCTTCTCTGGTAGTTACAAATTTTTTATTATTTTTAATTGATCTTAAGTCTTTCTGGAGACCCATAGAAGCAAAAGGAAGAGTGTACTCCTTATGGATTCTTCCAGGTCTAGGAGCCATTACAAAAAGTCTTTCCCCTAGTAAAAGAGCCTCCTCAACTGAATGCGTTATCAACACTATGGTTTTGCCTGTTTCTTTCCAAATTTTTAATACAAGAGACTGCATTTTCTCTCTTGTTAATGCATCTAAAGCCCCTAGGGGTTCGTCCATTAAAATCAAATCAGGATTGTTTATAAGGCATCTTGCAAGCGCAACCCTTTGCTGCATCCCTCCAGACAATTGATAAGTGGGTGTATCACCAAAGCCCTGTAGCCCCACTATTTCAAGCCACTCATCTACTAATTTTTTTGATTTTTGAGGATTTTCCTTCCTCATTCTTAAACCAAAGTCTACATTTTGTGAAACTGTTAACCATTCGAACAGTGCGCCTTGCTGGAAAACCATTCCGCGTTCAACGCCTGGCCCATTAATCTCTTTTTCATCCAAGCTTATCGTGCCACTCGTGGGATTTAAAAAGCCAGCTATTATATTAAGTAAAGTCGTCTTGCCACAGCCTGAAGGTCCCAAAACGGTAAGTAATTCACCCTTTTTTAGAGTAAAGCTAACATCCTTTAGGGCGTGTACAGTGTCACCAAAGAGCATGTTTAGATTTTTAGATACTAAATCACTCATTTCCAATGTCTCTTGAAAATATAATAGGCGCTTTTAATAAATAAGCGCCTATTACAAAACAATTTAAAAACTAAATATATTAGTCTGGTAGAAAAGATGTGTTTATTGTCTTTGAGTAATCACTAAGTGCAGGATTTTCGCTTGTAGCAAACATATTTCCCATGAATGCAAGCATTCCCTCTACTTTTCCGCCTGAGGTGAACCAAGTCGCCTTTTGTTCAGCAGGAGAAGGGAACTTGAATCCAGCCATTTGGTTTTTTGTCTTTTCAACAGTCATTCCAGCATCTTTTGCTATTATGTTCATATCAGATTTCCCAGCAGCGTATGTAGCGTTAGCTTCTGCTGTGACTTCAAGAAAAGATCTTAAAAGCTCCGGATTTTCTTTAATGAATTTGTCTGTAGCTGAGGTTATATCAAAACTTGTTATACCAGCAGCAGTAGCCTCAGCAGTTGTCATAAGCATCTTTCCTTTTTCTAATGCTTTGTCAATTGAGTTTTTACCAAACATACAAGACATGACTACATTACCATCTACTAGAGCAACTGCGCCGTCAGCTGGCTCCATATCAACAACATTAACTTTTGATGCATCTGCACCTAAGTGTGACATGATCATTCTGAAAGCATAGTCAGCCATTGTATTTAAAGGAACTGCAACTTTCTGACCCTCTAAATCCTTTGCATTTGCTTGAGATATTCCAGCTGAATTGCTTACTACACAACCTGTTCCACCCATTCCGTATTCAACCGCAACATCCACAATTTTAATCGGTGCTTTCGCGTTAACTGCGTTTACAAATGGCGTCATTCCTTGACTGTAGGAAATGTCGATATCTCCTGAAAGCATAGCTTCAGTCATTTCAACTCCGGTCGCAAAATTTGTCCAGTTAACTTTTACTCCCATAGCTTCGTCGTACATCTTCTTTACTTTAGCTTCTTGGTTTGGTGTTGCCCACTCCAAGAAGAAAGCTACATTCACTTCGTCGGCGGCTTTTACGATCGTTGAGAACGATACTGTACAAGCAACGACGGCTAGTCCTGTAGCTATTTTTCTGAATAACTTCATTAATTCCTCCCTTAGGTTTTTTCAGTAGTCACCAACATACATATTTTTTTATTGTAGTGCAAAGACTATTAAGTCTCTTTTCAAATTTAAATGTATAAATTCAATATATTTTTTTCTAATACATGAATAAAATAATTTAAATAATTGTTTATAAATGATTATTTAAGTTTAAAATGTCCTGTCTCTAAGCTAATTTGTTATTTGAAGCTTTATGTCATTACTTTCATGCGCAAAGAGGGTTATTTTTTTAATAACCCGTAATCAAGTTCGCTAAATTCAAAAGCTCGTAAATATTTCATATATAAATTGATTTTCTTTGTCTATTTAACTCATAATAGTTACTAAATTCTTACAAAAGGTTGATTATGACATCTAAATCTATAGCGCTTACAAACAAATACCCAAGATGTCCAAGGGGTATGTCTATGGGAGAGTGGCGAGCTCGGGTAGATCTAGCGGCAGTTTATCGTTTAACAGATTACTATGGTTGGACAAGTGTGGTGTATAATCATATAACGCTTAGAATTCCTGATACAGATACTTTTCTAATCAATCCATTTGGTTTGAGGTATGATGAAATAAAAGCGTCAAATTTGGTTAGGTTAGATCTTAACGGCAATAAGTTAGATAACGTTAACTGGCCTATTAATAAAGCTGGTTACAATATACATTCAGCAATTCATCAAGCGCGTTCCAAAGACTTACACTGCGTTATGCATACCCATGAGCCCATGAGCCAATCAATAGCGGCACTTAAAGAGAAAGTTGTGCCTATGTTTCAAGAGGGTTGCCAGCTTTATGACCGAGTTGGATATCATGATTTCGAAGGGATCGTTTTAGATGGATCTGAAAAAAAACGAATAGTAAAATCTTTAGGTAAGAAAAACCACACTCTTGTTCTGAGGAATCATGGACTTATAACAGCAGGACCTAGTGCTATTTGGGCTTTTGCTCGGCACCAATTATTTATTAGAAATAGCGAAATCCAACTAAAAGTCATGGCATCTGGAGGAAAACTTAACAAAATATCTAAAAAGGTAATGCTACACACCCGGCAGCAGTTTGAGGGTGGTGACGCCCAAGGAGGCGCTCATGTAAGGCATCCAGAATGGCCTGCTTATTGGAGATTGTTAGATAAATTAGACGCTAGCTGGAAGACTTAGTTCTTCTCAATCTAGTTCTTTTTATTGTATGAGTTAATACTTTTAAAAACTTAGTTTAAATCAAAGGAATACAAGATGGCCATAGCAAAGTTAAAAAGCAGCAAATCAGAAAGTAAAAAGCTAGAAGATGATACTAAAGTCAAGGCAACTGTTGAAAAAATACTTAAAGAAGTTGAAGCCAATGGTGACTCAGCTATTCGTCAATTATCAAAAAAATTTGATAATTTTAATCCAGAAAATTTCCTTCTAACTGAGAGTGAGATTTCGGCAGCTATGCAGAAAGTTACCACTAGAGAAATGGAAGATATCAAATTTGCTCAAAAACAAATTCGAAATTTTGCTCAGGAGCAAATGAAAAGCATTAAGGATATAGAAGTTCAAACTCTCCCAGGAGTAATTCTTGGTCATAAAAATATACCTGTTCAGTCGGTTGGTTGCTATGTGCCAGGAGGTAAGTTTCCAATGGTAGCATCTGCTCATATGTCAGTTTTAACAGCTTCGGTAGCAAAAGTGCCACGAATTATTGCCTCTGCACCTCCGGTAAATGGAAAGCCGCATCCAGCTATAGTTGCGGCGATGAAACTTGGCGGTGCACATGAAATATATGTTTTGGGAGGAGTTCAGGCTGTCGCGGCTATGGCCTTAGGAACAGAAACTATAGATCCAGTACATATGTTGGTTGGACCTGGCAATGCCTTTGTAGCTGAGGCAAAAAGACAGCTCTTTGGACGCGTTGGTATTGATCTTTTTGCTGGCCCAACAGAAACAATGATTATTGCAGATGACACAGTAGATGCAGAAATGTGTGCTACTGACTTGCTAGGTCAAGCAGAACATGGCTATAATTCGCCTGCTTGCTTGATAACTAACTCAAAAAATTTAGCAACTGATACTTTAAACGAAATAAGTAGAATATTACACATCTTGCCGACAGCTGAAACCGCGGCAGAAAGTTGGGAAAATTATGGGGATATTATTATATGTGACACTCATGAAGAAATGCTGTCTGTTGCAAATGAAATGGCTTATGAACACGTTCAAGTGATGACAGATAGAGATGACTGGTATCTAACCAATATGCATTCGTATGGGGCATTATTTTTAGGACCAAGAACAAATGTGGCTAATGGAGACAAAGTAATAGGAACAAATCATACCCTACCCACAAAAAAAGCAGGACGCTATACAGGTGGTTTATGGGTAGGTAAGTTTTTAAAAACGCATAGTTATCAAAAAATTGTTACAGATGAAGCGGCTTCATTAGTTGGGGAGTATGGATCCCGTTTGTGTGTTTTAGAAGGATTTATAGGTCACGCCGAGCAGTGTAACTTGCGAGTTAGACGCTTTGGCGGTAAAAATATTCCTTATGGTAGCTCTGCAAACTAATGAAATTACCGAAAACTCCATCATTTTCCTTAAAGTATAAGCGTGCTCTTGTTTCTGGGGCTTCCTCCGGTATTGGGCTAGCATGTGCAGTAGCGCTTGCCGAACATGGTGCATCAGTGACTATAGCTGCTAGACGAAAAGATCAGCTAAACAACTTATCGAATTTATTAAAAAGAAATAGATATTCAGTCGAAACTATGAGTTTAGATGTATCCGATACAAAAAAAACTATAAAAAAAATACAAGATTTAGAACCATTTGATATCTTGGTTAATTCTGCCGGAATAGCAAAACACTCTTTAGCAACTGAATCAAACGAAGATGATTTTGATGAAGTTATTGGAACTAACTTGAAAGGAGCTTATTTCTTGACTGCCGCAGTTGCAAAAAAACTCGCTAAATTTAAGAAATCTGGTTCACTAATAAATATTTCCTCTCAGATGGGTTTGGTAGGCGGTCAGGAACGTTCAGTTTACAGCGCCTCTAAACATGCTATCGAAGGTTTTACAAAATCGATGGCTATTGAGTTTGGCCCTTCAAACATAAGAATCAATACTATTTGTCCAACATTTATCTTAACTGATCTTACTAAACCGACTTTTGATGATCCTAAAAAAAGAGCTTGGATAGAAGAAAAAATAAAACTGGGAAGAGTAGGAAAAGTCGAGGACATAATGGGCGCAGTTATTTTTTTAGCTTCTGAAGCATCAGCTCTTGTGACTGGATCAGCCTTAGTAATTGACGGTGGATGGACGGCTGAATAATAATCTGTTTATTTTTTTAATAATAAGGCTATAAAAAAGCTAAGAAAAGATAAAAAAAGTTTGTGTTTATAGATGAATTTACTTGTTGCAGATATAGGGGGCACAAACGCTCGTTTTGGCTTTCAAAAAAACAAAAGTTCTGAAGTCACCAATATAGAATTTCTTGAGTGTAAGGATTTTCCTAAAATAGAGGATGCAATTAAATTCTACATTGCATCTAACAATTTAATTATTAAAAATCTATCGTTATCAGTAGCTGGTCCTTGCAGTAAAAATGTAGTTAAATTAACAAATAATCATTGGCACTTTGAAAAAAGGAAGATTTTAAAAAAATTTGGTTGTTCATCTATTTTGGCAATAAATGACTTTGCTGCGCAAGGATTAGGTTTCAGTAATTTTTTTAAAGCAAGAAAAGTATCTTTTTCTTCTACAGTGCTTAAAAAACACAAAATAATTGTTCTAAAAAAAGGTATTCCTCAAGAAAAAACAAACATTCTGATAACTGGACCAGGCACAGGATTGGGCATATGCACTCTTTCAAAAATTGGTTCGGAGTTATTTCCAATACAAGGCGAGGGTGGTAACGTACATTTTTCACCAGCAAATAAGCTTGAAATCGAGATCTTACAATTTTTATCAAAAAAAATGCAGTATGTATCCACGGAAGAGCTTCTTAGCGGAAGGGGGTTAGAGAATATTTATAAATTTCTATTATATAAACATAAAATAAAAGGAACAAAAAAGTCTGCTAAAGAGATTGGAGAGTCTGCGCTCAATAATAACAAAATTGCAAAGAAAGCTGCAAAAATAATGTTTGAAATATTGGGTACTTCAATTTCCAATAATATCTTGATTAATGGATGTCAAAGAGGAGTGGTAATATGTGGAGGTATTTCTAGTAAGTTACAATCTATTATATTAGAAAGTAATTTCCTATCAGCAGTCGAAAATAAAGGTAGATACTCAGATTATGTAGGAATGGTTCCTATTTTCTTATCCGTTGATGATAATAATGGATTAAAGGGGGCAGCTGAGGCATTTCACAACACCTTTTTTCAAGACAGTAAAGAATTCATTTAAGTAAATAAGATTGAAATTCGTACCACGATTTTTTTGGTGTTCTAATTTGAGTCTCAAAATCAACATGAACTAGCCCAAATCGTTTACTATAACCAAAAGCCCATTCAAAATTGTCCAATAATGACCAAGCGAAATAGCTTTTTATTGGTATTTTTTTGTCGAGTAACTTCTTAACCTCATTAATGTGAGAATAATAAAAACCAATTCTTTCATGATCATTTATTGTCTCTTTAGCAATTTCATCTTTATTAGCCATCCCATTTTCAGTTATATGAATGGGTATGTTCAAGGAGTATTTTTTAATCATGGATTGTATTATTTTTGAAAGGCCATCTGGAAAAATCTCCCAACCCATATCGGTTTTCTTTAAAGGGCCTTTGGTTAATACTAAGTTAATATCTTTAATTTTTTTGTCATGCTCCACAATGGCTCGAGTATAATAATTTATACCAATCCAATCAATTGATTGGCTGATTGCCTCTAAATCTTTTTGGTAATTTTCAGGAATATGCTCTTTAAATAAATCTAAAACGTTTTTAGGATATTCACCATTAAAAATTGCAGAATCAAACCAATCATTATGAATTGAATTATAAAGCTCGGCAGCAATATTATTTTGTTCGTTATCATCTTTTGTTGTCACATAAGCTTTATTTAATACAATACCAGCATTTTTATGATTATGGGACCTTATGACCTCTAAAGCTTTCCCGTGCGCTAAGAGAATAAAATGCATTGATTTTGCTGCAGCGGAAAGATCTTTCAGGCCAGGGGCGTGCTCTCCACAGTAATATGAAAGCCAAGATGCACACCACGGTTCATTGATTGTAGCAATAGAATATAATCTATCGCCAAAATTTTTCATTACAAGATCGGTATAATCAGCAAAATACTTTGGTGTATCTCTGTTAACCCATCCTCCTTTTTCTGCTAAGTTAATAGGTAGATCCCAATGATATAATGTTCCAAAAGGCTTTAATTCTCTTTCTAACATACCGTCTAAAAGCTTGTCGTAAAAAGAAAGACCTTCATTGTTAATGAGCCCTTTACCTTCGGGTAACACTCTAGGCCATGAGAAAGAAAATCTATAAGCTGAAAAACCACAATTTTTAACTAAATCAAGGTCTTCATTCCACTTCAAATAATGAGCGCAGGCTACACCACCATCTTGAGACCTATATGTTTTATTAGGCTTTTTAGCAAAACTATCCCAGTGACTCCGCCCACAATTGCCGTAGTTACTTCCCTCGATTTGATAGCTTGAAGTTGCAGTACCAAAAATAAAGTCTTTAGGAAATGAATTGATAATTGACAGATTATCCATTTAGAAATATGTTCTCTTGGTTTTAATTATTTCATCATTTTTAAAGTGCCTAATTAACGTGCATTTGTTTAAGAAATAGACAAAATGTAAAGAAAAGAGGGTTGTTGACTTAAAGATAGCTAAAGAATCTTCTTTTTTCATCATTAACTAGTAGCATTTTTTAATCATTAACTAGTAGCATTTTTTCAACTTTAATTAAATAAAAGGGGGGACAAATGAGAAAACTGCGTAACTTTCTTATTGTTTTGACTGCAATAATAATGCCTCTGAATATTGCTTATTCAGGTGGACATTATGAGGGACCTGATTTATCAGGTCAAAAAATTACTATATCTGGGCCATGGTTGGCTCCTCAAGATGATCAATTCAGAAAAGTTATAAAAGCTTTTACTGATGCAACTGGCGCTACAGTTGAGTACGGTGGATCTGATAGCTTTGAACAGCAAATAACAATTGATGTTAAAGCTGGTAGCCCGCCAAATCTTGCAATTTTTCCACAGCCAGGACTTGCGGCTAATATCGCAGCCATTGGGGGATTAGTTCCCTTGGGTGGTGATATGCAGAGTTGGGTGAAAGACAATTATGCAGCTGGTCAATCTTGGATTGATCTTGGTACATATCCAGATAAAAGTGGAAACGACCAGTTTTATGGCTTTTTCTATAGAGTAAATGTAAAAAGTTTAGTTTGGTATTCTCCAGATAACTTTGAAGACAACGGATATGAGATTCCAAAAACAATGGAAGAACTTATTGCACTGACTGAAAAAATGGCTAAAGATGGGAATACTCCTTGGTGTATTGGTCTTGGGTCAGGTGACGCAACTGGTTGGCCAGGTACAGACTGGATGGAAGATATTATGCTAAGAACTCATGATCCATCTGTTTATGACAAGTGGGTAACAAATGAGATGCCTTTTAACGATCCAAAGGTAATTGAGGCAATGGATTTCTTTGGATCTTTTGCTAGAAATGAGTCATATGTTGATGGTGGATCTAAGGGCGTAGCAACTACTGACTTTAGAGATAGCCCGAAGGGTTTATTTACTTCGCCTGCAAAATGCATGATGCATCGTCAGGCTAGTTTTATACCTGCATTTTTCCCTGAAGGATTGAAAGCTGGAGATGACTATAACTTCTTCTACTTTCCTTCATACTCCACTAAAGATTTAGGTAATCCGGTTCTTGGCGGTGGAACTCTTTTCGCTATTACAAAAGACAGCCCAGCAACCAGGGAATTCATGAACTATTTAAAGCATCCTCAGTCCAATCATATATGGATGGAAATAGAAGGTTCTGGATTTTTAAATCCACATAAGGGAATTGACCTAAGTAAGCATTCTAGTGACACTTTTAGAGGTCTTAATCAAATTTTATTAAATGCAACAACGTTTAGATTTGATGGATCCGACCTAATGCCCGGACCTATAGGCGCAGGTTCTTTCTGGACCGGTATGGTAGATTATACGGGTGGAAAGTCGGCGAAAGAAGTTACAGCTGCAATTCAAAAAAGCTGGGACGCTATAAAGTAAAAATCTAATTTTTATTAGATAAATTGAGGCGAAGTAAATTTTTATTTCGCCTCTCTTCATATAGGATATTTACTTGTGCCTCTATTGCAATTTTTCATATATGTTTCTTCAGGAATATTAGTATGTATCTTATATTACGTGCTGGCTAATCACCTACACGACTATTTCTACAAAAAGTTTTATAAAAGTAATCTTCAAGATTCAAAGTTAAGGGCTTGGATTTTTCTTGCTCCTGCCTTAATTATTTTGTTTATTTTTCTTATCTATCCAGTTGCGGAGACAACCAGACTTAGCTTTTTAGATAATCATGGAAGAGAATTTAAGGGCATTAATAATTATATTTGGGCCATAAATGATAGTGATTTCAGGCAAAGTATATTTAATAATTTTTTATGGCTTATCGTTGTGCCAACCAGTTGTACCTTTCTTGGCTTAACCATTGCAGCATTAGCAGATAGAGTATGGTGGGGGGTAATAGCAAAATCTCTGATTTTTATGCCGATGGCAATCTCATTTGTGGGCGCAAGTGTTATTTGGAAGTTTGTATACGAGTACAGAGGCCCAGAAAACGATCAGATAGGTCTTCTAAATGCAATAATGGTTTATTTTGGAGCTAGCCCTCAAGCTTGGATAGCTATCCCTTTCTGGAATAATTTTTTTCTAATGGTAATAATGATTTGGATCCAAACTGGTTTAGCTATGGTTATATTCAGCGCGGCACTTAGGGCTATCCCTGAGGAGACTATAGAGGCTGCACGAATTGACGGCGCCGGTGAAGTAAGAATATTTTTCTTTATTATTATTCCTTTTCTTTCAGAGACTATATTAGTTATTTGGACAACTATTACAATATTAGTTTTAAAAGTTTTTGATATCGTTCTGGCTATGACAAATGGACAGTGGGGGACAGAGGTTTTAGCTAACCTAATGTTTGACTGGATGTTTCGTGGCGGAGGAGACTCAGGAAGAGGAAGCACTATTGCTTTATTTATAATGCTTGGCGTTATACCGATTATGATTTGGAATTTAAGGCGTTTTAAAATGGAAGATAATAAATGAAAAAACTCTCCTTTGGAAAGATTATCACTCATTTAGTGTTGCTTGCCGTTGTAGCAATATGGGTAATACCTACTTTTGGATTATTAGTAAGCTCCTTAAGAGACAAGGATCAAATCGCTTTAACAGGCTGGTGGAAGGCATTGAAATATAACGAATTTAATGAAATTATAAGAACTGAAAAAAGTAATGTTCAGGTAAAAGAAGGTGAATACTACGTAATAACAGGAAGCTTATTCTCAAAATCATCAGGAAAAGAGATAAAAAACTTTGGCATAACTAGCAAAGCCCCCTCTAAATACAAGGCTCCTTCTAAGGCAATTATGAAAAATGGAAGCATTTTCCAACTGGAGAAGAATGGCGACTATAGATGGGTGTCAAAAAAGAAGTTTAAACATAAAAAAGGAAAAAGGGTTTTTATAACTGTAATTACTCCACCAACTATGACATTAGAAAACTATGAGGAGGTTCTTTTTTTTAGGGGTTTAGGACAATCATTCTTGAATTCTTTAACTGTTGCTATTCCATCAACTTTAATTCCTCTTATAATTGGTGCTTTTGCCGCTTACGCCTTGTCCTGGATGCAGTTTTTTGGGCGTGATTTGTTATTTGCTACCATAGTTTGCCTACTTGTAGTTCCTTTACAAATGTCATTAATCCCTATTTTAACTATATACAACGATGTCGGAAATTTCTTGGGAGTCTCGGCAAAATCTTATGTTGGAATTTGGTTAGCTCATACTGGTTTTGGTATGCCTTTAAAAATATTTCTGTTGAGGAATTTCATAAAAAGCTTGCCCCACGAAATGTTTGAGGCTGCTAGAGTTGATGGAGCAACGCATTATCAGATATTTATGAAGATTGTTTTACCGCTTTCGATTCCAGCTTTTGCTTCAATTGGTATATTGCAATTTCTTTGGGTTTGGAATGATCTCTTGGTTGCTCTGGTTTTCTTAGATAAAATGCCAAGTGAAATTGTCTTAACTTCTAGATTGAGAGAAATGCTTGGGGAATTTGCACAAAATTGGGAGATTTTAACAGCTAGTGCTTTCGTTTCTATGATAGTTCCTTTGATTGTATTTTTGTCTTTACAAAGGTACTTTATAAGAGGGCTAGTAGCCGGATCAGTAAAGGGATAATATGGAAAAAATTGTTCTAATTGGAGCAGGAAGTCAAAACTTTGGATTAGGTATCATCGGGGATATCTTTAAATCAAAAGTTCTAGAAGGTTCAATAATTTTTCTTCATGATATTGATAAGACTACTCTTGCAAACACCAAAATCATAGCTAATAATTATAAAGAAAAATTAGGTGTTAATTTTGAAATCAAAGCTTCAACTTCCAGAAAAGAGGCTTTAAAAGACGCTACTTTTTGTGTTATTTCAATAGAAGTTGGTAAAAGGTTTGATCTTTGGGATCAAGATTGGAAAATACCACTTCAATACGGTATTAGGCAAGTCTATGGTGAAAATGGAGGGCCTGGAGGTTTATTCCACTCATTGAGGCAGATACCACCTATATTAGAAATTTGCGCGGATATTAATTCTATTTGCCCTGATGCTACCATTTTTAATTTTTCAAATCCAATGCAAAGAATTTGTCATGCTGTAACGACAAAGTTTCCCAATTTAAAGTTTATTGGGATGTGTCATGAAATAGCTTCAATGGAAAGACAACTTCCTTCGCTTATGGAAACAGATTTTTCTAATATTGAATATAGAGCAGGCGGGCTCAATCATTTTAGCATTTTAATAGAAGTAAATTATAAAAATACTGGTAAGGATGGTTATCCAATTATTAACCAAAATTTTGAAACTTATTACTCCGACCTTGTAAATAGCCACGATGGAGGAGAGTCCAAACCTGGTGCAGAAAGAGGAGTTTTTCGTGAATTATTTTATCGATATAAATATTTACCTATTACTACGGACAGTCATCTCGGGGAATATTTGCAGTGGGCTTACAGTATAGCAGATCATGATGCAATTTTAGAATTTTACGATAACTATAAAGAAAAATGCTTGAGTTTCTATTCTGATAAAAGTTCTTATGATCATTTTTTTGATTTAAATAATGAAGACACACACGAAAGAATTATTCCAATAATAGAAGGAATATTGAATAATACTGGGTATGAGGAGCCAGCCGTAAACATTCCTAATAATGGTTTCATAAAGCAACTTCCTTCAGATTTAGTAGTAGAGGTTCCAGCAAAAGTAGATAAGAATGGGGTTCATGGTATTAAGTTAGAAAACTACCCTCAAGAATTTGGAGCATTATTGAATTTACAATCTGGTGTTATTCAGATGACTACTGAAGCTGTACTTAAAAAATCAAAACATTTTGCATATTTGGCGCTTTTAGCAGACCCCGTGGTTAGCGACGCAACTCAGGCGGAGAGACTGTTAAATAATATGAAAGAAACACAATCAAAATTTTTAAGCTATTTAAAATAAGAATAAATGTCAGAAATAATTATAAAAAATTTAAATAAGAACTATGGGAAAACCCATGTTATTAAAGATGTTTCACTAAAAATTGAAAGTCAATCTTTTACCGTATTGGTAGGTCCAAGCGGTTGTGGGAAATCTACAATTTTAAGAATGATTGCAGGGCTAGAGAGTATAAATTCCGGTACTATTTCCATCGATGGAGTAAAAGTTAATGATCTAGCGCCCAGGGAAAGAAATATTGCCATGGTTTTTCAATCTTATGCTCTATATCCTCATATGACGGTTTACAACAATATGGCTTTTGGATTGAAACTGGAAAAACTTGGCAAAACAGAAATTGATGAGAGAGTATATGAAGCCGCTAAAATTCTTCAAATAGAAGAGCTTCTTCAAAGAAAACCAAGGCAATTATCTGGAGGACAAAGGCAACGCGTGGCTATTGGTAGGGCCATTACAAGGAAACCCAAAGTATTTTTATTTGATGAACCTTTATCAAACTTGGATGCCGCTTTAAGAGTGCAAATGAGAGTTGAATTAGCTAAATTGCATGACCAATTAGATGCAACAATGATTTATGTAACTCATGATCAGACTGAGGCCATGACAATGGCTGACAAAATTGTAGTTCTTAATGAGGGCAGGGTTTCTCAATCAGGTGAGCCAATGAAACTCTATAAATCACCTGATAATTTATTTGTAGCAGGTTTTATTGGTTCGCCTAAAATGAATTTTATTCCGGTTAAAGTTTTAGATAAGGATAAAAACAAAACGAAGTTAGATCTCTTAGGAATTTCAGATTTTACTATATCTAAAACAAGTAACACATTTGAAAAAGGGAATAATCTTACACTAGGTATTAGACCTGAACATTTGACAGTAGATAAGAATTTGAAATCATGCTGGAAAGGTAAAGTTTTTGTTGTTGAAAAGCTTGGATCGGGAACTTTCCTTTATCTTGAAAAAGACGGTGATCCTTTAGTAGTAGAAACTGACGGTGACTCTAAAATAAAAGTGGGAGATATTGTAAAAGTTGGATTTGATCCAAAAAAATGTCACTTATTTGATCCAAGTCACAAATCAATAGAATAACTTTGAATTTCCGACTTTTTAATTGCTGGTATTTTTAGGGATATAAATATATTAATACAACGTGAGGATTTCAAAATTCAAACCTATTTAAGGAAATTTTAATGGTTTTTGACGAGCGTGAAACAAAGCAATTCCAAAACGAAGTTGCTTATAAAATATTTAACTCAATGGTTAGGCGATATCCCTTTTCTCATAGTCAAACTGAAGACTTTTTACCTAAACAAATCATTGATTTAATCTTAAATAACTGGCCTAACGATGACGAATTTATCTCTAATTTAGATGCAGGTATTGTAACTACCAAAAATAAAGACGCTGACCATGCGTATAATTTTAGATATCAGCTTCTAATTTCAGAACAGGATGATCTCCAGAGAATTAAAGACAAAAAATATGAAATTTGGGAATATTTCGCTCGGTTCCTTAGGTCTCCACAAATTATAGAAGCTTTTTTATCTCTTTATGCTCCAATAATTTTTAAGCGACTGGGTATAAAGGATTTAAAAACTCTTTATGACAATTATAAGATTTTTCCAAGAATAAATCTCATTCATGATAGAACAAATTATGCCCTCGGTCCGCATACAGACAACCCTCAAAAACTAGTTGTATTTTTAATTTATTTTGAAAACGATTTGCGAGATGATGAAAATGTATCTATGGGAACCTCTGTGTACGTTCCCAATCAAAGGGGTTTTAAGTGCGAAAAAGGAACTCATTATCCTAACAAGTATTTTTATAAAGTTTTTAGTGCGGACTTTAAAAGAAACAATATGTTTTCCTTTTGTAGGACAGATACATCTTTCCATGGAGTAGAAAAAGTTGGAGATAATCCTGTAGAGCGAAAGTTACTGCAATGGTCTTTGTATGCTGTCCCAAATGAGGGATAAAGTTTAAACACTAAAATTGCGAAATTTTAACAATGAAGAAAATAGGTATACTAACTAGTGGTGGTGATGCTCCCGGCATGAATGCGGCAATTAGAGCTATTGTCAGAAGTTCATTAAACAAAAAATTCAATGTTATTGGCTTTAAGAATGGGTATGACGGCTTAATAGATAATAAGTTTGTAAATTTTGATCGTAGGTCCGTGGGTAATATTATTCAGCATGGTGGCAGCATTCTTTATACATCAAGATCTTTACGATTTTTAGAAGAAAAATATAGATTAATTGCTGCAAAAAACTTAGATAAAATAGATATTGATAGTTTGGTAGTAATTGGAGGCGAGGGGTCAGCAAGGGGTGCCAAAGAGTTAGCTAAAGACACTAAAATAAAAGTAGTTTGTATCCCTGCTACTATAGATAAAGACATGCCTTTAGTAGGCAAGACAATCGGTTTTGACACAGCAATAAATACCGCTTTAAACGCAATTGATAAAATTAGAGACACGGCTACAACCTCTAATGTAACTCATATTGTTGAGGTTATGGGAAGAAATTGTGGGTGGTTAGCAATATTAGCAGGTATAGGAGCTGGTGCTGAAGCAGCACTTATACCAGAGTCTAAAACAGATGTTGATATTTTGTCAAAACGAGTAATCAATCAATTAAAATCAGGAAAAAAAGGCTGTATATTAATAGTCGCGGAGGGAAGTCATTTAAATGGAAACGTACTCGCTGAGAAACTTAAAGAAAAAAGAATCTTAGATATTAGAATTACCTCTCTAGGTCATATACAAAGAGGAGGAAACCCATCTGCTGCAGATAGAGTTTTAGCTAGCGAGCTTGGTTATGCAGCAGTAAAATCAGTTATAAACAATACAAATAATGTTATTTTGGCTAAACCCTTAGATAAAATAAAAGAGATACCACTTAATAAATTAAAAATTACTCCAAATAAAATAGACAAATCATTGTACAATCTTATCAATATTTTGGCTTAAATTAACTAAGTCTCTTGATATTTCTTTTTGCTTCAACTTGTCAATTGACTCCAATTTAATCGTAAATTATAATAAAAAAGTTGACTTAAGGTAAACAATATTTTTGAGCGGACTAGGAACTCGTTTCAGAAAATTAATAAAACGCTGAATTAAGAAATGCCCGACCTTATTCACTTTTATCTTTATGTGATGGTTCAGGTATATCACAGGAGAAGAAAACATGGATAATAACTTGGATGAAATAGGTCCCTTTGACCCCATAGCGGACTATCCGGAAGGCCCTGCCATAAAGGAAATAGGGCCAGAGGCATCAAACGTCCCTCTATGGAAACCCATTAACATGACCAGGAGAAGCTTCTTGAGAGCCTTCGTTTCTTCTGGATTAGTTATTGCAGGTTCTGCATTTATTTTTTCTCATCCAAAAATGGCTCGTGCAGACGCAAGGGCTGTTGATAGAGTTGTGTCACTTAATGTAAATGGAAAAAAGAGGACAATAGAAGTAACTCCAAATGAGACCTTAGCCTATTCGATTAGATATAGGCTTGGTTTAACAGGAACGAAAATTGGTTGTAATCGAGCAGAGTGTGGCGCCTGCACAGTAAAGTCAGGAAATAAAACTATTTATTCGTGCTCTACACTAACCTTAAGAGCTAGAAATGCTGACATAACCACTGTAGAAGGCGTTACGGGTAAAGATGGTGGGCTCCATCCTGTTCAAAAAGCTTTTATAGAAGAGATTGGTCCTCAATGTGGGTTTTGTACACCTGGTCAGGTTGTCTCCGCAGTTACACTGTTAGAAAATAATCCTAAGCCATCTGTCGATCAAGTGAGACATGCCTTATCAGGAAATCTCTGTAGGTGTGGAGCATATGATCATTACTTAAAAGGCGTCATGAAAGCAGTAGGGAGGGCATAGAAATGGCATTCAAATTATTAGGAAAAGATTTTATACCACCAGATCTTGAAGCTAAAGTTACAGGCGGAGCAAAATACTCAGAAGATTTTAGAGCCGATGGAATGGCGTTTGTTAAAGTTTTTGCTAGTCCTATGCCTCATGCAAAGGTAAAGAAAATTGATTTATCAAAGGCAAAGAAAGCTCCAGGTTTTTTAGCTGCCATGACACCAGAGGATGTCAAGCAGCCTAAGGGTCCTGGTCAGCCAATGCTCAGCTCTGAGCCTGCATACGTGGGGCAACCGATCGTAGCAATTGCTGCCGAAACAGAGCAAGCTGCACAAGATATTATAAGACTTGTACGGGTAGATTTAGATCCGTTGCCATTTTGTGTTGATCCGCTAGCCAGCTTAAAGCCCAAAGGGCCTCATGCACTTTCAACCGGTAATGTTGCAGGAAGAAAAATCGAACATAAGGCTTTTCATTGGACAGGGAAGGATTTTGCTAAAGCTGGTGAAGACAGATTACCACTTGGTGAAGCAGTAGTTGATTGGAGTTTTGGAGATGTTGATGCCGGCTTTAAAGCATCAAAAGTCGTAGTTGAGGAAAATATTGTTCATGCATCAAATTCTCATCATGCAATGGAACCAAGGTCGGCCGCCGCTTATTGGGAAGGTGGAAAGTGTCATGTCTGGGGATCGACACAATCGACATCGTTTGCTCAGCCGGGCTTGGCAAAATTAATTGGAATAGCACCTAAGGATCTAGTTTTTGTAGCTGAATACTGTGGAGGTGGATTTGGTGGAAAGGCAACAAGTTACCCATTAATGGCATTGCCGGCGCTTATGTCGAAAAAAATGGGTGGGAGACCATGTTTAATTCGTGTTTCTAGAGCTGAGGAATATTATAATGGATATGCAAGAGGAGGATTTCAAGCTTGGGCTAAGTTAGGGTTTGATGCGAAAGGTAAAATTTTAGCAGCAGATGTATATGTAGTTCAGGATCTTGGAAATACTTCCGGCTTTTGGGACTTTAATAATGTTGGAAGTTCTGTAGCAATCGTTTTTCAACCAAAAAATATGCGTTTTAGAGCCGTGCCAGTTTTAACAAACACCGTCCCAAAGGGTGCGCAACGTGGCCCTGGAGAAAATCAAGCTTCAAATATGCTAGAGCCACTTCTTGATAAAGCTGCTAGAGAGTTAGGAATAGATAGAGTTACATTAAGGAAAATCAATGCTCCAGGAAATGGTGGTAAAGATGCTAAATATGGACCTAAGCAAGGTCCTGTAACTAGCGCATATCTTAAAGAGGCATTAGAAAAAGGTGCAAAGCAGTTCGATTGGGATAAGCGTTCTAAATATTCAGGTAAACGAGTAGGGAATAAAGTAAAGGCCATAGGAGTTGGTCAGGCATATCATACAGCTGGATATAACGGTTTTGATGGCCTTTGTAGAATAACTCCAGATGGAATTCTTCATATACATACAGGAGTAGGTAATCTGGGCACTTTTTCCTATGCCTCAACTTCTCGGGTATGTGCAGAGGTTCTTGGCTATGATTGGGAAAGATGTGTAATTGAAAGAGGGGGCACCAGAAAGCATATACCATTTAACATTGGTCAATTTGGTTCAAATACTACTTTTACAATGTCTAGAACAAATTATGCAGCCGGTATGGCAGCAAAGGAATTGCTTTTAGAAATTGCTGCAAAGTCTTTGGGCGGGAAAAGTGAAGATTACAAATTAGAAAATGAGTTTGTTGTAAGTATTTCCAATGGATCAAATAAAATAAGTTTTGCAGATTGCGCAAAAAAAGCGATAGAGATGGGAGGAAAGTACTCTGGAATGGAAACTCCTGAGGATATAAATCCATTTACAAAATCTGCTGTCGGCGGAATAAAAGGTACTGGATTGGTTGGAGTAGCCAAAGATAAAATACCTAAAACAGCAGCTGTTCCTGCGTTGTCTGCAAGTTTCATTGAAATTGAATTAGACCTTGAAACTGGAAAATATCAAATTCTTGATTATCTAGGAGTAGCAGATTGCGGAACCGTTATGCACCCAACTGGTCTTGCGGCGCAGATACGAGGTGGCGCGGTTATGGGATTTGGTTTAGCGGCAACAGAGCGGCATGTATATGACCCAGCTTATGGCAGACCTAATATAAGAGGCCTGTATCAGGTAAAACCGCCTACTTACCTTGATATTCCAGCTGAAATGGGTTGGGCCGCTGTCGATGAAGCTGATCCTCAAAATCCTGTCGGTGCTAAGGGAATAGGTGAACCGTTACAAGGCTCCGCTTCTTCTGCACTTCTTTGCGCCATTTCTGAGGCTCTTGGAGGTCACATGTTCAATCGTACCCCTGTTGTCACTGACATGATAATCAATGCAGCAGCAGGTAAGCCTCAATCACATAAACCAATGCAGACAAACTGTCAGTAGTAATCATGGGAGATAAAAATTATGTCTGATGTAATGCACAATTTTGAAATGTATCAACCGGATAACGTTGATGAAGCAATTAATCTTTTATCTGATTTTAAAAAAGATGCCTGGGTAATTGCTGGAGGAAAAGATAGCTTAGATTGGTTTAAGGACAGGGTAAAAACACCTAAAGTTGTAGTAGATATTTCTGGAATCACGGATATGGTCGGTGTTAAAAAGCAAGGAGATGGTTTTTATATAGGCTCAATGACTACTTTGACTGATATAGAAAATCACCCTTTAATCACTTCTAATTTTCCGGGACTTGCAATGGCAGCAGGGAAGGTAGCTAGTCCGCAAATAAGAAATGTTGGCACAATAGGTGGAAATGTATGTCAAGACACTCGTTGTCACTATTATAGAGATGGGTTTCCTTGTTATAGGGCAGGTGGTAATACCTGTTATGCAAATACGCCTACTGCAATGAATAGGGAGCATACTCTATTTGAGGCTAGCAGATGTGTTGCTGTAACACCCTCTGATACCGCTCCAATGCTACTAGCCTTAGAAGCTAGTTTTGTTATAAGAAACAAAAAGAAAGAAAGAGTTGTTAAAGCAGAAGACTTCTTTATCGGTCCAGAAATAGACATCACCAGAATGACAGTTTTAGAACCTGGTGATCTTTTACTAGGCATACAAATTCCTAATAAATGGGCGGGGTCAAAGCAATATTTTGAAAAAGTAGCAGACAGAAATGTTTGGGACTTCGCTCTAGTAAATGTTGCAATGGCTTCTAGGGTTAGTGGAGGTACAATTTCAGACATCCGAATAGCATGTGGAGCTGTACAGTGTACCCCAAGAAGACTTATAGAGGTTGAAGATCTTCTAAAAGGCGAATCTCCTTCTTCTGAAATGGAAGACTTGGTGGCAAGGGTTGCGGCTAGCGGATCAAAGCCTTTGAATTATAATCACTTTAAAATACCTCTAATGGAGAATTTAGCCAAAAGGTCAGTGCGTTCGTTGGCATAATGGATCTTTTTCGTTTTTCAAAAGATGTATTTGGGCAAAAAATGCTTGTAGGTGTTAATTGGGATTTCATTTGGGTTCCAATCTTTCTTGCAGGGTTGTTAATATTAGCTCATATTATTCTTAGAGTATTTGTAAAGCACGAGTAAAAAATGGCGAATAAAGACGAGCATGAGCTCTCTTCAGATACAGAGTCTGTAAGACACAAATTTATTGACCGTATATTCCATTGGACTGCAGGAGTACTGATAATAATTCTTTTGCTTTCAGCATTCTTGCCAATATTGGGTATTAAGTTTGATTGGCTGCCCTGGCATTGGGTTTCAGGGGTTTTGCTTCTATTTGTATTAACATTTCATATTGTTAGAGCTCTGTTTTTCCAAAACTTTCTTAATATGATCCCAAAAACAGATGATATTCGAGAATTATTATTTCTATCAGTTAAGTCGTCTGACCCACAAAAATATAACGCTGCACAAAAATTTTATCATTTGATTACCGCTGCTTCTGTATTAGTTCTGGCTATTACAGGTGCTTTTATGCTTGTGAAAATAGACACCCCTTTATGGAATAGAAATCCAGCTATATTAAGCGATGATCAATGGGGGATTATTTATGTTTTGCACGGACTTTCTTCTTTGGTTTTAATTTTTCTTGTAATAGTTCACACATATTTTACTCTGATACCTGAGCACCGGCAGTTTTTAATATCTATGATAAAAGATAGCGGTCCTAAATGGGCTAGAAAGAAGAAAAATGACTAAAAATAATGATGTTTTAATGGCAAAAAAAATAAGAGAGTCTCTAGAAGTTATTGAGGAATCTTATGAGTTTTTATTAACTTATGGAGCTCAAGGCAGGAAACACGAAACTGATGATAAAGGGCCTTCAAAGATAAGAGAGTCTCTCCGACTTTTTGAAAATGCATTAGAGAAAATACAAGATATCGATCTTTCCGTTTTTGCTAAAAATATCTCTGAGTTCAATAAAAGGTTCTTAGAAGATTTGAGAGTTGTCAGATCTATTTTGAAATCCCTACTTGAACTTCCGGTTATTACTTCAGATATGATAGATAACACAAATGGTTTAATTGTTATTAGATCTGTAATGACCTCTCTATTTTTTATTGATCAGGTTTTCCTTCCTAAAAGATAGTTGTAGAGAGTGGTTTTGAGGTTCCTTATTTGCAGAATAAGAGTTTATTAAAATCTTTTATCTTTATTTGTTTTTTGGGAGGATTTTTATTCTTTGGTTATCAAGCCTTTTCTTCAGAATTTAAGGTAAAAAAAATTGGCAAGGGCCTGTCTAGTCCTTGGGGAATAGCTGTTCTCTCTGAAGATGAAATTTTAGTAACTGAAAGGGTAGGAAATCTATATAAAATAAATCTGATAAACGGTTCAACTAAGTCAATAAAAAACGTCCCAGAGGTTGTGGCTCAAAGACAAGGCGGCTTACTTGATATATTAGTAGATAAAGAAAGCAAAAATAATGTTTACTTGTGTTTCTCTAAACGCGAGGCTGAAGGTGTCTCTACAGCTCTTTCTGTAAGTTCACTCAGGAATAATGAATTAATTTCTACAAAAATACTATTTTCGTCTAACAATAGGTCTAATTCAACTGTTCATTTTGGGTGCAGAATTGGTATTAAGGGAGATTATGTTTATCTTAGCATAGGAGACCGAGGAGATAGGCATCAGTCCCAAAATCCGCGCTCTCATGCCGGGTCCATTATTAAAATCAATAAATACAATGGTTCTTTGCCAAGTGGCTCTAATTTTCAAAATAATTGGCTTCCAGAATTGTTTACTAAAGGGCACAGAAATCCTCAGGGAATGGCAATTCATTTAGAAAATGGTGATATATGGGTAAATGAGCATGGACCTAAAGGTGGAGATGAAATCAATATATTAAGAAAAGGGAAAAATTATGGATGGCCAATTGTTACCCATGGAGAAGAATACTTTGGAGGAAAAGTAGGTAACGGTATTAAAACATTGAAGGGTTTTGAGGATCCAATATGGTATTGGGTGCCTTCAATAGCTCCCTCAGGCATGGCATTTTATAACAAAGACATGTTTCCTGAATTCAAAGGACATCTTCTTGTAAGTTCTCTGAAATTTAAAAGTATATATCTAGTTAAATTGAAATCGGGTCTGCCTTATTCTGAAAAAGTGTTTTTTAAAAATAAATTTGGTCGAATTAGAGATATTGAAGTGTTAAAGGATGGGAGCATTTTGATTATAACGGATATGAAAAAGGGAGGTGTATACAAACTTTTTCGATAAATAATTGTTGTGTAAGTATATCTCAACCACTAGATATTTTAGAAAAGAGCTGTATGGACCTCAAAATTCAAGAGTTTATTTAATTCTATTTATTGAAATCCCGTAAATTAGTTATTTTTTGTAATTAATTGATAATATGGCATAAACACTAATCTAATAGTATTATAAAAATAACATAATATATATTATGCGCCAAATTTTATTACCAAATTACTCTGCCGTTATTAACATATATCCAATATAAACACCGTTTATACTTGATATCATAACTACTACCCTCTCAATTTATTATTTAGCAATGGTACTATCTTTTGAATAGCAGACTAAATACTTTGTGGTCTGCTGTACAAACTTACAAAAAAACTTTATTCTTAAATTGTCATATTTATTAACTGAAAATTCACTGTTAAAATGAGAACAAGAAACAAAAGGAAACGCTAATGCTAGGAGAAATGATTCTATCAAAAAAGTTATTGTATGCTGTCTTGCTCACGTTACTTATTTATCCTTTTCAAGCAAGTTTTAGTGAGGAATATTATACAATATTTAAAAAAGACTCTTGGACTGTAGAGTCTGTGAAGTACGCTGAAAATGACTATGGTTGCTTAATGTTTAATGGAGATTCTGATCTCGAGTTGAGAATATTTGCTGATAATAATGGTATGGATTTATCAATTTTTTATGACAACAGACCCGAAATAAATAAATCGCTAAAGTATTTTTCTTTTAGAATTGATAACAACATGAATTGGAGAGACACAGGCTCATATTACGATGAGGGATGGTTGATTAGTAACTTTGATAATTACAGTGATAAAGATGGAAAAGATTTCGTAAGGGAGTTTAGAAAAGGAAATAAATTTTATCATTTGGATGATAATTTTAAGGTTCTTTCTTGGTTCTCCCTAAATGGCTCTTCAATGGCTGCAGATGCGTTTGGGGAATGTGTTGATAAGGAAGGAAACTACTCGGATTAAACTCATTTATTGAGCCTAATGGACTTTATTTAAGAAAAGTTCCTGAACTCCCCTATCAGCCAAAATGTTAGAAAAAAGGGTGTTTTGACTTGTCTCTTTATCATCTTCCATTAGTGCTGCATTTTGAGATCCAGAAAGAAATTTATTGCTCGTTATTTTCCCTGCCGTGAATAAACTGCCAACAAAATTGGTCTGAAAGACGATATAAAAAGACCTATAAAAACCAGTATTATTTTGCAGATTTCTTCTACCATAACTTAACCTCATTTTAGTTAAGTCAGGTTCGTTAGGTTTGTCAGGTTAGTCAGGTATACCAGAATGGCATCCTGTCCTAATATATATTATGCGCCAAATATATGATGTATTATAACTTAAGTAACGCTGAAGACTAAAAAAGAAATATCCCCTAGCCTAAAAGATTGGAACACTCTGCTTATCCAAGGGTTAGTTCTAGCACTAACAATAATAATCCCACCAAAGTAAAAATAATTCCTAAGCCATAACCCCCTAAATACAAGACCAACCATGGGTCTCTTGGTTTAATTAGCTCATCATATTCTTGGTTGTAAATTAATTCTTCAACCTGTCCAACCTCAAAGTCTTTATAACCTTCGTTCTCAATGTTATAGAGAAGATTATTTGTTTTTTTAGTGCCGTCAGAGAGTGTAAAAGAAAAAGCAACATCATATCCCCAATGTTTTGTTCCAACGCGATTCGCTGTTCTTATATCTCTTATCACGTCTTCTACTGAAATAATTTTGGCCTGGACCGTCTCCCCCTTCTCAATTTTTTGTTTTTTAATATTACTAAAATAACGAGTAAGAAAATAAATTCCTATACCCACCCCTATTGAAACCAAACTTGCAATCAATTCCATTTTTCTACTCCCTTTTGCTCAGCAAGCAAATATTATCCGTCGTACTATAGCAAAATAGTTATTGTTATAGTTGCCAAAAATGGGCGCATTTTTTTTCCCTATCATTTAACAAAAGTTTCTATCTAGAATACTAGCTTCCATATTCTGATCTGACAAGATAGACTGACTAGACACCACAGGAATAAAAACATTCTTAACATTACTGATTAGACTATCAATATATATACATAAATCATTCCTAACGAGATATATATTATGCGCCAATTATATAGCTCTATTTAGAAGTAAAAATATCATCTCGGTTTAAATTTAATTTATTTATAGCTATCAATATGTCAAAAATAAGATAGAGTTTGGAAATTAATTCTTATATCCGTACCCTTCTCAATTTCATTGTTTGGATGTAATTCTCTAGCTCTTCTAAAACCAGTCACTGGGTTTTATTAGGTAGATGAATACAGAAAGATTCTGTCCATTTTAAATTTTATTGTAATAAATATTAATGTTACTAACTTTTTTTAAATATAAAAATGATAATAAATGAGCAAAACTAACTAGACTCTTACTGTTTTTTTTGTTTCAATTCTATCAGCATAATTAAGAGGATATAATGTCTATCGCTATACTTCAGACCATGGTTTTAGCTGCGTTTGCAGATGGAAAGCTTGACCCAGAGGAGAAAAATTTAATAAGGACATATCAAGCACTATACCCTCCCCTCCAGGACATACCAAAAGAAGAACTGGATGAGGAGATGATGAATATAGCAAAAAAAAAGGCGCTAAAAGTAAAAGACAGACATATAATAGAGGATATTGGAGAAAAAATGTCAAAGCCTGAAAAAGAAACAGCATTTGCACTAGCTGCAGAAATATGTGCTTCAAACTTTAAGTTTGTTCCTCCGGAGAATGACTTACTAGATTTTCTTCAAGTTAATTGGGATATAAAGAAAAATACCGCTAATGCAGTTTATAAATCACTAAAACTGCGCTATGCTTCCAGATAACCTTTTTCAAGATTAATTTTGAATGTCCATACCTGAGGAACTAGTATTATGGGTATAGGTTAGAATTTTCTTAAGTGAGTTTTTCTGTGTAATTCTGTGACTTATTTTATCAGAATGAACACGTCTTAGGATCCCGCCTTCATAGACTAATATTTCAAAATTTGTGTGTCCATTTCTGTTAGATGTTCTATCGTTATGTATACTTACCCCAACTCCATATTCACCTGCCATGGCTTCTACAAAATTTATATTCTCTATAGGTTGCCTGGTGTAATTTGACACATTTTTGTCTACATCTAATCTTCCACCAAACTTACCCGGAAGATAGGGAATACTATAATTAATTATTTTCCTGTCTGGCCGTTGAACATGTAGGTCCAGATCGTTGGTATTCTCCCACTTCAGCAAAAAGCTTAAGGCTTTTCCTTTTATGCTAACATTATTACTTCTTAGTCTCTCTTTCGCAATTCTATTTGTATTCTTTATCTCGTTCTGATTAGGTTCAGACATATTTTCTCCAGTAGTAACACTAGGTTGTACACTAGGTTGTCTATTTAAGCTCTGCGAAGGTTGGCTTTGAATTAATTGTTGGATTTCTCTCAGCTTTTTTTCAGTTATCTTGCCATCGCCTTGCAGCAAAATATTTTTAATTTTTTCGTACAAAGCTGGATCTGCAATATTTAGGTATAGAGGAAAATATTTAGGAACTTCGATAACTTTATCCACTTTTACCTGTTCTATTACCCGTTCGATTTCTACTTTGGGTACTCGAACTATTTTGTCAACTTCTTTAATTTTTTCCTGCTTTATAATCCAAATAAAAACACCAAGAGCGATTAATAGTATAGCTAATGCACATGCAATAAGTATTAAAGGCAACCCCAATCTTTTTAGATTGTCGATAAAGAGCCTCCAGGTTAGTATTCTCTCTCTTTTTGCTAGCTCAACGACATGCTGATCAACTGCCGAAAAATCTCTTGTAACATACTCTGCCTTATCTTTTTCCATGAAGTGTTTATCTAGGTATTGTTATGTATGAATTTTAATTTGTCTCATGTATTTGTAGACACAGGTTTCCGCGAGGCATTTCTTTTTGTACGGGTCGCGTTATTTGCTTGTGCCTTTGGCTTTGTGATTTTTGCTTTTACTTTAGAATTTGCAGATGCTCTCTTTCGACCTTTTTCATTTGTGGTCTTTTTATCAGGTTTTACTTCATCTTTAATCTCTGCATCAATAATTTGAGGGCCTGTTTCGATAGAATTATTTCCTTCAATTGTTTGAACAGGTATCTTTGAATTTTTCAAAACGTTAGTAGCATCGACTACACCGGCTTCGGTAGCATAAAAGGGAACGTGAACTAACTCTTTTCGGACTATTTCAACTGGTACCTCTTTAAGCGCTACTTTTTCCACTGGAATTTCTTTTTCTACCTCTACAATTCTATCAACCGGAACCTCTTTTATAACCTCTTTAATTATTTCAACTTCTTTTTCGACCTCTTTTTCAATCTCCACAATCTTCTCTACTTCCACAGGAACTTCTACCTTTCTTGGTTTATTTAACCGTCTCCTTAGGGCCACCGCCAATAACCTTATAGCTCTCCTCACAGGCGTACTTTTTATCAGTTTCTGTTTGTCTCTAAAAGCTTCAGGATCTTGCATTATACTAGAAATTAAAGCCAGGATTGTACCTACTGTAGCGCAAATTAGTGCAATAGAACCGAACCAGAGAAACCCAACAAAAGACAAATCCCCTTCTGAAACTTCCAAAATATCAATTTTCTTACCCTCAGCTAAGTTCTTATCTCTGTCCATATAGCTTCTATATTTTTTTGCAAATCTATAAATCTGGTTTTTTTCAGCTTCTCTTCTTAAGCTGTTCTTCTTTGAAGTGATCTGCTTATTAATACTTGTTATCTTCTTGTCGAGATCTTTAATTTTATTTTTTTCTGAACTTATAGTTGTCGTCAGCGTAGCTTTTTGTTCTTCTAGTTTTTTTATCTTTGTATTAAATTCCTTTTTATTTGAATCTTGTTCCTCCTTAGAGTCACTATTTAATTTCGCAATTAACTCTCTCTTTTCTGCAATTTTTTTATCTAATTCTTTTACTTCTAGAACTTTTGTTTGCTGCTTAAGTAATTCATCCCTCTCTTTAGTGAAGGCATTTATTTTGGTCTCTTCCGCCTTAATCTCTTGATTTTTCTCTTCCCTGCTTGTAGCTTTATCCTCTTTTGCTTCCTCTCTAATGGAGGCGATTTCCTTAGAATAATTTGTAATTATTTTTTCTTGCTGAATCTCCCATGTTTCAGCAACTCTATTCGTGTTCTCTCCCGGTATCCCATCTGTATTTACCCCAATAATAGCTTGAGCTTTTTTTATTTGCTTTGGCTCACCACTATCAATGTAATTTCTAACTCTATTTATTTTAGCGCGTACTGTTTCGATATTTCTTTGTATTTCTTCTATTCCTTCAGCCCCAACTGACTGAATAGCAGTAAGTTCCTCCCTTAATTCAGCTATTCTTTTAGCGCTTTTTTCCTCTTGTTGTTCTAAAAAGGATACTCTTGTTCTTGAAGCCTTGAGGATTTCATCCTTTCTGGCATTGAAGGCTTTTATTTCTTCCTCAATTTTGCTTGTGGCTTCATTTAAACCGTCTCTGGCATTTTCTGTTTCGCCTTTTCTGCTATTTTTAAGGGTTTTTATTTGTTCATCAAGATCCTTAGTTTCATCAGGTATTGACAGTTTGTTTATTCGTTCTTTTTCTTTATTTAAGTCGTCTATTTCTTCTTCATAAGAACGAATTTCATCTTTTCCCTCAGTGACTATATAGGTTGTATTCTGTACTTGTCTTTCCAGTCCTGTGAAAATCGTTTCAAAAGTAACAACTGTAAGGCCTAAAAGAGCAATTAAGATAAGAAGCTTCCAACCTAAGTGCTTTACTTTATACAGACCCAGTGCCAGAGGTATTTTTGTGGGTTCTATAACAGCTATGAGAACAAAAGGGAGGGCACCTAATATAGCGCCTATAAGTTTTGAGTCAGAACTTGACGTGTAAGCGTCGTAAGCCATAAAAAAAGCTATGCAAAGACCAAGAGATGCAGCCAAAATCTCAACGGCCCAGGCTGTTATATATATTCTTCTCCCGAACGCCTGCTCTTTAGCGAACTTATCTTTGTTAAACTCATCTCCAAAAAAAGACTCGAAAGCACTGGTATCAATAATATTTTTTTCTTCAGCCATTACATTTCCCAGATTACCTTCCAAGCTGCTATTATGTAAAA
>CACIJG010000009.1 GCA_902586885.1 uncultured Alphaproteobacteria bacterium | reverse complement strand
AAATAAATATCGAATATGTGGGCTCAGTAGGGGAATTAAACACAAAACCTTTAACCAGTTCGATGGTAGCTGCAATTTTAAATCCGATTGTAGGAATAGGCTCGGTGAATTTAGTATCCTCCTTAATATTTGCACGTGAACGAGGGATAAAATTGAGCGAAATAAAGAAGGATGCTCAGGGAGCATTTGGATCTTACATACGCGTTCTAGTAAAGACTGAAAGGTCTGAAAGATCTGTTGCTGGAACAGTTTATTCCGATGGAACCACTCGGTTCATACAAATTAACGGCATTAATATGGATACAAGTCCTCAAAGGTATATGATATTTACTTCAAATAATGATACTCCTGGGTTTATTGGTTCGTTGGGCACCCTGCTAGGCAAACTAGATATAAACATAGCAACATTTTCGTTAGGAAGAGAAAAAAAACAGGGATTGGCGATTGCGTTATTAGGGATAGATGACAAGATAGACAATAGTGCTTTAAACAAAATAAAGAATCTGAAGGAAGTTAGGGAGTCAAAGTTCCTAAAATTTAATATTGGAAATTAAGTGATTTTAGATGACTAATTTAGTAGTGATTGGAACGCAGTGGGGTGATGAGGGCAAGGGAAAAATTGTCGATTTATTGTCCGCTAGGGCTGATACAATTGTAAGATTTCAAGGAGGTCATAACGCGGGTCACACCTTGGTTATAGGTGATCAAATTTTTAAGCTTTCGCTCCTGCCTTCAGGAATTGTGAGAGAAAATAGATGCACTGTTATCGGAAATGGGGTCGTTCTTGATCCATGGAAATTAGTAGAAGAAATAGATTTGTTAAGATCAAAGGGAATTTCTATTGATCCGGAGAGATTAATTATCTCAGAAAATACCCCACTGATTTTGCCATTTCATAGAGAATTAGATGTATTAAGGGAGAAAGCATCAGGAAAAAAGAAAATAGGAACTACTGGTAGAGGAATAGGCCCGGCATACGAAGATAAAGTTGGAAGAAGGGCTCTTAGGTCCGGTGATCTAAAAACTGTTGGAGAAATAAAAAGTAGGATTAGGGCTATGGCAGATCATCACAATATGCTTAGACTTGGCTATAATCAGAAGGTAATTAATGAAGATTTAATCTTTCAAGAAATAATGGAGATAAGGGAAGACATTATTGAATATGTAGGGCCTGTCTGGCAACTTTTAAATGATCAAATCAAAGCTGGAAAAAATTTGCTATTTGAAGGAGCGCAAGGCTCCATGTTGGATGTAGACTTTGGAACCTATCCTTTTGTGACTTCTTCTTCAACTCTTGCAGGAGCAGCCTCAACAGGTACCGGAGTGTCACATAATAAAATTCAATCAGTTTTGGGCATTACAAAAGCTTATACAACTAGAGTAGGTAAGGGCCCGATGCCCACTGAACTTTTTGATGAAGTTGGGCAACTTCTCTCAAAAATTGGAAAAGAGAAAGGTACGGTGACTGGCAGAGACAGGAGATGCGGTTGGTTTGACGCTCCTTTAGTTAAAAGGAGCTGTATACTCAACGGCGTCACGGGAATAGCTTTGACGAAGATAGATGTTCTTGATCGACTGGAAAAAATTAAAATATGTGTTGGTTATCGAACCAAAGAGAAAGTATTAAATGAGTTTCCTCTGTCAAGTAATCTTGTTGGAGCAATTGAACCTATCTATGAGGAAATGGATGGATGGCATTGCAATACATCTGGTATGAAAAAACTCTCTCAACTACCCAATGAAGCAAGAAAATATGTAGACAGAATTGAAAAATTTTTGGAAACAAAGGTGACACTTATATCTACTGGGCCGGAAAGAGATGAGACTATTTTTCTAGAAGACCCTTTTCTCTAAAGGTGGGGTTTATTTGGTGTTAAATTATAGACAAAAAAAAATATTTTCCCTTATCATACTTCTTGTTTGGTTGCCTGCTTACATAATCATTGTTTTAAATGTTATAAACTTTTTAGATCGTCCTTCTATTCTTATTGAACTCTTGATTTATGTGATAGCTGGTGTCTTGTGGGCTTTGCCATTCAAGTTTATTTTTAAAGGTGTTGGAAAAAGCGAAAAAGATAATTAGATTTTTGAACTTAGATGGAAAATTTGGGCTCTAGAATGGTTAGCAAAAAATATAGAAAGCTAAATTTTCAAAGAGGAGTAACATTATTAGGGGGGGGCAGGCTTTTCTAAAGATGAGTTAAAGCAAAGCTTGAGATTGGCACCAGAGCTAGTGGCAGCCGATGGTGGAGCGAATTATTTAAAATATGGAAAGTATATTCCCGCGTACATAATAGGGGATTGTGACTCAGTTGAGGGTATTAAAAAGTGGGAATCCAAGGGAGCAAAAATATTAAAAATAACTGAACAAGACTCTACTGATTTTGAAAAATGTATCAGAAACATTATAGCACCCAAATTCATTTGCTTAGGCTTTGCTAATGAGAGGCTTGATCATTTTTTAGCGGTTTGCTCAGCCTTAATTAAGTCTAAAAAACCAATATTTATTTTAGGAAATAGAGATTTGATTTTTCATTTGCCACCCAAATTTAAATTTGAGTTACCAATTCATTCTAGAATTTCTCTTTATCCTTTGCGGGAGATAAGTTCTATGAGCTCAAAAGGGCTTAAATACCAACTGAAGGGAATAAAGTTTTCACCAGCTGACAGAATTGGAACGTCGAATTTATCGGTATGCAATGAAATTGAAATTTCTTACAAAGGTGGTGGAATGCTTGCCATAATTTCAAAGGAACATCTGGAAAAAATATGGAAATTATTTTAATCTGCCAAAAGCGAACATAACACTAAAATTATTGTCAGGAGAATTATCATTGATATAGGAAAAAAAGCAGCTGCGGAAGAAGCAACGAAATATATAGATAAATCAAAAATTTTAGGATTGGGAACTGGGTCAACAGTAAATAAATTTCTGAACATTATTCATGAAAAGTTTGTCAAAAATGACATAAATATAAAAGCAGTATCAACATCAAGTCAAACAACAAATCTGGCCATTTCACTAGGTATAGAAGTACTTGATTTCAATAATGTAGACGAGATAGAAATAGTTATAGATGGAGCAGATGAAGTAGACCCTTGTAAAAATTTAATTAAGGGTGGAGGCGGAGCGCTTTTGATGGAAAAAATAGTAGCAAATTTTTCAAAGAATTTGATTATAATAGCCGATGAAACTAAAATGGTGAAGACTTTAGGCAACTTTCCATTGCCGGTCGAGATAGTTAAGTTTGGCTCCGAAAAGACCACCAATCACATTTCTAACTTATTAAACGATTTAAAATATAGTGATTTTGAAATTAGAATCAGGAGAGATCAAAAAAACAATTATTCTACCGAAGAATCGAATTTCATATTAGATCTGCATTTAAATCAAATTAAAGATGCATATTTATTGAACCGAGAGTTAATGATGATACCAGGGGTCATAGAAGTTGGACTATTTCTTGATATGGCATCAAAGGTAATAGTCGGAAGGGACGATAAGCGAGTAGATATATTTTAAGGAAAGTTATATGAAGTTTGACTTATTTGTTATTGGGGCGGGCTCAGGAGGGGTTAGAGCAGCAAGGCTGGCAGCAGCTGAAGGATATAGCGTAGGGATTGCAGAAGGCTCGCGTATCGGGGGAACTTGTGTTATTAGAGGTTGTGTTCCCAAGAAACTCATGGTTTACGCTTCTGAATTCAAAGAAACCTTTAAAGACGCCATCGGCTACGGGTGGGAAATAAGCAAGGTTAATTTTGATTGGAATAAATTGCGAACCGCACGTGATAAGGAAGTTGAGCGTTTGGAAACTGCTTATCGAGCAAATCTCCAAAAATCAGGCGTCAAAATTTTTGAGAATTTTGCAAAATGTGTCGGACCAAAACTACTTGAATTGAATGATGGAACAGTTATTGAGGCTGAGCATATATTATTAGCAACAGGAGGCATCCCCAAGAAACCTGACTTTGAAGGGGTAGATCTTACAATATCCTCAGATGAGGTATTTGAATTAGGAAAGTTGCCAAAAGAAATTTTGATATATGGGGGTGGCTATATAGCTTGTGAATTTGCATCAATTTTCAAAGGACTAGGCTCAAAAGTGCATTTGGTATATCGAGGAGACAGTTTATTAAAGGGTTTTGATAGTGATGTTCGTAACACTCTAACTTCAGAGTTTATAAATAAAGATATCCAATTAACTCTGAATTCTACGATTACAAGCGTAAAGCAAGAAAACAAAAAATTACGGGTTGATTTAGCTGACGGCCAGAATTTTTCTGTTGACGAGATTCTTTGCGCAACTGGAAGGAAGCCAAATATTGACCATTTAGGTTTAAATCGAATTGGCGTGCAACTTAAAAATGGAGCTATCTCGGTTGATGAATATCAAAAAACTAATATTCCCACCATTTCAGCAATTGGAGATGTAACCGATAGATTGAATTTAACTCCTGTAGCAATTCGAGACGGTATTGCTTTTGTTAACACAATATTCAAAAAAAATCCTACAAAGCCGGATCATGATCTTGTTCCAAAGGCTGTATTTTCTCAACCTGAGGTCGGTACTGTTGGAATTACGGAAGAAGAAGCAAAGAAAAAGTTAAAGCTCTACAAAGTTTATAAAACTTTTTTTAAACCTATGAAAAACCAATTGGCACTTAGGGATGAGAGAGTTTTAATAAAGATTATTGTAGAAAAAGAAACAGACATTGTACTTGGAGCTCATATCGTCGGCTACGGAGCCGCAGAGCTGATCCAGATTGTTGCCATTACCATAAAAATGGGTGCTACCAAACAAGATTTTGATAGAACCTGTGCTGTTCATCCTACACTTGCTGAGGAGCTAGTAACTTTAAATTAAACGTTGCACTTGAAAATTAAAAAAAAATAAGCATTTATAGATACAAGGGGAATTTTTATAATCTAGAAGGGAAAAATTATGTCCGATGACTCAGATAGCCCATGGGGCAGTGGAAAAAAATCTGAAGGGAAAAGTCCCTGGGGAAGTTCGAATGGTAGCGGAGGTAAAAGACCCCAAGACGATAGGCCTACATCTATACCAGAGATAGATGATATGGTTAGGAAGGGTCAGGAGAGACTTAAAGTACTTCTTGGAGGCAAAGGAGGCGGTAGCCAAGGCGGGGGAAAAGGCAGACAACCGGGCGGTTTTAGCAGAGGGACATATGGTTTGTTTGGTTTGTTTTTGGTGCTAATTTGGGCGTACGCGTCATTTTACACAGTAAAACCTGAGGAAAAATCAATAGAATTATTGTTGGGCAAATACTACAGAACCGGTACTTCAGGTTTAAATTTTGCTCCATGGCCTTTTATAACGCATGAAGTTTTAACGGTAACTCGTGAAAATACCGAAGATGTCGGAGTAGGTTCTAGAACGGGTAATCAAGATGAGGGATTGATGTTAACAGGAGACGAGAATATTGTAGATATCGATTTTTCAGTAGTATGGAACATAGCTGATCCTGCAAAATTTTTATTCAATCTTGCGCAACCTAGAGAAACGATAAAGGCTGTTTCTGAGTCTGCTATGAGAGAGGTTATCGCAAGATCGAATTTGGCGCCAATCTTAAATAGAGATAGAGCTGTGATCAGCGCTGAGGTAAGAGCACTAATTCAAACTACGCTGGATAGTTATGATAGCGGTGTGAACATTGTCAGATTGAATTTTGAAAAAGCTGATCCACCTGCCGAGGTTATAGATGCATTTCGAGATGTTCAGGCGGCTGAACAAGAAAAAGATACTTTAGAAAAGCAAGCGGATGCCTATGCTAATCAAGCTTTGGCGAAAGCTAGAGGAGAGGCTGCGCAGTTAATACAAGAAGCGGAAGGGTACAAAGCAAAGGTGGTAAATGAGAGCGAAGGAGAGGCTGCACGATTTGTATCTGTATACGAAGAATATATAAAAGCTAAAGACGTAACCAGAAAGAGAATCTACCTCGAAAAGATGGAGTCGATATTCAAGGAGGTTGATAAAGTAATTTTAGATCAAAATGTAGGGGGTGATCAAGGCGTAGTACCCTATCTACCCTTAAATCAATTAAGAGCAGGAGGAAACAACTGATGATACTTAGAATATTTTCTATATTTTTTGCTGCAATTATTTTCCTAGCTTATTCATCCATTTTCGTGGTAGATGAAAGGCAGAAAGCTCTTGTTTTGCAATTCGGTCAGGTACGTGATGTGAAGGAAGATCCAGGCCTAGCCTTCAAGCTTCCTTTTATTCAGCAGGTAGTAAGATATGATGATCGAATACTGTCTCTTGATACTATGCCTTTAGAGGTTACTCCATTAGACGATCGTCGGTTAGTTGTAGACGCCTTCGCGAGATACAGAATTATAAACGTTGTGCAATTTAGACAGGCAGTGGGTACTGGAGGCATTCTTACTGCTGAAGGAAGACTAGAAAGAATCTTGAATGCTGCTTTAAGAGAAGTTCTAGGTTCTGTCAACTCAAATGCAGTTCTGTCTGCAGACCGTATTGAGCTGATGACAAGAATCACCGATGCGGCAAAAATTGAATCTAAGGGCTTAGGTATCGAAATCGTCGACGTTAGAATTAAAAGAGCTGACCTTCCAAATCAAAATTTGGCTGCAACTTTTAGGCGGATGCAAGCAGAGAGAGAGCGAATGGCAGCTGACGAAAGAGCTAGGGGTCAGGAGGCAGCGCAGATTGTTAGAGCTGAAGCGGATAGGAAGTCTGTTGAAATTGTCTCGGGTGCTAAAAAAGAGGCTGAGATTATAAGAGGTAAGGCTGACGCGTTAACGACAAAAATTTTTGCGGATGCATTCGGTAGAGATCCTGAGTTTTATGCGTTCACCAGATCTCTCATCGCATATGAGCAGTCAATGACGGGCGCTAACACTACCATGGTGATCAGCCCTGACTCAGAGTTTTTCGATTATATTAAAGAAAGTGGAAAAGATTGATATCTAAGGTTCTATTTGCAATCGGCTCTGTGGTTGTATTTGAAGGGTTTTTCTTAGCTATCATTCCAGACAGGCTAAGAAAGGCGCTAACACAGATTTCTCTCGCCACTAATGCACAGTTGTCTCGGATTGGTTTGTTGATGATGGCAGTTGGTATAGTTTTGATCGGATTAAGTGATTTTTAATAAGGTGATAAAATGACAAATTATCTGCGTTACTCTTTAAACTGGATAAAAGTTTTTAAAATCAATCTATTTTTGTCAATATTTGCTTGGCTTTTTTTAATCGGATTGAACCCATTAAATGCTAAGCCGGTACCGAACAGTTTTAGTGACCTGGTAGAAAAATTAAGTCCAACAGTTGTAAATATTACATCCTCCTCCCTCATACCAAATAGGCAGGACCAAGTGCCAAAACTTCCACCGGGATCCCCGTTTGAAGACTTTTTTAGAGACTTTTTAGATAAAGATCAGGATGGATCACCCCGTAGACCAAGAAGGGGAACAGCGTTGGGGTCTGGCTTTATAATTTCATCGGACGGGTTTGTTGTGACTAATAATCATGTAATTGAGAATGCAGACCAGATAGAAATAGAGTTTTTTGATGGTAGATTATTAGAGGCAAAGGTGGTTGGAACTGATCCAAAAACTGATGTGGCACTGCTTAAGGTTGAGAGTAAAGAACCTCTTGATTTTGCTACTTTTGGTAATAGCAATAGAGCCAAAGTTGGCGATTGGGTATTAGCAATTGGTAATCCATTAGGGCAAGGTTTTTCAGTTTCAGCTGGAATAATTTCAGCAAGAGGGCGAGCGCTAAGTGGATCATACGACGATTTTATTCAAACAGACGCAGCTATAAATAGAGGAAATTCAGGAGGACCATTGTTTAATATGGATGGGAAAGTTATCGGCGTTAACACTGCTATATTATCGCCGAATGGTGGGTCCATAGGTATAGGGTTTTCAATGTCTTCGACAGTTGTAGAAAAAGTTGTAGAGCAATTAAAGAACTACGGTGAAACAAGGAGAGGTTGGCTGGGAGTTCGGATTCAAGACGTTACGGAGGATGTCGCTGAAGCGTTAGGTATAGAGGAGACGAATGGTGCTTTAGTTACTGATGTTCCTGACGGGCCAGCTGGTAAGGCTGGAATTGTTTCTGGTGATGTAATTATCGAATTTGATGGTAAAGCGATAAAAGATACAAGAGAACTGGTTAGAATAGTGGGTGATAGCCCTGTGGGCAAAACAGTTTCGATAAAAGTTTTGAGGGGTGGTAAAAAGATTTCTCTTTCTGTTAAATTGGGCAGATTGGAAGATAATATGGCAAAAAAGAAGCCCTCTAGGCAACAGAAAAAAGAGCTAGAGTTTGCTGGTATGGTAATTTCCGATTTGGATAAAGAGTTGGCAAGTAAGTTCAACATAGATAAAGAAGTTGTTGGCGTAATTATACTCGATGTCAAGGTAGGGTCGCTAGCTGCTGAGAAGGGTTTGAGAAAGGGAGACGTCATAATTCAGGTTGATCAGGTAAAAGTTGAGAATACTAGCCAAATTTCCAAGCTGAATAATAAGGCAAAAAGTGAAGGTAGGTCCTCCATACTTATGCTAATTTTAAGAGAGGGTTTGCGAAGATTTGTGGGGCTATCTGTCCAATAGAGTCTAAGCCTTAGAGTAGGCTAATCTATTCCTGGTATTAGGTTTAAGAGCTGGGATATATCCTTGATGTTCTTGGCAATCAAATGAGAGGTATTTTTTTCTTTCTGCAGAACTCCATCAATTAGTAGAAATGAAGATGATATGATTTCTTTTCTAAACTGCTTATAGACGCTATTCCAGCATATGATGTTTGACGTTCCTGTTTCATCTTCGAGCGTGAGAAAAATAGTTCCGTTAGCCGTTGAAGGTTTTTGTTTGACTATTACGAATCCTGCTACCGATGCAATTGAATTATCTTTTAATTTAACCAAATCTGCACATGTTAGAATCTCACTGTTTTTTAATAGTTTATTCATGAGAACAAAAATAGAACATTTTATTGTATTTTTATATAAAAAATTTTGGATTGTATATTTGAAAAAATCATATTAAATTCCCACATCAATGGTAAAAATAACTTATATAGAATTTAATGGAACTGAACATCAGGTTGATGTTGACGAAGGGTTGACAGTCATGGAGGGTGCCCGTGATAACGATATACCGGGCATAGAAGCAGATTGTGGAGGTGCATGCGCTTGTTCCACTTGCCATGTTTACATTGATGAAAGTTGGATAGACAAACTTCCAAACATTGAAGAAATGGAAAAAGATATGTTGGAATTTGCGTTCTCTCCAGATGAGAATAAATCTAGATTAACATGTCAACTTACTGTAACAGAGGAACTTGATGGATTAATAGTAAGAATGCCAGAGAAACAGATTTAGGAGGACTTCTCTCCAATGTCCATTCTATAAAATAGTTTTTTATTATTAACTTTTCTTAACTCGCTATATATCAATCGTCTAATTTCTTTAAGATCCATGCCTCTGGACGTAAAGTTGAAAACTCTACCCCCCGAATTTCTTAATATATCTCCATCCATATAGGTGCCTGCATGAAAAACATACACCGGTTCATTATACTTTTGGTTTACAATATTCGTAATATCAATATCACTATTGACAGTTTTAGGGTAGCCTACCGCTGATACTACCACTGTAAGAGCGAGATCATCAGCTAGGTTAATTGAAATATCTGAAAGTTTGTTTTCAGCACCGCAAAGGAGTATATCCAGAATCTGTGCTCCCAGTCTGGTGCACAATACTTGACATTCTGGATCTCCAAAGCGAACATTATATTCAATTAACTTTGGGTTACCATTTTTTATAATCAAGCCTGCATAAAGAATTCCAGAGAAAGGAATATTTTGTTCTTTTAAATAATCAAGCGTAGGTTTAATGATCGTAGTAATTATTTTCTCATTCAGATTTTCATTGGCTAATGGTGACGGAGAAAAAGCTCCCATGCCTCCAGTATTCGGGCCTTTGTCTCCATCAAATGCTCTTTTATAATCTTGAGCACTTCCAATTATTTTTATTTGATACTGATCAATAGCTAGAAATAAACTCATTTCCTGTCCTTCAAGAAACTCTTCTATAATTACCTTATTTTTATTTGAGCTAATTTTCCCATCAAATATCATATCCAAAAATTCGTGTGCTTGTTTTAAGGAATCGGTTACTAGAACTCCTTTCCCTGAGGCAAGGCCATCTGCTTTAATTACGAAGGGAGGCACCTGATCACTCAAATATTTTTTTGCGTTTTCCCTATTGTCAAAAACTTCATCCATAGCAGATGGAATATTTTTAATTTTACAAATTTCTTTGGTAAAGACTTTTGAAGTCTCTAACTTAGCAGCTTCCTTAGTTGGTCCAAAACAGAGAATATTCTCTTTCTTTAGTTCATTGGCTAAGCCTTGCGCAAAAATTTTTTCAGGTCCAACAATGACTAAATCAATTGATAGGTTTCTACACTCGTTTACGATGTCAGTATTACAATCTAGATTTATATAAATATTTGTAGCTATCTGATCTGTTCCTGCATTGCCTGGACTACAGTAAATTTTTCTGCATCTGGGGTTTTGAGAAATAGCCCAAGCCAAGGAATGTTCTCTTCCTCCACTACCTAAGATCAAAATATTCATTTTCTTTCCTAATTTATTCAATCATTATAATGATCAGAGATGAATTAATCACAAAGAAAATTAATCGGAAAGTAGTTTTTATTTTATGAGGGGAAGTAATAGAACAAATATACCTGAATTTACCGTTACCGATATTTCTCGTTATATTAAGCAAACTTTAGAATCAGAGTTTTCGATAGTCAGAATTAAAGGTGAAATGGGTAGGGTCAGCCGGCCCGTCTCTGGCCATATCTATTTTGATTTAAAAGACAGTAAATCCGTAATAGCTGGTATTATTTGGCGTACTACCCGAATTTCAGAACCTGATTTGGTGGAGGAAGGAAATGAAGTAGTTTTAATAGGCAAGATTTCCTCTTTTGCAGGCCAAAGCAAATACCAAATAATTGTCGAGGAAATTCAAGCCGCTGGCGTTGGAGCATTATTAGCAATGCTCAATAAGAGGAAGGAAAAACTTGAAAAAGAAGGTTTATTTAATGACGATAGAAAGTTGTTATTGCCATCTTTTCCCGAAACTATAGGAGTAATTACTTCTATGTCAGGGGTGGTTATAGAGGATATATTGGCAAGAATAAGAGTCAGGTTTCCAGTAAAGATAATTATTTTTCCTGTTTCGGTACAAGGAGAAAATTGTGCAAATGAAGTTATAGAAGCTATTGAATTCTTTAACTTAGAAGATTTGCAAAAAAAGAGGTTAAAGCCTGAAATTATTATTGTTGCTAGAGGAGGGGGATCTTTTGAAGACCTATGGCCATTTAATGATGAGAATTTGGTAAGAGCCGTTGCTGCTTCTAAGCTCCCAGTAATATCCGCCATTGGCCATGAGACAGATGTAACACTAATAGATCTTGTATCAGATATTAGAGCTCCTACACCAACAGCAGCAGCAGAGTTAGCAGTACCTGATATAAAAAGCTTATATGAAAAGATATCTTACAGTCGGTCTCTCATTAAGAATATTTTTAAAAGATCTTTGATCTCAAAGCAAAGGGGATTAAGTGAAAAGGCGAGTCTTTTAAAAAGTCCCGAACAATTGCTAAAAGAGATGAAACAACGAATTAAGTTTATAAAATTTCAGCTATCCTCAAAGATTGACGAAAAACTTAATCGAAACAAAACTAAATTGTACATATCAAACAAAGATCTCAAATCAAAACATAGAGAGATAGAGAACTTTATTTTTAAAACGAAGTCTGACCTCTCGATCTCAGAGAATACATTGACAACCAATATTTTAAGAAATTTACAAAACCACAAGAAAAAATTAAAAAACTTAGGCAGGCTTTTAGAGAGTGTTAGTTACAGAAAAATATTATCTAGAGGTTATGCTGTAGTAAGGAATCAAGATAACAAAATACTGAGAAAAAAATCTGATGCAAAAATCCATCAGAATGTAACTATTGAGTGGTATATGGGCAAAGTAAAGGCTAAGATTGTCAAATAGAAATTGTAGTCTTTAAGTTAGGAAAAGATGGTAACAGGCTTTTTTAAAAAACTTACAAATAAATTATTCAAAAGTAGTTCAAAATTTTCAGAGAGCTTGGAGAACGCGGTAGAGGAAGCTGCTGACGTTGAAGAGACTGTCAAACATCAAGCAAATGAAAAAAAACTTGTTGAGAAAAAAAATATTAAACCACTCAAAAAAGATGAACCCGAGAAGAAGGAAAGCAAGGCTAAGAAGATCATAAAAGATAGTTTATCTTTTTTTAAACGTAAGACTGATGATAGAAAAATTTTATTAGATGATAGTTTCCTTGAGAAACTTGAAGATATTTTGATTGCCTCTGATGTAGGCGCATCAACAGCATTAAAAATATCTGAAAAGATTTCTAATAAGGCATACCGAAAGAAAATCGCTTTAAATGAGCTGAAAGAATATCTAGCTGAAGAAATTGCAGAAATTCTCGAGCCAGTAGCAAAACCAATTCCTATATTTAAGAGTACTCCTCAAGTAATATTGGTTGTGGGAGTTAATGGATCCGGAAAAACAACCACTATTGGTAAGCTAGCTTCACAATTTAAGTTGGCAGGTAAATCTGTAATGATTGGTGCTGGAGATACTTTTAGAGCCGCCGCTATCGAGCAACTTGCTATTTGGGCAGAGAGAGTAGATGTTCCCATTATAAAAGCAAAAGAGGGATCAGATCCTGCTTCTCTATCCTACAGCGCTGTAGAAAAAGCGGTTAAAGAAAGTATTGATCTTTTATTCATTGATACTGCAGGGAGATTACAGAATAAGAGTGATCTGATGCAGGAATTAGTAAAGGTTGTAAATGTTATTAAAAAGGTTAAAAAAGATGCACCTGAAAACGTTATATTGGTGCTCGATGCCACTACGGGACAAAATATAATTTCCCAGGTAGAAGTGTTCCAGGAGATGGTTAATGTTACGGGCCTCATAATGACAAAACTAGATGGTAGTGCGAAGGGGGGCATTTTGATTGCAGTTGCTGATAAGTTCAAATTGCCTATACATGCGATTGGTATAGGCGAAACTATCGAGGACTTGCAACCATTTGACCCTAAAGAGTTTGCGTTGGCTTTGCTAGGTGACTTCAGGGAGTAAAGGAAGATGGAAAAAAAAGAAGAAAATTCATTACTCAAAAGTGTATTGGAGTTTGTGCCCCTAATAGCTTTTTTTGTGTCCTATTATTATTACCCAAATTCTAGAGAATTAGTAGGGGAAGAATTATCGGTAGAAAAAATTATTTTTGCAACTAAGATATTCGTTCCAACTCTAATAATTTCATCTATCCTAAGTTACTTAATTCTAAAAACTATTTCGAAGATGACAATCATTACCGCAGTGGTTGTTATTATATTTGGCTTTCTTACTGTTTGGTTTAGAAACCCCGTTTTTATAAAAATGAAGCCAACTATTATATATGTGAGTTTTTCTTTAATACTAACTATCGGGTTACTCAGAAAAAAAAGCTTTCTTCAATCCTTAATGGGTTCAGCTTTAAATATGGAGGATAAGGGCTGGCTAATACTTACAAAGCGGGTAACAATTTTTTTCATTATCTTAGCCGTTTTAAACGAAGTTGTCTGGAGATATTTCGGTCAGGATCAATGGGTTAACTTTAAAACCTTTGGTCTTCCAATAATAACGCTGTTTTTTTTCGCTTTTCAGTATAATCTTTTTCAAAAATATGTTGTAGACGAAAAGCATTAAGTCAAGTCAAGGATCCAGGTGCTTTTTTAGTTTACTCTCATAGATTGATCTGGTTATAGGCCCCGCTATCTTTTCAATTATTTTATTTTCTGGGCTAATAAGAAAAGTTTCAGGAATGCCGTATACGCCCCAAGCTATGGCGGCTTCACCATTTTTATCTGATCCAATTTTATAGTAAGGATCGCCTAGCTCTTGCAAAAAGTTTTCTGCTTTAACAAGACCATCTTTATAATTTACGCCAATAATCTTGTGACCTAGTTTGGTTATAGCTATTAAATTTTTATGTTCTGCTCTGCACGGTGCACACCAGCTAGCCCAAAAATTAACAAGCTTATAGTTTTTTTCTTCTAGGTCTAAATGAGAAGGCAAAATCTTATTGGAAAATTGTGATAAATTCAACTCAGGGCTATCTTGGCCAATTAGGTTGCTTTTTAATACGTCTTGCATTTTTGAATTAATATTTATTTTTCCCCCAACAAAATTTACTTCGTACGCAAAAAAAAGAAAAATTAATAATATAAGAATTATTGATATCGGGATAATTAAGAAAAGGTTACCTGCCGGGTTTTTCAACATTTTCTTCTCTCTCTTTTAGTTTTCTCTCGCTTACCAGTTTACTAAGTAGGCTCTGTAATATTAGAACCAATACTAGTATGATTGAAATCAGATATGAGGAAATAATTACAAAAGAATAATTGCCAAATAATTCAAGCACCGCTTTCCCCTCTTTTTTCTACCAAACTAATTCTATGAATATTTATTTCAGTTATTGTTCTAATGAAAAGAAGATATATTGATAAAGCTGAAAAACCGATAAGGCTCAAAATCAATGGAAAGTAATAACTATTATCTATATTCTTTTCCTCGTCTAAGGATAGAGTAGGTCCTTGGTGAAGACCTTGATCTATGAAAAACACTATGTATCTGGAAAGAAGGGCAAAAATAGACCCAAGAATACAAAATAAGGATGTTACGTTTGAAGCTGTTTCCAATTTGTTTAAAGCAGACCATAAAACTATATAACCCAGATAGAAACATAGAAGAATCGCGAAAGAAGTTAATCTTGGGTCCCAGACCCAAAAAGTTCCCCAAGTGCTACTACCCCAAAGACTTCCGGTTATTATTGTAATTATTGTCATCATAAATCCAATAGGTGCTGCAGCTTTTGCTGCTAATAAGCTAATATAATGCCTTCGAATTAACCAAATTAGGGATGCTATTGTCATGACGAGATAAGTATTTATCGCTACAAAAGCAGCGGGCACATGTAAAAATATTATTTTTACGGTTTCCATCTGTTTGTAATCAGGTTCTGTATAAAACAAGCCCCAGATTAAACCAACAACAATACAAGTTAAAGCAATTCCTGCTGACAGGGGTATTACGTATCTAGCCAATCTTTTGAACTTGGTCGGATTTGAAAATTCCCAGAATGTATCTATGAGTTTTGGTGACATTTTATGAGTAATGTAATTTGACTGCGTAAGCAGATATAAATGGTGAAATCGTTATAGTAAATAGAGTATTTAAACTGAGCAGGACGTAAGCTAGTGACATATTGTCTAAATCCGTATTGTTAGTACAGTAAATGCCAAGTAATAGGGTAGGAAAATAAAATGGAATAGTGATGGTAGTAATAAGAAAGCTACTATTGTTCGATAGTGTTAAGCACGAAATCATAATGCCAACAAAGCTTAATGCTGGAGAGCCAATAAAAATAATTGTGAGTAACACAAACAATTTTTCCAATTCAATTTGAAGAGCAATCATTATGAAAGGCATAATTAGCAATATAGGTATAGCAACTGTAATCCAATGAACGATTGTTTTAAAAAAAAGAATAATTTCCAGTGGAAAGTCCGACAGTAAATAAAAATCTGTTGATCCATTTTCAAATTCTTGATGAATGATCTTATTTAGTGTCAAAAGCACAGATATTAAAAGACTTATCCATATACCACTTGGTGCGATAAGATGAAGAAGTGTTTCGGTCCCCAAAGTCGATAATGCAAATAAAACTGAAAAGAAGAAAAAGAATGTAAATGCTATTAGAAGATGAGAGCCTGATCGTAAAACCATAAGAAATTCGTATTTAAATATATTAAACAATTTATACTTTCTTTTTAGGTACAAAGGTTGAAAGCTCAATTACCGTTTTAGTTTTAAAAAGGTTAGGGCTGTGCGTACTAATTATTGAAATGCCTCCATTAATTTGATGCTCCTTAACTATCTTAACTAACTTTTTTTGGCCTGATAAATCTAGGTTATTAGCAGGTTCATCTAATAGCCATATGTGTCTCCCAGTTATTGATAACCTAGCCAATGCTACTTTCTTTTTTTGTCCTTCTGAGCAAGCGCTTAATTTTATATTTGGAAGGTCCCAAAAATCCATCATTCTTGAGATATCTATTTTTTGTGATGAAAAGAAATTTTGCCAATACCGTAAATTTTCAAAAATGGTTAAATTTTCATTAAGGGCATTTTTGTGTCCCACAAAATTTAATTTTTCCTTACGACTCTCGGGATCTTCGGTGTAGTCCTTGTCATTTATAGTTATGCTCCCTCTCTGTATAGGAAGGAACCCAAGAATGGTCTTAAGGAGTGTAGACTTGCCTATTCCATTCGGTCCAGTAATTACTATTATTTCGCTTTTGTTAGCTGAAAAATTAATACCAGATAAAATGGTTTTATTTCCGATAAAACAATCCAAAGATCCTATATTTATTGAATTCATTTTTTTGTCACGTTTTTCTTTTTTTATTCATTTTTTTAGGTCTTTAATCTTGTCTTTCATTATTTAACTTAGTATTAAAGTATCAACAACATAAAAGGTTTTCAAATGATAAGAGGATTTAGAAAAACAGGAAAAACCTTAGAAAAGGGCAGTTATTAATTGGTTTCAATTAGAGAGACATTTAACAATTGGTTAGTCTTTTATTTATTAATAATTTTATCTTGGTTAGCTGTTTTAGTGATGGGTGTAGCTGAAACGTTTTCGGCAGATATTGCTTTCATGACAATTGTAAAAGAGATTTGTTCTAGCTCTGTTTTGTCTGTAAATATTTTCGGTCTGTTTTTGATGTGGGTTTTAATGAGCGTGGCAATGATGGCTCCAACTATAATACCCACTTTGATAACTTACCAAGACCTTCTTGTTGCTGGAGCAAAAAAAAAAAATAGCTTCTGGGCTTTCATTTTGGGTTTCATGTTTATTTGGTTTCTTTTCTCGCTTATAGGATCGATCTGCCAAAAGTTATTGACCCAATTTTATTTTCTTGATGAGACGGGGGCGAGTTTAAGTACACAGTTAAGTGCTGTTTTTTTACTGATTGCTGGCTTATACCAGTTAAGTCCTCTGAAGGATGCTTGTCTAACAAAATGTAGGTCCCCTTTTACTTTTTTTTTGCAGAGCTGGAAAGATGGAATTTCTGGGTCATTCTCTATGGGTACAAAGTTAGGAATCTTTTGCCTGGGTTGCTGCTGGGCTTTAATGTCTTTAGCATTCGTTGGCGGAACGATGAATTTGTTATTTATGGTTTTAATGACTTTTTTGATGATTTTAGAAAAACTACCTGATTTTGGTAAATTTATCACAAAACCTTTATCTTTAATCTTGATTGCTTCAGCAACCATGTTAGTTTGGATTTGAAACTTAAAGGAGTATCAGATGGGATCGGATAAAGTAGATTGGGCAATAAACGGAGAGTTGGCGCTTAACTGTAATTGTACGGTTTTTTGTCCTTGTGCTGTAAGTTTAGGAGATCATCCTCCAACCGAAGGATATTGTCAGACTTGGTTAGCAGTCAGAATAGACAATGGACATTTTAATGATGTTGATTTATCTGGTTTAGCTGTTGGTATGTTAATGGAAATCCCTGGTAAAATGGCTAGAGGTAACTGGACTATTGGAGCTTTTATAGACGAAACTGCTAGCCAGGAAGCTTTTGACGCTCTAGATAAAATATTCTCGGGAAAAGTTGGAGGAACTACAGGTCTATTTTCTATTCTTACTGGTACTTACCTTGGAAGTCAAAAATCACCTGTGGAGTATAGAACCGAAGGTGAAAAAAGAATAGTTAATGTTGGGAAAAAAATTCAAGGGGTTATTCGACCTATTGAGGGTTTAGAAAAAGGTAAGCCTGTTACCTTTCAGAATTCTACATATTGGATGGGACCAGAAGTAATAATTTCGACGGCAGAAAAAGGTAAGGTGAGAGCCTTTGGAAGAGTTTGGGATTTTGATGGTAGAAGTGCAGAGCTTTGCCAAATCAAATGGGGAACGCATTAATATTTAAAAATAAAAATGGAGAATAAGCGTGAGTACTAAAAATTTATATGATTTAGGAGATATGCCCCCTTTGGGTGAGGTGCCAAAACAAATGCATGCTTTTATGGTTAGGCAGGATAGATTTGGAAAGCCAATTGATGCATGGAAAAGTGAAGTTGTCGACGTGCCTGAAATAGGCTCAAAAGATGTCTTAGTATATGTTATGGCAACGGGTATAAACTATAATAATGTATGGGCAGCTCTTGGTTATCCAGTCGATGTTATCGCTACTCGTCAGAAACAAGGAGAACCAGAGGATTTTCACGCAGGTGGCTCAGATGCTTCTGGTATAGTATATAAAATCGGTTCTGACGTGAATAATGTTAAGGTGGGGGATGAGGTAGTTATACACTCAGGTACTTGGAAGTCTGATGACCCTTGGGTTGTATCAGGCAAAGACCCAATGCTTGCTCCATCAGCAAAAGTTTGGGGATACGAAACCAACTACGGTTCATATTGTCAGTTTGCTAAGGCTCAGTCACACCAGATTTTGCCGAAGCCTAAACACCTTACCTGGGAAGAATCGGCCTGTTACATGTTATGTGCATCGACCGCTTACAGGCAACTTATGGGATGGTCCCCTCACACTGTTGAAAAAGATGATGTCGTTCTGGTATGGGGTGCAGGAGGAGGCTTAGGTGCTATGGCTTTACAAATAGTATCCGCTCTTGGAGGTAAACCAATAGCCGTAATATCTGATGAGAGTAAACGACAATTTTGTATGGATAAGGGAGCAGTTGGGGTAATTAATAGAACAGACTTCAATCATTGGGGTCCGCTTCCAGATACTGATGATCCTTCATTTAAAGATTGGATGGCAGGTGCGAGGTCTTTTGGAAAGGCCATATGGGATATCCTGGGAGAAAGAACGAACCCAAAAATAGTCTTTGAACACCCGGGAGAGGCAACTTTGCCAACTTCTGGTTTTGTTTGTGCCTTAGGCGGAATGGTTGTTGTATGCGCAGGAACTACTGGGTATAATGTAACGCTTGACCTAAGGTATCATTGGATGCACCAAAAAAGACTGCAGGGTTCTCACGTGGCTAACGATCAAGAAGCGAATGCGGTAAACGAGCTAGTTATTCAGAAAAAGGTGGATCCTTGCTTGTCTGAAACATATGATTATAATCAGATTGGACATGCTCATCAGCTTATGCATGAAAACAAACATCCGAGCGGGAACATGGCATGCCTTGTTAACGCTACCGAAAGAGGCAAAGGCTCGTCCTAAAGGCTCTCTGGGAAATGGAAACTCTTGATTTAAATTTCGTCAGATCATGTTTTTATGCTTTTGACGAAAGCAATCCCTTTAGGGACAGGTCTTTTTTTGAGAATGCAGGAGGTAGTTTCCCCTCCAGGTTTGTGGTAGACAAACTGACTGAATTTTATGGTAAAACTAAGGTTCAACCATATGGAGAATTCAATGAGTCGATTGAGGCAGGACATGCTATGGATCGTAGTTATAAAAAGATAGCAAGAATGTTAGGCGTTGAAGAAAATAATCTACATTTTGGTCCTTCCACTTCTCAGAATACATATGTTTTATCAAATGCTTTGAGACAAGCGAAGACAGATAGAAAAACGATCATAGTTTCAAACCAAGATCATGAGTCTAATACTGGAGTTTGGAGGAATCTAGGTAATGAGGGTTTCAAAATAAAAGAATGGAAAATGAGAGAGAGTGGAAAGCTTTATATTGAAGACCTAAAAGAAGTTCTTGATGAAAAAGTATTACTGTTAGCGTTTCCGCATGTTTCTAATATTATTGGTGAAATTAACCCTGTAAAAGAAATATGCAGCCTAGCTAAAAGTGTCGGTGCATTTACATGTGTAGATGGTGTGAGTTATGCTCCACATGGAATTCCGGTAATCAAAGATTTTAGACCAGATATCTATCTATTTTCTAGTTATAAGACTTTTGGCCCTCACTTAGGGGTTATGTATGTTTCTAGTGATATTTCTCAAGTGCTAGAAAGTCAGTGTCACTATTTCAATAGAAGTTATAATAACAAAAGATTTACTCCGGCCGGTCCAGATCATGCCCAAATAGCAGCCTTAGGGGGAGTTGCAGATTATTATGAGGCTTTCGCTAAGCACCATTTTGATGAGAAATCTTTGAATCAGGAAACTGTTGACAAAATTAATAAATTTGTAACGCAGCATGAACATCGTTTGCTAGAACCTCTATTAGATTTTTTAGATCAGAAAAATAGCCTTAGAGTAATCGGCTCAACCAAAACTACAAATAGAGTGCCTACTGTTGCTATAAAAACAGAAAAATCTAATATTGAGCTTGCAAAAAAATTAAATGACCTAGATGTTTTAGTGGGTACTGGCGACTTTTATGCAGTCAGGCTTCTTGAAGCTTTGAATATAGATACCGTGGAGGGCGTGATGCGTATTAGTTTTGTTCATTATACATCAAAAAATGATATAGATAAGCTCGTTAAAGCTTTAGATAGCGTAATTTAGTTTTCGGGTTTCTTTTATGTCGGTAAATATTGTTTGGCTTCGACGAGACTTGCGTATTAGTGATAACCCTGCTTTACTCGAGGCATCAAAAAGTGGAAATCCATTATTACCAATTTTTATTCTAGACCGGGAAACAGAGGGGTTAGGTGCTGCTTTCAAGTGGCGGCTTGGTTTGTCTCTAGAAAAACTTGATGAAAGTCTTCGTAAGTTAGGCACACGCTTAGTTTTGTTAAGAGGAGAACCGTTAGAGGTTTTGAGGAAGCTGGTTACTAACTACAAAGCTAAAAAAATTTTCTGGAACAGATTATATGATCAAGATTCAATAAAGAGAGATACTCATATCAAGTCTTTTTTTGAGGTAAGAGGTATCCCTGTTTCCTCTTATGAAGGCATGTTGATGTTATCTCCTTGGAAACTAAAAACAAACAGTGGATCGTTTTACAAAGTTTTTACACCATTTTGGCGGGCTTTGGCACGAGAAGAGATAGAACAATCCTTACCAAGCCCTTCAAAAATGGTGTCTCCCCAAGAATGGCCAAAAAGTGAAAAGTTAATAGATTGGGAGTTAGATAAAGATATTGGTAAGGGTAAGGTCTACCTTATAAAAAAAGTTAGGGTGGGCGAGGAAGCGGCCAAATTAAGATTTGAAGAATTTTTAGATAAAAGAATTAGCCAGTATTATTTATCTAGAGATAGATTGGATAAGGTAGAAAGCTCTAATTTGTCAGAGAACTTAGCTTATGGGGAAATATCTCCAAGGCAGATTTGGCATGCAGTATTAAAAATTTACTCATTGAATGACAATAATAGTGAGATGTTTGTAAGGCAGTTAGCATGGAGAGATTTTGCTTGGTACTTATGCTTTCATTGTCCTCATATTCTCAAAAAAAACTGGAAAAGTGAGTGGGATGACTTTCCTTGGACAGAAAACTCAGATGCATTAGTCCGCTGGCAGAGAGGTATTACTGGAGTGCCAATAGTAGATGCAGGAATGAGGGAATTATATGTTACAGGTAGAATGCATAATAGAGTTAGAATGATAGTGGCATCTTATCTAACAAAGCACCTGCTCATAGATTGGAGACATGGCCTTAACTGGTTTGCAGATTGTTTGATTGATTGGGACCCTGCATCAAACGCTTTGGGATGGCAATGGGTTGCGGGGTCTGGTCCTGATGCAAGTCCCTTTTTTAGAGTGTTTAACCCAGAGCTCCAATCAAAAAAATTTGATCCTAAAGGTGTGTACACCAGTAAATTTTTAAAAGTTAAGTCGGAGTTTCAATGTGAGGCTCAAGAGTATTATGATATGGTACCTAAAATCTGGCGGTTAAAAAAAGATGAATATCCAAAAATGCCAATTGTTGATCTAAGGGTTGGAAGAGATAGAGCCCTAGCGGCATACTCAGATTTTAAGAAACACCAGATTTCTGGAGTTTCCTCATGAAAATTTGTGTAGTCGGCTCCGGTATATCGGGACTAAGTGCAGCGCTTGCCTTATCAGAGAAGCATGAGGTTTTTTTATTTGAAAAAAATAATTATTTTGGAGGACATTCAAACACACTTCAAGTAAAGAAAGACGGAGATAGTTTTTCGGTCGATACAGGATTTATTGTATTCAACGAAAAAAACTACCCAAATTTAACAAGTCTTTTTGAAAATTTAAATGTTAAAACGAAGCCGTCCAAGATGTCCTTCGGCTTTTCATTGGGAAATGGGGAGCTTGAGTATTCGGGAAGCAATTTCAATTCTTTTTTTGCTCAGAGAAAAAATCTTTTTAGCATAGATCACCTCAAGGGCTTATATGATATTTTTCGGTTTAAGGGTATCGCATTAAATTTCCTTTCTAAGAATCAGGACTCATACGAAAGCATGAGAGATTTTCTTTTGAGAAATAACTTTGGCAAATGGTTTTCTGAGATGTTTATAGTTCCTATGGGGGCAGCTATCTGGTCGGTCCCAACAGGGAGTATTTTAGATTTTCCTGCATATAGTTACCTAAGGTTCTTTTCAAATCATGGACTTCTGAGCATGTTAACGACGGAAATAGATTGGAAGACTGTAGACGGAGGGTCCGTAAAATATGTTGAAAAGATTATTCAAAAGATAGGCAAAAATGCTTTTGCTAATACCCCTGTAAAAAAGTTAATAAGAAAGAAAAACAAATGTGAAGTAGCGTTTGGTAATGGCAAAGGAAAGATGCTTTTTGATAAAGTTGTTTTATCGTGTGATGGACCAGAAACATTAAAAATAATTGGTGATGCAAGTGAAAAAGAGAAACGTATTTTGGGTATGTTCAAAACCTCCAAAAACAAAGTCGTACTACACGCAGACTCAAGCCATATGCCTCGAATTAAAAAAGTATGGTCTAGTTGGAACTTCATTACTAGTAATATTCAGGACTCCATTAATAAGCCTGTAGAAGTAACGTATTGGATGAATAAGCTACAGAATATAGTTAGCCGTGAGAATATTTTTGTTACCTTAAACCCTAGCAAAGATATTGATGACAATAAGATATTCTATGAAACAAGTTATTCTCATCCGATCTTTGACAAAAACACGAATGCTGCTCAAGAGTTGACTAACTCAATTCAAGGAGAGAATAATATATATTATGCTGGAGCAAAAATGGGTTTTGGTTTTCATGAGGATGGTTTGAATTCTGGTTTAGAAGTTGCAAAAAGGTTAGAATGTGTCCCTTCATGGTTTATTAAAGAGAGGTAAGCAATATGGTTAACTCGTGTGTCTATTTTGGTGAAGTTATGCACATGCGATTAAAACCAAGAAAGCATCTTTTCAGGTATAAGGTTTTCAGTTTATTCTTGGATATTGATAATCTTGAAAATCTTCAAAAGGGGTCGAAATTTTTTAAAGTCAATAAATGGGGACCTCTTTCTCTGTACGCCACTGATCATGGTAGTCGTAAGGACAAAAACTTAAGAAACTGGGTTGATAAAAGCTGTAAAGAGCGTGGTTTAAAAAAACCAGAGAAAGTTTTTTTATTGTGTTTCCCTCGTGTTTTTGGATTAGGCTTTAGCCCATTGTCTGTTTTCTTTTGCTATAGAAAAAGTGTTCTGGATACTGTGATTTACGAGGTGAAAAATACATTTGGTGATCAAACAGAATATTTCCTGCCATGTAAGCCCGATAAAGATGGCAAAATTCGTCACAATCATATTAAAGAAATGTACGTTTCTCCTTTCATAGATATGAATCAAACTTATCATTTCACCATTACCCCTCCTAAAGAAAAGCTATCAATAAAAATTAATGAAAGAGATCAAGAGGGTGATCTATTAATTGCAACTCAAACTGGTAGGGGAGAAATATTTAATGATAAGATACTATTTAAAGCTCTTACTAGATATCCTTTTATGTTAGCAAAAGTCCTGATCTTAATTCATTGGAATGCTTTGATTTTGTTCTTAAAAAGAGTTAAATATTATTCTTATTCAGAAGAGAAAATTAAGAATCAAAAAATATGAGTGAAAATTTTATCACAGATCTCAAAGGTCATGAAAACTTACCTAGATGGTTTCCAACTATTTTCAATATGATTAAAAACCCTGAACAAGGTAGATTAGTAATCGAGTTAACAGATGGTAGAAAGTTTTTGGTCCAAAGCATAAAAAAAGGAGCAAGCGCGAGAATAATAGTGAGAAATAAAAGTTTTTTTTCAAGGTTAATTCGCGAAGGTCAGAACGGTTTTTCTGAGTCATATATGGATGGTTGGTGGGACACCTCTGACTTGCAGGCAGTTTTGGATTTCTTCTTAATGGCAGGTGACAATATTTATGAAGAATTAATAGGCACAAGTATTGTAAGGTTTTATGAGAGGTTTAATCATTGGTTGAAATCGAATTGGAAATTTCAAGCTCAGAAGAACATTGCCTATCACTACGATTTAGGAAATCAGTTTTATAAAGAGTGGCTCGACAAAACAATGACGTACTCGTCTGCTCTTTTTAAAAGTAAGGAAGAACCCTTAGCAAATGCTCAAATTAATAAATATGAATCTATCTGTAAGAGTCTCAATTTGAAAGAGGGCGATAAAGTTCTTGAAATAGGCTGTGGATGGGGAGGTTTTGCTGAGTATGCTGTTAAGACAAGAGGAGTAAATATCACCGGTCTGACATTATCAAAAGAGCAACTTGAATATTCAAAGCAAAGAATGTTCAAGCAGGGTTTTGGCGAAAAAAGTAATTTTTTACTGCAAGATTATAGAGATGAAAAAGGAAAATATGATGCTGTAGTTTCAATTGAGATGTTTGAGGCTGTAGGTGAAAAATATTGGCCTATTTATTTTCAAACTGTTCAAAATGTTCTTAGGTCTGGAAAGCTGGGTTGCTTGCAAATAATAACAATCGATAAGAAATATTTTCCCAAATATAGAAGAAGCGTCGATTTTCTACAGAAATATATATTCCCTGGAGGTATGCTACCTAGTTACGAAACATTACTTAATCAGCTTAGCCGAGCTAATCTAGAATTTGTTTCAAGTAAAGAGTTTGGGCAGAGTTACTCAAAAACACTCAGAATTTGGGCAGATAGGTTCAATTCAAAGTGGGAGAAAATTTCATCTATGGGTTTTGATGATAGGTTCAATAGAATGTGGAATTTTTATCTAACGTCCTGTGCATCATTCTTTTTTTCCGGTTCAGGAGATGTTACTCAGATAACTCTAAAAAAAAATTAACCTAATTTGAAAAATACCAACCTAAGTTATTTTATATATGCATTAAACGCATTACCCCTCGCTTTAATTGTATTTCCACTTTTTGTCTTCGTTGGAGAACATTACTCGAGTAGTTTGGGAGTTTCTTTGCTGGGGATAGGCATTATTTTCCTATGCGTACGATTACTAGATGGGTTTTTAGATCCTCTTGTTGGTCTTCTCAGTGATAAATTTAACTTTTCGATGGGCCGTAGAAAATTTTGGTTGGTAATTTCTTTACCTATCACCACTTTATCTGTTTGGGGTTTATTCGCAGCGGATGAGTCAGGTCAATATTTCTCCGTAAATATAGTGTTATTGACAATTGGACTTTCTCTTTTTGGTCCTCCTTATTATTCCTTAGGTGCCGAGTTAAGCAAAGAATATTTGGAAAGATCAAAAATAGCTTTTCTTAGAGAGGGTTTTTTCTTATTAGGAACCATTTCATCTGCGCTGATCTATGCTCTCTCGGATGGATCTACTGAAGCTTTACAGAATATCGCAATAGCAGTCATTATCTTACACCCCATTACAATTTTTCTCTCTCTTTTTTTTGTTAAGGAGAGTTCTGAGAAAAATAATATTGAAGGTTATATTGGCTTTATAAATATTTTTGAAACCATAATTACAGAAAGAAGAGTGCAAAAGTTTTTGTTGAGCCAGTTTTTTAATTCAGCAGCAAATGGTATTCCTGGTGCTTTATTCGCTTTTTTTGTAATTCATCGACTGGGAAGAGAGGATCTAGTTGGTCCTCTAATGCTAGTTTATCTAATTTCAGGAGTAATTGGTGTACCAATTTGGATTTTTCTGGGAAGATTTATTCTCAAAACGAGGCTTTGGTGTTTTTCAATATGTTTTTCAATTTTGATTTTCTTTCTAGTTTTTTTTGTAGGTAATAATGACGTTTTTCTGTTTATCGTAATTTGTATTTTAACGGGTTTAAGCGTTAGTGCTGATATGGCATTACCAACATCTATTCAGGCAGATCTTTTAGACGAAGATTTAAAAAAAACTGGTAGTATTAGATCTGGTGCTTTTTTCTCAATATTGTCAGTGATCAATAAAACAGCAGCTGCGGTATCAGGCGCCTTCGTATTATTATTCTTGTATTGGGTCGATTTTGATCCAATGGGAAATAATAAAGACGATACTCTTTTCTACCTAACGTGCCTTTATGCCTTGGCACCTATCATTCTTAAGATCTTGCCATTATTTACAATGTGGTCTTTTAAAGAAGAAAAGAATTAAAAAGTCTTATTTGACAATCTGAAAAAACTTTGCCAGTAGCCTGTCTGAAAAAGCTTTTGGCAGATATCTTATAAGAAAGAATTGAACGCCAGAAGGTCCAAAAGAGTACTTTGCTTTCGGCCTTCTTTTTTTTGAAATATGATAGATTTTCTGGGCAAGAACGCTTACATCTTCGCCACCTTCTGATAATGATGTGACATATTTTGAGAAGTTAGAAAAAGATTTTTTATAATTTGTTTTTCCAAAAAGTGAAACTCGTTCATCAATATTGGACTTTGCCCAGATTGGTGTTTTAAATGATCTCGGTGCAACTATTATAACATCGATTTTATAAATCATAAGTTCGCGTCTCAAGCTTTCAGAAAACCCCTCGAGGGCGTGTTTACTTGAGCAATATGAAGCCATAAACGGTTGTCCAATAGTTCCACCACCCGAGCTAATATTAATGATTTTACCAGGTCTCTGGTTTCTATTAGTAGACCCAAGAAGAGGTAGGAATACTTGAACACAATTAAAAGTGCCTACTACCATTGTGTCCAAATGTTGAGAGAATTCCTTTCGGTCTATATGTTCTACGGGCCCTAATTTCGCAATGCCGGCATTATTGACCAATATATCTAAATTGTTGCCTTTAAGTTTTGACTTAACTTCTGAAAATGCTTTTTCTATTTCAGATCTTTTAGTCACATCAAAAACTAAAGGGAAAAATCTTTCCCCATATTTAACTCGTAATTTCTTAGAAGCATTTTTATCTCTGATGGACCCAAAAACGAAAAAATCTTCAGATATAAATCTCTTAACTAGCGCTTCTCCAATTCCAGAAGAACATCCTGTAATTAAAATTGACTTTTTCAACTTTTTTTCCATAATTTGTGAATATTTCTGGTTCTGCTATTTAACCGGAAATTAGCAGGGTATTTCCCAATTGAAAAACCGCTACCTACCCAATGGCCTTCATTATCATACTGTAAAGTTAATTCAAGATCGCCTGAGATTTCCCAATTAGTTACTTTGATCTTCTTATTATTATATAAAATTTTGGACGTTCCTGTTTTCTTGGTTTTAATCTTTAGTGGAGTTCCATCCTGGGAACTCAACCAAACTTTTCTCTTCAGAAATTCAGGTGTAAAATAACTCGTGGTTGCAAATTTCTCCTTTATTAAACCAGAAAAAGCAGAGCCGTTGACTTCGAATCCATCCGATCTTTTTTGGCCCTTTACATAATATTTATTGCCGAACCAGGATGTATTGGAGTCTATTGATATAAGTTTTTTCTGGGACCATACCTCTCTGTTTTTTAAAGTGTATTTTAAGAATTTTAAGCCTAAAAACTTTGGTATGATTTCTACATCTATTAAGATTTCCAATCCCTCATCAACAATTGAGCAGGTTAAATTTGAATAACCAACTAGCTTATTATTTAAAAAAATATCAAAATTTATATTGTCTCCAGCAGCTAAGCTAAGGCTAGGAACACCAATTATAAATGGTGCCGAACTTAATATAAGAAAATCACGCCTATCCATCAGATATATTTACCAGAATATTATTAAGCATTTCGACTTACATATAAATCTAAAAAAGGGTCGCTAAAACTGTGTTTGTATATAACCTTCGAATTAAAGTTTAATATAGCCCTTTTTGTCATTTTGACCATAAAGTATTCATATTCCCATATTACCTGCTAACTTGCCTCTTCTTCAAATTAGTAAATGTTAATTATCGCGTATTTTGAGAAAAAACAAAGTATTGTTAATGATGCACAACGAATGTAAATTCAACTTATGAAAAATATTTGGAAATTATTTCCTGCCTTATGTGTCTTTTTAGTGGTTCTTAGCGGAATTTCAGAAGCTTTGGCTGAGACAAGAGAGCAATTGTTTGAAAAGTTCAATAGAACAGCGGAGCGGGCTGAAGATACCCTTTCTCGGGGGGAGGCTTCTAATGAATCTCTTGGGATTCTTCGTTCAGATATATTTGAGCTTAGAAACCAAGCTCTGATTATTCAGAAAGAAGTCAATGAAAAATATAACACTCAGAAACAAGAACTAAAGTTAATTAATGACCTAATCTCAGATAGTAATATTGAGGGAACTTTATTATCAGAAAATAAGCTTCAAATTATAGATTCATTGGAGAGTATTACCGCTGACCTGGCAATCGCAAAGTTATCAGTAGCTCGAGCACAAAGACTTATTGAGGCCATTGATGATTTAAAGCAATCTAGGTTTAACAATCGTTTTTTCTCATATGATCAAATGGTTTTGACGCCTAGCACTTATATATTGGGTGCAAAAAACCTTCTCGGTCTATTTACTGGTGTTGTTACAGACTTTGGTATGAATTTTAACTCTGAAGTTAAGAGAAAACTTTTGATAACAACAAACGCTGGTCGTTTTGCTTTGCTTTGCCTGATTTTTGGCGTCTTAATTTTGATCTTTAGGCAAAAGATAACAACATTCATCTACGGCTCATTCTTAGAGCGACCAAAAAAACACCCGGCAGAGGTTTTTTTGCCAGCTATAATAAGCTTTTCTGTATTATTATTGGGCACGTTAAATATTTTGATATTTTTCAGAGGATTGGGGGGTAATTATGGGCTCCCAATATTTGTAAACTCGTTGACCCCACTACTTATTGTTTTTCTAGTGGGCTATTTACTTAATTCATTGATTACAGTTACCCAAAAATCAGCAGAGGATATTGCAACTGGGATTTCTCATAATCTATCGGGGCTAAAATTTTCTATCTTATTTTTATCAATTGTTTTAGCCGTTTATTCTTCGATAGATTATATGGCTGAACGATCATTGTTGTCAGCGGAAGCTGAAGTAACCGCAAATACCATCGGACTTATTTTATTGGCTTTTGGTTTATTTAATTTTTTGAAAACTGTTCCCAATCTGATTGACACTTTGTTTGGATTAACAGATAAAAATGGCAAAGGCCTTCACATTCCAGCAGTGGAATTGATGTCAAGAATATTGTCATATCTTGTAATATTCTTAGCTTTAGTTGGTTTGGGAGGCTACCTCCTTGCGGCATTCGAGTTTTCAAAAATTCTGGCTTACGCGTTTGGGATCATGCTTGTTTCGCTTTATATCGACTTTGTTTTAAGAAGTTTGTTCTTTTCAAACAGGAACTCAAAAAAAGAAGTCGCAAGTTTAGGATTCTTGATATGCAGTATGTTAAATATTCTGACTTTGCTCCTTTTAATGGGCTTAGTCTTTGGAATAGAGTTTTCAATATATAGAGAATTATGGTTGAGATTTAATGAGGGGCTGAGCTTAGGTGAAGTAACAGTAACCCCTACAGCTATTTTAAACTTTGCAGTAATATTTGGTCTGGGTTACTTGATAACAATTTTGGTGCAGAGAGTTATACAAAGAACTATCCTGCCAAAAACCAAACTAGACCAAGGCAGTAGAAAGGCGTTGATTTCAGGTGTTGGTTATATTGGATACACGATTTCAGCGGTTGTTGCGCTATCATCAACTGGATTTAACCTTTCAAGTATTGCAATTGTGGCAGGAGCATTAAGTGTAGGTATAGGTTTTGGGCTTCAAACAATTGTCTCCAATTTTGTCTCTGGTATTATTCTTCTGATTGAAAGACCTATAAAGGAAGGTGACTGGATTGAAGCTTCAGGATTCTCTGGCACGGTAAGAAAAATATCTGTTAGGTCAACTCACATAGAAACTTTTGATCGTGCAATGGTAGTTGTCCCAAACTCAGAGCTTATCGCAGGATCTGTTTTAAATTGGACTCATAGCAATGAGACTGGAAGGGTGAGGGTGTCAGTAGGAGTATCATATGACTGTGACCCAAAAAAAATCGAAAAACTTCTTCTTAAGATTGGTAAAGCACACGAAATGACACTTAATGATCCAGAGCCTTTTGTTAGATTTCAAGGTTTTGGAGATAGTTCACTGGACTTTGATTTAATCATCTACGTAAGGGACAAGAATTATATGTACCAGGTTAGATCAGAGCTGCACTTCAAGATATTTGATTTGTTTAAGAAAGAGGATATTGAGATTCCTTTCCCTCAGCGAGATTTAAATATAAAAAACCCAGAAGACTTGTTGTTAAATAATAAAAAGTAATTTTACCTATTAAATAAATTATGAACTCAGAATTTTTATACCTTAAAGACGCATACCTCAAAGAGGAGAAAGGCTTCATTAACGCGGTCTCCTATGAATCGGGCATTCAATTAGATAGGTCTATTTTTTATCCCAGAGGAGGGGGTCAACCAGGTGATCAGGGTTTACTTCGGTTGCTAAATAAAAATATTGAAATCGTCGAAACCATAAAAGGTCCAAATGGAGAGATTAATTTAATACCATCTAATATGGATGATCTAGTAGAACTAAATAAGGGTGATGAAGTTGTCCAAGAGCTAGATTGGCAAAAAAGATTTAAATATATGAGAACACATACGGCTCTTCATCTTTTATCTGTATGCCTTCCTTTCCCAGTTACTGGTGGCCAAATAACTTTTGATAAAGGTCGGTTAGATTTTGATATGCCTGAAGCTCCTAACAAAGAAGAGCTAGAGAAAAAAATAAATGATTTAATCAGCGCTGACTATATTGTGTCCTATTCATCTATTTCTCAAGAGGACCTTAGAAAAAATCCGGAAATGGTAAAAACAATGTCTGTGAAGCCTCCAACTAATACAGATTTTGTTAGGTTGGTTCGTATAGGAGATGATAATGAAATCATTGACTTACAGCCCTGTGGAGGAACCCATGTTTCCACAACTTCTGAAATTGGGGTGGTCACAATATCTAAAGTAGAAAAAAAGGGGCGACTAAATAGGCGTGTATCGGTCATCTTGCAAGATTGAGAAATGTCGATAAAATGTTTTTTGAGGAGAGGTGGCCGAGTGGTCGAAGGCGCACGCCTGGAAAGTGTGTAGGCGGGCAACCGTCTCCAGGGTTCGAATCCCTGTCTCTCCGCCAAACTCTTTAATCTTTATAAGGTATTGATTAATAGCAGTTTGTTATATGAAGGTGCTTTAAAAGGTGCATACTTTGGGGAATAACTTCAGCTAAAATAAAACAGATACATTACCAACACACCAAGTTCGATTGATATTATCAACAATAAAGGTATTACGATAAAGACTAGATACGTTCCTAGTTTATCTAATCGCTTCTCAATCTTGTGAGTATAGATATCAATTATCTCAACCGCTTGCTCAGTAACCACTACTTCCCCCATCATTACACGCTGATAGAAATAGCAAAACAAATATGGACATTGTTGTTAGTTTATATTTCAGCATGGTTATCTTTCCTCCTTCACGTTTAATCCTAAGAATAGTATGGCGCTAGTAGTAGTTTGTAGCTATTTTGTTATTTGAAAGGGATTTTAAGCATGTTTACCAGTAACAGTATCGCTTTAGAAAATTCAGAGAAGATAATAGTGATTGGTAAAGAATCGGGACTTGCTTTTTTTGGAGCGCTTTTCGCACTTGTATTTTGGCTATGGATAGCTATCAATTATCTGAACCTGCTTACTATCATTGTATTCGCTGGCATCGGCCTCTTTACACTTTTTCTCTTTTTTCAACCTAAAGAGATCATCAGTGAATTTGATCTTAATAAGCGTAAAGTTTTTATACGCAAAACACACTTTATACTGAATTTCAGTGTAGAAGAAATTCTGTTCGAAGACATTGAAAGATTTGAAATTGAAGACAAAACTATACAAAGGACCCCGTTTCCCGATACAAGGTTAATTTTGCGCAAAAACATTGATCCTGACGAGTTAAAAAAGAAGGAAGAAAGTGCAAGGGAGGAGACAGGTGAGCTAGGTGCCAAATTGGCTAGATATAACCTTAAATTACAAAGTGAAGAAGATCTGGGCAGGGTGTCTAATAGTCAAGAAGTAGAGGAAAAACTCAACCGATTTATCAGCTTGCCTGGATAGTCTCCAATTATCAATGAACTAGCCTCGTAAATAAGTGACGATTAGAGGATAACCGAAATATTAAAGTCCATGGCGAGTTATTTCCCTGTCTCTCCGCCACGTACCTAACTATAGTATGTTTATATAAATATGTAGTGACCTATTGGGCAGGCCTGATATAACATTCCAAGTATACGATCTATCATAAAGATAAGCATCCCTTTAGACCTGCCGGCAAAACCAACCATGCACCTGAATCGTACAATTTAGCCCCAAAACCTTTAGTATCAGATGCAATTGTCAGAGTGATATTTGAATACCCCAAAACTGCAAAACCATCTGGTAATTCTTTGACAAAACCTTTTGGTGGAAAAAGTACAAGTGCAGAAGGAGCAGCGTCTGAAAGACGCATAACCAGCGCCATAATGGTTATCCACATAATCAAAACGGAGATAACCAAACTAAGCCATTTAATAATCAAAGATATGTTCCAATTGCAGTTGATTGTTCTCGTTTTTCCTTATCCATTCTGCAAGCATTTTGACCTTAATTTCTATTAGATGACGTTGGTCACCGTAACCTTGTCGTGAAACGCTGAATAGACTTTCATTATAAGGTAATTTTGAATTCACTGATAACATGATATCATCATTTCCTGAAATTTCGATGAAATTTGCACCTTCTAATGCCATTTCGACGAGTAAGTGGGTCAACTTTCTATAGCGTGGCGTTTCAACTTCAATTCCTGTGGGGTGCTGTGCTATTACCCTCAGGCCTTTAAAACTTTTGAGTATGTCAACAGGAAGTCCTTCAACGATCATCCGTAACGACAACGCGTCAGTTCCTATGTTTGCAACTGCAGATTTGATAAGTTTGGAATAAGCTTGCTTAACTCTGAATTCTAAACCCAAAGCGAAGTTTCGTTCTTGATCTCTAAACGCACCTGTATTAGCTTTGGATAGCTGTAAAATATTTTCCTCGAAGTCCCATTGATACCAAGGAACTTGCTGTAAAAATTTCGCGTAATCTGCCGATTGTTGAGCTGAAACCTTGTCTAGCCGACTATGTTGATCGCCACGTATCCATGTTGATACACGCCCAAGTGTTTCTTCATAGAGGCCTTTGAGTACAAGTTCTGCTGAAAAGCTGACGCCAATAGAATAAATTGTCTGCTTTGTTTCAAAATCAAAACCACCATGCGATGCTGATTTTTTGCACAATGCACAAAGCGAAGACCAAAAACCCGATATACCTTTTAGATATTTATAATCATGTGGATCACCTAATTGAATGACTTTTGCATAGTCATCATAAGCATTTACAATATGCCATTCTGGATAAGTTAAAAATGTACGTGATTCTTTACGGTGGTACTCTGTGGGTAACATTGAGATGAAATCTGACGTCACCTCATCTTTTAGGCACATCGTTTCAACGTATGCAATTGGTGAAAGTAATAGGGTTATCAGTGCTATAAGTGCAAAAAATATTCTTCTAAGATACCGCAAGATTGCCCGTGTCATTTATGACCCAAGTATAAACCAGACCATAGTGCAAATCCACCAAGTGCAATATGGGGTAAGTTCGCGAGAACACGAAACAGCGTAAAAGATAATCCTTCTGGATCATTTGTGAATATTCCGAAGTCCAAATAACCATAGCCTGTGAGAAAGCCAAAAATGCCATCTCCAAGATAAAGTATACCAAAAACAACAAGAAACATTTTCGTGGACCGTTGACTATAGAGGGCTGCAAATAAGGCCCATAAAGCTGATGCTACATGTAAGCTATCATCGAAAATATCTAATGCAAAAATACCAAAAACCCGACCTTCAGTATCGGTTAGACCGGGAATGTAGTTCAATGAAGCAGCAAAAAGCAGAATAAAAAAATACCCTAATGATATTTTTTTAAGCAATTTCATACCCTCTTCATGTATTTATCCCAAAGGGCATTTCTAAAGATTAGTTTCGGATCAATTTCTCGCTTTGATTGAACAAATTCGCTTAGTCTTGGATATGCCCGGCTGATTTGATCAATAGTAGCGTGTGGGCGGTATGGAAGGTAATATGTTCCTCCGATCCCAATAATGCCTTCTATTAGAGCTTCTGTCATTCGGTTCATATCTGCCTCAGCTCTTTGTGTCATTTCCTGTGAAAATGACATCACAGCGGCAATTCTTGGGACGGGTGCATACGCTAAGATACTTTGTTTATCGGTATCAACATACCGCAAAGTTATGTTTAAGAATTCCTGATATGATGCAGGAATAACCGCTCGGCATATATCCAAAAAATCTGAAAACTTGTCTGGTGAAACAAAGTATTCATGCAAAATATCAGTCCTAAATGGATCGCGATCATCAAGTGTTACTACAGGTTCATTTATGAGCGAATTTCGCGTCACAGCGCCCTGTCCAATTTTTGGCAAAAGACCTGTTTCAGTCCACCAACGAAACCGTTTCAGGCGTTCGTTTCCAAGCTGGGAACGATAGATATGCCGCGCGATTTTTGACATATTGCCAGAACCAGAAGCGGCAGGTATTTCCCTTTGATCTTTTGAAGGACTATATGTGATCATCAATGCCTCTTCAAAAAAATTCTCGCGATCCACATTTAATCGCCCGTAAGCCATTTTAATGTCAGGATCATTTATAGCTGTAACAAACCGATCACCATATTCCGCTGCAGGAAATATATCATATGACGGTTCCAAAAGTAAATTTTTTGTCATATCGACATCGAGTTCTGTAATCGCACCCGTTAAACCGTATCCGCCCATTGTTAGATTAAATAATGCCGTATTTTGTGTGGGAGAGCATGTAACAAGTTCACCATCTGCGAGCACCATTTTTAAGCTGAGGACCGTTGCGCCCATGGGTCCAAGTTTGACAGGCCAACCATGGGCATTTACGCAAAATGTAGCAGCCAAACCAAAATCATTATTCGATTGCATGACCATTGGCGAGTAGCCCTGTCTATCTAGTTGTGAAATCACCTGTGACCACCGAATACCTGCATGAGCGCGATAGCTTTGATTTGATCTGTCTGTCTCCAAAAAAGCGTTATTGTATGTGATTGCGTGCCCTCTTTTCGGAATTGCTTGTCCTCCCATAGAGTGACGAGCAGCACCAATACTCACAGGTCGTCCAGCTTCTTTGGCTTCAGCGATTTCTTTACGAATTGCATTTACGAATGTATCTCCAAGGTCATTGCTTATAGTGATGTGCCTAAAAATAGGAGTTTCTGACAACAAACTGGCGTCATTTAAGGTATTTTTGTTGCCAGAAGGTACGAATGCGGAAGTACCATCTAATGACGGGTTGGAGCTGGAGACATAACGTGTTCCTGTTATTCCAAGAGCAGCGCCAGCACCTAAAAGAAATGTTCTTTTTGAAATATTTTTCACACTCATCACCTAAAAATTATACCTAATTTTGATACTATGTAACTAATTGTCAACTATAGTCATAGTTTGAGAGATATGAAAGAAAGTTGAGAGATATACCAGAGAGTCCCTGTCTCTCCATCAAATCCATTAAAATATATAAGGTATTGATTCATATTGCTTTTTTCTATCAAGGTGTTGAAAAGGTGAATACTTTAATGAATAGTTTTAGATTTTCACTGTTTCAGCTCAGGAAATCTATACAACTAATACTTTCTGTCGTTAATAGTTGTGGTTTGGGAATTAGGAAGCAAACTAAGTTTGGCAAGAAAAGTCATCCAATTATTTTGTTTCCTACCCAGCCCATCAAACAGATAACTAAATTCAAGATGAGATTACAATTGAAAATATATTAATTCTCAATACGCTTGGAATATAATGGAAAAATAGTAGACTAAGCCTAGTCTAGTCATATTTTTGCAGTCATCATAATTTATATCAATAACTGTGCTGAAAGCCAAATCTAGGGAATTAACCATTTGAAAGACAATATTGAAACTAATTCGAAGGTCACTCCTTTTCAATTTAAGGTCTCTGAAGAAGATCTAGAAAAAATCCTTTACCGAGTAGCGAGTTATCCCTGGCATGAGATGCCTGATGATGGTGGATGGGATTATGGTACTAACTTGGACTATCTAAAGGAGCTGTGTAACTATTGGGTCAATGAGTTTGATTGGAGAGTACAAGAGAAAAAAATCAATTCCTTTTCAAATTATAAGGCATTAGTTGATGGAATTGATATGCATTTTGTATTCGAAGAGGGAAGCGGTAAAAATCCCACACCATTGATAATTAGCCATGGTTGGCCAGGTTCTGTGTCCGAGTTCTTTGAAATTATCCAGCCACTTGCTCATCCTGAGTGTTTTGGTGGTGAGATCGAGGATGCCTTTACTGTGATAATACCATCGCTACCAGGGTTTGGCTTTTCAGGAAGACCGCCGCGACCTTATGGCCCACGCAAAATGGCTTCTATTCTCAACTCTTTAATGACAAATACACTTGGATTTGAGAGTTATCTTGCGCAGGGTGGTGATTGGGGCGGTGCAATATGCTCTTGGCTCGGCTTTGATCATTTTTCTGCATGTTCAGCTATCCATATCAATGTCTTGACAATGCGTCACCCTGATGGTCCTCAAACAGCTGAAGAAAGAGCTTGGGAAAATCAGTTCAATGCGGATCAGATAATGCAGGATGGCTATCGTACTCAACAAGCAACACGCCCTCAGACTTTGAGTTATTCTATGATGGATAGCCCGGTTGGTATAGCTGCTTGGTTGATAGAGAAATTCCATGACTGGTCAGATGTAGAGACGGGAAAAATTGAAAGTGCCTTTTCAAAAGATGAACTACTCACCAACATAATGATCTACATTTCCACCCGCACATTTAATTCGGCATCTTGGATTTACTATGGTCGACGCGAAGAAGGCGGGCGCATCCTATCACCTGCGGGTAAAAGGGTTGAGGTTCCAACTGGATGTGCCGTATTCCCAGCAGAGATGCTAAATTGGGCGCCTCGCTCTTATGTAGAGCGAATATACAATGTCCAACATTGGACTGAGATGCCACGTGGAGGTCATTTTGCAGCAATGGAAGAGCCTGAATTGTTGTTAGGTGATATCCGCAAGTTTGCCCGAAGCCTTCGCAGTAAAAAATTCTGAGTAAGCGCTTAGAATAGTAAGCGACACATACTATGGATTACACGCAACATTTTTTTACCCAAAACATAGACAAAGCAATAAATATTATGGAGACTTCATTTCCTTGTGGAGATTAATAGACTAATCTCTACAGTTCAAATTCTAAATGCTTCAATCAAATCGTACCAACCGTTTTCTATTGATGTGGATAGATAGTCGCAACTTTTATTGAATGGTCTTTTTATGTTTTATAACTTATTAATTTAATTTTTTTTAGTTGGTTAAAGATAGTAGTCTTCATCCAAAACTTGCTCTAACCAATCAGCAACCTTCCCGTTCAAAGCTTCATGAATGGCTACATGTTCCATTGAGGAGTCTTTTGTTGCCCCATGCCAATGTTCCTCCTCAGGAGGAATCCATACGGAATCTCCAGCTTTAATAATTTTTGGCGCTTCGTGTCTCAGACCTATAAGTCCAACACCACTTAATACAAAAAGAGTTTGTCCTAAGGGGTGAGTGTGCCAAGCCGTTCGTGCTTTAGGTTCAAATGAAACTTTTATTGTTCGTACGCGTGCTGGGTCTTCTGCGTCAATTATTGGATCTTGCATAACATTTCCATGAAACCAATCAGAAGATGCTTTTCTTTGGGGTCTACTACCCGCCTTAAATATTTTCAATTTTCTCTCCTCAGTTTTTTAATTTTTATTGTTCAGGCTATTAACTATATTTCCATCAGGATGATAAAAGAAAATTATCAAGTTCTAGTTGTTTCACTGATCCAGTTTTTGTAGAGAACCTTGGCAGCTCTTTTTAGTGTAATACCATTTTTTTTGTAAAAAGATTTTAGTTTGTCTATTCCTGATTTACCTAAAGCTTTATCAAAATCTTTCTTTATCTGTGGAATAGATAGCCAGTCACGCAGAGTGTTTTCAATCGCTTCTGGATGAAATTGGACTGAAAATGCATGGTTGAGATATTGTATAACTTGTATAGAACAAAGCTTTGAGGAAGCTAAAACTGACACGCCGTTAGCGGGCAAGTTTGTAATTTCTGCAGAGTGACCTTGCAAAACAGATTGGTGAGTGGGAAACCCTCTCAAGAAGCCCTCCTTTATGGCATTTTTGTCCACACTCAAATTTTTAAATCCTATTTCCGGAGTCTTGGCTTTTTCAACTGTTCCTCCTAAAGCTTCACCAAGTAATTGATGTCCAAGACAGATGCCAAAAAATGGTTTTTTGAGATTCAAAACCCAATTCTTGATAAATGATTTTTCTTGTATTAACCAAGGGTACTTTGTTTCTTCCCAAACGTTCATATGCCCTCCCATAACCCATAAGGCATCAAAGTTTTCGCATGTAGGTAAAGGGCCATTTCTTGACAAATCAAATATCTCAACTTCATGTTTATCATGTCTGATGAACTCTTCAAATAAGCCTAGATTTATTTCCTTTACATGATTAAAAACAAGAATTTTTATTTACGTTATCCTTTCAATGCGTTTATATGATCTAATTTTAGTTTAATATTTCTAGATTGAAAATATAAACTTTATGCTACTAAATTAATTCAGTCAGATTTGAAGATGAAAAAGTTAGAGAGGTAAAAATTATTTTTTTATTTTTTGAAACACAATGTGAGATAATAGTCTTTTGACAAATAAAAATATATGGCGATCTTCATGACCCTAGAAAATAAAAATAGTGAAAAAAAATTACCGTTAGAAGGTGTTATTGTATTGGATATCACCAGGGTGGTCGCAGGACCCTACTGCTCAATGATTCTTGCCGATCTAGGTGCAACAGTAATAAAAATTGAAAACCCTAATGATCCTGACTACACGCGCAACTTTCCTCCATTCACAAAAAGTGACAATGAAAGTGCTTTTTTTGCTCAATATAATAGGAATAAATTAGGCATGACAATTGATCTTAAGTCTGAAGATGGTAGTAAGATTTTGAGAGAATTAGTAACAAAAGCAAATATTCTAGTAGAAAATTTTCGTCCAGGCGTTATGGAAAGTTTAGGCTTGGGATATGATAGTCTTCAAAAAGAAAATGAGGCTCTTGTTTATACTGCTATAAGTGGTTTTGGGCAAACAGGCCCTAAATCTTCAAGACCTAGCTTCGATAATACCGGGCAAGCCGAAAGCGGCTTGTGGTCAATGAATGGATATCCTGATAGGCCACCCGTTCGTGTAGGAACAATTATAGGAGATTTGGCTGCCTGCTTTTTTGGAACCATAGGAACTATTGTAGCTTTGAGAGAGGCAGAGAAAACAGGAAAAGGACAAATGGTTGACGTTGCTCAGGTAGACTCAACCTTATGTCTCACTGAAAGTGCACTTCTTCGTTATTCGGTGAATAACGAGGAGGCTAAACCAACTGGAAACGACCATGCGTTTGTTCGTCCATATGAGCAATTCCGATGTAAGGACGGCTATGTTTTTTTTGGTGGTTACAATGATAAACAGTGGAAAGAAACACTAAAAGTCTTTGGATCAAACGAATTGTCGACAGATCCAGAGATAGATACCATGCATAAAAGATTTAATAAGGAAGTTTATGAAAGACGGATTAAACCTCTAATAAATGGTTGGTTTAGCCGATATACAAAAGCTGAGCTAGAGGCGATGTTAGCAGACAAAGTGCCACTTAGTCCCATTAAAGGGATAAGTGAAGTTATTGAAGATGTGCAGTTACTGGATAGGAACATGATTGTTGATATGCCTGTACTCAGTGAGGTAGTCAAGATGTTTGGAAATCCAATAAAACTTTCTGATATGCCCCAACACTCCGTTAAAAGAGCTCCAAATCTTGGAGAAAATAATAATCAGGTACTCAAAAATTTTTTAGGAATGGATGATCGGAAAATAAATGAATTAAAAAATAAAGGTGTTATTTAGAAATAAGATAAAACAAAAATATGATTTTTATAAGACTAATTTTTTTTATAAATTTCCATGCTTTACCAGATATAGATTTTTAGAAATTGATAGTCATTCCTGCATCAATAACCAATGTATGTCCATTAATATAAGATGCGGCGTCAGAGGCCAAAAACACCGCTGCACCTGCGATCTCTTCGGGTTTCCCCCATCTTTTCAGAGGTATGCGGGCCTCAATAAACTTCTCGGTGGATTCATCTCCTACCCAAGGTGCGTTTGCCTCAGTAGCAAAGTATCCCGGAGCAATTGCATTGCAACGAATCCCAGCAGACGCTAATTCAACGGCCAATGAACGTGTCAGGGCATCAAGTCCTCCCTTTGCAGCAGTATATGCGGCATCTCCTGGACGAGCTCTTGGGCCAGCGATAGAGGTAATATTAATTATTGAACCAGATTTTTCAGAGTTTTTAACACGCGTTGCAAAGTTCCTTGCTAGTGCAAAAGCTGAATTGAGATTAACTTCTATAACATTCGAAAAGTCTTCAGGCGTAATTTTATTTATGGGGTACCGGTGCCTGATCGCTGCATTGTTAACAAGAATATCCGGAGGTTCTGCGGTAGCTTCCAACCATTTTTCGAAAGCACTAGCCTCGGTGACATCAAATGATGCAGGAAAAACTTGGTATCCACTAGCTGTCATATCAATACAAAGTTTGTCTATGGTATCAGGATCTCTACCATTTATATAAACTTTGGCGCCAGCTTCACACATAGCCTTGGAAATTGCCAAACCGATACCGCGTGTTGCACCGGTTATCAATGCTCGCCGACCCTTCAAGCTAAATCTTTCTAAATGGGTGGACAAACCGTTCATTTATCCAACATTAGTAATTTGGGAAGCTCTTCGAACATCCAATTCTTAATTTCCTCGTTAATTATTTACTCTTTCATATTTTATATGATTTCTTAGTTTTGAATAGAATTTGTTTAAGCCAACAAAGAAAATAAAGTATATATATAATGCATAATAGGTATGCAAATTATTATAATTCATCAGAATCTAGTTGACCTTATGTAAATTCTGACCCTACCATTTATATAAGTAAAATAAAGAAGGGGAAGAAAATGAAATATCTTAAAATAAAAAATTTTATTGCGTCCGCCTTAATTATGGGGATGACATCAACTGTTGCAGTTGCTGCAGACATCACTATGAACCTTGGTTTTGGTGCTCCTGAAGAATCACTATATGGTCGGTTTGGAAAAATTTTTGAAGCCAAAGCAGAGGAATATACAGGTGGATCTGTGGATGTTAAACTACGTTGCTGTAACCAGATAAGCTCAGAGGATGAGGGGTTCAAGGCTATGCAACTTGGCACCGTCGATGGTTTTTTTATTACAGCAAACAATGTATCACCACACTGGCCACTAATGGATGTTACTGTATTGCCCTACATCTTTCAAAACGCAAAACACCTTGAGGATGTTGTCGATGGAGATGTGGGAGATTTTATGAAATCTCAGTTGCAGAAAGACACTTCTGTTCACTTACTTAGTTTTGGTCCCGCATTGTACAGAGACTTTTTTAACTCAAAGCGTCCAGTTAACACAATGGCAGACATGGCAGGATTAAAAATTCGGGTGCCTAAAAACGAAGTTATGCTTGCAACATTTGAGGCTTTTGGCGCTAATCCAGTACCTTTAGCATGGTCAGAAACACCGACAGCATTGCAAACTGGTACTGTTGATGGCGGTGATAATGGTACAGCTTTTATTAGAGATATGAAGTTTTACGAATTTGAACCACATCTTGTAATATTAGAGCACTTTGTTGCCATGGCTCCTCTATTTGCATCTGACAATTTTATGAAGAAGCTATCAGATGAACAGCGAGAGCAGATTTTAAGAGCAGCAACAGACGCAGGTGCAGAGATGCGCTCTCAAGTTGCAAATGAAACTGCAGAAATCCGTCAGTGGTTGGTTGAAAAAGGTGGTATGGCTATGACTACACCTGACAAAGCTGAATTTGTAGAGGCTGGCAAGTCTGTTCAAGATATGTTTGCGAAAAAGCGTGGCAAAGAGTTTGTTGACCTAGTTAAGAAAATTCAGGCAGCAGCCAATTAATATGAACATGAAGGGGGCTTTAAAGCCCCCTTTATTTTTTATCATTTAGGAGACTGGGTTTGCTTATTTTACGTTGGCTCGAACGCCATCTGGAAGAGTTTGTTTGTTGTACTTGTCTAGTAATAATTTCGGTTGCTGTGATCAGTCAAGTTATTGCAAGATACATATTTGAAATGGCCTTGCGCTGGACAGAAGAAACCGCGGCTTATGCAATGGTTTGGGCGGTTTATACTGGAGCTGCACTTTGTGTTCGTGAGCGCTTTCATATCCGAATAATGGTTGCGGTTCAATCCCTTCCCACACGTTTTGGTAAATACATAGTGATACTCGCAGACATAATTTGGGCTTTGTTTTGTGTTTTTATGATAAGGGTAAGTTGGGACTATCTTTATGTCTTTTGGCGATTTACTGAAACCAGTCCAAGTCTTGGTGTTGATCAATTTTATCCTCAGACGATTATGGTTGTGGGATATACTTTGATGCTTTTACGACTTATTCAAACTTATTATTTTTGGATGCGTGATGGCAAAGAAGGCTTACCTGGTGAACTTAAAGAAACCGGTGACCTTGATGAAATTGAGGTTCATAAATGAGTCCACTCGCGATTCTAGCTATCGTTTTTGTAGTTCTTACCATTATGGGTGTGCCACTTTTTGTTGCAGTGGGGGTTACTACTGCTGTCGCGATTTATATGATAGATATTCCTTATACCTTGATTGCACAAACTGGTTACGGTAGTCTTACTCCTTTTCCTCTTTTAACCATTCCACTTTTTGTTTTAGCTGGTCGCCTTATGGAGGTTGGGGGAATGGCTACCAGAATGATAGGGATTGCTACAACACTGGTAGGTGCCTACCGCGGTTCCATGGGTTTGGTAACAGTTTTTGCATGTATGCTATTCGCAGCGCTTTCAGGCTCAGGTCCCGCAACAACAGCAGCGATCGGTTCTGTAACTGTTCCCGCAATGAAACGGGAGGGTTATGACGTTCCATTTGCTGCTGGAATTACGGCTGCAGGAGGTGCTCTAGGAAGTTTAATTCCTCCTTCCAATCTTTTAATTATTTATGGGCTTGTTTCAGACACCTCAATACCAAGGTTATTCCTTGCAGGTGTTATGCCTGGTATTGTCATTACTGGCCTTTTGATGATTACAACGTATATAATTGCCCGAAGACGTGGTTATGGCGGTCAAGGAGAAAAGTTTTCTTGGAGTCCATTTCTAAAGGCGGCTTGGGATGGTAAGTGGTCAATTGGTGCTCCTGTATTGATCTTAGGAGGAATATATGGTGGAGCTTTTACTCCCTCAGAGGCCGCGGGAGTTGCCGTTTTTTACTCTTTGGTAGTCGGCTTATTTGTTTACAGAGAGTTAACTTTAAAGAAAATTATTGAGGCTTTGAGATTTACAGCACTCTTAACTGGTATTCTTATAATAATCGCACCTACATTAGCGTTTGGTCAGTTAACTGCATTTTATGATGTTCCCAGTGCAGTTCAGGAAGGCATTACATCAATTACAGACAATAAATTTCTGATACTTATAATGGTTGGTATTTTCTATATATTCATTGGGACTTTTATGGAGTCACTTGCCCAGATTGTTCTGTTCACTGCAGTATTTCTGCCGCTGATGTTATCTTTGGGTGTTGATCCAGTACTGTTTGGTATCTTTACAGTAATTACTTGTGAAATAGGGTTTTTGACACCACCACTTGGCGGCAATCTATCAGTTGCGGCACGTATATCAGGTATTTCCATTGAGAGAATATCGGTTGCGGTGATCCCGTTTATATTTGCATATATTATCGGTCTCTTGATATTGATTTTCTTTCCTGAAATATCACTATTTTTGCCGGATTGGCTTTATGGACCAGCACTATAGGAGAAAAATATGTTTGATTTAATTTTGAAAGGTGGCGAAGTTTTTGATGGTTCAGGAAATGAGAGTATAATTGGTGATGTTGCCATTAAAGACGGGATTATTTCGGCGGTTGAACCAGCAGGTGTTTTAAAGCCTTCGAACGCAGAGAGTGCTATAAACGTAGATGGGTTAGTTGTTTCTCCAGGCTTTATCGATATGCACACTCACTCCGACTTTACGCTTATTGCAGACGGACGAGCTGAAAGTCAGGTGCATCAAGGTGTAACAACGGAAGTCATTGGCCAATGTGGCCACAGCTGTGCTCCTGTAAATTCTCCAGATGTTATTCCTAGAATTGCCCCCTGGTATACAGCCAAGGCCAAACATGATACTTGGCTGGGCTTCGGAGATTATCTAGACGTTCTTGATAAAATAGGCCTGGGAGTAAACGTGATGGCATTTGTTGGGCACGGTACTGTCCACAGGGCAATTATGGGTGGAGAGCTTCAACCAGGGGAACAAGATGAGGTAGCTGACATGGCCCGTTTGGTAGATAAATGCATGGATGAGGGTGCAGGTGGCTTTTCCTCAGGTCTGGAATATTTCCCTGGAATTCTCTCGGCTCCCCATCATCTTGTGCCTCTATGTGAAGTTGCAGCAAAATATAAAAGACTTTATGCGACGCATGTCCGTAATCGAGATACGCATTATGATCTAGGATTCACAGAGGCTATTGCAACAGCTCGCCAATCAGGTGCAAAGCTTCAGATAAGTCATATTCAGCCAAAATTTGGAGCACCAGACCATGCTATGGAACATACTCTGGAAATGATTGAGCAAGCCCGTCGGCATGACGTTGATATAGCTTTTGATGTCATTCCTCATGACTGGGCTCATACATTTATGGCAGCAATTCTTCCCAAATGGGCGCAAGCCGGAACGATTGATGATGTATTGGAACGCTTAGCCAATAAAGAGATGCGAGAAAAGATAAAGAAAAATTCGCAGCCAATGTGGCTTATTGTGAAAGCTGAAAAGTGGTCTGATATTGTTCTTCTAAATGCTACACATAATAAAGAACTAGTTGGTATGGACTTTGCTGAAATAGGCAGAATGAGGAATTGTCACCCTTACGACGCTGTATTGGATATTTTACTTGAGGAAGGTAAAGATATGATGGCTTGTTTTTGGACATCACGCTCTTTTCGTGACACCGATGTAGACTTATGTCTAAGTCAAGCAGAGTGCGCGGTGATTTCAGATACAGTTGCAACCGCAAATGAAGGTATATTAAAAGATCACCTTGGCTCTCTATCAGGGTATGGTTGGGCTGCACGATTTCTTCAATATTACGTTCGGGATCGTGAGATTTTATCTCTAGCTGAGGGATTAGCCAAATTGACATCTGTTCCAGCTAGAAGGCTTGGACTGAAAGATCGTGGATATTTAAAGACTGGTTTTTATGCTGATATTTGCGTTTTTGACAAAGTAAACATAGCGAGCAATGTCACAGCCAAAACCCCACGCCGCTATGCCTCAGGAATTTGTCATGTTTTGGTCAACGGCCAATTCTCCATGCGTGATGGTAATCGTACGCCAGTTAATGCTGGTAGGGTGATAAGGGAATTTGAGGCCCGTGCCGCAAGTTAAAGTCGCTAATAGCGATTAACTCTATATAGACTAATATCAATTTCTGGGGTAAGTCCAATGATCAGATCAGTCATAATTTTGGCTGAAACTGCTGCGTGGGTTAAGCCCCAGTGACCGTGCCCAAAATTATGAAAAATATTCGAATAATGTGGGTCTTGCCCCAAAAAAGGTAAAGAGTCTGCAGTAAGTGGTCTTGGCCCAGTCAAACGAAGAATCTTTGAATAACTAAAATTACCGAACAACTTCTTTGCATGATAAATCAGTGTGTCTGTCATCTTATTTACTCTACCTTCTCCTCCAATTTGAAGAAGACCTGAAACTCGCAATCCCAATTTTGAGTCAGTCACAGCAAAACCATCACTTAAAACCAGGAAGGGAGTCTTTAAATTAATGTCTGTGTTAGTGAAAGTTACAGATGCCCCCCAAGCAGGGACCATTGGAATATTATTTCCTAAATCTTTAGCTAAACCCGCTGAGCCAGCGCCAGCAGAAAGTATAATTGTGTCTGCTCTATACTCTTTTGATTCCACTTTAACGGCATTCACTTTTCCTTTACATTTGGTGAATCCTAAGACATTCGATTTAATAAGGTTGGCGCCCAGAGAAAGTATCGCTTTTTTCAGGATTTTCTGAAGAGCTAAAGGATCTGTTACGTGCCCTGCCAAGTTCACGCAAGAGCCTCCAGCTACTGAGGTCTTGAGTGATGGAATTAGAGTTTTCATCTCATCAGCGCATAGATCTGTAATATCCATTGAAAATTCGCGCCGAATTATATTGTTTTCATTTTCAATATTTAGTTGGTCATTGGTTTCACAAAAAAATAGGCAACCAGTTTGTTTGAACAAAGATCTAGCTTCTGGTAAATCTACTAATAAGCTTTGCCAATAATCCCATCCACGCAACCCCAAGTTTGCTAGTCCTTTAGCGCTTTTTTTTCGTGTCTCAGGGCGACCTGCCATTACACTATTCTTAACAAAACCCAGCAAATCGGTTGGCAAGGGCAGTGCTATACCGAGGGGTCCATTGCGTTTGAGAAGATGTGCGGGTAGGCGCGGCCAAAGGGTAGAACTTGCCCAAGGAATGACGCTTGAACCACCAATAATACCTGCAGTAGCAGTGGATGCGCGACAATCTGAAAAATCAGGGTCAATAACAGTAACTCTTACACCCTTCTTGGAGAGACAATAAGCTGTTGTTAACCCTATTATACCGCCACCAATTACAATAGCTGTCTTTTTTTTGTCTCGCTTATGTTCTGGCAAAGTCATAGATATAGGTTAATAGCAATGGTTTTTTTGTTCAATATATGGTTGAGAGAATAGACTTTAAGTATGAGAAGGACTCTTCTTTGTGACTTCTCTTAAGACCTCTAGATAATTTTTTGCTAATTTCATTTTTTCTGCGTAGCCCTTTTTTAGCATTAGTTCATGAACTTTAGGTAACCTCCAGCAAGGAACATGCATAATCAAATGATGTTCCAAATGATAATTCACCCAATAAGGCGCTAGAAATAATCTCATAATGGGATTAGCATATGTAGTTCTAACGTTCTTAAGCTCATTAGTTGAGAATTCAGTAGCAGCATGCTCAGCAATATTTCTTAATCTAACCACTACCTGAAACCAAGTTACTAACGGTAAAAACCAGAAAGCGAACCACCACCACCATGCCCCAAAATACCACATGATTATGAAAATGAATGTATTTGAGATCAATGGTTGGAATAGAGAGTTTGATTTAAAAGTTTGTGCTTGCTCCTGGGAGCTATCAATGGCATCTCTGTCAAAAGCCAATTTAAAGGAATTCATAACTTGCTTAAAAACTGCATTAAAGCCTGTTTGTCCTGTTATGTCTCTGAAAAACTTTCGCCACAAACTTTGGTTTGTAACAGGAAAAGGTTTTGATAAAACACGATCAGGATCTTTATCTGTTTGTGTATGCTTATGATGCATTAAATGGTAATGCCTATAAGAAAAAAGATCTGCCAAAATAGGGCAGCCACACACCCAAAAGCCAATTTTTTCATTTAAAGTTGTGTTAGCAAAAAGAGCTCTATGAGCCGCATCATGCATTAATATTGCCAAACCTAGTTGCCTTGAACCAATTATCATCAGAGTTACACAAAATGTAAAAACATTAGGCCAAACGGAAAATAGGATTAAGGCAAGCCCTATCGTAGTATAGCAGTGTAGAACCAAAAAAAAACCCATAAGGTCGGAACGTTCTGCTAGAGGACGGATCTCCCTTGATAAAAAATATTTTCTCTCACTCACCATATTGAAAAAAAGCCGCCTTTTGAATAAACCAATTGTAACATAAAATTAATTTATAAACTGAACTTTTTTGGATGGAATGATCTAAATTACAAATGCTACGGTCGTAGCATTTTAAAAATGAACTGATAACGTATCAGAGGGTTTCTCACTAGGTGGTGAGAATTTTGTGAGATTAAGTCCTTTAACTGCTTTTTTGTACTCCTCCAAAGTGGGGGTTCTTCCAAGGATAGCGGAAAGAACCACAACTGGAGTTGACGCTAACAGTGACTCTCCTTTTTTCTCTTCAGAGTCTTCAACCACTCGCCCTTTAAATAAACGAGTAGATGTAGCTAAAACAGTGTCCCCTTTTTCTGCCTTCTCTTGATTACCCATACATAGATTGCAACCTGGTCTTTCAAGATATAAAATATTTTTATACTCGACGCGTGCAGTATTCTTTGGAGCTTCGTCATCAAATTCAAATCCAGAGTATTTTTGTAAAATAGTCCAGTCTCCCTCTTCTTTCAATTCGTCAATTATATTATAGGTTGGGGCAGCCACTACTAAAGGCGCCTTAAATTTGACGGTTCCATTATCATTTTCTAAATTCTTAAGCATTCCAGCAACAATCTTTATATCCCCTTTATGAACCATGCATGAACCTACAAAGCCAAGGTCAACTTCTTTTTCCGCATTATAAAATGAGATTGGTCTAATTGTATCGTGGGTATATCTTTTGGATACATCAATATTATTTACATCTGGATCTGCAATCATTGGCTCATCAATCTCGTTCAGGTCAACAACTACTTCCGCAAAATACTTTGCGTCATCATCAGGAACTAACGCTGGTCTTTTACCAGATTTTATCTCGTCAATCCTCTTATTTGCAATTTCTATTAGCCCCTTAAGAACTTTTTTCTCATTATCCATCCCTCTTTCAATCATAATCTTTATACGGTCTTTTGCAATTCCTAGAGATTCTATAAGCGTTTTGTCCTGTGAAATACAGATAGAAGCTTTGGCTTTCATTTCGGCAGTCCAGTCTGTGAATGTAAAAGCTTGGTCAGAAAGGAGTGTGCCTAGATGTACTTCGATTACCCGTCCTTGAAACACATTTTCGCCAAACTGCTTTAACATTTGTGCTTGGGTTGCGTGCACTATGTCTCGAAAGTCCATATATTCATTCATTACTCCCTTGAACGTAACTTTGACTGATTCAGGTATAGGCATGCTTACCTCTCCAGTTGCCAACGCAAGAGCTACAGTTCCAGAGTCAGCTCCGAAGGCGACTCCCTTAGACATCCTAGTATGAGAGTCTCCTCCAATAATTATTGACCAGTCATCTACAGTTATATCATTTAAGACTTTATGAATTACATCTGTCATAGAATGATAAACACCCTTGGGATCTCTTGCTGTAATGAGACCAAATTTATGCATAAAATTCATTAGTTTTGGGATATTTTCCTGCGCTTTAAAGTCCCAAACTGATGCCGTATGACAACCAGATTGATAAGCACCGTCAATAGTTGGTGCGATAATGGTAGCAGCCATGGACTCTAACTCTTGCGAGGTCATCAAACCGGTGGTGTCTTGTGAACCTACTATGTTTACTCCTACCCTTACGTCTGAACCTGCGTAAAGAATTTTTCCTTCTGGAATACTCACTGCATTTTTATTGAAGATTTTTTCTACAGCTGTAAGACCTTGGTCTTGATAAGAGATTTCCTTGGCCTTTGCAAAGGGAGAAGGGAAATTATTTCCTAGTAAACTAGATGCAAAATTTTGAAGTTTCTTTCCAAAAACAATTGCATATGATCCGCCAGCTTTCATAAACTCTATTTTTTGTGGTGTGAATGAAACGCTTAAATCAACAAGTTCTTTTTCTCCGTATTCATCATACAATTTTTTCTTTTTGGAATTAATCGTAAATACCGTGCCTGTCTCAACGGAGTAGGCTTGCTCTAAAATTGGTTCTCCATCGTTGTTTAGGATAACATTTCCACCGCCATCTCTCTTCTTTACCCAGTTTTTCAAGTCAAGACCAATGCCTCCTGTCACCCCGACCGTTGTTAAAAATATGGGTGAGATTCCATTTGTACCGGCAACAATTGGGGCTATGTTTACGAACGGTATGTATGGACTTGCCTGCTTGCCTGTCCATAGTGCAACATTATTTACTCCGGACATTCTTGAAGAACCGACACCCATAGTTCCCTTTTCAGCTACTAGCATTACTTTTTTATCAGGAAATTGGTTTTGCAGTTCTTGGATTTCGACCTGCGCTTTTTTTGAAATAAAACATTTTCCGTGAAGTTCACGGTCTGATCTCGAGTGGGCCTGATTTCCCGGAGATAAAAGATCTGTCGATATATCACCTTCTGCTGCAACATACGATACGACTTTAATTTCTTCATCTATTTCGGGAAGTTTTGTAAAGAACTCAGCTTTAGAATAACTTTCTATTATACTTTTAGCAGTTTCATTCCCATTTTTAAAAGCTTTCTCAAGTCTATCTGTATCAGCCTCATAGAGGAAAACCTGAGTTTTAAGTATCTCACCAGCTTTACCGGCTATTTGTTTATTATCGCCTAAAGCAAGATCAATTAGGACAGTGACTGAGGGACCGCCTTTCATGTGAGATAACAGTTCAAATGCAAAATCTGGTCTAATCTCCTGAACCACATAAATCTCAAGAATTATTTCCTTCAGGAAATTAGCTTTTTCATTTGCTGCCGATGTCGTTCCAGGAAGAGTGTTGTAAATGAAAAAATTTAAAGACTCTTTTCTATGTTTACTGCTTGGATCTTTAATTTGTGAAATGATTTCGTTGGTAAGCCGCCCGCTTTCGATCGGCTTTGGATGTAAGCCCTGTTTTTTCCTTTTTTCAATCTCCTTTAAGTATTCCTTATACAAGCTCATAACTGTCCCCGAAGCCTACTTGTCTAATAAGACCGTTTTAATTCTATTGTTAGTAAAAAAGTAAAATCACTTTTTCCCCAAATATTATACCTATACAGGGTTGCTTGCAAGAGTTTAGGGTTTCACCCGCTACCAATTTTTTACCCACGTTTTTAGAATAAAAGTTAAAAATTTCTAAACATAGCCAGATGTGTTATAATTCATTATATTAAATGAAAATAAAATAAAATATGGAGCTCTTTAAATGAACAAAAAAACGAGCAATCTGTTTGAAAGCGGTAAGATATCCAAGGAGGAGTGGGACACAAGAATTGATCTTGCAGCATGTTATCGATTGATGCACCACTTTGGAATGGACGACCTCATTTACAACCATATTTCTGCAAGGGTTCCAGGTCCTGAAGAACATTTCCTTTTAAACCCTTTTGGTCTTCTATATGAAGAAATCACAGCATCAAACCTAGTTAAAGTAGATTTAGATGGAAATATAATTTCTGACACCGGGGATCGAATTAATCCCGCAGGTTTTGTAATTCATTCATGTGTCCACAAAGAACGTCCAGATATGCTTTGTGTTATTCATACCCACACTACGGCCGGAGTTGGCGTCTCCTCTCAAGAGGAAGGTTTGTTACCATTAAGTCAAACATCTTTGCTTTACAAAAATCTAATTGGTTATCATGAATATGAAGGATTGGCATTAAACCTTGAAGAACAAAAAAGACTGCTTGAAGATTTGGGTAAAGACAAGCAACTTTTGATTTTAAAAAATCATGGTTTATTATCATGTGGTAAAAGTATCCCCGAAGCATTCATTATGATGTATTACCTAGAGCAGGCTTGCCGTATTCAGATAGCGGCGCAAGCTGGAGGTAAGATCACTTTGCCGTTGCCTCAGGTTCAGGAATTAGCACATAAGCAGGCTATGAAAGGTTTTGGGACTGCACTAGGGGTAATGGAGTTTACGGCTCTTAAAAGGCGTTTGGATCGACTCGGATCTGATTATGCAAATTGATGCTTGGTTTGACAAATATCGAAAGTCAGCCTTAGTCTAGAAATATTGAAAATTCATCAATATCAGCTCTTTCGCTGATCAAGGTGTTTTCTGGAGCTTTGGCAGCGAAGCCCAGAGACATTCCTGATACGATTATTTCTTCCTGAGGTATATTTAAAACCTTGTGAACTGTCGATCCAAACTCACACCAAGCTTGTTGAGGACAGCTCTCAAGACCATGTTCCCTTGCCAGTATCATTACATTTTGCATAAACATGCCGACGTCAAGCCATGACCCATAAAGTAAGTCACGATCCATTCGAAAGAATAAACCCACAGGTGCGCCAAAAAACTCAAAATTACGTAACATTGCTTTTTTACGAGCAGGGTAATCGTCTTTTGCAATTCCATAAAGCTCGTAAAGAGAATACCCTATTTTACGTTTTCTTGAAATATAGGGCTCTCTTAAAGGTGAGGGCATATACTGATATTCTAAATCAGCTTGATCATTCTTTATGGCTTCTTTGATCGCTTTCGACAATCTTTCCTTTGTTTTTCCCATGACGCACGTAACTTTCCAAGGTTGTGTATTTGTTCCCGAAGGCGCTCTACACGCATCCCCTAAAATTTTTTTAACAATTTCTAAAGGTACTTTTTTTGGGAGAAACCTTCTTATTGAGTGACGCTCGGTTATTGCCTGTGTAACATTCATTTTAAATATCGGATTTCATATATTTATTTAAGGTTAGTTATTATTTATTTATGATAGATCTTCACGTCTTTTTTTTCTCAGAAGAAATCTTTGAATTTTTCCGCTGGGAGTTTTAGGAAGTTCTTTGACATAGTGTATTTTCCTAGGGAAAGCGTGGGCTGCAAAATTTGTCTTTACCCACTTTTGTAATTCATCTGTTAGGCTATCACTTCCATTAAAATCTGGCATTAGAACCACGAATGCTTCTATTACTTCTCCTCTCACTTGGTCTGGAGCTGCAATAACAGCGCATTCGCTTACAGATTTATGTGTGATTAATGCTGACTCCACTTCAAATGGACCTATTCTATATCCAGCCATTATAATCACGTCATCATCTCGCGTAGAAAAATAAAAATATCCATCTTCATCTACTGAACCAGTATCTCCAGTTATATAATATATTCCGTTTTCAGAAAATTTCTCGGCACTCTTCTCTTTATTGCCTATATAACCTGTAAACCAGGCAAAAGGACTATCTTTTAACACTAATGCAACTCGTCCCAACTCATTAGCATTTGCTGGTATATCTTCATCTTGCTTGAGAATAACTGCTGACCATCCTGGCATCACTTTACCCATTGACCCATCTCTAAGACTATTTTTTAAAGACGGGTAATGATGATTATTTATAACCATACTGGTTTCTGTTTGGCCATAGTGATCATGGACATGAACCCCTAAAGCTGATTTCGCCCAGTCATTGATTTCAGGAGTTAATGGTTCACCAGCACTCGAGGCACACCGAAGAACAATACTATCTTTGTGTTTGAGATCTGCTGAACGCAAAGATCGATAAACTGTGGGAGCGGCTGCAAAATTTGTTACCTTTTGTGTCTGTAATATATCGAAAGTGATATGGGGATCAAAGCCACCTTGAAGAAGTATACTCGCTGTACCTGTAGTTAAAGCAGCCAAAACGCCACAATAAAGTCCGTAAGCCCAACCGGGGTCTGCAGCATTCCAAAAGATATCATTTGGTTGGAGATCAAAAGCAAACTCAGCATAGGCCTGTAGGCACGCAAGTGCCTTTATCGGAACAATTAAACCCTTCGGTTGTCCAGTGGTTCCAGAAGTAAAAATATGTATTATCGGAGCATCAGCACCTAATTTAGGAGATCTGAATTTATCTGTTTCTATTTCAAGAAGAGTGTCCCATCTTTGAGCCCAATTTGGTATTTTTTGTTTCTCAGCCGTAGTTATCACTTCGATTTTTCTATCTAAAATAAGTTCATCACTCGGCTTTAACTTTGCCTGTTGTGTTTCATCACAAACAACTATTTTTGCCCCGCTGCCATTCAATCTCAGCGAAATTGCTGGAGTAGAAAAAGCTGTAAAAAGAGGTACGTGAACTGCTCCAATTCGCCATATAGCCATCAATGTAACTATATATTCTCTGCTTTTACCCATAAGAGTGGCTATTCTGTCACCTGATTTTATTCCTTTTGACATAAGGCCTTCGGACAATAGCTGAGATTCTGCTTTTAAATCTCCGTAGGTTAAGTCAGTAGCAATCATTTTTGTATCAAAAATTCTAAAAGCTAGATTTTCAGGGGGGTGATCGTCGCAAATCAACTTTGCTACATCAACGCAATCAGAGGAGTATTTTTTACATAATTCCTCAACACGTTTACTTTGTTTTTCAGATGTTTCCATGCAGAATCCTTTACCGGTTTATTCAAGCTTAAAGTGACTTTTTTTTCAAGATTCTTTTCCCTAAAATTAAATATCAGATTAATGAGGGCATTATAATTAGACAAAAAAAAGGCAGACTGACCATGGTCTGCACGAGCTGATTTAGAAGCTACCCTTCTTAAACGTAGGAGGAAATACGTTCTATTAACGTTGGTCATTATGCAATTTTTATGCCTATAGTGATTAAATCTTTTATACTGCAATCATTAACTTTGAAAAAAACGGAATTTTAATTACTTGATGTTTCTCTGTAAGACAACTAATACGGAACAGAGTAATCAAATGTTTATTTGGCATATCATTTTCAAGGAAAAAAAATGTTAATTATATCCTTTGTTGCATTACTTATTTCAATTTTTTTTCTTCAATTGGGATCTAGTATTTTAGCTCCTTTTGACGCATTAGCGGGGCTAGAAATTGGTTTTAGTAATGTGGAATTAGGTCTTCTTGGGTCTAGTCACTTTGCTGGATTCCTGATTGGTTGTTGGATAGCTCCTTATGTAATGGGAAGAGTTGGCCACATTCGGGCTTTCACTATATTTGCATCATTTAGCGTTTTAGGCAGCTTAATGCATCCAATTTTAATTGACCCCTATTTTTGGTGTTTTTTGAGAGTTTTGGCAGGGATATCTATAGCAGGGTGCTTTACGATTGTAGAGGGTTGGTTAAATGCTAAGGTATCAAATTTAAACAGGGGAAGAGTTTTTGGGGGTTATAGGTTTGTTGACCACGGTGCAGCAGCGTTAGGTTCGATATTTATTGGATTCTTAGATACTGAACAACTTCTAACCTACAATATTATTGGGGTTTTTTTATGCCTATGTATACTACCACTGGCTTTCACCTCTAATATCCCCCCAACTATTCCAAAAGCACCATCTTTAAGTATTGTAAGGGCCTTCAAATTGTCGCCTTTAAGTTTTGTAAGTGTATTTGTTGTAGGTGCTACTAATCCCGCTATTAGGATGGTGGGGCCCATTTATGGTGCTGAAAGAGGCTTTAGCTCGTTTGAGGTAGGTATTTTTTTATCTTTGGCTTTAATAGGTGGTGTAATCTCTCAAATCCCTTTAGGCTTAGTAGCTGATAAATTTGACAGGAGATGGGTCCTGATTTTTTTGTCCTTTGCTTCATTATTTTGTTGCTCATTGATCGCTCTATTTGGAGATGAAAGTTTTTTCATATTCTCCGCTTTTATTTTTCTTTTTTCTTTTTTTGCTTTACCTATATTTTCAGTTGCGGCTGCCTACGCAAACGATTTCTCTGATGATACCTTTTTTATTGATTTAGCGGCATCTATAATATTTATATATGGCATCAGTGCAATTATAAGTCCTCTAATAGTATCTATTCTTTTCGAAATATTTGGGTCAGGTATACTTTTTGTGTATATTGGTCTTATACACTTATCTTTATGTATTTTCGGTTTTTACAGAATGACTATCAGGCCCTCCAGTGATACAAAACAACCTTACCTCATATTACCGAGGACAAGCTTTGTCTTTTTGAAAATGTTTGGCAAGAAGCAGGCTGAGAAAAATAAAGACTTATGAAAACAATTGACAAATATCTTTTTATGCAACTAGTGAAGCCTTTCTTCTTATTTTCATTTACTTTTGTAGGGATTCTTTGGTTGGTACAAATTCTACCAAAACTAGAAAGTTTGGTTTTAAATGAGCAACCCTTTTTTATATTTTTTCAAGTTGGTTTAAACACAATTCCGCAAGTTGCATATTTTGTGACGCCAATAGCAGCTTTTTTTTCTACGATTTATGCTATCAACAAACTATTTGCTGAGGCAGAAATTGTAGCGATAATAGGCTCTGGATTTTCCTACTCTTCAATAGGGAAAGTTGTATTTATTTTTGGGATGACAGTGAGCATATTTTTGCTGGTTTTAGTCTTCTTTATTCTACCAAAAAGCGCATTCAAACTGCAGTCTATATTTTTTCAAATAGAGCAAAATTATTCTGCAAAATTAGTAAATGTAGGAAAGTTTTTTCATCCAGTTTCAGGAATAACAATTTATGTCAGAGACTCTGTTGAAGATAATCAGATGAAAGGAATTTTTGTTTTTGATAATCGAAATAAAGACTACTCGCTATTATATTCGGCAAGGGAGGCAACGATTAGAGAAAAGGATGGGGTCAAAGACTTAATAATGAAAGATGGAGTATTACAAATTTCCACTACGGATGAAAAAAGTGTTGTATCAATAAGATTTGATAATTTTGGATTTAATCTAAACACTTTTCTTCCAGAAACTGAAACATACGTCGCTTCTCCATTAGAAGTTTCGCCCTATACGGGATTATTTAAGTCTAAGGATTTAGCAGTCATTACCAATTACACTCAGACAGAATATATGGCCGAGAGCCACATGAAACTTGCATCAATTTTATCTCCCATTTCTTTAAGTATGCTTGCTATGATAAGCTTGGTTCTTTGGGGTTACGAAAAAAATAATAATAATCTCATAATAATATTTTCATCTTTGGTTGCTCTTTTTATGCAGGCTTCAATAATAGGTTTAAAGTCTCTTCTCGTTCAATTCCCTAGTCTAGTTTTTCTTATTTACATGCCCCCCTTGATCACTCTCCTAATTGTTTTATTGATTGTAAAGTGGTTTGAAAGACCCAGAGTTAATTTTCAGAGTGAAATCAATACCTAATCGAAGTTATAGATTAGGGAAGAGTTTTTTATAATTTTTAGAAATTCATTGGTGACTGAGTGTAAAGTTTCAGCTTATTTAAAACTTTAAATTGGAATATATTTCCAATGGATCTCAATTATAAATTCGCTTTAAAGCTAGTTGTATTATTGATTAATTTAAATTAGATTTATTTGATGCTATTTAGAGAACTCAGATCTGCAGGATTGATAGTAGCTTATGTCGGTCTTTTTTTCTCCCTCCTTATGTTCGTGCCCTGGTTAGTATCAATTTTTACGGGCTGGAAAGGCGGAGGTTCTTTTTTTTGGTCTGGTTTTATGACTGGTTTATTCTGTTCTTTAGTTATTATAGCGTGTTATGGAGAACAGCCAAAAGTAACGCCTAGATTTGGTATTTTAGTTGTTAATCTACTTTGGTTTTTACTTCCAATTCTTTGTGCCATTCCTCTTTTAAACTCTAGTGCAGGATTGAATTTTACAGATGCTTTATTTGAAGCTACTTCTGGTTTAACCACTACTGGTTCAACCGTTATGACAGAATTACTTTCTTTTGATAGGCCAATACTTTTATGGAGAGCAATTATGCAATGGGTTGGAGGGTTAGGGATTTTATCTCTTGGATTAATATTATTACCTTTCCTTAGAATAGGTGGTATGCAGCTTTTCAGGATGGAAAGTTCTGACAAATCAGACAAACCTTTACCTAGGTTGATAGAAATATCTAGATCCATAATAATAATCTATTTTATCTTATCTATAGCATGCGTGATCTCCTACTTAGCAGTTGGCGTTCAGCCCTTTGACGCTTTAACACATGCGATGACAACAGTGGCTACCGGTGGATTCTCGACACATGATGAATCTTTGGGTTATTTTGATAGTTCCTCTGTTTTGTGGGTGGCAATTGTTTTTATGATAATAGGTGGTTTGCCATTTAATGTTTTTATAGCTATCTTTTTCACTCGAAATACTCCAAAACTTGACCCTCAGGTCTTGGTGTTTTTTCTAATTATTTTCTTTTCTTGTGCTTTACTGGTTGTTTATCAATTATCAAACCATTCACCGTCTTATTATGAGAATGTTCAATACATATTTAACGTTGTTTCGATTGTCACAACAACAGGTTTTTCAAGTGGTGATTTTATGGACTATGGAACACTTGGCCCTGCCCTATTCTTCTTCCTCATTTTTATAGGAGGTTGTGCCGGTTCAACTTCAGGCGGTATTAAAATCTATAGATTTATTGTTTTGGCTCAAGTTATAAAAGCTTCATTAAGACAGCTAGTTTATTCAAAGGGAGTTTTTTTACTTAGGTATGGTAGTAAATTGGTGGATCAGGAAATATACCGGTCAGCTGTAACAATGATATGCTGTTTTTTTGCTTTTTTAGTTATTTTTACCCTTAGTCTTTCTTTATGTGGGCTAGATTTAATTACTGCGTTATCAGGCGCTACAACTGCTTTGGCTAATGTAGGTCCAGGTTTAGGAGAAACCATTGGCCCAGCAGGAAATTTTGGGGATTTGGATAATTTAGAAAAATACATTTTGATTATTGCAATGGTGCTAGGGCGATTGGAGTTATTAGTAGCTATGGCATTTTTTCTGCCAATGTTTTGGAGACATTAGAAAATTAGTCTTGTTGAAGTTCAGCTAAATTTTTGAAGTAATTAAGAGCCTCTGGGTTTGCAAGCGCTTCTTTATTTTTTATTTCTTTATTATGCACTATATCTCTAACAGCTAGCTCTGTAATCTTCCCAGATCTAGTTCTTGGAATATCGTCAACAGTAATCATCTTTGCCGGTATATGCCTTGGGCTCAAATTTGTTTTTATTTTTTGGATAATCTTATCTTTCGTCTCTAGGTCTAATTTGAATCCAGGTTGTAATTTTAAAAATAATATGACTCTGGTATCGCCTTTCCAATTTTGACCGATAGCTATAGATTCGTTTATTTCCTCTAACTGCTCAACTTGTCGATAAATCTCAGCGGTCCCAATGCGCACTCCTCCAGGATTCAAAGTAGTATCAGAACGACCAAAAATTACTATTGTACCTCTCTCAGTAATTTTTGCCCAATCGCCATGTCTCCAAACGCCCTCAAAAATATTAAAGTAAGCAGACTTATATTTTTCATTTTCAGGATCATTCCAAAATTTTATAGGCATTGATGGAAAGGGCTTTTTACAAACTAGCTCTCCTTCCCGATCAATCAATGAATTCCCTGCATTATCAAATATATCAACATCCATGCCTAATCCTCTACACTGAATTTCTCCTCTTACTACTGGATCAAAAGGATTGCTGAGAACGAAGCAGGAAAGAAGATCTGTTCCTCCTGATATAGATGCAATTTGAAGGTCAGTTTTTATATTATCTCTGATAAAATCATAACCCTCTGGGCTAAGGGGTGATCCTGTGGAACAAAGGGTATGGACAGATTCTAGATTTAAGTGGGCTTTAGGCTTTACACCGGTCTTTGATAACGCATCAATATATTTCGCAGAAGTGCCAAAAATATTTATTTTTAGAGTTTCAGCTAATTTCAAGAGCTTTGATGGGTCATTGTGGAAGGGGTTACCTTCATAGAGAACTATTGAGCTCTCACAAAAGAGAGAGCCAACTAACCAGTTCCACATCATCCATCCGCAAGTAGTAAAATAAAAAACTTTTTCTTTCTCTTTAATGTTCAGATGGAGTCTATGTTCTTTTGCATGTTGCATTAATACGCCCCCTATGCAATGAACGATACACTTTGGCTTTCCTGTAGTTCCAGAGGAAAAAACAATATAAAGAGGATCATTAAAGTTTGAAGGGACAAATTTTTCGAGAGGGGATGACAGATAAACATTGTCAAAATTAGTAAATGGCTCACTGTTGGTCACATCTCCTGCGTATTCGAAAATTAGTACTTCCTCGACTGTAGAGAGGCTTTTACAGATAGTTTTAATTTCACTCATTCTTTCAATTAGCTTTCCATTATAAAAATATCCATTTGCGGCAACTAATATCTTTGGCTCAATTTGTTCAAATCTATCAATCACGCCAGCTGCTCCAAAGTCACTAGAACAAGAAGAAAAAATACCGCCTAGTGATGTAGTTGCTAACATAGTAATTATAGTTTCTGAGCAGTTAGGCATATACGCGCAAACACGATCGCCTTTCTTAACTCCTTTAGATCTTAACCAGCCAGCCATTCTAAGTGCCTTATCTTTCAGCTCCTTCCGAGATAGTTTCTTTTGGATTCCAGTTTCCCCAAATTCCTCTATTGCTATTTGGTCTGATGGGTTTCGAAGGATATTTTCAGCGTAATTTATTTTGCTATCTGGAAAGAATTTTGCGCCAGGAAAATTATTTTCGCCTTCAATTATTCGAGATCCTTTTTCCCCAATTATCTTAGTGAAGTCCCAAATAAGATCCCAGAATCTTGAGGAGCTAGTAACAGACCAATTCCAAATTTCTGAATAATTAACCTCTAATTTCAAAGCCTCTTTTTTATTAACGAAATCTATGAATTTGGCTAATTCAGTTTTTTCAATTCCGTTAGCTGGTGGCTGCCAGATAATTTGACTAGATTCCATTTTTTTCTCCCAGAATTTTTTCTGTCTGCAATAGTGTTAACAATTGATCTAGCTTATCAGCAATAAAATCAGCGTCAGAATCAATTAAACTTTCTCTACTGTTGTAACCCCATGTGACTCCAATGGTTATGCATTTTGCTAACTTTCCCATCACTATATCATGAACCGTATCTCCTATCATTATCGACCGATTATTATCAACTAAAAGCTTTCTTTGAGCATTTAATGCCATGTCTGGTTTTGGTTTTGCTGGGAAATCGTCTGATGTCATAATTAAATCGAAGAAGTGCTCTATTTTGTGATGCTTCAATCCTCTAAAAAGACCTCTAGAGGATTTATTAGTTGCTATTCCAAGAAGCCAATCTTCGCTTTTTAAAAAATCCAGTAGCGAATGAACGCCTTTAAAAATTGGCTCGAAGTGTATACCCTCTTCATCCTTCTCTTGATACCATTTTCTGTATTCAGCTGCTATAATATTTGGATCAATTATTAAGTCCTTCGGGAGATAGTTTTTTAGTGCTGTAACTAACTTATGACCTATGCCTTCCCTTACTTTCATAGGGTCAGGCTTTGGCAGGCCACATCTAACAAACGCTTCGAGAGTGCCCTCAACTATAATATCAGCGGAGTCTACTAAAGTTCCATCGTAATCAAAAAGAATAAGTTTTTTCATTTTTTCTCTCTAAGAAAGTTTAGAAATTTTAGTGTTAAAAGAGACAAACATGAAGAGAATAGAAGCAACAATAGCAAAAAACGACATAAACATAAACTGATCATCTATTTCATACCCCAGATCTATAAAATATCCGCTAACAACCGGTCCAATTGCAGAACTCAAAACCATTACTGTCAAACCAACGGTTCTTATCGAAGCTAAATTCTCTGTTCCAAAAAATTCAGGAAAAAAAGTTCCATAGACAACAGAATAGGCTCCTTGCATTGTTCCCAGAAAAACAAATACTAATATTAAGGTCAGATAAGAATTAGCAGAGGCCAAAGTTGTAAAACCCATGATAAGAGGCAATAAAAAAAATGGAAGTATATTTTTGGTATTAAACCTGTCCACTAAATAACCAAAAATGTATAGGGATAAAAGACTAGTGAATGAGTAGAATGGTATAAGGATTACAAACTCTGACATTTCCCATCCTTTGACATTTACAAGATGAACTTGATGAAAAAAGAGTGTAGTAGTAAACATAGGAGAGGTCATTAATCCAGGTAGAGCTAGCCAAAAAACCCAGTTTTTTAGCATTTCATTCCTTGTCCAGGATTTATTATTCATTCCAGTTTGGGTTATCTCACCATTTCCTCTGTCCTTTTTATCTCTTTCAACCGTAAGAAAAATTAAAATTGATAGTAAAATTATTACGCAAATAATAAATGAAATAAACCAAGTCCTTTCCCATACAAAAATTCCAATTAAAATAACGAATATAGTTGGCAGTGACGCTTCAGCTAAAGTATATCCCGAATTCGCTACAGCCACAGCCTTACCTCTGTTCTTAGAGAACCACTTTCCACAATAAACCATTGACAAATGCCCTAACATACCTTGTCCAAAAAAGCGCAGACCAAGAATGATAAAAATCAAGAAAATAAAAGAACTGTTTATAGCCATACCAAAAACAAAGGCCATCAATCCAAAAATAACAATGCTACTCATCATTCTAGCAGATAGTTTGTCGGCATATCCTCCAACAAATAATATTAAAATGGCTGATGACAGTGTCGCAATTGAATAAATCAGTCCCCATTGTCCATGACTCAAATTAAATGTCTGCCTGATTTCTGCCGAATAAAGTGAAATGAAAAATGTTTGTCCAAAAGCCGAGCAAAAAGTGAGGATAAAAACAATATAAAGCCAACGGAAATTTTTTATATAAAAAGAAATGTTGACCATAATTGTCTCGCTTAAAAAATTATTCTTACAATAACTAGACCATTCGTATACGCTTGAACAAAAATAGGAAAGCAATAAATGGCAGAAATAGTTATAAGTAAATCAATTAATGACCACGTGTCAGAGCTAATAATAAATAGACCTGAGCATTATAATTCTTTTAACACCGACTTACGACTTAAACTATTAGACGCTATAAGAGTTATTGAAGGTGATGTTAGTAAAAGAGTAATTGTTGTTAAGGGAGAGGGGCCCGGGTTTTGTGCCGGAGCTGATTTAACGGACGGAGGTCAAATGCCTCCATCTAAGCAATTGAATGATGAATATTTTCCAATATTTGAGTCTATAGCGAAGAGCAAAAAAATATTTGTTGCTGCAATACATGGATCAGCTGCAGGTATAGGAACCGCATTAGCTATGAATTGTGATTTAATAGCGATGGCTGCTTCATCACGAATTTCGATGGTGTTTTCAAATATAGGATTGGTACCAGATGGTGGGGCAACATACCTGCTACAAAAATCCTTGGGTTACCGTAAGGCTCTAGAGGTAATTATAAGTGGCAGTCATTTGTCAGCAGATGAGTGCTTAAACTTTGGATTGGCAAATAAAGTATTTAGTGATGAAAAATTTTTTGAGGAAGTCAGCGATTGGGCATCACAGATTTCTCTTAGAGCTCCTCTCGCGGCAGCTGCGGCTAAAAGAGTAATGAGGGCAAAAAGTTTTGATAATTATTGTGATGCTTTTGAGAGTGAAGCTATAGAACAAGACAAATTAGCCTTAAGTAACGATTTTAAAAATGCTGTAGAGTCTTTTTTTAAAAAAGAGAAGCCAATCTTTAATGGGAATTAGTTATAGAGTTAAAAATTTGTAAAACGTTCTTACCTCGGCTGCGACTACTTCACTTTTCTCTTCATGGAGTAGATGTCCAGCGTTTGCAATTTTTATTAATTGTGAAGTCTTAACTTTTTTATTTGCATTTATAGAGTTAGCATTTGGCACTATCCCATCTTTTTCGCCTATTATAAATAATATGGGAAAATTTATTTTATCCAAAATCTTGTTAAAAGGATCTATATCCCAATTAGAAATTAAATCCAAAGTTCCTTGGATGTGATCGGTATTTTTCATTAAATTAATATATGGCTCTATATCTTTTTTAGTTAAATTACTTCCGGATAAAGAAAGCAGTTTCCTTAAACTATTTTCAGCACTATTAAAAAGCTTAACCCAATACTTTGTTAACGGACTCCAGCTCATAGCTTTTGCCATTAATGGAAAAATTTTTCCTGCTGGACCCTCAAAGCTTTCCAGGGCGCCATTTATAGATATGGCGCTTGTTTTCGTACCATTTTTGTTAATTTCATAAGCGAGGCGAACGGCAATGACGGCACCGATAGAGTGCCCCAAGTAAATTGAAGGGGGTTTTTTTAGACGCCTTGAGAGCTTGACAAGATCTGACGTGATCAAGTTGAGATCTAATAATTTGTTTTTTAGATTTTTTGAAAATCGGTGACCTGGAAGGTCTACACATACAATTTGGTAATCAGATAATAGTTCAACCATATTTTTCCAGGAATGAGAAGAAGCTCCCGCACCATGTATCATGAATAGAAGGGGGTTTGAATTTTCACCTATTACTTGGTAGTGCCATGTACAATTTTCTGTTTCGAAAAAATGACTATTCTCCCAAAATGGCCAATTAAACTTTTCTTTTTCCCAATTCAAAACTTTTTCCTAAATTGAGTTTTTAATTGTATTGGAAATGCTTTCAGAATTAGCCTTTGGTAATGGAAAATATTTCCCATCTAGATTAGATGCTAAATCTTTAGCCACTTGCTGCGCTCTCTTTGATGTGTCTATAAATATAGAGGTAAGCCCATTTTCTTTTATAATTGACGCTATTTTAAGAGAGTCTCTAATTGCAATTTCCCTGTCGGGTTCTCCGTTAAGTCCCAAGTTGCTTTTCCCGTCTGATAAAAGAATTAAAATAGGTTTTATATTTCTATTTTTTGCCGAAAGCGCAAGTTTATTAGCCTCTAGTAGGCCACGTGCTAAAGGCGTCCCTCCACCTCCTGGAAGCGCACCTAATTTTTTTTTCGCAGCGACTAGTGATCTAGTGGGAGGCAATAATGTTTTGGCATCATCTCCTCCAAAAGAGATTAGAGCGACATTGTCTCGTTTAGCATAGGCATCTGAAAGTAAGATTTCAACTGCTCCCTTTGCTTCAGCTAGCCTACCTATTGCGTTAGATCCTGAAGAGTCTACTATGAAGATAAGAACTCTTTCAGATTTCTGATCAAATTGTTTAATTGTTATGTCGTCTGGGTAAAATATTAGGCCTTTTTTATTTGTTTTAATTGCGTCCTTTCGAATTTTTTGCCACGGAATTGCTTTTGTGAGTGTTGAGATTAAATCAATTTTTTTATCTGATGAGTATTTCCGTCCAATTGAAGGAAGAGGTCGCCCAAATTTAAAATTTTTATTTTTCTCGCCCGATCCAACTGAGTCCCCACTCTGCCTAGTTTTCAATTTGTTTTTGATTATCTGTTCAATTAGATCTTTGGGCAAATTAGCTTTAATGGTTTCAATTAACATCTGTTTATTCAAGAGCTCTTTTTCTAAATCGGTTTGATCTGGAGAACTTTCCTCATTTTTTTCTTCAGGTTGCTTAGATTGGGTTTGTTCATCCATATCTTTTATTTCTGGAATTCTTTTTGCCTTTTGAATCATAACAAGTGATACAGCTTGGTTCACATCATCTCTAGAGACAAACGATTTTTCTTTTAGTGAACAAATAGCTTTAGCTGTTTTTAATGCTGTATAAGCAACTTTTGAGTCTGTTATTCCTAACAGATCAGCACAATTTATTAAGTGAGAGAGTATATCTTTTTTTATGACAACTTTTTCAAGGTTCTTTCTTGCTGCCCTTACTTTTCTATAATTAATTTTGAGGTCTTTAAGTTCTTCAAGTCTAATCTCATCTACCGAGATAAAAAAAGTAATATTCTGAGAAATATTTTCGTGGACATATTCATCATTCTCACTTTCATCGAGAGCTATAAACAATTTATCTTTGCTGTTTTCCATTTTGCCTTTCAGAAAACAGGCAAGGTTTTTATCAATTTTTTCTGCCATCGGAAGAATAATAATATTGCTTTTATCTTCGAAGAAGTCTTGCTCAAAAACGGGCTTGCGCTCAGCGAGTGTACGCACGATATTTATTGAAGAATTAAAATCAGAAGGAGATTGAGAGGGGTATATTTTCTTAGTTCTTTTTTGGTCAATTAATTTTAAAAGCTTGGATATAAACTCTTCTCTCATTGGCGAGAATTTTCCCTTGATATGAATGCTACCAATTGATGGATCAATTTTTATTAATGAAACTATAGCGGTTGTCAAGGTGGAGACTGAAAGTTCGCCTTCAAAAAAAGTCTTTTTTTTATCCATTTAAAAGTTCATTGATTTTTCTCTCAACCCGCATTTCGGAGCTAGACTCATCAAGAGGATCTCTTCGAAGTCTATGGCTTAAAGTGTGCACTGCGATTTCTTTTATGTCTGATAATTCAGCATCTATTTTGTCTTTATATGCGGTAAAAGCTCTAAGAGTTCTTAAAAGAGTCAACTCTCCTCTTAAGCCGTCTGATCCAATAGATATGCAAAGCTCTGCGCATTTTGATAATATTTTATCATCTAGCTTGACATTTGTGAGGTTATTTCTTGCTGCAAGTATTTTTTTCCTTATAGCTAAATCTTTTCTCCGCCACTTCTTTAGAAAAGCATCCGGATCTTGCTCGAAATCATCGCGTCTCTTAACAACTTCAACCCTTTCAGGTATCTTTGAGGGAGAGCCAACTTTCACTGATAAGCCGAACCTATCAAGTAGCTGCGGTCTAAGTTCACCTTCCTCCGGGTTTCCAGAACCAATCAATACGAATTTAGAATTATGCCTGATTGACATCCCATCTCGCTCCACAAGGTTTTCCCCTGAAGCAGCAACATCCAATAATAGGTCTACTATGTGGTCTTCAAGTAAATTTACTTCATCTACATATAAGTAACCATTGTTTGCTTTGGCCAGAAGCCCTGGTTCAAAAACTTTTCTTCCCTCAGATAGTGCTATTTCTAAATTCAATGCTCCTACAACCCTATCTTCGGTAGAGCCTAGAGGTAGATCTATGACTGGAGTATCTCGTTCTATCATTTTAGATAGTTTTGCCGTTTTACAATGAAAGCATAGATTGGAGACATCTTGACAGTTATATGGGCAGCATTGAATAAACTTTTTTTTGGGTAAAAGTCCAGCCAAGGCTCTTATAATGGTTGATTTACCTGTTCCCCTGTCTCCAAAAACCAAAACTCCCCCAATTTTTGGATCAATTGCAGTCAAGATTAATGCTAATTTCATTTGCTCTTGGCCAACAATGGCTGAAAAGGGAAAGTATTTACTCATTTTTTTTCCAAGGCTTGCATTTTATTATCAGGCCAACTGCCTACTTCTTTTTCGATTGAGAATCTAGCGTATAATTCTTCTTTAAACCACTTATTCTTTCTTACGGCTTCAATAGCTTTGCTGTGGGGCCCTTTTTTTCTTGCAAATTGATCCATACTTTCCTGGTCAGGCCAAATTGAGAATGTCACTTGATGAAACCAGGGAATTTCTCCTAAACCAATTTTAAATAGAACCTTTTTGTTAGACCCAATTCGGTCTGAAATATCTGGAACATGCTTCCAAAATTTAAAAAGAATTCGCTTCTTTATTGTTGCTCTCGTAAGGGCTACTACCGGGTAAGTTTGTTCCTGTTTTTTATTTATCTTGAAGGGGTTATTTTTGTCCCAACTTCCCCAGCATTTCGTTGGTTGAAGATAAAGAGTCCAGTTTTCTTGTGATCTATTTTTATATTTTCTGAAGATAATTGAGTTTGCAAGAGAGTTTTCGGCCATTTGTTTATTTTCCCAGACGGTCATTATTGCATAAACATTTGGATTCAAAACAGGAGTAAAGCCCTCTCCCGTTCCGCTGCCGAAGAGCTTATAAAATAGTAAACCTCTCATTTTCCGGAAATATAGATGAGAGAAACCCATATGAGTAAATGCCCAAATTCTATCAAAAAAAGAAGAGAACCGGAAAAAGCTTATCGTGACGGTTTGAATTAATAGTCTCCTGGATAACTTGCGATTTTTATAAAGCATATTTTTTATTAAAAATATTGTCAAAAAAAACTGACATGTTTAATATCAGATATGTTAAAAAAGACAGATTACAGCCCTCTTCAAGATCAAACAAACAAAGATACTCCAACTGTAATAATTGTAGGGGCTGGCTTTGGAGGTTTGGCTGCAGGAATGATCCTTTCCACAAAGGGTTACAAAGTTACTGTTTTAGAGAAACTAAATGTAACTGGAGGTCGTGGCTCGTCCAGAGTCCAGAAAGGTCATAGGTTTGACTTGGGCCCAACAATTCTCACGGTTCCAAAAGTTTTTGAAGAGCTTTGGGCAAGATGTGGAGAAAATTTTTATGACTATGTGAAGACTACAAAACTAGACCCCTATTACAATATTGTTTTCCAGGATAAGACTACTCTTAGAGTTTCAGACAGCATGGAGGATTTTGAGACACAAATAAAAAAGATCTCACCAAAGGATTTGAAGGGATATAGAAAATTTATGGATTTGTCTAGAAGACAGTATGAGTTTGCCTTCTCAAAAAAAGGAAAAATGGGACGGAGTTCAATGCATAAATTTTGGAATACATTAAAAGTGTTTCCAACTTTTGCACTATTAAGAGCTGATAGATCAGTCTATCAAAGTGTAGCCGCTTACGTCACTAACCCCAAGTTAAGGTTTGCTATGAGCTTTCATCCTCTTTTTGTTGGAGGGGATCCCTTTAATGTGACATCTATGTGGGGATTGGTTAACTACTTAGAACATAAATTTGGAGTTCATTATATATCAGGGGGAGCCCAAGCTATGGCCGACGCGATGGGCAAAAAGATTTGTTCAGAGGGAGGTCAGTTGAAATTAGAGTGCACTGTTGAAAAGATTTTAACCTCAGGCAATAGGGCAATAGGCGTTCAGTTAAATAATGGTGAGAAGCTTTTTTCTGACATAGTGATTTCAAATGCAGATGTAGGTCACACGTATAGTAATCTTTTAAAGGAAAAAATAAAAAAAAGATGGACCGAAAGATCTTTGCATAAAAAAAACTGGTCTATGAGCTTATTTGTATGGCATTTTGGTACCAAAAAAACCAGTAAAATGTGGAAACATGTTGATCATCACACCATATTGGTGGGGCCTAATTACAAGAAAGAAGTTCAGGATATTTTTATTAAGGGAAACGTTCCTGAAGAGATGAGCTTATACATTCACAGACCTTCTATTACTGATGATAGTGTTGCTCCCAAGGGTGACGATACTTTTTATGTATTGGCCTGCGTGCCTCATCTAGGGTTTTCTAAATCTACTGACTGGGAGCTTAACAAGGAAACATATAAGAGCAAGGTGCTATCTATGCTTGAGGGGAAATTGATGCCTGGATTGGCTAAAACAATTAAAACTGAGTTTATAATGACGCCCATCGATTTTCAAAATAGGTATTTAAGTACTTATGGTAGCGGTTTTTCAATAGAGCCGAGGATGTTTCAGAGCGCGTGGTTTCGACCGCACAATAAATCTGAGGAGTTAAAGAATTTTTATCTTGTTGGTGCAGGAACGCACCCTGGACCGGGTATGCCTGGCGTAATGGCATCAGCAGAGATTCTAGACGAAGTAATTCCAGCCGCAAAAGAGTTTCAATCAGAAATTAAAGTCCGCTATCGTGATTAAAATAAATTAAGCATTGCGTCATGTATAACCCTAAAGATCTGAAAGAATGTTATGATATTATAGAGAAGGGGTCTCATTCATTTTATGCAGCTTCTAAAGTTTTGCCAAAAAAAATTAGAGACTCAGCTATTGTGTTATATTCTTTTTGCCGAATTGTAGATGACTCTATTGATGAAACATTATCAAAAGATAAAGCACTAAAAGAACTTTTTAAAAGATTAGATGCTGTTTATGAAGGTATTCCACAAAACAATCCGTCAGATAGATGTTTTTCTAGGCTTGTAAAATTTTATGAAATGCCCAAACAATTACCATTAGCTCTTCTAGAAGGCATGGATTGGGATACACGAGAAAAAGAGTACAAAACACTCTCTGAGTTAAGAGCTTATTGTGCGAGAGTAGCTTCGACTGTCGGTGTTATGATGTGCGTGCTTATGCGAGTAAGAGATAAAGACATTTTAGCCAGAGCATGTGATTTGGGAGTAGCGATGCAATTAACCAATATTGTTAGGGATATAGGTGAAGATGCAAGAAATGGTAGGCTTTATATACCTTTAGATTGGATGGAAAAATATGGACTTGATAAAAAACAATTTTTAAAAAAACCTAAAACTTCCAAAGAGTTGGGCCTAATCGCTAAAAGGCTTTTGGAGGAGGCAAGACGTCTTTACAAGCGGTCTGAGTCAGGTTTGTTTGGTCTTCCAACTTCCTGTCAGCCAGGGATATACGCGGCTCGTTACATATATGAAGGAATTGGAAAGCACATAGAAGCCGTTCAATATGACAGTATTAATAGAAGAGCGAAGACTTCAGGAAGCGAAAAGATTACTTTACTTGCGTTCTCTTTCTTGAAGACATTCACTTCAAAAATATCCCCAGTTTCTGCAGTAGTGCACGCGCCTCCATTAAGAGAGGTAAAATTTTTGATTAAAAGCTCTGCAAAGGAAAGTAAAAAAAAGGAAATGTTTTTTTTCTCTACAAAAAGATTAATGGAAGTGTTAATGGAATTAGAGGAGAACGACAAAAGAGGAATTCACATATCTAACTAATAGGGTTTCAATGCAAGAAATTATTATTTTCGCATTAGGTTTTATTGCCTGTTTGGCAGCAGGATCAACTGGTTCTTTGTTTCCAACAGGTGAGTGGTATAAGGAGCTGAATAAGCCGAGTTGGACACCTCCTGACTGGGTTTTCCCAGTAGCTTGGCTCTATCTTTACTTAGCATTATCATACTCTTTAGTTAGAGTTTATGGATTACCTGACAATGACTTCTTTATGATTTTTTGGGCTCTCCAGATAACTTTTAACACATTATGGACACCAATTTTTTTTGGCTTACATAAGATAAAGTTGGCGCTAATTGTTTTAATTGGACTTTGGGTTTCTGTAGCGGCTTTAATTATAAGTGCCTTTTACCTTGATTGGATTGCTGGAATAATACTAGCTCCATATATTATATGGGGGTCATATGCGGCAGCATTAAATTTCTCAATAATACGCTTGACGCCAAAGCAGTGAGCTATAAGCCTCTTGGAATTTTTACGCATAGTAAGGGTTGAATAAATGGATTTGTAAATCGGTTCATGTCTAGAGCTTCATGAATTCCAATAGTTTTTTCACCATTAACCTTTGTAAGAAGTTCACTGCGGGAGTAAAAAGGGGCATCTAATAGCGGTTTGTTTTGTAAGGGATCAAAATCTTGGTCAGATCTAGCAACTCTTTTAAGAAACCATTTGGTTCTTTTTACCTTTTTCAAGGGAGGTGGTTTTATAGTGCTTATTGATCCATCTCTGCTAAATTGTAAAGCAATATTTGTGTTTGTTCGGTTTTTGAGTTCAGCGTCATAAAAGGTGGTCGTGTGATTGCTGAAAGGAAGCCTACTCCAAGTCCAATATGAAAAATCCTGCTCCAATGCTCTTGTGCCAAAGTTTCCATCTAAATATGCATTGCCCTCCCATTTCCACCCTTTTTTGTTAGTTTCTACTTTAATTCTGGAGATTGGTGCAAAAGGCCTCCAAATGTGAGTTCCGTCAGGTTTAAGCAAAACCTCAATATCTGTGATATATTCAGGGTATATAGAAATAGTGCCTTCCAAAAAATCTAAGTGAGGGATAGTAATCTCCTTAAAATTAATATCTAAACTTTTCCCATTCCAACATATATTACTTGGACCTATTTGAAAGTTGTTGGCATCGAGTCCGATGGATTTTTCCTTTCTTTCAGTCATAGTCCATCTGCCTCTTTTCCCATAAGTTACTACATTGAGGGAACAGTGATTATGTGGATTCTTCCTGCCCGACCAACTGTACCAAGGAGAGAAAACAGAGCCAATAAAAGCGATGATTGATATAGCCATTGACCCATCATCTGAAATTCCGTCCATGTACCACCAAGCATAGCCATTAGATTGTACATTTAGGTCAAAGCAAGGTCCTTCTTTATCATTTCTGCCGCATGCTTTCCTGATAAAGCTGCCATCGGTAACCCTGGTCCTGGATGAACCCCTCCCCCTGTTAAGTAAAGGCCTTTTATTTTTGTTTTCGTTGTTGGTCTCTGGAAGGTTGACATCATTCTCTGAGGGTTGAGCCCGTAGAGTGATCCGTCCGCGCCTGGGCAAAGTGTTTCGAAGTTCGCTGGAGTGGAAAGGTTGTTTGCTGTTGGTTTGGGATGAAATGTTAGCCCCATTTTTTTTAGCTTTTGAAAGGTTATCTCTTTGCATAAATTATGTTCCTCTTTAACAGAAATTTTGTTCAGGCTCAAAGGTGGAGCGTTTATGATAATTTCATATCTTTGGTTTTGGTTGTTTTTTATACTTTGTTCTTGAGCACAAACATATAAGGTTGGATCTTCAGATATCTTACCTGAGGCTATTTTCTTAAACTCATCAGAATAATCCTGATTGAAGAAAACATTGTGGTGAACCAACTTTTTTCCCTTTGGCTTAGCTGCAAAAGACCAAACGTATGCTGATAAAGATCGAGGTTCAACAGAAGCCCTGCTCAATATTTGACTTACGTCATTTCCTAAATTGCCTTTTGCAATTCCTCTTGGGTCTCCATTGAATATTAAAAAATTTGAATTTAGTTTTTTCCCATTTTTTAAAGCTATGCCCTTAATTCTTTTCCCATCAGTAAGAATTTCCTCCGCCTCTTCCTCTAAAAGAAATTTTACCCCTCGATCTTCTGCAATATTTTTTATGCACAAGGCCAATCTGTGGAGACCTCCCTTAATTCGCCATACGCCTGAAAATTCAGCGAACCAAATCAATTGTAAAATAGATGGAGAGTTGAAAGGAGAAGCTCCGACGTATGTTGCGTATCTTCCAAGTAATTGTTTAAGCTTTGGTTCTTCAAAGTACCTATCAAGTTTTTTTGAGAGAGTGGAGGGTTTACCTAAAATCCTACCAATATTATGAATATTCTTGAGAAAACTTGGTTTAGTAAAAAAGCTTGTGGGAAATTTGTTTTTTAATAGGCTTTTGTCAAAAGAATTAAATAGTTTTTCACAATCTTTATGAAAAATGTTGAAATCCCTAGCGGATTGGGAGCCAAACACAGACTCAATATTTTCTAAATTGATATTGTGATCACAGAATAAATCTAGCTTGGTTCCGTCCGGCCACC
>CACIJG010000008.1 GCA_902586885.1 uncultured Alphaproteobacteria bacterium | reverse complement strand
ATCGATAGAACTCCTGATAACCTTCTTGGGAGTTGTCTGTTTAACAATTATTTGCCAACAATTTAATTATCTAATTTTTCGAAAATTAGGCAACTATGACAAAGCAACAGCTTTTTTCAGTGCAACACCTGGAGGCTTATTAGAAAGCATTAATGCAGGAGAGCGATACGGAGGCGATGAGAGTATAATAACTATTCAGCATTTTCTAAGGATAATGATAGTGGTAATTATTGTTCCTATTTTTTTTCTGATTTTTTTTAAAAATCCTATTAGCTTTACAGATAAAACACCTTCAAACCCATCAATTGATTATAATTTAGAGTTTCTTTTTCTAACCACTATTGTTGGTTTAATTCTAGGGTATAAAATTTCCGTCCCAGCAAAATATTTTATTTGCCCCCTATTCTTGTCAGCATTTTTAAACACTTCCGGGATAATAAACTTCTCTTGCCCGGATTGGTTGCTCTTTATTTCCCAACTTGTGGTGGGCATAGCTTTAGGTGCTCGCTTATTAAGTTTAAACTTTAATCTTCTAAGAAAATGTCTACTGCTATCGGCTATTTCTTCTGCCATTATGCTAACGATGGCTTTTTTTCTATCCTTATTGTTAGTTAAGTTGCTAATAATACCCCAAGAAATTTTGTTCATTTCTTTTGTTCCAGGCGGTGTAACTGAAATGAGTTTAATGGCAATAGTGCTATCATCAGACGCTACATTTGTTACCATTCATCACATTTGGAGAATAGTAATTGTGGTTTTAGAAATACTAATTATTTCTCGCTCAAACCTATTTAAATCTGTCTGAACCTTTTAGGTAAACAGAAATGCAACAAATTATGGCTAAAAAGCTTAATGCCAAAAGACACAAAATCGCCCTAATAAAACTTTCATCGCCCCCAATAAAAATAATTAAACTCCCGAGCAACCCACCAGATGTCATTTGCATTGCTCCCATAATCCCATTTGCTAAACCGGAATTTTCTTTTTCTACTGATGAGATTGAAAGTACAACAACATTGGAAATCACTAATCCATTCCCAACGCCGTACATGAAACAGGCAATTGCAAGAGTTATTGGAAAAGATAAAGAGTCAAGCAAACAAAAAGACATGGCACAAATCGCAATAAATGACCAATAGCACCCGATTAAAGATATTTTTTCCAGCGCAATTTTTTTAGAAACTCTGCTGCTTACAATATTTCCTGAAATATACCCTAAACTAGTTAATGCAAACCACATTCCGAACTCTGAAGGCGAAGCTCCAAGTCTTTTAAATTGATAAGGCATAAATCCAGCCATTGAAAAAAATGCAGATGCTTGCACAGAAGATATAAGAGTTAAGTATAAGAATGTTCTATTCCTAAATAAACTCTTAACTCCCACCAATATTCTTTTTAAACTCAATTGATCTACTTTGGATTTAATTGTTTCTGGGGCATAAAAAATATTTCCCACAAAAATAAAAAATCCGAGTAAAAACATTAAAAGGAAGTTGAACTGCCACCCAAATTTTTCCCCGCTAACTCCACCCATAGAAACACTTAAAACAGGAAATATTGCCATAGTAGCCAACAACAATGATAGTTTTCCAGCCGCCTCAGTTCTTGAGTAAACGTCTGTTATCATTACTCTTGGCATCGAAAGACAGGCGCCAGCTCCAAGACCCTGCAAAAATCTGTATAAAATTAGGTTGATGAAACTCTGATCAAGTGAGGCTAAAAACCCTCCAAGTGTATATAAAAGAGAACCAACTAAAAGGATTGGCCTTCTTCCAAATTTTTCAGAGATTGGACCCCAAAGAATTTGGGCACAAGATATAGCTACTAAATAAGCAGTTATTATTAATTGGGCCTCATTAGAAGTCACGTCATAATGTTCCTTGATTAAGATTAGAGTTGGGGCAACAAAAGCCAGCCCGGTTACAGCCGCCGCCGCCGCAATGGCCAAAACCAAAATAGAAGGTTTTCTATCTTTCACTTTTTTCCTTTTTCTTTTGCAATCAACTTTTAAGAATTAAAATCTAACTATTTTTGAAGCACCTTGAGTAAACTTCTGCATTTATCAGTCATAATACCATTTATTCCCAATTCAACGAGCCTAGCCATTTCTGCTTCATCATTGATTGTCCAAACATGGACCTTTATGTTATTTTTTTTACAATAGTTAATCAGATTTGATGTGATTAAGTTAATACCAAAGTATTTCAAAGGAATTTGTAGGCATGTTCCCGCAAAATCTCCTGATTTTTTTGTTAATCTGTGAAAAAATAAGCTTAACACTTCTTGCATACTGAAAGCACTTTCGACATCTCTAAAAATATTTTCTCGCATGTATTTAATCGTGGCCTGTTGGAATGACCCTACACACAAATCATTTTTAATCCTTTTCGTGTTTATCAAATTAACTAAAACCTCTGCTGCTTCAAAAGTTTTTGCATCTACATTGAAAACAACATCTGAAAAAGTGTTCGCTAAAAAATCAAACCTTGGTATTTGATGTTTGCTATCTATTAATAGTCCGTCAATTTCCCATGAATTTAACTCCGAAAACTTATCAGGTTTGCCCAAAAGTCGGTTTAGATTTTCGTCATGAAAGGCATAGAGAACTTTATCTTTAGATAGCCTTACATCTGTCTCAAGCCAACGATACCCTAGGTTATATGCATCTTTAAAAGAGGCAATTGTATTTTCAGGAGCAACTTCATTACCGCCTCTATGAGCAATAGGAGTAATTTTGTCTTCCCTACTGGATTTATTTTGAGTAATTTGCAAAAAAAACTTTCTAGAATAAAACTATATAGGTCACATTCAATGAGTTTACCATCGGAAATAAGATATGCAAAAATTCAGGAGCAATTAGAACCAACTGTTACAGAGCTTAATAGACAAAAAGAGAGCCTTAAAGTTGATTGGGTTATACCTGTGGAGTTTTGTCACACTGAAGGAACTATAGCTCATGGAGGTACTGTATCTTTTATTTTAGATGCATCAATGTTCTTTGTAGTTGATCTACTAAATGAAGGTAAAATTGGAGGCCTAAGTCTAGCCTTAAATATTCAATTTTTTAATCCCTGCCCTCCAGGAAAAGTAAAAGCTTCGGCTAAGGTACTTAAATCAGGGAAAAACTTTGCATTCACTCAAAGTGAATTGATTTACAAAGGAGAAATAATGGCGTCTGGAACACAACAAATGAAATTGTTTCCAAAAACGCCCGCTTCAGACAACTCTTGGTTTACACCGAAAAAATTTTCTATTATTGGCTAAAAATTTTGTGCTCCTGTATGAGCAGTGTTCCACCAGGGCAAATCGTTATATGCACGTAGATCGATTTCATGTGTCCAAGCAGATCTATGTTGGTGAGCCAGATGATAATAAGTCTCGGCTATTTCTTCTGGCAAAAGAAGGCCATCTTTCTCAAGACCCTTTTCTTTTCGCATTTTTTGATATGCTTCTTCACCCAGCATTTTCCCCAGAGTATCTGGCGCGTCAACAGCCCCATCTATTATTATATGTGACGTATGAATTCCTTTTGGAGAAAACTCGGCGTTGAATGTCTGACAAAGCATTCTTCGACCTGCCATAGAAGCGGCATGAGAGTGCTGGCCTTTGTTACCTCTTACTGCTGCAGTTGAAGAAGTAACTAGTAAAGTTCCCTTTCCTCTATTTTCCATATAAGGAAACAAACTTTTTGCAACTCTAAAAAGGCCGAGTGTAGCCATCTTCCACCCTCGCTCAAAAACTTTGTCAGAAGTTTCATACAAATCTTTGTTTCCAATCTGAGATCCCAAGTTGTATACGGCTACTTGAATAGAGCCAATATTTTCTTCTACTTCATTTATAAGACTTTCAATAGCACCTTCCTCTATGGCGTTAATTATATATCCCTTGGCTTTACCCCCATTATTTTTGATACTCTCGACAGCTACATCTAACCCTGATTTATCTGTTCGTCTTGACAAAACTGAATAATAACCTGATCTCGCAAATCTTTTCGCAACAGTTGCCCCAATACCAGCTCCTGCGCCAATAACTAAACAAACATTTTCTCTTTCCATATTAATCACACCAATTTTTTCGTACATATTAAATTTAATATTAATGTTAGCGACCTAATAATTATCTTCAATATTAAATATTGATGTTTCATAAAATGTATGTTTAAGAGTCCTTAACAGGAAGTGTAATTTAATATCTCTGAAATTAGTGGATATACAAATGAAAAAAACTGGGGTTATTATAGGCTCGTTCATAACTCAATTTATAATTGTAGGAATGCTTTTCACTTACGGAGTGCTTATAACAGAGTTCGAGAGAGACTTCGGTTGGTCCAGAACTATATTATCTGCAATTGGCGCAGCTGGATGGCTAGCTTGGGGAGTTTTAGCAATTCCTGGGGGTTATTTAAACGACAAGTTTGGTCCCAGATTAGTTCTTGGAATTAATGGTTTAATTTTTGGTATTGGTTTTATTCTTTTATCTTACTCTAGTCAAATTTGGCACCTTTTTATTATTTTTATTTTTTTTATAGGCACTGGGCTAAGTACGCACGATATCTCTACTTTGTCGACTATTGCTAAATGGTTTGGCAAGCGCCGAGGTATCATGACTTCAATTGCTAAATTGGGTACTGCACTTGGGCAAATGCTTATACCTCCCCTTATAGCAATTTTAATCATTTATTTTGGGTGGCGTTCTGCAGTATTATTTTTGGGAACTGCATCAATTGTAGGACTCTTGATAGCAGCAATGTTTATGAGTTTACCTGAGAAAAAAAGAGACGAAGATTTTAAACTGAACCAAACAAACTTTTCTTCAAATTCCCATTTTTGGCTATTAGCAGCTTGTCAACTTTTTATTTTTTTTGCGATGTTTACTACCATGACCCATATCGCACCTTACGGAAAAGACATTGGATTATCGATTGAAGCTAGTGCTCTATTGCTCTCAATAATTGGATTTTCAAGTATTTTTGGAAGGTTGGCAATTGGTTTCTTTGCTGATAGATTAGGAGGTAAACTGACATATATTTTATGCATAATTCCAATGGCAATAGCGCTTTTTGGAATAGCCACAGCTGAAAGTGTATTTCTATTATACCTACTTCTTCCTTTATATGGTTTTTCTCATGGAGGACACTTCACAGTTGCACCATTTATAATTGCTGAAAATTTTGGACTCGAAAAATTAGGTGCGGTTTTTGGTAAAATAACTTTTTTTGGTGCGATTGGCGCAGTTACTGGACCAGTGTTTGCTGGTGTGATTTTTGATTACACAGGCAATTATAATATTGCTTTTTACACCGTATCTATAATGGTATTGCTCGCAGCAGTCTTACTATTATTCATACCAAATCCACGGGATCAAAAAAAATTTTAATGGTAAAAGTCTTGCTTACATCTTTAGTTTTTTCTTAATTTTATTTTCTACCTCAGGCCTAATATCGGGACTTATTAAATTCTTCTTTTTTAACACATCATAAAATCTTTTTGCAGCGCCTGAATGTAATTTGTAAAAGCTCGAAAGTTTTGTACTCAAAATTTCTAAATCTCTATCATTTTTTTTAAATTTTTCTTCAAAATCCTGTAACTCCTTGATTAACTCCTCCTTGCTAAAGACTTGTTTTAAAATTTTTGCCTCAAGCGCCTCCATTGCAGGGTATTCTATTCCCCAAATGCTAGGTCCTACTAAAACAGGCTTCTCAAGTGCAAATGGCTCTATAATGTTGTGAGAGCCCTCTTCATTAAATGAATCTCCCATAAAAACGATATCTGCCAGGCTCATATAAAAATTCAATTCACCTAAGCTATCACCCCAAATTGCATCAAAATCTATAATTTTATGGTCCAAGGCCAACCTTTTTGCTGGATTTAAATTATTTTCAAATAGCTCGCTTCTTTTTTTTATTCTAATTGACGTACCTTTAAATAAACGGTCACAATTTTTAAAATCATTAGGGTGTCTAGGTACAAAAACAAAAAAGAACCTTAAATTTTCTGTCCTTAGCGAATTTTGTAAAATCCTGCTAATCACTTCAACAATTATTTTATCTTCTTTTTTTCCAATGCTGGTAAAACAAATAGTAAAATAATTCTTCAAAAACCTTCGTTTAAATGAACCTGCCATTTTTAAATGATTTTTAGGAATATCTAATTCAAAACGCATATCACCCATAATTGAAATGTTCTTTCCTCCAAAAAACTGAAATCTTTTTAAATGCTTTTCTGATTTTGCCAGGATAAGATCAAATTCTTTTATTAAATTTCCTTTTAAAAATGGAAAGCTTCTGTCTCTTTTAAATCCTCTCTCAGGGTACTGGGCTTGAGCAAAAACTAAAGGCACACCTGCTCGCTTTATAGACGATATCATCACGGGCCAAAGATCACATTCTAATATCACACAAAACTTAGGAGAATGTTTTTTAATGAATTTATAAAACAAAAAATCAAATTCTAAAGGGTTATAGAACACGGCAACTTCGCCTTTATGGATTTGATCCTTAAACTCTTTTTGAGCAGCTTTTCTACCTGCCAAAGTCAGTGTTGTTAATAATAATCTCTCATTATCTTTTAAAAGTTTATAGAAAATTGGGCGTGCAGCTCTCAATTCGCCAAGAGAGACAGCATGAAACCAAATAGCATTTTGGAATTTAGATTTGTACAGCACAAGCCTTTCCAGAAAATTTTTTTCATATCCTGGTTCTTTAATTGACCTAAACAAAAAATAGAAATAGATAAAAGGGAAAAGAAGATACCATATTACTCTATATATAAAGGCAATAAAATAAGGGATAAAATTCTTGATAAAAATTCTCAATCGATCTCTACTTAGTTTGTTCTGCTAACAATAATTTCAATAACTAAAAGCTTTTTTGTTTACTCTTCGTTATATTGTAAATACACAAGATTTAAAAGATAGGTTTAATAATAATGAGAATTGCTAACAGAAAAATAGGCAAAGGTTTCCCACCTCTAATAATTGCTGAACTAGGTATAAACCATGGAGGCAACCTAGATTTAGCAAAAAAAATGGTTCACGCTGCAGCAAAAACTGGGTGCGAAGCTATAAAACATCAAACTCATTTTTTAGATGATGAAATGACAGAAGATGCGAAAAAAATTGTTCCTCCAAATGCTGATAAGTCAATTTGGGAAATTATGAAAAAATGCTGTTTAACAAAGGATCAGGAAATTAAATTAAAAGAGTTTACTGAAAATTTAGGTATGATCTACATTTCCACTCCATTTTCTAGAAGAGCTGCAGACTTTCTCGCTGAAATTGGAATACCTGCTTTCAAGATTGGATCAGGCGAATGCGACAATTTTTTATTGATTGAGTATATTGCATCAATTGGGAAACCAGTTATTCTATCTACAGGAATGCAAACAAGCTCATCAATTAAAAACCCCGTTAGCATTATTGAGGCCTCTAATGTCGATTATGCAATCTTGGAATGCACCAATATTTACCCTTGTCCTCCTGACCAGATTTCTTTAGGTAGCATTACAGATCTATACGCCAACTTTCCAAATGCTGAAATAGGTTTTTCAGACCATTCAATCGGACCTGAAATGGCGTTGGCCTCCATCGCTATGGGAGCAACGATTGTAGAAAAACATTTCACAGATACAAAAAAAAGGAAGGGTCCAGATATTTCTTGCTCTATGGATCCATCCGAGCTGGAATATTTGATAAAAAAAAGCAAAGATATTGCTGCAGCTCGAGACAGAAAAAAATTTGTAGCTGAAACAGAAAAAGAAGTTTATAAATTTGCAAGATCTTCAATAGTTGCAGATATTGATATTCCTAGGGGAACTCTGTTAACAAGGAAAAATATATGGGCCAGAAGACCTGGCAATGGTCAAATACCAGGATACGAGTATAAAAAAGTTATTGGCAAAAGAGCAAGGAATGAAATTAAAAGAAATCAGCAAATCAAGTGGACTGATATTGAATAGAAAAGAAAAGTAATTTGAAAAAACTTTTATTCATAACCGGAACTAGGGCAGACTTCGGTAAAATTGAACCTTTAGCTTCTATAGCCAAGAATAACGGTTATCATATTTATTTTTTCGTAACAGGGATGCACTTATTAGAAAAATATGGTCTAACAAGTATTGAAGTAGCAAGAGTTAAGGGTGCTAAGCGAGAAGAATTTATTAATCAGATGGAAGGCGACTCCTTAGAGAAAATTCTTGCCAAAACTATCATGGGTTTTTCAGACTACGTAAAAAAAATAAAACCTGATATGGTCTTAATTCATGGTGATCGAGTGGAATCATTAAGTGCGGCATTAGTTTGCGCTTCACAAAACGTACGGAGCACTCATATTGAAGGAGGCGAAGTTTCAGGAACAATTGACGAGGCTTATAGGCATTGTAATTCAAAACTATGCACATCTCATTTTGTAAGCTCCCAATCAGCAAAAAATCGATTAGTCAGGATGGGAGAACACCCGGATCGGATTTTTATAATAGGCTCTCCGGAGTTAGATACTCACAAAGCGAAGAAACCCATTAACTTAATGGATGTTCTTAAATATTACGAAATTCCTTGGGAGGATTTTGGAATCTTTATTTTTCATTCCGTAACTTCTGAGCTTCAAGATTTTAAGAAACAAACTTCGAATATTTGTGGAGTACTTAAAAAAACCAATAAGAATTTTGTAATTATTGCTCCTAATAATGATCCAGGCAGTGACTTAATTTTTAAAGAGATAGAAAAATTACCGAAAGAGAGATTCAAGATAATTCCCTCTATGAGATTCAATTATTTCTCTGTGTTACTGAAAAATGCTAAATTGCTTATAGGAAATAGTTCTGCTGGGGTAAGAGAGGCACCATTTTTAGGTGTTCCCTCCATAAATATAGGGTCAAGACAAAAAAATAGATCCTTCTCAAAAAGCGTAACAAACTATAGCTATCAAAATAATGCGTCTCTTGAGCAAATAATAAAGAAAAAATGGGCCACTAAACATGGATCTGATAGAAGCTTTGGGTCTGGGAACTCTTCTGAAAAATTCATCAAAATACTTAGGCAGAATAAAATTTGGTCATTAAAAACCCAGAAAACATTCTTTGAAAAATCTAAAAACTAATCCATTTCTGCTGTGAAGAAAACATTTTCCCCATAGCCAGTGTTGGAAGATACTGGTGAGTGGAAACAAAGTCAGGAAAAATTGAGGCGTCACAAACATAGAGATTCTGTGTGTCAAACACTTTAAATTGCTTATCGACTACACCATTATTTTTATTTTCAGCCATCCTATTTGTTCCAATCAAGTGATAACCAGAGAAGGTATTTTGCTCAATATGTTTTAAATATGAGTTATCATCTTTAAATTGATATACAGGCTTAAAGCCAAGATTTTTTATTGTTTTTATTCCCTTCATAAGAGCCTTGCTAGCTAGTTTTTTATCAAAAGAGTTGCTTAAATAATTTGGATCTGCTTTGAGTCCCCCTCTTGAATCAAAAATCAATTCGCCTTCTGATTTTGGAAAAACCTGAAACGCTCCAATAGAGGCGAATTGCCCATCTTCAAACTTAATTCCTTTGGAAGAAAGCTGTTCTCTCTTTTGAGTAAAATGAACCAGGTGATACCTTACTAAACTATCTTGATCTTTAACACCTTCAAAGTTTGCACTATTCCACCCTAGAGAGCTACCACACCCACTCAATATAGAGTTATTTTTGAAGTAATACTTAAATATCTCAACAAGTAGTTTCAATCCCTTTGACTTTTGATTAATGGTGTCAAAACCTTTGCATTCGAAATCAATTCTAAAATTCGCATGATCCTTTAGGTGTTTTCCTACATGCTTATTAACAACCTTAACATTTATCCCAGTTTTCTTGAGAGAGCTCGCATCACCTATTCCTGATTTTAGTAAAATCTGAGGGGAAAAAATAGTCCCTGCAGATATAATGATTTTTCTTCCGTGGACTGTCTGATTTTCATCGGGGAAATTTGCGTTTTTATATGTAACTCCTAAAGCAATCCCATTTTTTAAAATTACTTTTTGTACCTTTGAATTAGCAATTCTGGTTATATTTCTATGTTTGGCATTTGATATAAAATCATTAACAAAATTGTTTCTCTTTGAATGAAGCGTGTTTATGTGGAGTAATCCAAACCCCTCTTTAGCGTCGTCTAGATCATCGTTTTCTTTATAATTTAATTTCAGAAGTCCTTGGGCAAAATATTCGGTCAAAGCATCATAAAACCCAAAATTCCTGTTGTAGTTAAAACTGCCACTAAAAATTTGATCTTTCATTCGAGAGTAAAAACTCTTTGGCCAAAAGTGGAAAACGTCATTATATTTGTTTTCATAACCTAGATAAGATACTCCCCCATTAATCAGACTAGAGCCTCCAAAACCAATTCCTTGCAGGATCGGGACTTTTCTGTTTTGCAAAGATTTTTGTTTTTCTGAAATCAAATTGAGACAATACTTTTCATTCGATAGTATTTTCCCAGACAAAAGGGGGATTTTGTTATAAAAACCTTTTCCATCAGAGTCACCTTGATCAATAAGACAAACTCTCAAGTCAGCTAGACTTGCATTTTTTGCTATTTCTAACCCAGCAGTTCCCGCACCCACAATAATTATGTCAAATTTCTGGTTTGACAACTTCAATCCCCTCACTTTTAACTTTATATAAAGCATCGACTGCCTCATCAAAGTTTTTCTGCGTGTCAATATCTACTGACAAAGGAGTAGACTGAAGAAAAACAAGAGTTTTGTTATTTGGGATAAATGTATTTCTTTTCAATGCGCTAATTTCTCCCGAATATATACTTCCATCAATGAAGGCGCTTTTTTTTTGAAGTTTACCTCTTTTATGTATTTTACTTCCAACAATCCAAGCAACTCCCTCTAAACGATTAATTTCTTTTAAGGAGTAAATATCCTTGAAATCACTATAATTTTCATTGGCCGATAATATAGAAAACTCTTTTTTCGTTTTAGTAAACATCTCACAGAATTTAATCAGATCTGTTTTTGCCCTTATTGGAGATGTTGGTTGAAACAAAATAAACCTACCGTGCAAAGCGTTAATTAAGCCTTTTTTTTTCGCTATTTCCTCTACTGCCTGAATAATTACTGACTCTAAGGTTATATTATCCCCGGATAGATTCTCTTCTCTAACTACTGGACTTATTGCTCCAGAGTATTTTTCGATAACTATCTCTATTATTTTCTTGTCGTTACTGGAACAAACTATTTCAACATTTGATAAACCAATTGAATTAAGTGTTTTTTTTGTATAAAGGGCGGCAGCAAAACTCCACTCAAACAAAGGAAAGCCCTCAAAGTCTTTAACGTTTTTATTCTTAAGTCTCTTTGAATTTTTTCTAGCTGGTACAACTATAAAAACGTATTCATCTTTTGCAGGCATTTATCTCTTTCGCTAAGTTTTTGTATTCACTAATGCTCCGCGAAATAAAAATTGGAATAGCTACACATTTGATAAGTTTTTTATATGCTTCTTTAACTTCTTTTGTTCTAATATTTTTATCAACATGCTTCCAAAAGTAAGCACAATGCCAATTGAATGCATCCGGTAAATTTTTTGTTCCAAAAGATGTCCTATTTAAAGTATCGATTACTTTCTTTCTCAATGAACTATTCTCAATCACAGCAACAAAGGTATCGTAATTTGGTTGATCCTCAATTCTTATGTGTCGAAATTTAATTTCCTCATGGTTTATGTTTTTTTTTAAGGTGATAAATCGCTTCTTTGACTCTTCCAAAATTCTTGGAAATTTTTTTAGCTGCTCTTTCCCAAACGCCCCGCTAAATTCTGTCATCCTGTAATTAAAACCAATGACCCCAGCTGTATCCTTACCTCTTGGAATACCTTCTAGATTTTTGTGGCCATGATCGTGATACATTCTAGCTATCTTTCCTAACTTTTTTGATTTTGAGAAAATCGCTCCGCCTTCTCCTGTTGTTATCATCTTGCCAAAGTCAAAACTATAAATACCAAAATCACCTAAACCGCCCACGAAAGTATCACCTACTTTGGCCCCTATTGCCTCACATGCATCTTCTATAATGGGTATAGAATGTTCTCTCGAAATCTTTTTTATTGTGTGCATATTTGCTGGTACTCCTAACATATGAACAGGAACAATTGCCTTCGTCTTTTTAGAAATAAGGTTTGATAAGCTTCTAGGGTCCATATTTAAGGTATCATCTATACCTGTTAAGATTAGCTTGGCACCAGTGTCTACAATTGCTTCAACGGTGGCAATAAAGTTGAATGATTGAGTAATAACCTCATCACCGAGTCCAACATTAAGTGCTTTTAGTGCAATTTTAATAGCAGCTGTACCAGACGAAACACATAAAGAGTCAGACATCCTTTGGGCAAAAACTGACTTTAATTCAGTTTCAAACTCTCTTACATGAAAGTGTTTTCTTTTATTATCAAAGCCATGTGCAAAAAAGATTTTTCCTTCTTCAAAAAGTCGATTGACTGCACTTTTTTCTTCTTTTCCTATGATTTCAAAACCTGGCAACACGAATTCCTTTTTTATGATTTATTTTTTATAGATAACAGAATAATAAAAAAATTAAAAAAATGAGAACTTTTTTTTATAAATAAACATATATTTTTTTTCTCTTTTTTATGTGTTATATTCCTTACGTGGCATGCATGTTGCAGCCAAATAGTCCCCTCATACTCCCAATATAAACCCAAACCTATGTATGAGGGGATCCTAAAAGACTACTTTTTTATCAAAAGACCAGATTGTTTGAGAAATAACTCTATTTTTGTTAATCAGATTATAATATCCACCTTGGTTAGGATAGAAAAACGATCAAGGCACCAATTAAAATGCATTTTGCTTAAGCGATAGAATATTATTAATAACTTCTATTTTGTTTGGTTTAAATATGTAGGCACATGCTAAAAAGTAAAATATAAATAGCTCATTCAGAAATAATTAGAAAGAACAAGTAATGCAAGTAGTAGACGCCCTGAAAGAAGATGAGATTGATCATAAATTGCTAGAAAAATTAGAGTTTTTTAAGGGACCATTAGGAGTTATTCCTAGTTCAGTAAGAACAATGAGTTACCATCCAAAGATAGCAGAAGCTTTCACTAATTTGAATAAAGCAGTTATGGAATGCAATGGAGAAGTGAAACCAGAATTTAAAAGGCTGATCGGGTATGTCACAAGTTTTGCTTCCGGCTGTTTATACTGTCAAGCACATACAATATTAGGCGCAGAAAGGTTCGGAACGAGTGAAGAACGCTTGAAAAATGTTTGGAATTATAAAGAGTCAAGCGCGTTCTCAAAAAGTGAAAAAGTGGCTCTAAGCTTCGCTTTTGCTGCATCAACAGTTCCTAATTCGGTTTCTAAAGAAATTATAGATGATTTGAAGGAATATTGGTCAGATCCAGATATTATCGAAATTATGGCCGTAATTTCACTTTTCGGCTATTTAAATAGATGGAATGATAGCATGAGCTCCACTCTAGAAGACTTGCCAATAGAAGCTGGCAATACTTATCTTAAGGAAACTAGCAATTGGAATGTGAGTAAACACAAATAGTATTATGATTGAGAAAAGAAATTTTGATGAATTACAAGCCTCTTTTTATAATCAGCCATTGATGCCCTATTTGGGTGCAAGATTGGCTTCTGTAAAAGATGGCAAAGCAAATATCGAATTAGACTTCGACAAAAAGATTACTCAGCATCATGGTTTATTTCATGGCGGTGTAATTGGAACAATAGCTGATAATTCTGCTGGATTTGCGGCTATGACTCTTATGCCAAAGGATAGAGAACCATTGACTATAGAATTTAAAATAAATTTTCTTAATATAGCTAATGGAGAAAAAATTATATCTGAGGCAGTAATCTTAAACTACGGCAAGACAATTTTTCATGGTGAGTCAAAAGTTTTCTCAATAAAAGGGGATAAGAGAAAATTGGCAGCTACAGCTCTAGTGACGATTAAAGCAACTAGAAGAGTAAAGGAAATATTTACCTAGATTGGTAACAACAAGGTTTTTTACATCAATTTCTTATAATTATGCAAGATTAAATGCTTACAGTGTCCCCTACAATTAGAACTTCAATTAACCTTCTCCCTTAGAAGATAGTTCCTTCTCAAAACCTTCTTGTATAGATTTTAGTTCCTCGATAGCAGCTCTTATGTCTGAGCTGTCAATTACATTGATTTCCACTCTTTTTCCTTTGTGAGAGAGTCTAATATGGTTTTTCATATAATCCTGAGATTTGAAACCATCTACTCTAAATACGCCAATTGGTCTTGCAAATCCTTTTGGAGTATACTCCTTGACAAAAGCCATTTTTACTTCCCTTTCGATGAGGTTTTTCGTATTTTCATCTACCAGCATTTGATCATATTCAGCCATCGATTGCAATCGAGCAGCTAAGTTTACTGGGCTTCCAAGGATAGTATAGTCAAGCCTTAAATCCGACCCGAAGTTTCCAACTGTACAGAAACCATTAGATATTCCCATTCGAACTGAAATCCCATTTGCTGCACCCAAATTTTTCCAATGGCTTTGTAACTCTGCTACCCTATCTTGCATAGCTATCCCCATCTCTATACATTTGAGTGCATCATTGGTTTCCCCCAAAGTTTCTGGGTCACCAAAAAAAACCATTAACGCATCGCCAATAAACTTATCTATTGTTCCACCGTACTTTATAGCAATAGTTGACATCTCTGAAAGGTATGAATTGATTATGGCCGCTAACTTCTCCGGTTCCATCTTGTCAGTAAGATCAGTGAATGCAACAATATCAGAGAAAAATACCGTTAAGTTTTTTCTAGAGTGAGAAACACTCTGGTCCTTTTCCTCATCAAATATATTTTTATAGATTTGCGGAGACAAATATTTTGCTAGCCTAGTTGCTAAACTCTCCAATTTTTTACTCTTCTCCTCAATTAACTTTTTGTCATTCAGTTGAGATTCTATTAATTGATCTCTTTCCAAAGTTAACTTGTGCTCATTTGTTCTATCTACGAATTGACCTTGTATGCCGTTTAAATACTCAAAATCTTTGTTTTTTGTCTTAGTTGACAAAAGAGAAAAAAGTCTTTCTTGGTTTTCAATTAAGATTTTTACTTTTGGAATCAGAACTGACCCTTTTTCCCTTATTTCTGACACAAAGAAATCAATTTGCTCCCGAGAAACTCCTAACTGTTTCAATATATCTGGGAAATACGCATCTTTTACATTACCTAGGACAGGAAAAAAGCTTTTAAAGTTTTTGTTAACTTTTTTCACTCTCAAATCTATGTCTGCATAATAGCAAGCCGTAATTGCATTCTCAAAATTGAAAAAGCTTAGATCTACTACCTTATCTGGGTTAAAAAAATCTTGAAAATTCATTTTACATTCTTTCCAATATCATTATTTGTATATTATAATAAATAGCCTTAGTTTTCTTAAACCCAAATAGCATATTTTTTCTAATATACCCTTTTAATAATAGCTAATTAGGATAATTTCAAAATGACAAAATTTATTTTTTTCTTCGTTATCGTTTTAAGTCTTTTATCTTCAAGTATTTTTGCAAGTGAAAATATCAAGAAACGTCAAGATGCGATGCAAACAGTAAGAAACAGTATGAAAATTCTTGGGCCAATGGCAATGGGTCAAAAAGATTTTGATAGCTCATTAGCTAAAAACACACTTAAGGATTTTTTGATAGCAATAAAGCCTTACAAAACTTATTTCCCTAAGGTTCCTTCAGAGGACCAAAAAACTGATGCTAGCCTAGATATTTGGTCAAACAAGGAAGATTTTAATAAATTGATTAACAATTTTGTTTCCACAGTAGAATTAGCTTCAAAAAATGAATGGGAAAATACCGAACAATTCAAGTCTGATTTTATGGAAATAGGTAGCAATTGTAAATCCTGCCACAGAAAATATAGGCGTTAGGAGAAAAAATAACCTATAGTCAAAAAAATATTTTAGTAACCTTACTCCTAGTTTTCCCCATGTTTGCTTGGGGGGCAGACAATATAACAAGCGTAGATCTAAAAAACGGAAAAAAAATATTTATTGTATCTGGGTGCGCTAGCTGTCATTCAGCCAAAAAAAGCAGTGATTGGAATTCAATTATACTTAATGGTGGAGTTAAAATAGAGACACAGTTTGGTGACTTTTATGGTCCAAATATCTCTCCTGACAAACAATTCGGCATTGGTGCCTGGACATTAGAGCAGTTCAAAATTGCTCTTAGAGAGGGAAAGAGCCCAAATGGTTACTATTATTTTCCTTCTTTCCCCTACAATTCATACAAGCTTATGAAAGAAAAAGATATTGCTGACCTTTTTTATTTTTTAAGAACTTTACCTCCTTCTTCACTTCCAAATATTCAACATGACATTTTATTTTCAAAATTTGTCCGAATTTTTATGCCTCTGTATAATTTTAGATACAATTTTTTGAGCCCTGGAATTCACACTGATCTCAGCGAGGGAGAATATTTAGTCAAAGCGTTGGGACACTGTAGTGAATGCCATACATCAAGAGATATCTTTGGAGTGCCAAAATTCAATTCCTACCTTTCTGGAGGTAGTATTTACGAAAAGGGTAAAATTAAAACACCAAATATTACCCCTGATAAATCGGGCATTGGAAATTGGAGTGATGTAGAAATCGTTAATTATTTACGAACAGGGTTCACTCCAGATTATGATAGCTCTGGCGGATTGATGGCAGAGGTGATCGAAAACCTAGATCCTTTGAACGACAATGAACTAATGGCAATTGCTAAATATCTAAAATCAATTGATCCAATTAATGATAAAAATTAATCAATTAATTTTTGTAGATCTGGTTTTACTTCTGAAGCTTTAATAAGTTCTTCGTATCTCTTTGCAAAAGAAAGTAATTTCAAATCCTCCCTTTTTTTTGCAATTACTTGCATTCCCATTGGAAGCCCTTTTTCATTAAAGCCAACAGGTACTGAAATTACTGGCAACCCTAAAAGACTTGGGATTGTTACGATCTCCATCCACTTGTGATAACTGTCAAATTCAATCCCATTTAAGATATTTGGATACGCTATATTTTTATCAAAGGGAAATAATTGAGAAGAAGGAATTGCTAGAAAATCAAATTTCCTGAATAAACTATTAACCTCATCCAGCCATTGTTCTCGCACTTTTAATGCTTCCTTTATCTCACTTTCTTCTATTACAGACCCTCGCTGCAACTCCCATTTTACACTGAACGCTTTTTCATCTTCTAATAAATTCCAGCTGGACAATTCATTATAAAGTGTCTTAGATCTTAAGGTTTTCCAGCTTTTCCATAGCAAGCTGAGTTTATTATCAAACCGAACCTCATCGACTGTTATTTTTGACATAGACAGCTTACACAGTATATTTTCACACAAAGTTAATATTTGCTTTTCGGTTTCATAGTAGGCATTACAATCTCCTAACCAACCAATTTTTGTTGCACAAAACTCTTTGTCGTTTAAAAAGTATTCTCTAAAATTTCCACTTATATCAAACGAATATGGATCTAAGGAATGTTTTCCTGCTATCGCATCCACCATGAGCGCAATGTCATCGGGTTTCCGACCAAGAACGCCTAGAGTTGATAGGATTGGTAGATCATCTTTTTTTCCTGTCCTATCTTGAGGTATTACACCAGGGGTAGGCCTTATCCCATAAATATTTGAAAAAGCTGCCGGGTTCCTACATGATCCCATCATATCTGAGCCATCAGCAACCGGAATCAATCCAGCAGCAACGGCTGAGGCAGCGCCGCCACTAGAACCTCCGGCGGTTTTAGACCTGTCATAAGCATTTGCTGTAATCCCAAATGTTCTATTAAAAGTATGAGACCCCAAACCCAGTTCCGGGGTGTTAGTTTTCCCAATTATTATCGCTCCATTGTCTATAAGACGTTGAACCATAATACTATTTTTCTTTGCTATATTATTTTTATATTTAGGGATTCCATATGTTGTTGGAAACCCTTTTACGTCAACTAGATCCTTAATCGCTAATGGTAAACCATTTAAAATTTTGCTTTCGCTATGTCTCAGTGTCTTAGGATAACTGCTGTGCTCACTAAGCAATCTTTCTCTGTCCTTTAAAGATACAATTGCGTTGAGCGCTCCATTATACTTGTCAATCGAGGCATAAAAATCCCATAATACCTCTTTCTTACTCAATTCTTTATTTCTGATTGCAGAAACAATATTGCTTGGAGATAGCTCTTTCAAAAATATATCCTACTAAATAAAGCCCTGGGAATTTCCCTATACTGAAAATAAAACCTTCGTTGAATTTTTCTCATCTACAAATATAAAATCCTTTTAAACTAATAGTAAAGCTACTTACCCACTTAATGCCTCCTACAAATAAAAATTTTCATAAAACAAATAAATTCATAAAGATATAAATTCTTCATTGCAAATTAAACGTAGTTGTAGTGAAATTTGTCTACAAAAATTTAGGAAAAAATAATGAACTTTAACCTGACTGACGAGCAAAATATTATTGTTGAAACTGTTCGAACTTTTTTAGAAAATGAAATTTTTCCGTATGAAAAAAAAGTTGATGAAACAGGAGTTGTTCCCAAAGAATTAGGAATAGAAATAGCTCAAAAATGTAAAGAAATTGGGTTCTTTGCTTCAAATATGCCAGAGTCAGTAGGTGGTGGAGGTTTAAATCATCTTGATTTTACTCTTTTAGAAAGAGAGCTTGGCAGAGGTTCAAATGCTTTAACGGTTTTCTTTGGAAGACCTTCAGGGATTTTAATGGCTTGTAACGAAGAACAAAAAGAAAAATATTTATACCCAGCGGTTAAAGGAGATAAATTCGATGCATTAGCTATGACTGAACCAGGAGCTGGTTCTGATGTTAGAGGGATGGAATGCTCAGCAGTACAAAAAGGAGGAGATTGGATTGTTAATGGAACTAAACACTTTATTAGTCATGCAAATATAGCAGACTTCGTCATAGTCTTCATAGCTACGGGAGAAGAACAAACAAACAAAGGTTCAAAAAGAAAAATCTCTTGCTTCTTAGTCGATCGAGGAACACCAGGATTTGAAATTAACCAAGGTTATAAATCTGTTTCACATAGAGGGTATCAGAATTGTATTTTGAGATTTGATGACTGTAGACTATCGAAAAACCAAATTCTTGGAGAATTACACAAAGGTTTTGATATTGCTAATGAATGGCTTTACTCCACTAGACTTACAGTCGCAGCTACTTCGGTTGGTCGAGCAAGGCGTGCTTTTGAACTTACATTACCTTACACTGTTGATAGACACCAATTTGGTAAATCGATAGGTAAATTTCAAGGTGTAAGCTTTCAACTGGCTGACATGATAACAGAGATTGATGCAGCAGATTATCTTACTCTTTCTGCTGCTTGGAGATTGGATCAAGGTCTGGCTTCTAATAGAGAAATAGCATCTGCTAAGCTCTTCTCCACCGAAATGTTAGCTAAAGTTACTGATACGTGCATTCAAATGCATGGTGGAATGGGTTTAATGGACGATTTACCATTTGAAAGGTTCTGGAGAGACGCACGGGTTGAAAGAATTTGGGATGGAACATCAGAAATTCAAAGGCACATTATCAGCAGAGAACTCTTGAGACCTCTAGGCGGTTAGCGTGGATTTTAAATTAAATCGTTTATTCAATCCCAAGACAATTGCTATATATGGGGGTGGTTGGGGTGAAAATGTAATTACACAACTTAAAAAAATGTCCTTTGCAGGCAAAATCTGGCCCGTTCATCCATACAAAAAAAGTGTACAAGGTATTCACTGCTTTAAAAACACCAGTGAACTCCCCTCGGGCCCCGATGCATCTTTCATTGGTGTAAACAGGAGCAAAACACCACAAATATTAAAAGAATTATCAGACATCGGCTCAGGAGGTGCAGTTTGTTTTGCCTCTGGTTTCTCAGAAACAGCATCACAGGATGAAACAGGAAAGGGTACTGACCTACAAAATAAGTTATTAAATGCTGCTAAAAATATGCCTATTTTAGGACCAAATTGCTATGGGTTCATAAATTACTTAGATGGAAAGTTACTTTGGCCTGATCAACATGGTGGAGAAAAGGTGAGTTCTGGGGTGGCAATAATCACACAAAGCTCAAACATTGCGATAAATATTACCATGCAAACCCGCAAGCTACCAATTGCTTATGTAGTAACAACAGGTAATCAGTCTCAGTTATCACAAGCAGAAATTGCATATAAACTACTAGATGACCCAAGAGTTACTTCGCTAGGTTTACACGTTGAAGGTATTTTAAGTCCCAAAGATTTTGAGAGACTTTCTTTAAAAGCAAAAGAAAAACAAAAAGGTATAGTTGTCATAAAAGTGGGAAAGTCTGAACTGGCAAAAGATGCCACAGCATCACACACAGCCTCAATGGCAGGAAATCATAAAGCAGCAGCAGCACTTTTTAATAGAGTGGGAATGGCATTGGTTGAAACCATCGAGGATTTTTTAAACACCTTGCTAATACTACATTTAAATGGACCCATTTTTGGAAATAAAATCGCTTCTCTATCATGTTCTGGTGGTGAGGCTAGCTTAATAGCTGATCTGGTAGAACCTACGTTACTTGAATTTCCTTTGCTTTCAGCTGCTCAAATTTCTGATCTAAAAAAATCACTGGGATCCCTAGTACACTTATCTAACCCCTTGGACTACCAAACTTATATATGGAATGACCAAAAAAAACTTACAGAAACCTTTTCTTGTATGACAAGAAATCCATATGATTTCTTATTTATAATAATGGATTTTCCAAATCAATATCGGTGCTCAACTTCAGCTTGGGAGCCTGCAATAAATGCTATCCTTGATGCCAAAGCTTGTTCAGTCTGTCCTATAGCAGTAATAGCTTCAATAGAAGAGAACTTGTCTGAAGCTATTGCAGAAAAATTTATTGAACATAACATTATTCCGATGAAGGGAATGAAAAGCAGCCTGAAGGCAATTCAGGCCGCTTTTGAGATAGGTAAAAGCTGGCACTCACCAAAACTAGATCCTCTTATTTGGGAAAAATGGAAACAAAAAAAGAATTTTGTAATAAATGAATATGAAGCAAAAAAAAGGTTGTCAGAAGCAGGAGTAAAAATACCCTATGGACTTTGTGCCTCTACACGAGCTGAGGCGGTGACAGCATTTAGATCCATAAAAACTCCATCGGTACTCAAATTGCTTGGATTTTCTCATAAAACTGAGAATTCAGCTGTATTTTTAAATATTAAAGATGAAAACCAATTTATAGAAATATTGGATAACTTAGGCAGTAAGCTTGCAGACCCACAGTCATATTTGATTGAAAAACAAATTACTGACGTGGTATGCGAGTTACTAATAGGTATAACAAGAGACTATCAGTATGGTTTGATGCTTACTATAGCTGAAGGCGGTATTTACTCCGAAATTCGACTAGATAGCGCTACCCTATGTCTTCCTGCGAATGAAACACAAATACTCTCTGCTCTTAAAAGTTTAAAAATATGGCCAATCCTTGTTGGTTACCGAAATAAAAAAGCATTACCCATAGAAGAAGTAATTTCTACTATTTTGAATTTACAAAAATATGTAATTGAAAATTCTGATAAAATAGTTGAAATTGAAGTAAACCCTCTTTTGATAAAAGAAGAAGAGGCCATCGCAGCGGATGCCCTCTTAATAACAGAAAGTTGACGTGTCCAAAAATGGAAGAAAAAAACTTAAAAGTTGTTAAAGAAGGTTCGATTATTGAGATTACGCTAGATCGACCAAAAGCAAACGCCATTGATCTTAAAACTAGTAGAAAAATGGGAGAGATTTTTATGAGCTTTCGTGACGACCCTTCGTTAAGGGTCGCTATCTTGCGAGCCGAGGGAGAAAAGTTTTTTACAGCAGGCTGGGACCTAAAGGCCGCAGCTGACGGAGATGCTGTAGACGGAGACTATGGAATAGGTGGCTTTGGGGGGTTACAAGAGTTAGGAAATTTGAATAAACCAGTGATCTGTGCAGTGAATGGTATTTGCTGCGGTGGTGGATTAGAATTAGCCCTTTCATGTGATCTGATAGTAGCTTCCGAAAATTCTAGTTTTGCTCTCCCAGAAATCCGCTCTGGTACCGTTGCAGATGCAGCATCTATAAAACTTCCAAAACGCATTCCCTATCACGTCGCCATGGACTTACTACTAACGGGAAGATGGTTCGATGTGAATGAAGCAAAAAATTTAGGATTGATTAGAGAAATTGTTCAATCTTCTAAACTTCGTGAAAAAGCTTGGGAGCTAGCAAAGCTTTTGGAAAGTGGACCACCACTTGTTTATGCTGCAATAAAGGAAATCGTAAGAGAGGCAGAAGATCTCAAATTTCAAGACGCATTGAACAGGATAACACGGAGACAATTTTTAACCGTTGACAAACTTTATTCTAGCGAAGATCAGCTAGAGGGTGCAAAGGCATTTTCAGAAAAAAGAGACCCTATATGGAAGGGAAAATAATAAAAATTAACCAAATCTTTTTAAATTTTGACTAAATAATTTGGGTTAGCTAGCATAAAATATGAGGGCAAATCATGAAAGATAGGTATCAGGTTGTAATAATTGGTGGTGGAGTAGTTGGGGTTTCCGTTCTCTATCATCTTGCTAAATTCGGATGGACAGATTGCGTTGTTTTAGAGCGCTCTGTCATGGCTGCAGGTTCTAGTTGGCACGCTGCCGGCGGAGTTCATGCTTTAAATGCAGACCCCAATATGTCAGCTCTTCAAGGTTACACATTAGATTTACTTTCAAAGATCCAGGAAGAAAGTGGGCAAGATATAGGTCTGCACATGACAGGAGGCGTAACAATCGCGAGTACACCCGATAGATGGGAATGGTTGCAGGCCGCATACAGAACGTATCAAACAATTGGAATAGAAGATGTCTACTTACTCACACCAAGTGAGGTCAAGAACAAATGCCCCATAATGGATACCAAAGGAGTATTAGGAGGCTTGTGGGCTGATAGAGAGGGTTATGTGGATACAACTGGAACCGTCTGGGCATATGCTAAAGCAGCAAAAAAGTTAGGCGCTGAGGTTATTGAGAACAATAAGGTCAATAAACTAACACAGCAGACTGATGGTACATGGAAAGTTCATACAGACAAAGGAATTATTGCTGCCGAGCACGTAGTGAATGCTGGGGGCTTGTGGGCTAAGCAGGTAGGAAGGATGGTTGGTTTAGAGCTACCAGTTTCTCCACTGAAACATCATTATTTAGTTACTGAAACGATTCCTGCTGTTAAGGCACTTGACTTTGAGGTACCTATGACCGTTGATTTGGAAGGTTTCACATATATGCGACAGTGGGATGAGGGTATTCTTATTGGAATCTATGAAATCAATCATGAACACTGGGCTATTGATGGTGCTCCCTGGGATTTTGGAATGGAGCTATTCAAGGAAGATTTCGATAGAATAGAAAACGAGTTAGCCCTTTCTTTTGAAAGATATCCTGACCTTAATACTGTTGGGATTAAGAACTGGGTAAATGGCGCATTTACTTTCTCTCCTGACGGAAACCCTTTAGTTGGACCAGTTAGAGGCCTAAGAAATTACTGGTTAGCCTGTGGCGTCATGGCTGGATTTCTTCAAGGAGGTGGGGTGGGTAAAACTCTTGCTGAATGGATGATTTATGGAGAAACTGAAGCTGATGCATGGTCAATGGATATTGCTCGCTACGGTAAATTTGCATCAAATAAAGATTACATTAAGCAAACCACAGGACAATTCTATAGCCGACGCTTTGTTATGAGTTACCCAAATGAACAGTTACCTGCCGGTAGGGATATAAAAAGAACTGGCGTTTATGATGCTCAGAAATCAGCGGGCGCAATATTTGGTAATAGTTGGGGGCTGGAAGTACCCTTAATGTTTGGATCAAAGAATTTTGTTGAAGAACCAAGCTTACGAAGATCTAACGCGTTTGATTTTGTTAAAAAAGAACATCTAGCTGTTCGAGAAGACGTTGGGATTTTAGATAGCTCAGGTTTTAGCAGATTTGAAATTAGAGGAAAAGGTGCAACTCACTGGTTGAATCAACTTTTTTCTTCCGACTTGCCAAATCAGAATAAAGTTAAATTAGCGGTAATGCTCGGCCATGACGGACGATTGAAAGGCGACTTAACATGCTTCAATTGGGGAGAGGATCATTATTGGGTAATGGGAAGTTACTATTTGAGGGAATGGCACCTAAGATGGTTTCATGACCACTTACCAGGTGGGAAAAAATCACTTGAGACAGATGGAGAAGTTTTTTTAACAGATATAAGCGATAATATCGGTGGATATGCTGTCTCAGGGCCTAATGCTAGGTTATTGTTACAAAAACTCACTGATCAAGATATAACAAATGATAATTTTCGTTTTATGTCGTGCCAGGAGATCGATATTGGCCTCATTCGCGCTAAAGTGGGACGTTTATCTGTTGCTGGTGAACTTGGTTTTGAAATAAATTGCCATGCCTTAGAACTAAATTCTCTTAGAGAGATGCTTCTTAATGAGGGTAAAGATCTTGGTGTAAAAGAATACGGGTATTATGCTCTAAATACTCTTCGTCTTGAAAAAAGCTTTGGCATATGGAATGCAGAATTTATGCAGGCTTACACTCCCTTGGAAACAGGAATGGATAAATGGGTATCAAGAAAGAAAAATATTGAATTTGTTGGTCAACAAGCTTCCTTAAGGGAATTAGAGACTGGTAAAGAAAAACTAAAACAGGTATTAGTCACTCTAGAAATAGAGAACGCCGTTGCTGAGGCTTCAGGATATGAGCCTATTTGGCTTGGTGATAAAAGAATTGGTATGACTACCTCTGGAGGTTTTGGCCACTCTGTAAACAAATCGCTTGCTATGGCCTTAATAAATCCGGAGTTTTCCGTTCCTGGATCAAAACTTAAGACACACATCGTAGGAGTTGAAAAAGAGTGTACTGTTTTGGAGCAAAGCCCTTGGGATCCTTCAGGAGCTCGTATGCGGTTATAATTAATACCTGCCTAAAGTGGTATTGCATGACTGTTTTTTATTTCCTTTAAAGAAATACTCGAAGCCATACTAGTGAATTGAATTTCCGCGATAAGCTTCTGCTGGAAAACATCGTAATCTTCAATGCTTTTGGCAATAATCTTCAACAAATAATCTGCACTTGAACCAGTTAACCTGTGTACCTCCATTATTTGCCCATGCTTAACAACCGCTTCTTCGAATTTAATATACCAATCTGAATTGTGGTTGCTGACAGTAATTGAGAGGAATACGGTTACAGGAAAGCCGGCCTTTACTTTGTCTAAAACAGAGACCTTATGCTTAATTATACCCCTCTCCTCTAATTTTTTTATTCGGTTCCAGCATGGTGTAGTTGAAATTCCAATACGTCTCGAAATTTCTGATAACGGCAAATCAGAATTTTTTTGCAGTAGCTTCAGAAGCTTTCTATCAATTAAATCCATTCCAAGCAATCCATTATTTTTAGTAAAATATTCTATTAATTATGATAAATAAAGAAAATTTCAAAAAAATATACTATTTTTTATTGAATAATAGAAAATATTTCCTTATTTGTCGTAAATATATAATTGATCTGATACGAGGAGAATAAAATGACTGATTATTCCAACGCTGAAACTCTTGTTCTTCACGGAGGACAATACAGAAGTGACCCAACTACAAATTCCGTAGCAGTTCCTATCTATCAAACAACCAGTTATCAATTTAATAATACTGATCATGCTGCTGATCTATTTGCTCTTAAAGAACTTGGAAACATTTATACGAGAATAATGAACCCAACCAATGCAGTTTTAGAAGAGAGAGTCACAGCCTTAGAGGGAGGTGCCGCAGCCGTAGCTCTTTCCTCTGGATCATCTGCCACTACAATAGCCATACAAAATCTTTGTAGTGCCGGCGACAATATAGTTTCTACACCACACCTATACGGAGGAACTTGGAACCTATTTGTCAATACGTTTAAACAGTTTGGAATTGAAGTTAGATTTGCAGATCCGGAAAAACCAGAAACGTTTGGCAAACTAACTGACGAAAAAACTAGAGCCTATTTTGGGGAGACAGTTCCTAACCCAAAGTTAAAGGTCTTCCCAATTGAAGAAGTGGCAAAAATAGGGAAGGAGCTTGGCATTCCACTGATAATGGATAACACTGTTGCTCCGCTGACATGCCGCCCCATTGATCACGGCGCAGCAATTGTTATTCACTCTTTGACCAAATATATTGGTGGACACGGAAATTCAATAGGAGGAATTATAGTAGACAGTGGAAAATTTGACTGGACAGCAAACCCGCGCAGACAACCATTATTTAATGAGCCAGACCCTAGCTACCATGGTGCAGTTTGGGGTCAATTAGTACCTGAAGCATTAGGAGCTCCCATAGCATTTGCTGTTAGAGCAAGAGTTGTTTTGCTAAGAGATGTTGGCTCTGCGATATCTCCGATGAACTCATTTAATTTTATTCAAGGATTGGAAACTTTGCCCTTGAGATATAATGCCCACCAAAAAAATGCAAAAAAAGTTGCTAACTTTCTTGTGAAACATAAAGCAGTACAACAAGTGATTTATCCTTCATTATTTGAAGGTAAAGATAAAAAAACTGCGAAAAAGTATTTAAAAACTGGATATGGGCCGATAGTAGGGATGGTTTTAAGAGGAGGTGCAAAAGCAGGCAAAGCTTTCATTGATAATTTAAAAATGGTCTACCATGTAGCTAACATAGGCGATGTTAGAACGTTAGCAATACATCCATCTTCCACCACTCACTCTCAATTATCCTTGCAAGATCAATTCAAAGCAGGTGTAACTCCAGGGTACATTAGACTTTGCGTCGGCATAGAACATGTAGATGATATAACCAATGATATAGATCAAGCTTTAAAGATTGCCGATAAAGCCTAATATTAATGAAATGATAAAACATAAAATAAAAGATGTATTTTCAGCTGATTGGGTGTTGGCTGATGGAGCTATGGGTACAAATTTATTTTTGAAAGGATTAGAAACTGGAGCCTCGCCAGAAGAGTGGAACATCGATCAGTCAAAGAAAGTTGGTCAGATTCATGATGAATTTATTCAAGCTGGCTCTCAAATAATCTTAACAAATTCATTTGGGGGATCTAGTGCAAGGCTAAAACTTCATGGGCTTCAAGAAAGAGTCGGTGAAATAAACTCCTCTGCTGCTGATATCGCGAGGAATAGTGCTGATAAATCAATTCAAACAATACTGGTAGCGGGCTCTGTTGGCCCCACAGGAGAGTTATTTGAACCACTTGGAACCCTGAAACATTCGGACGCTGTCGAAATTTTTCATGAGCAGATAGACGCCTTGGCTAATGCAGGGGTTGACATAATATGGATTGAAACTTTGTCTGCCATCGAAGAGATGCGCGCAGCTATTGAAGCTTGTAATATAGTCGGACTTCCAATTTGCTGTACTATGAGTTTTGATACCAACGCTTCTACAATGATGGGAGTGAGCCCTTCTAAATTTGCTGATTTTTGTGACGAATTCGACATATTTGGATATGGAGGAAATTGCGGAATAGGACCTTCTGAAATGATTGACACGATACTGCAACTTAATACCACCGGGAAAAGGAAGAGCCATATTATTGCCAAAGGAAATTGTGGCATACCTAAATATAAAGAAGGGAAAATAATATATGATGGGTCACCAGAAATAATGGAAAAGTATGCCATTACTGTTAGCAAGGCAGGAGCAAAAGTTATTGGAGGATGTTGCGGGACAACGCCCAACCACATAAAACGAATGCACGCAGTTTTAGAAAAAATAAAAATAGATCCATATTCCGAAGAGGAACACATACGTTGGCTTGGCAAGCCATGGCAAGGCTTAGATTTATCAAAAAAAAGGATTAGGAGACGGCCCTCATCGTAGATGTGAATTAACTAAAACCTTTTTAAATAACAAACGAGTTTTTTCTTCCATCTTTTCACGTTTTATGCATTTTGTAAGAAGCCAAACTTTTTACAGAAATTCATTATGTTATCTCTTAGTAAATTAATAAAACTCGTTCCAAAAAAACTGATAGAAAAGGTCGCCCTTCTTCCTGATGAAGAGTTTGATTTCAATCTCAAAGACTATTGTTTTTTAATAAGAGAGGGAGAAATTTTAAGTTATGCTGAGAACAAGTTCACTCAACTATTAAAGAAAAATGATCCGGTTGGACTCGCTGAAGCAATACTCGGAAAGCAAAATGAACTTAGTTACAGGCGAGTTGGAGCGGTCAAATTATATAAAATTGATTCCAAGGCAATTAGAACAGATATAAATGGATCCGGCCCGCTGGTAAAATCGATTATAAAATATAGTTTAAAACGAATTTTTTTCTCACAAAACGAAACAGTTAAGACGCCTTTTATGTTCGAAGAGGGTTTTTTATATCCAAATGAAAAAGATCTAAGAGTAAGAAAATTTGAAGAAGGAACATGGATTTTCAGAAGTGGTTTTTCTAATAATAGAATGTACTTTATAGAAAAAGGTAAAGTTCAGTTATTAACAAAAAATAATAGAGAATTGGCTTTATTGACTATGGGTGCCTGTTTTGGAGAAAGCACTCTAATACGGGGGAAAAAGCATAATAATAGTGCTTTGGCATTAGAAAATTGCGTAATTAGAATAATTGATGATTATATTATTGAGAAAGAAATAGAAAAAGAGTCTCACTTAGTTCAGTTAGTTCTCTTTTTGGTTTTGAGGCGCTTAGAATTTATGAATTCTCTTAGAATGACCGACAATTTCTCTCGTAATTAGAAAAAAAGACTATTAATGATATCTTTAAATTCGTTATAACATAGACTCAATTATTGATCAGATTTATTTTGCAGATAAACTAAAGGTTCTTAAAGAGTTGAGGATAACTGCATTAATAATAGAAAAAAATTTCTTAATAGCGTTTATGATCAAAAGAGTGATCAGGATACTAAAGCTCTCTATAGAGAATGGGCTCTGTCCTATGAAGAAGAATTAATTTTCAACGAATACGTAACACCTAGCCGTTGTGCAGAAGCATTAAAAAGATATAAATTAGACAACAACTGTAACATTCTTGATTTAGGATGCGGCACTGGAATGTCGGGACAAGCTTTATACAGGGTTGGCTACCAAAATATTGACGGTATAGATTTTTCGGAAGAGATGTTGGGCTACGCCAGAGACAAGCAAACATACAGAAATTTATGGCAAGAGGATTTGAATGCTTTGGCAGAAATAAAAACTGGTCCGTATGAAGCTATTTTTGCAGCTGGCATTATAAGCCCAAGTCATGCTAAGCCGGAGACTATTGATCTAGGATTATCAGCTTTAACGCCAAACGGCATAATGGTTTTTTCTTTCAATGATCATGCCTTGAAAGACGATATTTTTATGGCGAAAATAGGTGAATTAAAAAAAAATAAAAATATTACATTTTTGGAAGAAATTTATGGCGATCACATTAAGAAATTAGTTCTTAAAGCAACGGTTTATGTAATCCAAAAATTAAGTTAGAGGTTTTTATTCAAAAGAACCTCTCGAGTAATTTTTTGGATATGTAAGAGAGATCCATTCCAATACTTTCGGATGTGTGTCTACTGACTTACAAACTCTTTTTATATTTGGAAATTCTTCTAAAAGGTTTTTCGGGAACCCATCAACTGTTCCTGACACCATCCAGCCCATAGTTCTCCAAATAGCTATATCAGCAATACTAATTTCAGAGCCAGTCACCCAAGGGTCTGATTCAGATATATTGTCTTCTAAAATGCCTAACTTTCTTTTAAGTTCCCCTGAGGCTAAGTTTTTTCTATTTAATAATTTCTGCTCATCGGAAACATCTTTCCCAGAGAAAGTTATTAGACCATTGAGATCTGTTAAGAAATCAATAAACTGATCTATACGCGCAGCTAATAAATTATTGTTGTTTGGATATAAATTAGCTAATTTGCCACAAAGTCTTGCGATTGCACCTGTCTGAGCAATCGAAACTCCATCAATCACTAACACAGGACATTGTCTAAACGGCATTAAGGTACCGTCATCTAAATACCCATTAGCTTTGACTCTCTGGAATTCTTCTGAACCAATCCGTCTATCATTGAAATCCACCCCTCCCATAAATAATGCGATTCTAGAAACCTCTGCTCTCCAAAAAGGAAAATCAAAATATATTAACGTTATGTTCATTTTTTCTCCAAAAAATTTACATGAATACAAGTTTAGCCAGTTAAAAAAGTTTCTAAATTAAACTTATTTTAAAATCTAGTTCTTTATGATATTTTTTAAGTTAGGAGAAGATCTTTTAAATGAACATAGATTTAGAATGGAGAAACTTTGACGTTCTAGTCATTGGGTCTGGTGGAGCAGGCACCAACGCAGCAGAAACTGCCGCGAAAGCAGGAGCATCTGTTCTTTTGGTTGCGAAGGATCCTCTGAGTGCTTCAGATACCAAGATATCTGAAGGTATAGCAACTGTTCGTGCATCTGGATCAGAGGATGATACCGAGGAAGTTCTTTCTGAAAATCTTAAAATAGCGGGTTCAGACTTACCTGTAGAAGAAATAACTTCTGCTTTTGCAAAAGATAGTCAAACTGCTTATGACAAATATAGGGAAAATGGTCTTCGACCCGAAATCTCTTCAATTACTAAAGGACCCAATTCTCTGCCCCTACCAATGGGCGGTCATACAAGAAGACGAAGTGTTGGACACAAAAATAGTGGGCTGGCATTTGGACATGCAAACTGGAATGCAATCGTTAAAGAAAATAAGATTGAATATTTAGAAGACTGTTGGGTAATTGACCTTGTTACTTCTGAATATGATGACAACCGTAGAACAGTTGAAGGAGCTATAATTTATGACGCTCAAAAAGGGAAGCTATTAGCAATATGCGCTCCTTCAGTGGTAATGGCTGCTGGAGGTCTCTCCACCCTATACTTTCCAAAGACAGATACCATGAGAGGGAATACGGGAGACAGTTACGCAATCGCTGCTCGAGCCGGAGCTGAATTGGTAGATATGGAGCAGACTCAATTTTTACCTTTTTGTTTAACCTCGCCCCCCTCTTTTGAAGGTCTTTTAGGAGGAGAACCTGTTACTGCCAGTTATCTTGGTGTTTTAAGAGACAAAAATAAAAAAGTAATTTTAGATGGCGTATATTTGAGAACAAGAGCTGAATGTTCTGCTGCTATAATGAAAGCGGTAGAGGATGGGAGAGGTACGCCAAACGGTGGAGCATATCTAGATATGAGAGCTAACAAAAGGGCACCAAAATCAGGAACCTATTTCATGAAGTTCTTAAAAAATAGTCTCCCTTCAGCTTATAACAATGTTAGACAGGCTATGAATAAAAAAGAAGCACAATGCGACGAATTGTGGGAAGTAAGACCGAGTGCGCACTATATGATGGGAGGAATAAGAGTAGACGCAAATGGTAAGTCTATTGCAGATAAGAACAGTAATAATGGTGTCCAAGGGTTATATGCTGCTGGCCAGGCTATGGGAGGACTTTTTGGAGCAAATAGATTGGGCTCTACTTCGTTGACCGAGGGAGCTGTTTTCGGTAGTCGGGCAGGTCTTGCAGCCGCTTTATATTCTCGGAATTTTAACAATAAAAAAATAAATAAAGACTTGTTTTTCAAAGAAGCATATAAACTCGACGATCTATTGGGACAAAAGGGTACTAAACATGCTTCTCAATTAAAAATTCAAGTGCAAAAAGAATGTTGGAATAACCTTGGACCAATAAGGGACAAAAAACGTTTAAAGAAAACTCAAAAATTTATTTCTCGATGCAGAAAAGACTTGAAAAAAATTCAAATTAGGAAAAACCTTCTTTGGAACCAAAGTCTTATTGAATATTTAGAGCTAGTAAACATGATCGATACGGCTGAATTAATGACATATGCTGCTCTTGAGAGAGATGGTAGTGTAGGTGGCCATGTGAGAGCAGATTGCAAAGATATATCCATATTCTCAAAGCCCTATTCTACAATTGTAAAAGTAAGAAAATCGCATATTGAAGTTTCAAAAATAGATAGAAAAAGAACAGAACTAAAAAAGTTAGTTGAATTCAAGTTTAAGGAGCAAAAACGTTTCTTAGAAGCAAAACTTCTTAGGCTGCTTCCTATGAGGCTTAAAGATGCCATTATTGAAAAGCGTTACAAAAAAATCATGGGATCGAAAGAACAAGCTCCACCGCTTGAACCTGGCAGTATAGAAGCCGCCGTGGGAGACCAGAGAGTATCGTGAATAGAAGGCCGCAGCATAGTTCAGCGTATTTGGAAGTTACCATAATCGCTCACAAAGAAGGGCAAGACCTTCCTACAAAATTTAAATATAAAAAAAGAAATGAAAGAGAAAAGCCCATGGCTTTAGATGTTTTACTACAAGCACAAGAAAATCAGTTGCCTGACTTGGCTTTTAGATATGGGTGTAGAGCAAGAAACTGTGGAGTATGTACTATTGATATAAATGGCAAACCGAGAATAGCCTGTAGGGCGGTTGTAAGAGACGGTGATGAATTAAAAGCAATGTCAACACTTCCTGCAATTACTGACCTGGTAGTTAGAAGAGATCAAATATCAAGACAATTAAAAGGAAAAATCTATGAAGGTGGAAGAAAAAATGATCTTAATGTTGAGGCATCTGAGGACTATCACGAATTAACTTCCTGCATAGAATGTTACGCATGCTTGGATAATTGCCCTATGCACGAAAAAAACTTTTCTGAGACAGAAAAAGACCCAGATTATTTTCAATGGGGGAACCCATTTTCTTTATTAAAACTGCAGACAATAGCTTCAGATCCTATCTCAACAGTGGCTAGAAAAGAAGCAGCTGTGACTGAGGCACTGAATTTGGGGTTAGAGACTTGTGTATCTTGCCCAGGATGTAAATGCGGTGTTGGCATCGATCTAAAAGGTAAAGTAATAAAACCACTATTACAAACTTCCAAGTTAGTAGATTAGTTTTCCTATTGGGTCTTTAATTCCTTTGCTAGTTCATTAAAATTATCAACTATTATATCATGATCTGGGTTGGGGTTTGGATCCGGAGGGCCCTCTTCTCCCCACTCATCTGGTCTTCTTACAAACGCTGTTTTAAAACCAACACTTTTTGCTGCATCCAGATCAAAATTGTGACAAGCTACCATCAAACACTCACTTACATTCAATTGCAGCATTTTAGCTACCGTTATGTAGGCTTCCGGTAGCAACTTATATTTTCCGATGCCTTCGCAAGAAAAAACACAGTCCCAGGAAAGATTATTTTTCTTTGCGGTATCTATAATAATTCGATAGCTGAGGATAGTAAAAGAACATACCGTATAATTCTCTCTCAATTTAGGTAAATTATCAGGGAAATCTTCCCAACAAATGAAACTATGTGGTGCTTTGTAAGCAATGTTATGAATATCTTCTTCAGAAAACTTCTCCAGATTATTTTCTTTAATAATTTCTCTTAGAACGAACTCGTGTGCACCATCAAAATTATATTGAGGAGGTTCCTTATCCCCTAAATTTAGCATCGCTTTCAAAGACCGTCGTCTTAATTCATTGGCTAAAAGCCCCCAAGACTTCGAATAATTATTTTTTTCACCCGCTTTTTGAAAAGCAGATTTAAATCCACTGTGCCAATCAAGAATAGTTCCACCAGTATCAAAAGTAAGCGCTCTTATTCCTTCCATTTCGATTTCCTCTTCTAAGATTTATAAAAATTTTTATTTTTGTACCTACCGTAAATTATTTAACTCTGCTAAGACAGCATCGCTAAAGTGTCTGTCTCCGTTTATATCATCCGAACTATTTTCATAGGCATCTACATAAGCTCTGACATCTTTCTCTAAGATACCTATTGTGTTATCCTTTTCATAAATCTCCTCGAACCATTCTATCATAGCTCTGTTAGAGCTAAACCAATTTTGGCCTGATGAGCAGTCAATTGTTTTAAGTAAGTTGTCAACATCAATATTCATCTTTCTAGCTTGATAAATGACCTTTCTTACAGAAACTACAGTTGAGGCTGTAACGAAGTTATTTAATACTTTTATTGCCATACCAGAGCCAAATTCGCCTAAGTGAAAGACATTAGTACCCATAAAGAATAATAGTGGTGAAATATATTCAAACTGCTTTCTCGTCGATCCCACCATAAAAGTTAACCTTGCCTCTTTCGCTGCTATCGAGGCTCCTGACATGGGAGCATCCAGGAGCTCAATATTGACAGGTGCTTTTCTCTTTAAATTTTCTATGAATTTTGGAGAAAGTGTGGAACAAATAACTATTATTTTTTTGTCTCTAACACTAAATAAACCATTTTTACCTTCGCACAATTCGAGCGTTTCTCCTTCATCTCTTACTATGCTAAAAATAATTTCACTCTGTTTAATGAATTCACTTTTTGATTCCATGAAATGTTCTTTAATCGAATGAAAATCGTCCTGATGCCTGATATCGTACCCTTTTACTTTAATATTATTAGCTAAAAGCGTCTGCAGCATGGGGAGCCCCATACTTCCGCAACCAGCAATCCCGATACGTTTATCACACGCAGTTTTCTCTGTTTCGTTAATCATTTTATTACAATATCATACACTTAATACCTTTAAAAAGGACAACCTTTAAATGTATCTTTTAGAAAAAATATATGAACGGGAAATAATAAATAAATGAGGTTATTCTTAGGTTTTGTTTTTGTAATCTTTTTGAAGAACTTTGCCAATGCTCAGGAACTACCAATCGGCACATTCCCAGCAATTGGTTTTTCTTTAGAAAAAAATGGTACGCCTATCCTAACCAATAGAGATTTATATTATCACGACGCGCATTTAAAAATCAGTCAAATTTCAGATAGAATTTTTGAGTTCACCATTTCAATCTATTTACAGAAAACCAAGAACTCAAAAACTTTTCGTGATACAAGGGTTGATAGGTATAAAGTAGTTTGGAACGGCAAGAATAGAGGTATTCTCATCAATCAAAAAACGGAGCATTCTAAAGAGCTCTCAGAATTCTTATTATCAAATGGAAAGCTTTTAATTAAAAGCGAGATATCAAGAAATGGCATTATCGAGACTCACTCATATAAAATCGAATAATTAAAAATTTAAAGCAATAACCGTTAATCCTTTGCAAAAATATATTCAACTTCTTCCCAACAATCAGTTGGGAATATCCACAGAATCTCAAGATCTTCTTTCCCAATATTTCTTAATCCATGCAGGCAGTTTTTTGGAATATAGACAAAACTATCTTCTCTAATATATTGTGGCTCACCCTCTTGCCTCAAAAGGAGTCCCTCTCCTTTTCTTATCAAATAAATTTCTTGCGGAACGTGGTGATGAAGCTCTAGCTCCTCACCATATGGGAGTACTAAGACACCACATGATAACCCATGACTATTAAATTTGGTACTATCAGCTAAATATTTCCAACGAAAATTTCCATGTTCTTTTCTCTGCTCCCATTTACATTCATCGATATGCGAGATTATCATTTTTTCCAATTTTTTCTCCATTAATCTGTTATAATTACAAATTATGATATTAATGGTACCTCTTGGGAAAAGTTCGACAACTTAACGCAATCTTTTGCCCTAACGTGCAAGGTTTCACTTAGTTCCATACCCCATCCATCCATCCACATCCCCAGAATTATATGGACAACAGCATTTTCAGGCACAAGCCTAGTTTCTTCGGGTCTGAAACTAAGAGTGTGCTCTCCCCAATCTGGAGGGTATCCAACTCCAATGGAGTAACCAATTCTACTTTTTTTCTCCATTCCATATTTATTCAAAACTTTCTGCCAGCTAGAATGGACTTCGGAGGCTAAAACCTCTGCATGTAGAGAGTCGATAACCGCTGCCATACCCTCATTCACAACTTTCGTGGTCTCCAAAAGAAGTTTAGATTTTTTTGTGCCTAGATGAACTGTTCTAGCAAGCCCAACATTGTATCTATTTCGACAGCCCCCAAGTTCAAAGGCAACTGTTTGGTCTGGTTTCAGTTTCTCATCTGTCCACATGGGATGAGCAGTAGATGCTGCTTCCCCAGCAAGGATCAAGGGATGTAATGCAGGCATATCTCCACCAAACTCAGAGGTACCTTTGATCTGAGAAGCCAGTATATCAGCCATCAAGTCAGATTGTCTAACACCCACTTTAACATTTTTATAAGCTGTTTGCATAGCCAACTCCGCTATCTGTCCAGCCTGTTTCATAATTTCTAGCTCGGCTGGACTCTTTACCAGCCTGACCCAATTTATTAATAAATCTGTGGATATCCATTTAGCTTGATTTAAACCATCATGCAAAATATCTAAAGATCTCTTAGAAGCAAAATATGAATCTGTTTCAATACCAATAACAGAGTTTTTGTAGCCTTTTTCTTTCATCACAGTTATCAAAAAATCACTCGGATGAATATCTGAACGTTGAACTAGCTCATCTGCATAACCGATGATTTCAGAGGGTTTCAGATATGTAGTAAAATTTGCTGCTCCCGCGTCCATTTCCCTTCCAACCCAAAAAGGACCAGAATTTAAATCAAGTAACATAAACTGAGGTGTATAAAATGACCAGGCATCATATCCTGTCAGCCAATTAATATTTGCTGGATCTGTGATAATTATAGCATCGAGGTCAAGTGTTCGCATAGAGGCTCTAACCCTCTTAACTCTGTTGTCATATTCAATTTTTGGAAAAGCTGGAGCCATTTTATTTCCCTAAATCATATTAATTGTTTAAGTGCAGTCGGCATTTGCTATTCTAAAAACTTTTGCACTTTGGCTGACTTAGGCTAACTAGATATCAGACATTTTAATTTTTGTCACGCAAACACCCACCTTCCCCTGTAAGTTAAATTCCGCTATTAAATTTGTTGGTCTTGGCACTAGTTGATGGTAAAATAAACTATGTCAAGTTTGTCAGAAACACAGAAAACCCAATTCTGGGAAGATGGATTTATAACAATTGCTAATGCAGTCACCGATGAACAATTATTAAAATTAAAGGAAGTCTTTTCCGAGTGGGTTGAAGAAAGTCGTAGACATAACGGAGATTTTGGAGAAACAATAGATGGTCGGTTTCGTTTTGACGTTGAACCCGGTCATAACAAAAAAACTCCTGGATTAAGAAGAGTTCAGTCCCCAGAAGAGGTCTCAGAGGTATACAACGACACAATGAGAAACTCAAAAATGGTTGACTATGTTGCAGACTTAATTGGACCTTCTATTCGTTTTCACCATGGCAAAATAAATTCTAAGCTACCCGGCACGGCAACAAAAGTAAGTTTCCATCAAGATTTTTTATTTCAACCAATGTCCAATGACGATTTAATCACAGCTCTTCTTTTTTTAGACGAGGTAACGCTGGACAATGGGCCACTGGAAGTTATTCCAAAAACTCATAAAGGTCCACTATATTCTCACTGGCATGAGGGTGTCTTCACAGGATCTGTATCTGATGAGGTTTTTGAAGAGCACAAAAACAACATTTATCGATGTACTGGAGAATCAGGTAGCGTATGTCTTATGCACTCAAATTTACTACATGGATCTGCTCCCAACATTTCAAGCAAACCGAGAACGCTTTATATAGCAACCTATTATGCAGAAGATGCAATTGAGTTAAGTCAAAACCATGTTCCAAGTAAATTTACACATGATTTGATCCGAGGCACAGTTTCTGGACGGGTACGCTGTTCCTCTTATGAAATGTTAGTCCCTGAATTTCCAAAAGAGACTTCTTTCTTTGCTCAACAAGCAAAAAAGAAATAACGGTGCCGAGATGAATAATATGGGTGACCAACCTTTGATAAAACGCTTTGATTTTAAAAAAGATAAGGGTATTGGGGAACGAGCTCGTTTAGGTTTGCTTGTTTTAGAGTCGGATCAGACAATAGAAGAAGATTTTCGTTTGTTAACCAATTTCCCGGGGGTGGCAATCTATCATGCTCGACTGGCAAATGATGTTATTGTTACACCAAAAACTCTTTCTAATATGGAAAAGGAACTTCCTAAAGCCGCCAAGCTCTTGCCCAAATACTTTGGTCTAAAAGCAATAGGGTATGGATGTACTTCCGCCGCTACTATTATTGGAGAGGAAAAAGTTGAAGCTATTATTGAAAAAATTCATCCAAATACGCCATCTACAAACCCTTTAACAGCTGCAAAAGTTGCTCTGAAAAAATTAGGAGTTAAAAGATTAGGTTTGGTTACACCCTACACCCCCGATGTTACTCACGCTCTTCAAAAAAAATTTACTGAAGCTGGCTTACCTGTCACAATAGTGGGATCTTATTACGAAGAAAGCGATCTAAACGTCGGTAAAATTGATCAGTCCTCTATTCTCAAATCTACCATTTCTGTTGGTCAATCAAAAGATTGTGATGGTGTATTTATCTCATGCACGGCGTTACGCGCTACCAGTATTATAAAAAGGGCAGAACAAGTCTTGCAAAAGCCTGTTACTGGAAGCAATCATGCTCTCGCATGGCACTTACTTAGGCTTGCTAATGTACATGATCAGTCTCCTAATTTTGGGCGTTTATTCTCCGAGTTTTAATAGGAAAGTTCAGCTACTACTTTTTTTAAAAAAGCTAACCCTTCATTTAGCTCATTCAGAGTTATGTACTCGTCTGCAGCATGGGCTCTAGATATTGAACCAGGTCCACATACGACAGTTGAATATCCAACATCACTAAAATAACCAGCATCTGTTCCAAAAGAGACAACCTCTCTTCCATTTTTTCCCGTGACTTTACTCACGAAACTTGCTGCTTTTTCAGATAGCCTATCGTCAAGGGGAGGAACAGATATCTCAGTTATAATATTTATCTCTGCTGTTTTATCAGCGGTTTTAAATTGAGGTAAAAGTACTTTCTCAGCATAATCTTCGATTTCAGAAATAATTTCCCTACTATTTTCGCCAGGCATTGCTCTATACTCCCAGTCAAAATTACACCAACCAGAAGTACTATTTCGAGCAGTTCCTCCATGTATGGTTCCAACATTAAAAGTGGCATAAGGAGGGTCAAAAGAAGATCTCTTATAAGGATTAGAGGCCAAACGAATTCCTATTTCCTCTATTTTGGTGATTATTTTGGTTGCAATACTTATTGCGCTCACACCTTTTGTTGGATCACATGAATGAACTTCATGACCAATGATCTCAGTTCTCATTTCGTCCCCACCTTTGTGGCTGGTTACAATATTCATGTCAGTTGGCTCGCCAACAATAACGATTTCGGGATTAATTCCATCATATTTCATTTTCTTTAAGAGATAAGGAACGCCGAACCCTCCCGTTTCCTCATCAAAGGTAAAGGCAAGATAAATTGGTTTTAAAAGTTCGCTAGATTGAAAATAAGGAACACATGCCAAAACACATGCCAAAAACCCCTTCATATCCACCGCTCCCCGCCCTAGCAACTTTTCTTCTCTCTTTGTAAGTTTAAAGGGGCTTGAAGACCATTTTTGTCCTTCAACAGGAACTACATCTGTGTGACCGTTTAATAAAACACCTCCACCAACTATGGGCCCAAAAGCTGCAAAAACATTGGCTCTTTCCTTTTTCTCATCAAAGGAAAGAGTTACCTTAACACCATATGACTCCAAATAATCTTTTATGTAATCAACTATTTCCTTTGTCGGCGTGCCTGAGACACTCTGTATGGAGACTAGCTTTTCAAGAATCTCAATAGTTTTCTGTAACATGAAGGTGAAACCTTTTCTTAAATTGAGTAATATGCATGCTATCATATTAAGAATTTCTTTCGAAATATCTATTTTTACTGTAATTAAATATGTAGAATAATACTTACAATGAATACTCTTCTAAAAAAATATTTGAAAATTTCTTAGATTCGTATGCTGTCAACAGATGAAATAACTCTAGATAAGATTGGATTGGCTAGAAAAACTATTGCTTCAACAATCCACCCAACTCCCATAATTCCATCTGCAAGCTTGTCACAGTTGTGTAATGCACCAATTTTCTTAAAGCTGGAACATCTACAATTAACAGGAAGTTTTAAACTTCGGGGCGCTACAAATGCTATCCTGAATTTAAATGACGACCAAAAATCTAAAGGGGTTGTCGGATTATCTACTGGAAATCATGGACGAGGTTTGGCATACTCCGCTCGTTTGAATGAAATTAAATGTATTATTTGTATGTCTAGCTTAGTTCCTCAAAATAAAATAGATGGAATCAAAGCACAAGGAGCCGAGGTACGTATTGTTGGAGAAAATCAAGATGATGCGCAGGAAGAAGTAGATAGACTTGTAAGAGAGGAAAATATGACCTTAATTCCTCCATTCGATCACCCAGATATAATTGCTGGTCAAGGTACCTTAGGCCTTGAGATCATGGAAGTTTTACCTGAATTGACCTTAGCTATAGTGCCGCTTTCAGGCGGAGGACTGATATCTGGAGTAGCTAAAGCCATAAAAAGTAAAAATCCTAGATGTAAGATAATAGGGGTATCAATGGACAGAGGTGCAGCTATGTATGAATGCCAGAAGGCAGGAAAACCTATCTTTGTTAAAGAGGAAAAAACCTTGGCTGATGCTTTGGGTGGCGGAATTGGTCTTGATAATGAGTATACCTTTAATATGACCAGAGACCTTGTTGACGATATAATACTAGTTTCTGAATCTGAAATAATATCAGGCGTAAAGCATGCGTATTGGCAAGAAAAACAGATTGTTGAAGGTTCAGGAGCGGTATCGATTGCTGCTTTGATTTCAGGAAAAATTTCTCCGAAAGGAACCACAGTAAGTTTAATGTGTGGAAGTAATATTGATTTAAATACTCATCATAAGATCATATCAGGTTTGAGCATAGAAGCATAAAAACATGTTACCTCGGAGACACTCGAACTGCCGACCCATTTGATTACAAATCAAGGGCTCTAACAGGTGAGCTACGGCTTTTCTTGGTTAATCTTAAAATAGCTTATCACAGACTTAAGTATAAGTTTGAAGATTTTGGTTTAGAGGTAGGGGTCAAAATTGAAACGCAAAAAATGCTTTCAGACTTAAAAAAGGTATGGATACCTTAATCTTGATCTTCACGTATTCTATTTAAGCAATGAGCAATAGCCGGCATATTTATGTATTTTGTTTCTAATTATATATTTACCAAAGCTTTACATTAATCACTTACACCTAAAAATCTCAAATTAACGTATAAGGCTGGTAATTAGTATATTTAATCAATACACTTAATTGCTTAAGAAAAAATATTGTGTCTGAGTAGGAGATAAAGGTGTTCAGAATATGCGCATTAATACTAGTTTTTATATTTATCTCATTTCCTGTAAAGGGAGATGCTTTGAATGCAAAGGAAAAACAAAAGTTGTTCAGCAACAAGCCAAATATTATTGCAAAAAACGTCAATAATAGAAGTTTGGAAATTTGGATCTTAACTTTTGATGGAAAAGGAATAATATGGTGCGAGTCATTTATAAACGAAGATAAAGCTTCTACGGAAACCATTTGTTTTGACGATAAAGACCCAGATAATTAACTGATTTCGTCAATAAAACGGAAAAGGTATCGCCAAAGCCAGGCAATTAAGCCTAATTCTGCAACTGAATTGTATACCCAGAACCAAGTCAATCAAAACCACCCAAACCATATACCTATGCCATGGAATATTGCTATTGGAAACATAATTGCCCCAGCAATAAGAAATCCCCATCTGTCATCAGATAAACAGGTAAAAACATGAGTTATCCACGCCGCTGCAGAAACACCAAAAATTATATATGCCCATTGCTCCATGGTCGGTTACTCCTTTGTCCGTTTTGTTAGTAAGTAATTTAATAGCATTACAAAACCTATTGGAGGAAAAATTAAAGCTATCAAAGGTATTTTTCCAAAAATAAAAAACTCTCTCTGTTCTGTTTTATTTTGTTCTCTTTCCTCTTTCATATTTCTCTCAAAGCCAATATTTGTTTTCTATGGTTTCCATAAAAGGTAGCGGTAAGATTTGATTATAGCCAAGCTTAGGTCTCATTTAATTAAGATATCTAAGAAAATATTATGCTGAACCATACTTATCTGCAAACTTATCAAAAAACTAAATTTTAAACAAATAGTTCTGTTTTGGTCTACCCTTACTTTCAAATTTTTTGTGATTATTTTTAATCATTCAAAATGTTGCATTTGATAAGCTCAAAAATAATGTTATCATTAAAGCATGTGTATTATTAATTCAATAATGTTTCTCGGCATATTGGGATATCTTGGCTTCAAAGGAGCAAAGTGGGTTGTTAAGACTGTCTATAATAACAGGACTTCAATCTCTAACAAGGTCTACCAAACCTACAATCTACCTGAGACGTTCTATCAGTGTTTTAGGTTAGATAGGAAAAGAGACTTCAGATAAATCTGTTTATAGTTATAAGTCCCATATGGCTTATAAATACCACTGAAAGCGAAGAAGGTATATAATCAAGGCACCAAGTTGCATTGCAATAATCAGCAACAAAGGTATTACGACAAAGACTAAGTAAGTCCCTAACTTGTCTAACCTTTGTTCAACCTTGTGTGTGTATATATCTATTATCTCTACTGCTGTTTCTTTAGCCATTTTTACTCCTCACCTTTAAATACAATTTAGTTAAATCACTTTGTTCGTAACCTACCTTCATAATCAATTTGAGCACATCTGCTTCCATTTGAATCACATATAGCAATCTTGTGAACACCACCTGATTGAGCATTTGCTGTCGGTATTATTCCTGTTCCCTTTAGTGCAATTACTACCAATGCTCCTGCTATTATTGTCATTATGAATTTAGTGTATGTATCTATTGTCATTGTTTCCTCCTGTTGTCTCATTAGGTTCTAAACCCTTATCGTTAGGTGTTTCATTTAGAGTCTAACAACACTAGTGTTACAGTTCAATTTTATCAGGCTGAATGTCTCACGAGTACACCCATCAGAGACTATAAATGTTTAAAGTTATCAGTTGTCATTATTGAAACTGCAGATTTTACAGAGATTGCTGAGGTCCCTTTTAAATAAATTGGATTTTACTAATTCTCAGTCACAAAAGCGGTTAACACTCGTTTATGAGTCAGAGCTGTTTTAATTAAACCAACCATTGATTTGGTTCACTTTTAAACTCTCCCCATCAGTTGCTCAAAGTACAAATAGTAAGTTTACAAATATCTGCAGAACCAAGGTATGTTGTAGAAGCCTATGTACAGCCTTACTTGTAAAAGCACCAAGTCACACTACATATAAACTATGATAATATTTATAACAACATTAGCCACAATCCTGCTTGTAACAAAGCTTGGAGCAAAGCCGAAGCAACAGCCAAAGCGTGTTAAAGTGAAGACTAAAAGAGATAATAGGTAGTTGAGGGTTATCTAACTCAAAGGTAGACTAATATGGCTTAAGTAGTTGTGTGGTCTCAGAGACACTTACCGGTAATAATTAATTTGCCTTCGTCATCATAAAGAGCATAAATAAATAATTCACCAGTCTTAGTATTAAAATAGCCTCCAGAAACCTGAGAGTCATCCATTTTATCTTCAATCTCTATAATATAACGTGATAAGGATTTGAATTTGGATGATAATGATGTTTTGCCACCAATTTTTACTTTTGCCGTGTCGTTATCGTAATCAATTACAATTGCTCCAGTAATTTTCTGTGGCGAATAGAAGTTGTCTTTTTCGAATCCATTAACAAATTTTCTAGCCTCTATCTCGCAAAGAAATATTTCATCATTGGAATAGGCTAAATTTGACAGATTTACTAAAGCTAATATAGAAAAGAAAGGTATTAATAATCTCATTGATTAAATTTATAACTTTTCATAACTATGTCCACTCCCGAAGAGAAGAAGAATAGTTTTGTTGTGAGTAGATGTTTCATCCTCAAAGTATCACCCACAGTTTAACATTTTGCAACAGAAGTAGGTTAGTCTAATTTGAACATGAAGATGGCTTCATCAAAACAACCCTCACCCAAAAGTTCCCATGCGTTGGCATACCATCTTTTATCCATTGTTGAGTAGGCAATAGTATTGAACTTCTCATAATATAAATACCCCTCATTGATGTAAAAGGTGTCCACTGAGCTTTACCCATCGCTTGAGCGTAATATACGTTCATAGTGATGCCTTCGTCTTTTATACTTTGATAGTTATAGTCAATTATCAAATCATCTTGGTTAGCAATTCTTTCAGTCATTATAATGTCTATAGTTGATAAACAACCGTTACCAATGTCTCTGTGGGATACTGATACATCTTCTTGATTGGCAAAAGCCATACTACAGGTAATCAAAAATACAGCTAGAAGCGTAAATAATTTATTCATTTAATAACCTTCCTCTCAAAGCACTATCTGAAATAGCATCACAATCATCATAATAAAATTCCTTTTTTATCAATTGTGGATCTTTACCTATGTAACAAAGTTGCTCCTGCCACCAACACCCTGATAAGAAAGTAAAGAGAAGCATAAATATCAGTATTCTATTTTTGCTATTCATTGGTCTCATATAGAAAATTATCACTTACAAGTATACATTTTGCAACATTATGATGTTGAGGTTAAGCTAAAGCTAAATAGTATGGAGCATTAATGACCTACGCAGAATTTCAACAATATGTAGACTGGCTATTCTGGGTTTGTGTGGACATTCTCAAAGTCTGGGGTGACTGGACTGGCTTGGGATACAACTTAATTAACATTCTTATATTTATTCTCTTACAGCCAATTCTAATTTTAATATTTTTTATATTATGGAGAATTGAAGTATCACGTAGGAAGAAACTGGAAAGAACTTATTATGAATGAAAAACCTGATAAAGAGTTTTGGAAACTTATATTTTTTTGCACTCAATTGGGAGCCTTTGCTTCGGTCTCTTTAATATGTTGCAGTGTAATTATGTTTTTTATGCCTAACGACATTGTTTAACCTCACTCTTGCCCAATATTGCTCAAGCTTCAGCAAAGTGTCTTTAACTTGTGTATTAGCTAATTTTGAACATTTAGTTCTAAGTGAATAAGTTAGACGTTCCACTTTGTATAAATCTTTTAGGTCTGACGGAATACGTCTTGTGAAATAGTAAATGCCCCTCTTTTTAAACAAATATGCTCTATTTTGGTCTACCCTCCTTGACTAAGTTTCATCAAAGCCAAATAAATAAAGCTAACACTGTTACTGGATGGTGCCCCCAGAACTAAGCACACTTTAAAATAACCAGTAAAAACAATAGCTTAGGAAAACCGCTGCGGTTTATCTGCGCTGTTCAGTGAGTTATCACAAAAGGATGCTATCTATACTAAAGATTGGATTGATGTTGACCGAAGCATCTTACAGGTTCAAACCAGTCTTAAAATATTTTTTTGTCATTAAACTATTTTAGCTTAATAACTTAATTAAGCTGGAAATAAATCAGTTATATCCTTTGCAAGAAAAATTCAAATACTCCACTTTATTTTGACATGTATGTACAAACTGTTTTTTCCAAACGGTAAATTTGTTTGCTTTTCCTTTTTTTCTTTACAATATTCTACAAACATTTAACTTTGTTCTAAAAGTTAATCTAAGTGATGAAATTTAAGATTTTTTTAACTTCACCAACTTGCTTCACTAAAATAGTTTATATCCTATTCTTTTTGGTATTCTGCTTACCACTTAATGCAAGTGAAATTGTTCTTTTGAAAGATGGGCAATTAGTTAAACTTAACGCAGACAAAACTTGGGAATATTTTGAACCCAACTTGCAAAGCGAAAGTGGCAAAGTGGTATTATCAATTACTGAAGCTGTATCCAAGTTTTCTGAATTTAAAGTGACAGACGATTTCGAAAAATTCAAACATTACGCAAGCAATGTTGGATGCGAATATAGACTCAAAGCAACCAATAACACAAGATACCCTGTAAAACTGGGTAGGATTGATGTCAAGCGTACGGACGTTGCCTTTGACTTTTCTAGCCCAAACATTACAGCAACGCAATTTAATGGAGAGGGGAAAATTCTGCAACAAGGAGAAAGCCATTTTCTAGAACCAAACCTTATAGCAAGGATAAGAACAAAAACTAATCAAAAGTCTTCTCAGCCGGCTAATGACAATGAGATTAAAAAATATAAACAAGAGTTTGGTTGCGGGAGCTTTAGTGGTCAAGTGGTTCTTCATGAAAGTCCACTCAGTTCTCAATTTATATCGTTTCCAGATGAAGCAAAAGTCAGCAATTCTACAAGCTGGAACTTTGTGATTGGAAGCGAAAATGGCATTGAACCCCTTAACAAACCTATAGTTTTTTGGTGATGATCCAGAAACAATAAGAAAACATTATATTCACCTTACACCAGACTATTTACGTCCTGTTGTAGATTAGGTAGAATCGACAAATAATAAATTGCAGATCTGCAATATATATTGCATTTTGCAATATATTCTGCACTACTCTGCACCCTACAAAAATCTACAAATCATTATCAAAGTCATAAAAACTTTGTAGACAAGGGCAATCAACAAAAACCTACATTTCAGATTCTGGTGCCCCCAGAGAGACTCGAACTCCCGACCCACTGATTACAAATCAGTTGCTCTACCAGCTGTGTATCAGCTTTTCTTGGCTACTCTTATATCAGCTTATCACAGATTTAAGCATAAATTAACCACTTTTGGTCTACCATTTGGTCTACCCCTCTGCAGGACCACTAGGGGTGTACACGTATTCTATTCTTGGAGTGTGCAGCAGATGGGGTGTTTTGGAGGTGGTGGTTTTAGTCGCTGAGAGTAAAAATCATGGCATCAGTATTGCATCTCATTTTCGCCCTCATACTCCCAATATAAACCCAAACCTATGTGTGGGGGCGTCTTAGATAACAAAATTTTTCTTTCTATTTCGCTTTGCCGACTGAAACATTAAATATGGAAGTCAAATAAAAATTCGTCAGCTTTAATTTTCTTCAATACAAAATCAGTTCTTCCATAATCAATAAGATTTTGAGTAGTAATTATATGACCATTTGGTACTCCAAGCCTCTTTCTAATATATGCGCCTAACTTATCATTTGGAAATGAACTAATGGCTTTACCAATTCTGGGATCATTAAGGTTTCCCTCCTGTTGCACTGAAACTTTAAGAACATCGCCATCATCGGTTTTAAGTTTGAAGCGCTTCCCCCTTTCTGGTAGAAAACCAAGTTTTTTTGATTCTCCATATAGAGTGACGTATGATTGATTAGAGTTTCTAAATGATTTTCTTTTTGGACTTGCCCCCCAATTTAATACCGAATAGGGCGTTACTCCATTAATTCCTCCTGAAAATCTTTTTTGAAGTAAACTGATCTGTACTTCTTTGTCTGGTACTATCCATTTTGAATCTCCTGGAGCAACTGAGTTAGGTAAAAGTGGAAGCGAAGATTTAATCAAACTTCCTTTAGCGGAAGAAAGGGTAGCTTTACTCATAAGTTCAGAGTCAGATTTAATTAAATTATAATATTTTCTTATTTCAGAAGCATTATCATTTTGCATTTGGTTCATTTGCTTTGAATTGAATGCTTCTTCCGAATAATTTGATGAGCCTGAAAACCCACAAACTGGATTCCCATCATTAAACCAAGCATAAACTTTACTATGAACAACAATGGTCCTTTTTTTTATGTAATAACCTTCAAAATTTTTTGGATATCTTACTAAAAGATCCAAAAAAATATGATGGCTTGTTGGGTTTTTACCTGTCGGCATTCCATGTATTAAGTTAATTTTAACTTTCTTATTCTTAGAAAGAATTTCTTTTAAATGACTTGCAGCAAAAGTGCCGCTAGTAAAACCTGAGACTATAAATAGCTCATTTGCACCTGCATTTATAGGATCAATCAAGATATGATTGTAAAGATTAGATGTAATCATTTCTCTCAACAATTTTTATCAACATGTAATTAACCTATTTTTGTAATAATCTTATTAATATCAATGTTTGGAGACACATTTTCGTACCATACATCATGAAGAGATCTTAAAATTGCGTTACAGACTATCTCCATACCTTTCGGAGGAATAGCCATTCCGAGTTGTTTGCGGACTGACTCCTTACTGCCAGTGAAGTTGAAGTTATCAGGGAAAGTTTGAATTCTAGCTCTCTCACGGTTTGTCAAAGCTCTATTTTCTTTCCAATGATACATGTGTGTCCCTCCACCCCCACTTCCTGTTAGAGTGTAAGCTGGTTTATCTTTTTCTAATCTTCTGTAGATATGACTCAATCTTGAATTGGGAACATTCAGTTTCAAACTATCAGGTATGTTTGCGTTCCAAGCATTTTGACCAGGCTTTATATACTTCAAACGTTCAACAACCTGCTTTGATTGTTTGGTGTACTCTTGATGAGTGGCATCCGAAGGTATATCCTTAAGTGCCTCACCAGAGGACATTATCTTAAAGGTGGGTTTTGGAACTTTGAAATGAACATTTAAATCTTTTTTGAAACCAACAACTATTACTCTGTGTCTCGTTTGAGGAACGCCATAGTCTTCAAACTTATATTTATTAGCCACTATATTATAACCGCAACCTCTCATTTCACTCAAAATTTTTGAAAAAGCCTTACCTTCATTTGCGCTAGTGATCCCTCCAACGTTTTCTGCCAAAAACCATTTTGGCTTATCTTTTCTGCTCAAAATTTTGATACCATGCTTATATAAAGGACCATATTTTCCATCTGTTCCTTTTGACTCTCCTACTATGCTAAAGTCGTTGCAAGGGAAGCCAAAGAGGAGACCATCTATTGTTTTAAAAGGACCGCCAACTTCTAAATTAAGTCTATTAATATCCTCTTGCATAACTTGTATAGGTTGGTTTATCCCCAATGCTTGAGACTCATACTTTTCAATATTTTGTTTGTAAGTTTCACAACTATCTTTGTCATAATCTGTTGCCCATAGATGCCTCATCCGAACAGTTTTATTTTCTAGTTCAAGTTTACTGTAAGAAGCACCTAAAGCACCTCCTCCTGGACCACAAAAAAGCTCTCCGATAGTTTGAAATTCAATATTCTTCATAAATTAAGCAAATTGATTTTTTATTATTTAATTATAGATTTATAAACATATTTCATTATAGCGTTTTCATCACGACCATCAAAGGGGACTTTATTATCTTGAGACAATAGCTTCTGTATCCTCAATAATATGAATAGCATGGGAACAAAAGTCATGAAGATCACTCATAAAGAATATATCTTTTTGCTTTAGGTAAGTTTCATATATTTCAGTTGAAAGTATTCTGATTTCAGAAACATCATGAACAAGACGAAGCTTCTTGTCTTGATAAGACCTTATCCCAGTATCCTCTTCATATTCATGAAAAAATCTGACTAATAAATCACTATCAATAAGTTCAGGTTTTATTTCTATAAGTCTCTTAAGTGCATCGCTAGACTCTTTTATAATGCTGTCCATCTTACTATATTTTTCTGTTTCTATTTGCATATCCGACTTTTCTGAAGGATCAACATATGGTGCAGTAAGATAGTCTTCATCCTTTACAATTCTATCAAGATAACGAGTTACTGCTCTTAAGCCTAGCTTTGAGGAAATCAGCCTAATATGTTCTTCAAATCTCTCTCGTTTGTCATAGTCATTAGATGCTGACCATCCCCCAAGAACAAGTGGATTAGGAAGTTCTAAAGTATTTCTCAATCGTCTTTTGAAGTGTAAAAAGAAATCATTCCAAATAATCGGATACAGACAAACGACATGCCTACTTCTTAACTCTCTTATGAATTGTTCTACTTTTTCAACCTCAGTCATTTTATTTTTCACCTAAAGATCAAAGACTTTATTTTATATACAAAAACTGCTCAAACATCTCTTATCGTTCTTAGTATAGAGTAAGTGGTCTATTGGAGTTGGAGAACTAGTGTATATGCAATGAGGCAGACACGCACTACTAGTAACCCCAACAACACAATAGAGAACAAAAGTAGAACATTTATAAATGGTAGTAAAGAAAAAAATAAATTAAAATCTATTTAGTTAGTGGCACTCAAGTGTTAACTCATGATCATTAGAGTTATTTTAACTAGTTAGTATTAATAATATACTAACACAGTTTATTTATTTTACTAAAAAGCGATTGTGGCTAGTTGTTAATTTATCAGAAACCCATTTTACATTTTCCAAGAATTAACTGTTTTTAAATAACAAACATTTTGCATTGCCCTATGCGTGTGTACACGTGTGCGTATGTACACTCACGCTCACACTTTCCTTGAGCTTTAGTGAAAGGAAAGTGTGAGCGTGAAAGTACACATAAAGATGTTTCATCTCTTTTCGTTAACACAACAAACGTAATGGAGATGTTTATGCCTACTGAGATCTTAAACCTTGAAGAAGATGTTATCCGTGATGAAGATTTTATTTCAATCATGAATGATAACGATGGTTTTTGTCCTTTAAGTGAGATCGTTAACGAGATCACTCAATCCCTTTCAATAATACTTAACCAATAAAAGGAGACTTTATATGTCTAAAGAAAAACGTGTTTACCTGAACTGCCCCTTTGATGAAAAAGATCTGTGCAAAGGAGCAGGTGGTCGCTGGGATGCTGACATGCGAATGTGGTATGTGCCTGAGGGAGACGATCCAAATATGTTCAAGCGATGGCTGCCAAAGGACTATGATGACAAACAATCTGTATTGAAGATAGTGGAATAGTTTACATGAGTGACGAGGAAGATGATGAGGAGTATGAACCCTATACAGCCTATAACTACTGGGATGAAGTGTACGAAGATACGATGGAGTATCTGAAATACATGATGCAAACAACTCGTGAGGATGCTTCCATAGATTTTAAGGAAAAGCTTGCGGATATTACTGAGTTAAAACAGGAAAATCCCAAGTTTCACCGCTTCTTTTATAACAGCGGGCGTTCCTTGGACGAACTTGCTTACCTCATGATGAACCCATCTGATCGTGAAGAACTTTACCATTAATTAAAGAAAGGACTATCTATATGATCAAAAGTTACGAACAATTCAAAAGCAAAGTCTTTAATAACAAAGATCAATTAAGGGAGATGCTTAACTTGCTCTATAACGTAGATAAATTGCGACCTATGGTCATTGATGCCCATAACATAGTTGATCAGGTTGAGAGAGAGAAGAAAAACCAAAAAGTAAAAAAAGCTCCTCTTAACAAGAATATCGTTCAGTTAAATAAGAAAAAGATTTTGACTCATTAATCAATTTAGTGGCACGATTAAAATGAAATGTTGGTGGAATAATGGAAAACTTATTTTTTTTTGGAATAGGCGGAGTACTAATAACTTTCTTAATTGGCTTAATGAAAGCTCGTGCTTATAATATTGAAAACCAAGATGCAATGGCTAGAACTCAAAGACTCTTGTGCTTTAGCTATACTGCGTTTTTTGCGATTATATGCTTAGGTGCGTACAACTATTTCTTAGACAAGCAATGGTGGGTGTGGGCAATAGTAATCGTGTCAGGAATGTTGAGTTCTGGAGCATTCATCGAGGCAAGGCAAAAGTACCCTAACGCCCCAAAGGGATATGGAAAAGAGGATATTTAGAACAGACTTTAGGTCAAATGAGATCCAGATTATGGTGCGGCTGAGATAAAGTTAACTGCCCTTTAAATGCACCACTAGCAACCGAAATACAGCAATAACAGTAACTTAGATATCTCCGTGTTCATGTCAATAGGCACGATTTGTTTCACAGTTTGTTTTACAGTTTAAGTGACTCCTCCCACGCATGGGACACAGGGGGTGCACACGTATACTATTCTTGGAGTGTGCAGCAGATGGGGTTTATTTAATTATCAAACTGCTTAAACATGACCTTCTTAGTTTTAAGCTTTTCTATTTGCTGTTTAGTCATTTCACATGAAAGATATATTGTACCCTCCTCAATTTTTTTGCCTAAACTTACGGTATCCATCGTCTTTCTATTAGGTCTTAAAGCAGTAATATCATTTCCTTCCAAGAAGGTTAAAAGTGTTGAAGCTTTAATCCCAAAATTTGTATTTTCTGGGATATCATCAAAAGCTTTGATAACTTTTTTAAAGTCAAGTTTAGCTACAGCCACTCCTATTACGTTTCCAAACTTGTCGGTTATCGGACCACCACTGTTTCCCGGTTGCATAGCAGCGTCAATCTGCATTTTTGAGGAGTCATTCCCTATACCAGACTGGGAACTTACGATACCTTGAGTAAACTTTATTGAAGAACTAATTTCAGTTCCGAAAGGAAAACCTGCGACTATGACCTGTTGTAGGTTAGGTGGATTTTCTTTGCTAACAGGAAATATATACTCTGGAACAATGGAAGACCTCAAAAGAGCCAAATCGTTTACTGCATCAACATTTAAAATTTTAACACTTCCAGAAGATCCTTTATTAAACGCTTTTACTTTTTCACAGCCATTTAAAACATGTGCATTTGTTACAATATGACCTTTTTCTGATACAAAGAACCCTGTTCCCGAAGCTACTTCATATGTTTTTTTCTCAGGTACCTTTTTTGATTTACTTTCCGTGCTTTCTTCTACAAAACAAGAAACGCCTTTTTTTATTGCTTCCTTAACGTGTTTCTGCTTTGTAGAATTTTTTGTCCAAACGATTTTTCCATTCTCTACAGAAGTGGCATTATCACAGAGTTCATCAACGCTACATTTAGTTGGTTGATTTGCACAAGAAAGATTTTTTGTAGGCTTTGGGGGCTCAATTCCACATGTCAAACCTCTTTTTTTTGCCTCTTTAACGTATTTGCTCAATACACTAGTATTATTCCATTTCTTTTTGTTATCAATTGAGTCATTAACTGTGGCTTTTTTACAGAGTTGTTCTCCGTTACAAAGTTTAGGCTCAACCTCACATGTTTTTATTTTCACATCGCAAGTCATACCTCTTTCCTTAGCCTCTAGGGAGTACTTTAAGTTTTTACCCTTGGTAATCCATTCCCTTTTTAGCTTAAAGAAATTGAAAGATGTTGCCCTTTTACATAACTCTGAACCAGTGCAGTCCTCTGGACGTTTGGAACAGTTCTTAATACCACATGAATAACCCATGAGTTTTGCTACCTCTACATGAAATTTGAATTCCTCTTTTTTCGTCCAAGTCAATCCTTTCCCTTCATTTCTTGCATCCTCTGTTGCAAAGTGACAAAGACCAAACTCACTACAAATTCTTGGATAATCTGCACATGCCATATGCGGTCCAACATCGCATTTAAGACCTCTGATTTTAGCTTCTTCAACATAGGGTTTTTCATCACCCGATTTGCCCCATACTATTTGTTGGTCACCATATGCATTGCTTTGTATTTTAGTAGCTTCAGAGCAAACCCTACTATCGACAATATTCATTTTGTTCGATTTGCTATTAACACCACAATCAATCTTCCTATTTTTAGCTTCGGTTACAAATCGATCCCTATCAGGTCTTATTTGATTTGACCAAAGTGTTTTGCCAGAAAGTTTGCCTGTTGCAAGGTGACATAACTCTTTATTTGAACAATTGTATGGTAAACCAAAACACGAAGGCACCCCGCAACTCAAGTCTCTACGTTTTGCTTCATCCACATATATTTTATATTCTTTTTCGTTATCATTCGTTTTCCAAACCGAAAAAACTTTGGGTGCAAATGCCTTACGTTTAGTAGCCAAACTACAAATAGTAGCATTTGGGCATTTAATTCTAAAATTAATATTATCAGCATTACAAACATAGAGCCCTACCCCACAAGAAACACCTTTTGTTTGTGCCATACTAGAATAAGATTTGACTGAAGAGGTACGCCATTCCCTTTTGCCTTGAACAACAACCGTTGCTTCTTCACAAAATCTTAACTCCTCTTCGGGAGTATTAACATTACAACTTAATCCTCTACGTTTTGCTCCTTCTACTTCATCTTCATATCGTAATTTCGTTTTCCAAGCTGTCTTACCACCAATCGTAATTGTAGCTATACTGCATAGCTCACTGTCCGAAAAAGGTTTGTAAAATGGATTAACTTTTGCTCCACAATCTAAACGTCTAAATTTTGCTTCATTAACAAATCTGAGGTTTTCTCCTTTTGCCCACACTTTAGAACCTTTTGAGAAGGTAGTTGCCTTCTTACATAAGAAGAAGTTATGACAAAATTTAGTGTTGTCCACACAAGAAGGATTTACCCCACAACTAAAACCTTTACGCTTGGCTTCTTCTACTGTTTCAAGGTAAAAAGAACTTTTCTTCCAATATTTTTTTCCTCCTATAGTAAAAGTAGCATTTGAACAAATTGAAAGCTCTGACTCATTGGCAGCAAATGAAACTTGAAAAAATCCTTGCAAAATTATGAAGAACATTGACAAGGCAAATATTTTTTTTAAATGGCTCATAATAAAAAGCATAACCCTATCCAAAACCATATGCAAATGAGTGGAAACCACTTTAGCATCCCATAAATCCGTTAAATCATAGGATATCTAAAAAACCTATTGGTAATGGAAGAAGTGTATAGAGGAAGTATTAATTTATATTAGTTATAATATTTATAAGTGTACTAAATAATAAGTATTTATAGCATCTAAGTGACCTATTATAGTTAAGTCATGGTTACTAAAGATTATAACTATTCAAGACCTTTAGATGTCCATAGGTGGAGTTGTTACCCTGAATCTAACACATTCATTAACTTTATATACGATACCCATTTTAAAACTGATAAAGCCAATAAAACTATACGTAAAAAACTACTCAAAGTAGTACTCCTAGATCTTTATGTAGCATGGATAGATGATCCCAACTTATGCATAGGCGTTCATATGTCTCCTAATGCGTATAGTGACGGTACAGTCTTCTCTAAAGGTAAGAGCAGATATAACGAACTGCATATAAAAGATACTATCATTCAAGTCATTCACAGGCTCAAAGATGTAGGGCTTATAGGATTTAAAGAGGGCTATGAGGGTAGTTCTGAGTATGGTGGTAGAACCTCTCGTATATGGGCTTCTCATAGCCTTATAGAAGCATTTGAGAATGCTAAATTCGGCTACTTTGACGTTGGTTATATAGAGAATAAAGAAGTCATTATTCTACGAGATGAGAATAAAAAGAATGTTGAATATGAGACGACAAAACATACGGAAGAGATGGCTGAAGTTGTACGGTCTTATAACAATCTGTTAGCTAAAACATTTATTGATATCCCTGAAATGAATAAGCCCACAATGGAGATAGCAGATAAGAACTCAGGTAAAACCAGATACGTCAACATTACCCATCACGGTAAGTTTACTCATAGAGTCTTTAATAATAATTCGTGGGATCAGGGAGGACGTTTCTATGGAGGGTTTTGGCAGCAGATAGATCAAATATTAAGAAGTCGTATAAGATTAAACGATAGACCAACAGTTGAAATAGACTTCTCTGGTCTTCATGTAATCCTAGCATATGCCAAAGAAGGTATAGATTATTGGACTACGACTGATGAAGAGCCATATCACATTCCAATTGAAGGTATTAAATATCCAGATCACGCCAGAGATATCATAAAACAACTTACTTTACTTGGTTTTAATGCCTCTGATGAGGGTAGTTTATTCAGAGCATTTAGATCAGAGTTTGACTATAAAAACTATTCTGTACAGTATTCATTTCCTGATGAAAAGCTTTCTGACATATTACTGAGTATTAAGGATAAACATCCCAAGATTAAGCATCTAATAAATACTGGTGCAGGTTTAGAATTGATGAATATAGACAGTAAAATAGCTGAATATGTCATCAAAGATTTTGTGAGGACTGACACGCCTATCCTGACCATTCATGACAGTTTCATTGTTCCTTTTGGAGAAGAGAACAGACTAGAAAAATTAATGAAGGAAGCATTTGTTTATGTAACAGGCAAAAATAGAACCAAGTTAAAGTTTAACAAAAACCTCACACTCAACCAGGTTAACCAAGCCAAATATAGTACAGGTCCTGACAGGGATTATTACTTAGATAGTTTTGATGCTGTTGGTGAAACTGACTCAACTGAAGGATATAGGAAGAGATTTGAACGGCACAGAAGACATTATTCGGAATAATTGATAAATATTAAGAATGATTAGAATCATATTCACTATCAAAATAACTTTTCTTTTTCTTCTATTTCAATTTACATCCCTTGGTACTGTTGCCGCTCAAATCTCATCTAAAGAAATCCTTGAGACTCTTGATGGACGAGAAAACTGGTATGGTGTTTATATTGGAAATCAGAAAGCTGGTTATGCTTACGAAATATGGAAAAAAAGTACCTTTAATGGCAACCCAATAATAATAAGTGACCTAAAGTGGGTAATGAAAACTGGCTATTTTGATTTCTCTTATAAAGAGAATACGTCTTTTTCATTAGAAGGTGACCACAACATAGTTTCCCAATATGTTCATGAAACCAGCACTTATTATGAGGACAACAAAATTGTTGAATCGGAAGAAAGTGAAACTCAGGTTACAATAAAGGACGGAAAATATCATATTCTGCTCGATGAGAACGGAGAAAAATCTACTAAACAGATATCTTTTTTCCCAATAGATTTAAAAAAATACCATTTTGAAGTATTCGGTATTAGTGACGATATAATTGACGAATTAGGTAATAAAGAGTTCGTCTCTGGAATTGACCTTGAAAATTACATGCCTGAATATTCAATAATAAAAGAAGTTACTACGAAAAATATCCTCGTAAACGGAGAGTTAATACCGAAAACTAGTATGTTATCGGTGTCAGCTCTTAGAACGGAATTAGAAGTTGAAGCCTTGAGTGAATATAAGGGTATAGACATGGTTAGGTCTGAATTCTTAGGAAACTGGACCTTGATCCTTGAGACAAAAGAGAATGCCACAAAACTAACTAAAGCCATCAAATTCAAGGATCTTGCCGAAATACCGATTGATCAATTAATTGATTTCGAAAACCTAACTGAATTAAAACTGCAAATCGATGGAGTTGGTGTCGAAAACCTGCCCAGCAATGATAGACAAACTGTGTCGGCTTCTAAGATCGACAGCGTTGAAGTTTTATTGAAAAAAAATTACAAAATATCCAAGAGCCAAGAAGATGATCTGGATCTGTATCTGAAGTCTACAAAAGACTTACCTCTTGATCTTCCGGATCTTATAAAGATAAATCCGATAAATGACAAAGATCTATCAGATAATGAGAAAAGTAAGATTCTAAATCATTTTGTTTACAACTTTATAGAATACACAGTGAGTCCTGAGGAACCAAGCCTCAAGAAAATTATAGACTTAAGAAAAGGTGACTGCTCCGAGTATGCTACTCTAATGGTTGCTCTTTCCCGTTTGAACGGTATTCCGGCTAGAGAGGTTTTCGGCTACGCTTACGGAGATGAAAATGACACTCCAACCTTTGGTGGACATGCTTGGGTAGAGCTTTATATTGACGGTGCTTGGAGAGAATACGATCCAACATGGGACGAAATTAAACTTGGAGCCATGCACATTCTGGCAAATGACTTTTTAATATTTGGAGGATCAATTAAAGTATTAAATTAAATTCAACCATTTTTGCAAACAATTCAGACTATAACCCCTACCATATCCCTGCCCAACTGTTTTATTAGACCAACCTCCTATCTGGTCAGTAATCTCAGAAGGACAAGCCACATATCTCAATCTATCTCTCAATGAATGTCTAAAGCTATGCATGGTGTACTCACTGAAGCCTTCGCTCCTTAACCATTTATTAAGTGATGCACTGGCAGTATTTGTATTAGAAAATGTTGATGTATTATATCTTGGAAATGCAAATTTGCTTTCCGACATTTCCTTAATTCTTTTGGCTGACCACAAAGCTTTTCCAACTAAAGGAATGTATCTTTTGCTTCCCTTTGTCTTTAAAGGTCTCCAAGAATGGCTTTGTACAAAAACAAATGGTACCTCAGAGTCTAGTCTAATATCTTCAACCAAAAGACCAGTAGCTTCTGCTAATCTCATTCCTGTATCTGATATGAGTGCTACAAGCCATCTCAGGTCATCATCAATCTCTATACATCTCTTTTGTATAACTCTTATTTCACTTATTGGTATTGGCTCTCTGCTCCCTACCCTTGCAAATCGGTCATATTGGAGCCCACTAAAATGGTTCTTTAAGCTCAAACCATTCTCACTGTTAGCAAAGTTAAAGATAGCTTTTACCACAGTTAAAACTCTGGTTACTGAGCTTCCTTTTAGTCCCCTCTCCAAAAGGTAATCCCTGAAAGAATTGGCATGAATACGAGTATAATTTGCTAAGTCTTTATCTCCAACTGAGGTGACAACATATTTAGTAGTTCGTTCAACAGATTTTTGGAATGTGGCTCCACGATTTTTTCCCCTTATTTTAAGATATTGCTCCACAGCATCAGAAAACCTGAGTTGTAAAATAGCCTTTTGTTTAATTGTATTCGGTATTAAGAACTTACCAGAAACCAAATCATTGTTTAACCTCATTCTTGCCCAATATTGCTCAAGCTTCAGCAAAGTGTCTTTAACTTGTATATTAGCTAATTTTGGACATTTAGTTCTAAGTGAATAGGTTAAACGTTCCACTTTGTATAAATCTTTTAGGTCTGAAGGAATACGTCTTGTGAAATAGTAAATGCCTCTCTTTTTAAACAAATATGCTCTATTTTGGTCTACCATATGGTCTACCCTCCTTGACTAAGTTTCATCAAAGCCAAGTAAAAAAAGCTGTATTAAAATTTGGATGGTGCCCCCAGAGAGACTCGAACTCCCGACCCACTGATTACAAATCAGTTGCTCTACCAGCTGAGCTATAGAGGCACGACGTAAAAGTAGAAACATTTTTAGTAATTTGCAATAAGTTTTTAGGCTTTTCAAAACACACCTATTATTCCCACTGAAAAGCGTATAGATTTGGTTATGGCAAAAGAAATATTAGTTATTTTTGGCTTGATACTGACCGCTCTGGGTTTAGTGGGTATTATTTCTATAGGTTATATTAGCATTAAGATTAGAAAGGAGGAAACTCAAATTCCATTTGATAAAAAAAAGAACAAATCTACTTTTGAAAACCTAATCGTAGCCAATTATGCTGCTCTCTTGAGTTCATTTATGGGGCTTATTATAATTATTGTTAGCTTAATGATTATCTGATATTAATTTTTCTAAAGCATCTTCTATAAGAAAGAGACATTCACTTGAAGAAAACCTGTGGTCTACATTCTTTACCAACGTCAATTTAACATCTGAACTTTGTATTTTTTCCATTATTTTAAGTGGAACCGAGGTAGATACGTCTGCATCTTCTGTTCCTTGAAATAATCTAATAGGACAATTAATTTTGATGTCTCTTGTTAATATTAAATTTTTATTGCCATCATCAATCAGTTTTTTTGTAATGATAAGAGATTCATCAAAATACTCCGAATCAAATGAAAGCTTTCCAGTTTTCTTAATTTGATTTTTTTGTTCTTTATTAAGGTTTTCTTCTTTATATTGCTCAGTAAAGTCTGGTGCAGCAGCTATTCCTACAATTCCATATACCTTTTCTGGATATTTCTCAGCAAACAATAGAGATAACCATCCTCCCAATGAAGAGCCTACAAGAATTTGAGGTCCTGTTGTCAAATTCAGAATAATTTTTTTTGTATCCTCAAGCCAATCTGTAAGACTGGTATCTTCATAAGAACATGACGAATTACCATGACCTCTATAGTCAAATCTTAAAAATGATATTCCTTTTTGCAATGCCCATTTGTGGAGATAAACTGCCTTTGTGCCTTCCATATCAGACTTTAAACCACTCAAAAATACAACACCTGGGATTTTTTTTTTATTTTGCTTTGCAAAAGCTTGAGAATAAGCCAATTCTTGGTCATCATTCAATTTAAAATAAGTCTTCAATTTGATCATATATAATGCCTATAAAGACAAATAATTACACAGGAATACAAATTCTACAACTGGCAACTAGTTTAGATAATAGTTTGGCAGTTAGGTCTATTGCTGCATCTTCAAAAATTATTAAAGAAAAAATAGGAGAATCATTTGTTTATGCGCCTATTGGGAGAGAATTATCTTATTTTAAGCGTTGGGGCGCTAAAGTTGTAAGTAAGGAGGTAAAGAGTAGAAATATTTATAACTCTAAAGCCGTTATAAAAGAATTAATCAATATTATTAATCAGTATGAAATTAATATAATTCACGCTTACGATTTAATTGCTCTTAAAATATCACAAGTACTTCAAAAAAATTTAGATATAAAAATAATTTACTCTCAAACCGAGGATTGCCTTGAAAAGTCTATTTTCAAAATGTTAAATAACGCAGTATTTGGTAAGTCTTTAATTCATAACAATACGATTGTTCCGACGAAGTTAGCTTATAACAAACTTTTAACAAAATATGCCCGTAAAAGTGCGGTTATAAAATTTATTCCAATTCCAGTTGATTTTTCAGTATATTCTGAAAATAAAGTTTCGCAGGAAAGAACAGTTTCGCTGACCCGCAGTTGGGGAATGCTAGAAAAACCTAGGTTTATTGTCTTGGCAAAACCTTATTTTTGTTCCAAGGAGTGGCAAGATCAAATATTAAAACTGTCGTCAATTTGCCATAAATTCCCTGAAAACTTAAAACCCTATATTGTAATTTTGGGAGACGACAATAATAAAAAAGAAATTCAAGATTTTGAAAATAGAGTATACGAAAGTCAAAGTGACATCCTTTGTTTGATGCAACCTATAAGCGATTTAGAATCAGCACTAAAAATTTCGTCTATTTATTTAGACCTAAACCCTAATACTCCTTACTATCCCCTTGATACTCTTAATGCGCAGGCAATGGGAAACGCCGTAATTTCATGGAAGAATGATATATCTATAGAATTTACACCAAAAGAATATCATAGCTTGTTAGTAGAAAAAAATAATTTGAAACTGGTAGCAGAAAATTTGAAACAACTTTTATCTATAAGCGAACATCAAAGGGATTTTACTGGACGAACTTGCAGAAATTTTGTATTAAACAACTTCAATATGCAAAATATGGAAGATTTGTTAGTTGATGCTTATTCTAGTTTGTCTTATAAGCAAGCTGGATAAAAAACTAGATATTGGATTATAACCTGACCAAAAACACGAGAATTGCAGTAAAGTTCCCAGACGGTTCCTTGAAGGAATTCAATAAAGGCGTTACTGTTTATGAAATTGCTAGCTCGTTATCCTCTTCTCTAAAGAAAAATGCTATTGCATGCTCCATAAATGATAAATTAAGTGATCTTACCCAAAAACTTTCTGATAACTGCTCTATAATTATTCACACAATGACGGATAAGGAGATTGCCTTAGAGCTTATAAGGCATGATTGTGCGCATATATTAGCTAGAGCGGTACAAGAAATGTGGCCTGATGTAAAGGTAACAATTGGTCCAGTAATTGAGGGCGGTTTCTTTTATGACTTTGATAGAGACGAACCTTTCTCAGAAAATGACTTAGTAAAAATTGAAAAAAAGATGAAGGAAATTATTGCAAGAAGAGACCTAGTTAGGACCGAGAGCTGGGATCGCGAAAAAGCGATTGAATATTACAAGGAGAAAAACGAACCATATAAAGTTGAACTTATAGAAGACATTCCGCTCAATGAAGAAATTACGATGTATTGGCATGGATATTGGCAGGATCTTTGTAGAGGTCCACATTTAATGCATACAGGTCAAGTCCCTCCGGATGCCTTTAAACTAACAAGGGTGGCCGGAGCATATTGGCGTGGAGATAGCAAAAATAAGATGTTACAGAGGATTTACGGTGTCGCTTTTAGAAATAAAGAAGAATTAAAGAAGCATTTTGTTTACATAGAGGAAGCTGAAAAGCGAGATCATAGAAAACTGGGCAAAGAGATGGATCTTTTCCATCTTCAAGAAGAAGCGGTTGGTAGTGTTTTTTGGCACCCTAATGGTTGGAGATTATACTCTATTATACAAAATTACATGTCTCGAAGACTCGAGAGTAATCGTTATTTAGAGGTAAAAACTCCTCAAATAGTAGATAGGAAATTATGGGAAGCATCAGGTCATTGGGAAAAATTTAAGGAAAATATGTTTATAGTCGAAGTCGATGAAAGGGAAAAAGGTAATAACGAAAAGAAAATAAATGCTTTGAAGCCAATGAATTGTCCATGCCATGTACAAATTTTTAACCAAGGCATTAAATCTTACAGAGACTTACCACTAAGAATGGCTGAATTTGGCTCATGCCATAGAAATGAGCCTTCTGGGGCTCTACACGGCATAATGAGAGTTCGGGCCTTTTTACAAGATGATGCACATATATTTTGTACGGAGTCTCAGGTAGAAAAAGAAACTAAAGAATTTATTGATCTCTTATCAGAAGTTTATAGAGACTTTGGCTTTAACGAGTTTAAAATTAAATTTTCTGATAGACCCAAAATACGTGCTGGAACAGATAAAATCTGGGACAAAGCAGAGGAATCTTTACAAAAAGCAACAGTGGCTGCTGGTTACAACTTTTCGATCAATAAAGGAGAAGGAGCATTTTATGGCCCGAAACTTGAATTTGTCTTAACTGATGCCTTAGGTAGAGATTGGCAATGCGGTACGTTGCAAGTAGATTTCGTTTTACCAGAACGACTAAACGCCAATTATATTAATGAGTTTGGTGAAAAAAAAATACCCGTTATGCTCCATAGAGCTATTCTTGGCTCATTTGAACGCTTTATAGGTATTCTCCTTGAGGACTCAGGCGGAAACCTACCACTTTGGCTCGCCCCTGTACAGTTGGTGATAGCTACAATAACCACAAAAGTAGAAAGCTATTTAAACACTGTAACTAATGCGTTTAGGCAAAATGGCATAAGAATAAAAATCGATAATAGAAATGAGAAGATTAATTACAAAATAAGAGAACATTCTCTGACTAAAACACCTATAATACTAGTAATCGGCGAAAAAGAGGCAGCTTCCAATACCGTTAATATTAGAAGATTTGGGACTAAACAGTCTGAAACTTTAGATCTAGACAAAGCTTGTGAGGAAATAATGATTGAAGCATACCCCCCCGACTTAAATTTAAATAAAAAGTCATCTTAAAAAAGATTTCAATCAAATTGATTATATGTAAACTAAAGAAGAAAAGGAGTTCAAAATCGTAAGAAAAATTCAAGAAGTCAACTCAAGTCAGAAAGAAAATTCGACAAGGGTTAACAATGCAATAGTTTGTGAGGAAGTTCGTTTGATTGATTCTGAGGGTAAGATGGTTGGCATAGTCACACCAGAATACGCAAACAATATGGCAATAGAAACTGGTTTGGATTTAGTTGAAATTTCTCCGAATGCCCTACCTCCAGTTTGTAAAATTATGGATTTCGGAAAATTTAAATATGATCAGCAAAAAAGAGAGGCAGAAGCACGAAAAAAGCAAAAAACTATTGAGTTAAAGGAAATAAAATTTAGACCAAATACAGATAGACATGATTATGAAGTTAAAATGAGATCAATAACTAAATTTTTGGAAAATGGCGATAAAGTTAAGATCACATTAAGATTTAGAGGTAGAGAAATGGCACATCAACAATTAGGCACTGAACTACTCGAAAGGGTAGCATCTGACACTTCTCACCTTGGAAAAATTGACTTTATTCCTAAAATAGAAGGAAGGCAGATGGTCATGATAATTTACCCTAATACATGATAAAAAAGAAAGATTCTTTTGAAACAAAAGTAGAGATATAGGACTTTCAGATGCTGCGCCAAATAGCTGAAATCATTCCTTTCTATTTGCTTCTGACGCTTTTAAAGTTTTTTAGTTTTGAAAAAAGAGTAATAGTAGGAGGAATACTGCTAAAATGGATACTACCAATTGTTCCAAAGTATAGAAATAGAATAATAAAAAATTTAAGACTAATATATCCAGAAAAAACTCATTCCCAAATAAATAAATTTATTTCTATTAACTCAGAAATGATAGGACGAAGCTTTATTGAACTGATGTTTAATGCTGATTTTCAAAAAAGATGGGATAAAATAATTTATAAAAAAAAAGAACTCCAACCAATTATTGAAGCAAAAAAAAGAGCTAGGCCAATAATAGTTGTTTCTGGCCACATAGGCTCATGGGAAGCTGTAAGAGCAGTCTTGAAAAATAATAAACTTAACTCTGGTGCTCTTTATCAAAAAAATCATAACCGATTTTATGAAAATCTTCACCTCAAAGCTATAAAGGCGGGAGGAGAGCCTATTTTCCAAGTAAGTCCGTCAGGTACTAAGAATATGATTTCCTTCATAAAAAATGGGGGGTTGATTGCTTTGATGATTGATCAAGCTGTAAAAGATGGAAAATATCTAAATTTTTTGGGCAAACCTGCTAAAACCTCAATATCTATTGCCAATATTGCCTTGAAATATGATGCTATAATTATCCCTGCTTATGGGATAAGACGAGATGATAACAAAATAGTAGTTAGCTTTGAGCAGCCTATAAAACTTACAAACAGTCTAGCAATAACTGGTGCTATGAATTCTAGCCTGGAAGCAAGAGTTCTGGAAAACCCCGAACAATGGTACTGGCCCCATAGAAGGTGGAAATAGATGGCACCGAATTAATTTATAAACCCGATGCCTTTCTAAATATTTATGCTAGCTGCATCCACCAGTTTTTGAGCAAGTAACTGCATCAGCTGAAACAATTGGAGCTTCACAGCCTGACACATACAATCCGCCAACTACTACCATCAATAAAACTATTAATTTCTTCATATCACTTTTCCTCAATTACTTATGATTATTAAAAGGTTAAACTATCTACAGTATTAGTCAATTAATCAAAAAATGTTAAATTTTATTTCTAATTATATATAACTTTTTTTTAAATTGTGATACTTTGATCTCACAAAGATTTTAAAAAAATAACAATAAAGTTCAGTGATAGTAAATTATGTTCTTCTCAAAGTGGAAAAAAAAGAAACCAGACGAGATTAAGAAAAGTCTTGTTGATAAAAATGAAAAAGCTATCTCAAGCGAGATAGTCCAAAAAGACAATGCTAATAAAAAAAACACTAAACAAATCTCACCTTCTCACTTAGGAAAAGATATAAAAATAAGTGGAAAAATAATTACTGAAGGTGAACTGCAAATAGACGGGATTGTTGAAGGTGAAATAGAAGCTCTTAAATTAGTAATTGAACAATCTGCAAAGATAATTGGATCGGTTTCGTCTGAGGATTTAGTGATTAAAGGCAGAATAATTGGGCCAGTATACGGAAGAAAAGTTAGGTTCGGCGCAACAGCAAGAGTGGAAGGGGACACATTTCATGAAACCATCGCAATTGAAGATGGTGCTTATTATGAGGGTTCTATCAAGAGGCACGGTTCTCTCAGCTCAGTGTCGAACCTAGCAAAAAACAGAGCGGCATCGAACAACTGATATTAATAATTCTAGTTGGAAACTCTTCTAATGAGAACGTTACCAACTGGAACATTATTTACATTTTCTATTATCCGTGTGGGCTGACTATGTAGGACTGTTTCAATTCCAAACTTGTCTACTAAAGTGGCCTTTACTCTTACCTGGCTACCAACAACAGTTTGATCCAAGCTAAGCCGCTTTGTATTTTCTCCTGTAAGCGAAACCCAGTTTCTACCGTCCCTACTTCTTTCCCAGGCAACTCCAATCGAGGCAATACCATCGTCGTCAGATAGAGACGCTGTTCTTGCTTCGAGCACTGATCCCTCTTTTTCTTCACCTAAAATAACAACATCTCCTAAAACAGGGTCGTCGACATTTCTAACTGCTTCACTCTCGTTAGAATAAACAACCTCTCTGTTATTGAAACCGTCAATGTATTCTACACGAACTCTATAGGTGTATGATACATGTTCCTGTCTAAGATTTAACACCTCCGTATCATCTTCAGAGTAATTTTCCCACCCTGAATTAGGAGAAGTTCTTTGCCATGTAAAATTAAAAGGCCCCATTCCATCTTCGTCATAAATATCTGAAACATCTAAGATAAAAGCACTGTCTTCAGCACTTTCCCCGGTAAGCCTTACCACTCCTGTAGGCTTGTCATTCACATTAACAACGGGAGTAGTAGCCTCGGAAATTAGAGTCTCTAGATTCCCCTGCCCGTCCAAGTATGTAAGAGATACCTTCAGTGTTTTTCCAACATGCTCTTGCCTTGGTGTAAAAGATTGATTTGTCGCTCCAGGGATAGTTCTATATGCAGTGCCATCCGAGGAAATTTTCCAAACCACGTTCACCTCACCTATTCCATCCTTATCTATAATTGAAGTAAGATCTGCAATTAGCGGTTCATCTTCTAAAACTTGAGGAGATCCTGCACTCGCTTCATTTCCTGAATTTTCACTACCAGAACTAGAGGTCGAAGAAGAATTATCGGAGTTCGATGATACACCAGAGTTGTTTTCAGAACCCGTGTTATTATTTTTTTTTGTTCCAGTATTAGATTTCTTCTTATTTTCTGCTTTTTCTTCACTTGAATATGTTTTTTTTAATTTTTCAAGCGTTTTTGGAGGGAATACTTCCTCATCCGATCCCCCTGCGGAAACGGCAGATTTTATTGAAAGTCCTAAAAGAAAAAACGCTACGACGAAAGTTTTAATTAATAAATTTATTTGCATTACCCCTCCCAAGAAGGTCTATCCCCATTACTAGATTATATTTCTACCACAAAAATATATTTTTTGTAGCAAAAAGAGTAAACTTTTTCAAATTTGTTGCACTTTGTCATCCAAGCGCACTTTTTAACAAGCCTTTCCAAATCATTTACTCAATATCCATTGCAGGCTAATACTGCAGCATCTATCGCCACTAATTATATTGTATTTTATAAAAAAAAATGCAAAACTCGCCTTTAAAGATAAAATAAAGAGATAAGAGGCTAACTTTTGAGCAGCATAGGACGTTATAAGTATTGATAAAGAAACAATTAAACCAAGACTAACAAATAAGAATGGTGATAACTATGCTAGAAAAAGAATTAAATGAGCTTTCCGATGAAACTATTTTAACCTTATATAAATCGATTGTTCCATCTGCTTCCATAATCGATACAATCAGCAAAAAAATGGAAAGACAGACTAACGAATCTATACTACGCAACAAAAAAGAATTGAATAAGAGAAATAATAGTGATTTTAGAACTGATAAGACCTATTTGAATTTCCAAAGGCACTTGATTGAATTAAAACTGCTTTCTGTGAAAATTCTTGAAGAAATAAACAAAAGAGATCTTTACGAGCTTGACAGCTACCAGAGAAAATCTGAAGAAGTTGATTACGTGGAAGCATGTTCTGAAGCTTTTGAAAATTCACCAAACTTAACTACTGTCCCTCAAGGAGGAGAAACTCTACCTTATCTAAACAGAGAAGCAAAAAATTAAATTATAGATTTATTTGTTTTTTTGGGCAAAAGTGGCAGGGTTTAGTTAATATCTAGATATCTGGATTTTTTAACTACAAAATTGACGAGACTTTAATTTATTAGAAATATCAATTAGCTACATCCGTTAAGAACTTAAAAAAGATTATTTATGAAAAGCTCAAAAGGTATTCTTGATGGCGTTAGAATCTTAGATCTGAGCAGAATGTTGTCCGGACCTTATGCTACCATGATGCTTGCAGATCATGGGGCTGAGGTTATCAAAATTGAAGAAAAAAATGGAGATTCTAGTAGAAGGAGTGGGCCTTTTAGAAAAGAGGACAAAAATCAAGAGTGGGCTGGATACTTCGTAAGCTTGAATAGACAGAAAAAAAGTGTTTGCCTGGATCTAAAAAAGGAAATAGATAGGGAATTTTTCAAGGATCTCGTAAAAAACGTAGATATTCTGGTAGAAAACTTTAGGCCAGGAGTTATGGAAAGGTTAGGCCTCTCTTTTTATGACCTTAAAAAACTTAATCCCCGATTGGTTTACGGATCTATAACAGGATTCGGTTTGCAAGAGTTTGGTGAAAGCCCTTACTCTAATTGGCCTTCCTATGATGTGGTTGCTCAGGCAATGGGCGGTTTAATTAGCTTAACTGGCTTTGACACAAAAAACGTTGTAAAAGTCGGCCCCGGTGTAGCTGATATTTTCTCAGGAGCTTTAATGTCTTTTGGTTTGCTTGCCGCACTTACAAAAACTAAGAAAACTGGAAAAGGCCAACTGGTAGAGGTCTCCATGTATGACGCGATAGTAAGTATGTGTGAAAGAGCAATTTACCAGTTTGACATAACAAAAAAAATACCAGAACCTGATGGGAACGGCCATCCACTTCTAGCTCCTTTTGGCATTTACAAAGCTCTCGATGGATTTATTGCAATAGGAATAGTAGAGGATACTTATTGGGAAATCTTAAAAAAAATCATAGCTGATAAAGAACTGTTAAATGACAAAAAATACGGGACAATAAGTCTAAGAGCAAAAAATCGTCATTCTTTGAACGATACCTTGAACAAATGGACTGTTAAACATAAGAAGAGTGCTTTAATAAAAATGTTGGGCGGAAAAATCCCATTTGGTCCTGTCAATAACGCCTACGAAATATTCAATGATTTACATATCCAGAAAAGGGAAACTGTAGTAGAAATAGATCACTTTCAGCCCGGCAAGAAACCCTGGAAAGTTGCGGCTAACCCCGTAAGATTCCAAGGGTATCAATTGAAATTGGCTAGACCTCCAATGCTTGGCGAACACAATAAGCATTATTTATCAAAACAAAGAAAACAAAATATCGGCATTAATATTGAGCCCAAAATGTACTCATCTGAGTATTACTATTGCTTCTTATGCTATGTAGGGGTTGGTAAAAAAAAATATCTGATTGCATGCAACTCTTTTAAGTGGCTGGACGGAAAATCCTTTTACCTAATTTGCTTGATTAATTCTTTTCACCAAGATGCACTCAAGACTTTAAGAACGGAAAAAATAGAATTTTTATTTGTAGAAAGAGGAAATTCTGAGAGAGTTAAATATTTAACTAAATTGCCCCACTTTAATGATCATGATATTGGTGAAACTGACACCTTAACTGGCTCTCATATTAAAATTCAAAATTTTGAAAAAGAATTAATGTTAATCTCTAGGATAAAAAGCTAATCTATTTTTTAGATTAATATATTGGCATCAAATTTGCTCCTCACAAATTAACTGGAGTAAAAAAATGTACAAAATTAATGAAACAAATCTGAGACAACCAACTAATAATGTTGCAGCTATAAGAGATAATTTTGGAAAATGGGTTCAGCTATATATAAAAACAGATTCAAAAGTGATAGTCACATTTAACAAAAAAAAATTTTTAAAAAAAGAATTAAATATGCAAATTTTGGGAGAATTATCCAAAGATCAGTCGAAGAGCATTTCAGATAAAATTTATGCAGGCAAAAAGGTTAAGGCAAGAATATGTGATTTTTTGCCACCTTTTATGACCACTCAAAATACAGACTCTGTCGTAAAAATATCGATATGGGAAAATTAATAAAAGGCTGTTCAATAGTCTAAAAAAATGATATGATGCTGGAAACCGCGTTAGATGGTCAGTTACAGGCAGATATCATGAAAGACCAATCATTAGTTGGAAGAAAAAAATTGGGCCTCGGTATAAACGCCGTATTGGCAATAGATTCAATATTAAACTGGAAAAAGCTGGAAAACTGTTTTGGTAGTGGCTTTAAATTTACTAATGAAACTAAATACCAAATTAATCAAGAATTAGCACTTCAGCAGCAACGGATACAAGATCTCGAAATTAAAAACAAACCATCCGAGATTTTAGCTCTTCAAATAGCATCAAAAAACATGTCGAAAAGCCTTGAGGCAATAAACAGGTCCGGTAATTCAAAAATAACTTCAGAGATTATAGACTCCGTTTTTGCTAAGGCTGGGGTATCTTTTACACAGCTAGAGACTGCGATAAAGGCTTTAGAAATAGTTGAAACTAGTGCTTCTTCTACTCGACCGAACGATCTTTATAGAGATATAATTAGAAGGCTAGTAACTATTTTAGAAACAGATAAACTGCCGTTGACTTTACATGTCCAATCATCTCTAAATAAATTTATGACAGAGCTAGACAGACAAATGCCAAAAACGATTTTTCCAGCTTCTAACGCAAATTTTATAGAGGAGGGTCGACTAAGAATTCTTAAAGACTACTTAAGAGGATATTTAAGGAATAAATAGAGGCATCATTCAAGTATTATTGGTTTAGCGATCGGAATTTTTATATACGTAATTGAGCCTTTTTTTTCGGCTGAGCTCTGCTCTCTTTTCCTAGTTAGAAGAATTTCAATCCCCTTTTTATGACCTTCGTAAGTTTTAGAAAAACTGTGTCCTCCACCTCCATTAGAAACAAAATACAAAAATTCAGTCTTAGAAGGTCTCGCCGCTGCGAACAGCGAAGAAACTGACGGATTACTTATTGGAGAAATTGGGAGTCCAGTGATGATATAAGTATTATATGGGCTCTTCTTATCCAGTTCTTCTCTTGTTGGACTTCTTGCCAAAACGTTCTTACCTTTTGTCAAACCGTATAAAACTGTTGGATCCGCCTGTAATTTCATCTTTTTTTTCAATCGATTATGAAATACAGAAGAAATCAATTGTTTCTCAGAATCTTTCACAGTTTCTTTCTCTACTATAGAGGCTAAAATCAGAAGCTCTCTGGGATTACTTATTTCAATGTCTTTTGATCTCATAAGCCACGCTCTTCCTATATTTGCGCGCTGAATCAGCATTAGTTTAGAAATTATTTTCTCTCTTGTCTCTCCGATTTTGAAAAAATATTTTCCTGGTGCCAAACTTCCTTCTTCTGGTACATTCTCTATTCTTCCAGAAAAAAATTGGTTTTCATTCAACAAGTTTACAAAAGCTTGGCTAGTTGAGCCTTCTTTTAATATTATTTCAGTTTTATCACCCGTCTTATCTAAATGGGTTACATTATCCTCGATTTTTTCTATTAGCTTTGAGTTCTCTATTTCTATTAAGGCCAATTCAGATTTAAGCTTATAAAGCTCCTCATTGAGAGTTTCTATCTTATGACTCAGAGGTTTAGCTACTGTTTCAATAAGAGGCATAAGAGCATCATCTGTTTGAAAGCAATCTCCTTCCCAAGTCGTTTTGCCAGAAATCAGTTTTATCTTTTTATTATCTAAAATCAAAAATTGAGTTCCCATCTTACTGGTTCCGAGCCAAAGGCCTTCATCAAAAATAAGATTAAAGGGTTTATCATCAACATAGGCTTCGCCTCTTCCATCTTTTGGTTGACTGACCAATGTAACAATATGCAAATCAAAATTATTGGCCTCAGATTTCACACAGCTAAGAACTTTTGGGAAATTCGCTGCGATCGATTTGTCACAAACTGAAATACAAATAAAAGCTACAAAAAAGGCTTTACTTATAAAACTAATTGACTGCATGAAAATGATTTTGGTTTATACTCTTTTTTGGAAACTTACATCCAAATAGGCACCATCATCGATCGTAAGCCTCTCATAGATAAGCTCCCCGCTTACCAGGCCACTAGATCCTATCTCGACTTTGTCTGCCCAAATTTTTCCTTGAAATTTGCCTAATATTATAAGTTCGTTTGCATAAATGCAGCCTTCAACTAATCCATCATTTTCAATCACAACTTTCTCAGACTTTATATTCCCCTCTACTCTACCCTTAACACTCACAATTCCCTGTGTAGAAATGTTACCTACAATGTTCAAGTCTATTGATACAGTGGTGGTAGCCTGGGTGAGGTCATTAAGAAAATCTATATCTGAAAACTTCGTACTAATATTCATGACTGTCCTTTACATCAATTACTCAATGCTTCTAAACTGCCGTCAATATTAGCGTCTGTCGCGCTTTAAAATCATACTACTAAATAGTATATATACCTGCAAGGATTCTTTAAGACAAAAGGGTATTTATGTTTTTATTCGTTTTAAGTAGATACAACCTATAGGGTTTTTAGAATTAAATTCTATTTTTTTAATAACTCTTTTTAAATACGCCAATTTCTCTATTTTCAAAAATTTGCTTTATCAATGTCAATTGATTATTATTATGAAACGAAAAGTTACCAATCAAGTATTTTTTTTGGATGCATTTTTAAATCGCTGTAAATAAAAGAAATTCAAATGAACAAATATACAAGCACTCATTGGGGTACATATGAGGTAAAAAGGTATGGGAAAAATAGAGTAAAATTGTACCCTTTTGAGGATGATAAAGATCCTTCTATAATCGGTCAGGGCATAGAAGATATACTTGACGATGAGAGTCGTATTAAGCACCCTATGATAAGAAAAGGTTGGCTAAATGCAAAAGATAAAGACCTCACTGGTCTGCGTGGAGACGATGAGTTCGTAGAAGTTTCTTGGGAAAATGCATTTAGAACTGTTGCAACAGAAATTCAGCGAGTAAAAAATACATACGGCAATAGTAGCATTTATGCGGGTTCTTATGGTTGGGCTAGCGCAGGCCGTTTTCATCACGCTCAAAGCCACTTGAAGCGGTTCCTAAATTTTACTGGCGGTTTTACTTACTCTAAAAACACTTATAGTTTTGCTGCTGCTGAAGTATTAGTTCCACATGTTTTGGGAGACTTTTATAATTACCTTCCTGAAACAACAAGCTGGCAATCAATAACCAAAAACTCCTCTTTAGTAATAGCTTTCGGGGGTATACCCTTGAAAAATGGCCAAATTAACGCAGGTGGCCTAGGCGCACACGTTCAAAAGGAAGGAATTAATAAAGCGGCAATGAACGGCGTAAAGTTTATCAATGTAAGCCCCTTGAGATCTGACCTGCATTTAAAAAATAGTACTTGGGTTAAGATTAACCCAAACACTGATGTTGCACTTATTATGGCTCTAGCATTTCACTTGGATGAAGCAAAACTTGTAAACAAGGAGTTTCTCAAAAGATATACCGTAGGATATCAAAAATTTATTGATTATGTGAGAGGTAAGAAGGACGGAATTGCAAAAAATGCAAGATGGGCTTCGGCTATAACTGGTGTAAATGAGAAAATTATAAGAGATTTGATACTCCAGATTAGTGATGCAAAGCGTACTATGATATCAGTCAGTTGGTCATTAACAAGACAAGATCATGGTGAGCAGCCGTTTTGGGCTGCCATTACTTTTGCATGTATGTTGGGACAGATAGGCTTACCTGGAGGGGGAATAGGATTTGGCTATAGCGCCGTAAATAGTATGGGAAACAATTTCAACAACATTAGGGGAGCCTCAGTACCCCAAGGAACAAATAACATTAAATCGTTTATCCCGGTAGCAAGAATATCGGAAATGCTTGAAAAGCCAAATCAACCATTTGAATACAATGGATCAACATATAATTATCCAGACATCAAACTAATTTATTGGGCAGGAGGCAATCCTTTCCACCATCATCAAGATCTCAACCGAATGATTAAGGCATGGCAGAAGCCCGAGACTATTATCTGTAATGAATGGTGTTGGAACTCGTTGGCAAAACACAGTGATATAATACTTCCATGCACTACAGCTCTTGAAAGAAATGATATAATGATATCCCCAAGAGATCCTTATGTTGTTTACATGGAAAAAGTGCTTGAACCTGTTGGTAATAGTAAAACAGATTTTGATATCTTTTGTGGGCTCGCAAAAGAATTAGGCTTTCTAGAAAAATATTCTTTAAACAAAAATGAAGAGGAATGGATAAAATGGATTTATGAAGAAACAAAAACTCGGCAAAATGATCAATCATTTTTTCCAAATTATAAAAATTTCTTAGAAAAGAAATGGTTTAAAATACCAAATCCTAAGGAACCAAAGTTATTATTAAATGATTTTATAAAGGATCCGGCAGCTCATCCTCTAAAAACTCCTAGCGGGAAGATAGAGATATTCTCTAAAAATATAGAGAGCTTTAATTATTCAGACTGCAAAGGACATGCGGCCTGGTTTGAGCCAGTCGAATATATAAAAAAATCAGATAAACGTAAATTACATTTATTGTCAAATCAACCAAGATACAAGTTGCACTCGCAGTTAGATAATGGTCAGATAAGCCAAAGGGAAAAACTATTTGGTAGGTCTGTTATAGAAATTAATAAAGAAGACGCCGCGGAAAGGGGAATAAAAAATAAATCACCCGTTAGAGTCTTCAATGAAAGAGGATCTTGCCTGGCTTTCTCAAAAATTTCTTCAAATATTATTAGAGGCGTCACTAATATTTCAACAGGAGCTTGGTTAGATCCAGATCCTGAAAATAATCTGAGCTGCAAACATGGCAACCCAAATGTATTAACGTTGGACAAGGGTACTTCCCAACTTGCACAAGGCCCAATAGCTCATTCTTGCCTGGTTGAAATTGAACCCTTCTATAATGAGCTACCAAAGCTAACAGCCTATAAGCCCCCACTGATAATTAATAAAATCAAAAAAAATAAGCTTTAGCAGATAAAAATATTCAATGCTATTTGATTGAATGTAATCATTGACTTAAGTACTTAATTTTTTATATTCAAATTTGATTAGGAATTTTTTCGAGGTTGGAGATGGATGGATCGAGCAAGTGCCCCGTTATGCATGGGTCAATAACAAATAATGATAAGAATAAAGGTATTTCAAACAAGGATTGGTGGCCAAATCAGTTGAACTTGAGTATACTAAGGCAACACGATAAAAGGTCAAATCCTATGAAGACAGACTTTAATTATCGTGAAGAATTCAACAAACTTGATTATACCTCTTTGAAGAATGATCTTACCAAGCTTATGACAGACTCCAAGGATTGGTGGCCGGCAGATTTTGGTCACTATGGACCATTTTTTATAAGGATGACCTGGCATGCAGCAGGTACTTACAGGACTGGAGATGGTCGAGGGGGAGGAGGAAATGGAGCCCAAAGGTTTGCTCCTTTAAATAGTTGGCCAGACAATGGAAACTTAGATAAAGCTCGAAGACTCCTATGGCCCATTAAGAAGAAGTATGGAAACAAAATAAGTTGGGCTGATCTTTTGCTTTTGACTGGCAATGTTGCAATTGAATCAATGGGAGGAAAAACTTTTGGGTTTAGTGGCGGTCGTCCAGACATATGGTCTCCTGAGGAAGATGTATACTGGGGAGTTGAAGACGAATGGCTAGTCACCGGCGAAAAAAATAAACGTTATTCCGGGGAGCGTGACTTAGAAAATCCACTTGCAGCGGTTCAAATGGGATTAATCTATGTTAATCCTGAGGGACCAGATGGCAATCCAGACCCACTTAAAAGTGCAAATGATATTAGAGAAACATTTGCAAGAATGGCAATGGATGATGAAGAAACTGTAGCACTAACTGCAGGAGGTCATACTTTTGGTAAAGCACATGGAGCTGGGGATGCGAATTTAGTAGGAGTTGAACCTGAGGGTGCACCTATAGAGCAGGTTGGACTAGGGTGGAAAAGCACTTATGGTAAGGGTTATGGGCGAGATACAATTACAAGCGGTATAGAAGGCGCTTGGACTGCCAATCCAACTCAGTGGGATAACGGATATTTCGATATACTCTTTGGATATGAATGGAAGCTTGCTAAGAGCCCAGCGGGAGCAAATATCTGGCATGCTATTGATCCTAAACCAGAACACATGGCTCCAGATGCAGAGGATAGCAGCATAAGAGTGCCAACTATGATGACAACCGCAGACATGGCGATGCGTGAGGACCCCGCTTATTGCAAAATTTCTAAACGGTTTCATAAAAACCCTGATGAATTCGCAGATAAGTTTGCACGTGCATGGTTTAAACTGTTACATCGTGACCTAGGACCTATTACTAGGTATATGGGGCCTGAGGCTCCCAAAGAGAAACTAATATGGCAAGACCCAATACCTTTGGGCAATAAGGATTATGACATTAAGAAGGTTAAGAGTTTAATCCAAGAGAGTAGCATAACAGCATCTGAGATGGTTGAGACTGCTTGGGCGAGTGCTTCAACTTACCGAGACACAGACAAACGAGGAGGAGCCAACGGCGCCAGGATTAGACTAGAACCTCAGAGAAATTGGGAAGCAAACAAACCATCACAATTATCGGGCATTTTAAAACAATATGAAGAAATATCTTCAAAAACCAACGCTTCTATAGCTGATATTATTGTTCTTGCAGGAAGTATGGCAGTTGAAAAAGCTTCTGGGTTAGAGGTTCCTTTCATACCGGGAAGAGGCGACGCTACTCAGGACGATACAGACGTGGACTCCTTTTCTGTCTTAGAACCATTGGCAGATGGTTTCAGAAATTTTCAAAAAGAAGAATATTCTGTTACACCTGAAGAAATGCTCGTTGATAAAGCACAACTTATGGGCCTATCTGCACCAGAAATGACAGTTCTAGTCGGTGGACTTAGGTCGTTAGGTATAAGTACAAATGGGCACGGTATATTAACTGAAAATACAGAAAAATTGACTAATGATTTTTTTGTAAACCTCTTGGAAATAAATACAGAGTTAAAACCTACTGGGATTAACTGTTTTTCTGTAGAAAATCTTTCAACTAAAGTTTCAACAGCGACTTTGACCCAAGTAGATTTGATATTTGCTTCAAACTCGGAACTGAGAGCTATAGCCGAAGTCTATGCTTGTGATGACAACCAAAATAAATTTTCTCACGACTTTGTTAAGGCTTGGACTAAAGTAATGAACTTGGATAGGTTTGATATTGTCTGACATAAATAAGCTTTTTTCTTGTTAGTAAAACTTCAAAATAAACAAAGATATTAATTTTATACGAAAATTTTTATAAAGAATGCATAGTTTGGCACAAGAATTGTTTCTTGTGGTTATGAAGTTTATAAATTTTTAAGTGTTATGACATCAATATTTCCTAGTTCAAGTGCTTTCAAAGCTGCAAATACCACTAACAAAGAGCAAGCCAGTTCTTCCGAGTTAATGGGAAAGCTATCGTCAGGAAAAAGAATAACAGATGGCTCCGATGATGCGGCTAACCTTTATAAAACTAACAATATGAAATCAAAAATATTGAGTACAAAAGCTTCAATAAGAAATATTACAGACCTGATGTCTACAACGCAAATAATTGAATCAGGTTATACGAATATTAATGAAATGCTGCTAAGAGCCAATGAATTAGCTCTCCAGGCTACCAATAAGATATATAAAGACTCTGATAGAATATCTTTAAATGACGAGATTCAAAAGATAATTGACGAGATTGACAACACTGCCAATGGGGTAAAGTTTAATAATGCTTCGTTAATTAACAGCGTTGACCCACAACTCTCAACACAAATTGGTGAGAGTAATAGAGGTGAGTTCACTGTTGACTTAAAAAATATAAATAGTGAAACGCTTGGAGTCTATGAGCAAAGTACACAAAGATTTAGTAGCAACGTAAAAATAGAGACGTTTGATGGGACCGATGCTGCTAGTTATCTTTTTGAGGACGTCACTGCAAACTCTCGACGATTAATTGATTTAGGGAAACCCGTTATTCCATCTGAAGGAGATTCCTTTTTTTCTAACTCATATATAGATTTCTCTTTAGACGATGCTGAACTTAATAACGAGACAACTAAGTTAAAAACCGTAGCTTCAGCTTCAACTGCTTTAAATCAGGTTTCTATTGTTGGTTCAAATGTGTATTTGGGAAATGGAACATCTGCGGACCATATTGCAACGATTGACGGTACTTTTGATGGTGTTAATGGAAAAAAATTGAGAATAAATATTGTAGAACCTTCTTTCACAAATGGAGACTTTGAGTCAGCCACTAATCTTGAAGGGTGGACCGTCGTACCGGAACGTACATACCTTGATGGAATTTCACAAATAAACGGGAAGTTGACACCTGAGGATACAACCTATCCCACAGCTAACGGCGCTTTAAAAGATGGTGATCCTCTTGATCCTAGCGATCCTTTAGGAACAATGTCCGGAGGTATAACTACTACGACTGTTAACTCAGGCTCAAAGGCAGTAAGACTAACAAGTGATGCATTCTGGACAACAAATGGAAACTCTGTATTGAGAGGTCCCTATCTTTATAGTAATTCCTCTGTTACGTTGGGAACTTCAAGCCAAGTTTCCTTTAAATGGAGAGCTAAAGACGGTGGAGACGCATATGATGTTTATGCGTATTTGGTAGATGTTAATGATCCAAGTAAAACTGTGAAACTTTTAGACTCTAGCCCCGGAGTTTTAGGAGATTCAGGTTGGCAGACTGCAAATGTTAGTATTCCACAAGAAGGTACATACCAATTTGTATTTGTAGCAGGTTCATACGATTTAAGTGGTGGCCGAAAATTAGGAGCTCAACTATTTATTGATGATGTGGCAGTTACTAATGCTGCAAGAAAGCTAAGTGGGTCGGTAATTGAAGGTATAGGATCTCTGTTGTATGGAGAAGCCGATACTGGTGCAAATAGTACAGTTTCTATTAGCTCACACTCGTCCTCAACGACAAATGCAATTGGAACTGGTCAATCAGTTAATCTTTACGGGAATTTTGGGAAAGATCTATTAAACATAAAAAAAAGTGAAATTGCAGAAAATATTGCAAAAAAAATAAACACCATTTCTGATACTACTGGGATTGAAGCTACCTCTTCCACCCAAGCCCTCTTGTCATTTGAAAATAATTCTGGATCTGCTTTAAAAGACACCGTTTCTTTTTCATTGTACGGAATTGATGGTAAAAAGGTGGCTATTAGTTCTGAATTAGACTTCGGTTCTGGCAATCAGGATATGGACCTTGGTAGCTTGAAGGATGAAATCAATAAATTCTCAGATAGAACAGACATAAGAGCTTATTTGTCAGACGATAAACAAGGCATTACTCTTAAAACTAATCAGGGTTTTGATATATTGATTGAAGATTTTAACCTAAAAACTGATACTAATAATGTCGATATGTATATCAATGAAATGAAGTCCTCAGGTCAAATTTCGCCTTGCTCCGTGAAACTAAGTCAAAGTTCGAGTAGTGGGTCAGCTAATGACACCGTAAGAATTTTTGGAGAAGTAGTATTGAAAAGTCATGAGCCGTTTTCTGCAAATTCAAGTGAGACAAGCAGTATTATGTCTCTAAGAAGCAAAGAGCAATCATTCAGATCACTCTCAACAATTTCTGGCAGAAGTTTCGAAGAAGCAAAAAAATCTATTGATGTTATTAGCTTTTCTCTAAAATCAATTTCACAAGAAGCGGCAAGAATGGGAGGTTTATCTAATAAATTGAATGATGCTATTTTAAATTTAAGTAATAGTAAGACCATTGAGCAAACCTCGGTAGGTCGCTTAGAAGACTTAGATGTTCCCAAAACTGTTGTTTCTCTACAAAAATCCAACTATATTCAAACTGTAGCTACTGCAATGCTCAACAGAGTAAAGTCCACAATGGAAGCAGTTCTGCAGATACTAGAAAGATAAATCTAGTAAATAGAATAGGGATAAAAAATGTTTTACAAAACCGATGCAAACAATCATGGGTTCCCCCATGATCCATTTAAGGCAATAGTAACACCTCGTCCAATTGGTTGGATAGGGTCAGTTGATAAAGACGGAGTAGCTAATTTAGCTCCGCACAGTTATTTTAACGCTATTTCGGACAATCCTTATTTTGTAATTTTTGGGTCGATAACATATAAGGATACAGTACGCAATATTGAGGAAACAGGTGACTTTACCTGCTCTCTTGTTTCAGAGGACCTTTTTGATAAAATGAACTCATCATCAGTACCTGTAGATCCAAAAATTGACGAATTTAATTTAGCGGGGATAAAAAAGGAACCTGGAAAACTAGTTAAATCTTCTTTTGTTAAAGGATGTACAGCTGCTTTGGAGTGTAAACTTTGGAAAACAATCGATATCCCAGGCTCTGATCGTTCGAAATTAACCGGAAACTACTCCATAATAGGCGAGGTAATTGGCATACATATTAATGATGAATATATAGAGGACGGTATGTTTAACACTAAAAAAGTAAGACCGATTGCAAGACTAGGGTATATGGATTACGGTGTGGTAGGAGAAGAAAACATTTTCTCAAAGAATAGGCCTAAATTAGGTAAAGATGGAAAATTAGAAAGCGTAAAAAAATGGGACGGTGTTTATAGGTAAAAAGAATCAACCCATTTCGAAATAATTTGTAAACTCTTCCCATTCTCTTTTTGACATCCCAGAGTTTTCAAAATTAACTGAATCTCCTAATAGCTTTCTTTTAAGACATTCAACAGCTTGACGAGAAAGATTAACAGAATTTAATCTATAATCGACAAAAGCATCATAAGCATTAGGAACCCAATCCCTAACTAGATCGCAGATAGCTTCAGCATAAACCCTAATTTCATATTGCGCATGGCTGTCAGCACGTAGCCTCAAAAAGTTGAATAAATTATGTAAGTCAGTCTTCCAGTACCACTGCGTGTAAATATTGGTTGGGAGATTCATTCTAGCCAATTCTCTGGCCAAACCAGGTTTTCCATCAGACGACAAAAGAGTTTCGTAGTTTTTGTAAGATCTATCACTATCGAGCTTTAATATTTCTAATACTTTGTGCGCCTCAGCAGAGCTCAAAGTTTCTCCCCTGCCCTGGTTATTTGTGCTCGATTGCATGGCTAAATTTTCTTCTTCAGGTATGTAGAATTCCTTTTCCAATATAGAATATCTTGCAGAGTATTCATTAACATTTGCGGTCCTATGTCGTATCCATTGCCTTGCAACAAAAACAGGTAATTTTATATGGAATTTTATTTCACACATTTCAAAAGGGGTTGAGTGCCAATGCCTCATAAGATACCTAATTAATGAACTATCATCTTGAGATTTCTTAGTACCCGAGCCATATGAAACTCTTGCTGCC
>CACIJG010000007.1 GCA_902586885.1 uncultured Alphaproteobacteria bacterium | reverse complement strand
CCTTGAAATCAATAAATCAATAGACGGCGAAAGAAAATATTCTCTGTTATCAGTAATTGACAATACGTCCTGTTTAATGGGTTCCCGGCTTTTAAGTAGAAGATTAAATTCTCCTTCAACCAAGAGGTCAGAAATTATAAATTGGCAAAATTGTGTCAAGAATCTCTTCGAGAACACCGAGCTAAATAATGAGATAAGAAGTATTTTAAAAAAGTTTCCAGATACCGAAAGATCCATATCTAGAATTGTAAGGTTTGGGCCAAGCCCAAAGGATTTATTGTCGATTTGTCAAAGTTTGAGGTTTTATTTTCAGCTTAGTGAAGGCTTTAAGGCTCTAAGTACGGATAAGGTTTTTGAAAAAAAAATTAACCTGGGGGAATTAAATACTCTTTATGCAAGCCTTGATTCCGCGCTAAGTGAGGACGTTCCCTTAAGCTCAAAAGACGGAGGTTTTATTAGAACAGGCTATGATAAGTGTCTTGATAGTTTAAAGGCCATAGAGAAAAACTCGAAAACTAGTCTTTTAAAATTGCAAACTAAATATACAGAAATAACAAAAGTTAAGTCACTGAAAATAAAATATAATAACGTTTTGGGATATTTTATTGAGGTACCTATTTCTAACAAAGAAAAGCTTAATCAAATCGATTTCTTCATTCACAGACAAACCACCGCTAACACAATTCGATTTAAGAGCCTAGAACTCGATAAAATTGAGAGTAAAATTCTGGAATCTAGCACCGAAAGCATTGAGCTTGAGAATAAAATACTAAGAGATCTTTCTGATAAAACGCTTTTTTTACACAAGGATATTTTAGGATTTTCTGAAAACATTGCCCAGTTAGATGTATTGTCTAGCTTTGCCTTTACTGCAAAAAAGTATAAATGGACTTGTCCAAAATTGGATAATAGTAATAAGTTTATTGTTAAAAACGGTCGACATTCAGTTATTGAGAGATCTCTGTTTGATAAAAGTTTGACGCCATTTGTTCCCAATAACTGCGTTCTGGAAAATGAAAAATTTGTATGGCTTATAACGGGCCCAAACATGGCTGGGAAATCCACTTTTTTAAGACAGAATGCACATATTATTATTTTATCTCAGATAGGGTCATTTGTACCAGCCGAACATGCGCACATAGGTATAGTAACAAAATTATTTAGTAGAATAGGCGCCTCCGACAATATTTCAAAAGGACAGTCTACTTTCATGGTTGAAATGCTAGAGACAGCAAACATTTTAAGAGACGCTGATAACAAATCTTTCATAATTTTAGATGAGATAGGCAGAGGAACATCAACCTTTGACGGTTTATCAATTGCTTGGGCTACATTGCAAAGCTTGATATCAAAAAATAAATCTAGGACACTGTTCGCGACGCATTATCACGAGCTTACAGAGATAGAAAAAAATTACGACCAAATTGAAAATGTTACCTGCGAAATAAAGGAATGGAACGATGAGATAATTTATTCTTACAAAATTTCCAAGGGTATATCCAGAGGATCGTTAGGGATTAAAGTTGCTGAGCTTGCGGGGTTTCCCGAAGAAGTGCTGAAGACTGCTAGAAAAATATTAAGTGATCTAGAAAACAAAAAAAATATTTACACCGAACCAACCAAAGAATTAGAACTGAAAAACACCAATTCTTTAACAAAAATTGAAAAATCACTAGGATCTATTGACCCCAACAATATCTCGCCTAAAGAAGCATTAAACCTTATTTACGAGTTAAAAAACCTCATTTAAAGTCTTTTTATTAGGTTTTTTCAGGCTTTGGTTCATCTTCAATTAAAGATTTAGATGATACGCCAACTTGGGCTGCTCTTAACAACCTATCCCCAATTGTAAAACCGTTTGTCATTACCTGAAATATCATGCCTTTTTCAATATTTTGTGCAGGAGCCTCGAACATTGCCTGGTGTATTTTTGGGTCAAACCTTTCACCTATCTGCGGTTTTACCTCATTTATTTCATGGTTTGAAAAAGTGTTTAAAAGCTCTCTTTTTGTAAGCTCTATACCTTCAACAAAAGCTGGGTTTTCTTCTCTCAAACTATCATCAATACTTTCCAGAGCTCTTTCTAAGTTGTCTAAAACTGTCAAAAGATCCCTTGCCAGTTTTGTGCCGCCATAAATTTCCGCATCCTTTTTCTCTTTAAAAAATTTTTTTCTAATATTTTCTGTTTCTGCTAACGCTCGCATCATTTTATCGGAAAGTATTGTATTTTCTTCTTTTAATTCTTCATAGGATAATTCATCTTTCTGATCTTCTTGATCTTCTACCAATTCAGATGAGTCTTTAACTTCTGATATGATATCTTTATCATTATTTTTTTCATCCTTTTCGTCGCTCATTTTCTTTACCTTTTCCTAAAGTGCGTTTTTTTTAACTTAAATTAAAAAGAATTGATGGCTGTTTTGTTAACCTTTGATTACTCGCATATTTATATAGTAAAAGTTTTTAATAATTTAACCTGTTAAAAGAAAGTTTTTTTATATTATTAACTTTTATAATATTAACATCCCACATAAAACTCCATATTTTATAAACAATAACTATTTATTAATGTATTCAGTTTAAAATCGAGTATATTCTACTAGAAAATGCTAAAGAGGTGACCATATGAATAACAGCAAAGATATTATGGGTCTTCGTAAAGTATCAATTTCTCAAGATTTTTTGGAAAACGTGGATCACTCTTGTTTAGTTGAGTTCGGAAAAACGAAGGTTATTTGTACAGCAACAATTGAGGAAAATGTACCTCCTTTTCTAAGAAAGACTGGTTTAGGTTGGGTAACAGCAGAATACGGAATGTTGCCAAAATCCACCAGTGATAGAATGAGAAGAGAGGCAAAATCAGTTAGTCAAAGTGGAAGAACTCAAGAAATTCAAAGACTGATAGGTAGAAGCTTGCGAGCGGGTGTGGACAGAGTAGCCTTGGGTGAAAGGCAGATAATAATTGATTGTGATGTTATTCAGGCGGATGGAGGAACACGTTGCGCTGCTATATGTGGAGGATGGGTTTCTCTAAAACTAGCTACGAATTATCTCTTAAGTTCAGGTGCTATAAAATTTGACCCTATAATAGGTAATATTGCTGCTGTCTCCTGTGGTATTGTTGACGGTAAAACTATATTAGATTTAAATTACACAGAGGATAGTAATGCCGAAACGGATGCAAACTTTGTGATGAACGAAAGATCGGAAATAATTGAGATACAATGTTCAGCTGAAAAGAAGCCCTTTACTAAAGACGAGTTCGAGCAATTATTCAATTTAGCTAATGAAGGAATAAGAAAAATAATAAAAATTCAAAACTCAGTTTTTAATGATTAGACTTTTTCGTGAAAAAAAATTAGTCTTAGCGACCCGTAACGAAGGAAAAATCCAAGAGTTTAAACATCTTTTTGGAAAAGTAGATTTTACATTATTGTCAGCTAAAAACTTTGGAGAAGATGAGCCTGAGGAAAGTGAAAATACTTTTGTCGGAAATGCGTTGATTAAAGCTAGGGAGACATCAAAACTAAGTGGATACGTTTGTTTGGCTGATGATAGCGGTCTATGCGTAGAAAGCCTCAACGGGAAACCGGGTATAAAATCTGCTGATTGGGCAGTTAACCATTTTGGAGAGCGGGATTTTGGCTTAGGTATTAATAAAATAATAACAGCTCTTAATGGTCAAAAGAAACCCCCTTGGTATGCATATTTCAAATGTGCGCTGGTTTTATATTGGCCGGATGGTCATTATGAGAAAGTAGACGGAAGAATTAATGGTGAGATTATCTGGCCTAGAAGAGGGGAAAACGGGCATGGTTATGACCCTATTTTTTTACCCTCTGGTTATAAAATGACATTCGGTGAAATGGATCGTTGGGAGAAAAATAAAATTAGCCATAGAGGGATTGCAATGAAAAAACTCCTAAATAAGTGTTTTTGTTATGCAGAGTAAGTCATTTAGCGTATATGTTCATTGGCCATTTTGTACCATTAAATGCCCATATTGTGACTTCAACTCCTACAAAAAGACAAATATCGATGGCGAGGAATGGTTAAAAGGTTATCTTCAGTCTATTGATTCATGGGCATCTTTATATGGTCAAAATTATAATATTAGTTCAATTTTTTTTGGTGGGGGTACTCCCAGCATTATGGATACTGAAATAGTTATAAAGATATTGGAGAGACTTTGGGAGCATTGGAATGCATCTGAAAGCTGTGAAATTTCTATAGAAGCAAATCCAAATAGTGTATGCAAAAATAAATTAAGTAGTCTAAAGAAGTTTGGTGTTAATAGAGTTTCTGTTGGTATTCAGGCATTGAATGATAAAGACCTAAAGCTATTAGGCAGGGATCACACCTCTTTTGAATCATTTAAAGCAATTGAAACTGTTCAAAATATTTTCTCTAATTTTAATCTCGACTTTATTTATGGTCGGCAATTTCAATCAATTAAAGAATGGGAAAAGGAACTTTCGGAAATATTAGCTATTGGTGCACCCCATCTGTCCCTATACCAACTCACCCTTGAAGAAAAAACTAGTTTTTATAAGCTTTGGGAAAGAGGTCATCTCAAGGGTATGCCTAACGAAGACTTAAGTTCAGAGCTCTATTTTTTGACCGGGAATTTATGTAGTAAAAGTAATTATATTAATTATGAAACGTCAAACTACTCGAGAGAGAACTATTTTTGCCAACACAATTTAAGTTACTGGAAATATGACGATTTTTTGGGCATAGGTCCTGGAGCACATGGTAGAATAACCATAAATAACCAAAAACATTCTTCAATAGAGATCTCTAACCCTGATAAATGGCTTGCATCATATATTTATGAAAAAAAACATCTGCCAACCTTAAATCCTTTATCTGAAAAAACAGTTTTTGAGGAAAGGCTAATTATGAATATGAGAATTTCAAAAAATATACCGATTAGTTGGTTCAACAAGAAAAAACTAGATAGCAAGCTTAATGAGCTTCAAAAATATAATCTTTTAAAAAAAGAAAATAACCATTTAGTTTTGAAAGATAAAGGAAGGCTCATGTTGAACCACGTATCAAGCGAGCTGTTGGACTGTTTTTAAATAAATATCACTGGGTTTTCATAATCTTAGAACAAAAACTGTCAAGTTCTCGTAAGTTTTTGTAATATATAACAATTTTTCCGTTTTCATTATCTTTTTCATGTAAAATTTCTGTCTTCATATCCAAAACCATTTTAAGATCTTGCTCGAGATTTATTGTGTCTAAATCTTTCTCACGAGTGGCATTTTTATTTATTTGTTTTTTCTTGCTTTTTGTTTCTGCTTTTACTAAACCCTCTATTTGCCTTACGGACAAATTTTCTTTTACTGCTCTGAAAGCTAATGATACCGATTGTTCGCAACCTATTAAAGCGCGACCATGCCCGCTTGTTAACTTTCCTTCTCTTAGAAGAGAAAGGACTTTTTCTGGCAGTGAAAGCAACCTAAGCGAATTTGCTATATAACTTCTTGATTTACCTAATGAATTTGAAATTTTTTCCTGAGTGTATTTATACTCACTAATTAACTGATTGAAAGAATTCGCCTCTTCTACAGGATTTAAATCCACTCTCTGAACGTTTTCTATTATTTCTATTTTTACGACCTCCTCATCAGTTAACTCTTTCACAACAACGGGAACCTCATGAATATTTGCTATTTGTGCGCTTCGCCATCTTCTTTCACCCGCAACAATTTCAAATCTTTCACCTTTTTTTCTAACTACTATTGGCTGTATAATTCCTGTCTCTCTTATTGAATTAGCAAGCTCCTGAAGGTCATTATTAGAGAAATTTTTTCGTGGCTGCTTTAAATTAGCATCTATCAATTCTATAGGCACATTAAAACCGTTATCATTAGTTTTTTCTGAATTGTCACTACCAGACGTTATGAAATCTCCTAAAGTGTTACCTTCAAGAAAGGAAGAAAGTCCTCGTCCTAATCCTTTTTTTCGTTCATTTTTTGAACTCATTTACCCTGTCTCATAAAATCATGCTCTCTTTTTAACAGTTCCGCAGCTAGCTTTTGATAGGCTATCGCTCCAGTGCACTTATGGTCATAAATTAAAGCTGGCATAGAAAAAGAAGGTGCTTCACTGAGCCTTACATTTCTTGGGATAACCGTATCATATACCAAAGCACCAAGATTATCTCTTACATCCGATTCAATTTGCTCAGAAAGCTTGTTTCTCTTATCGTACATCGTTAATACAATTCCATGGATTTTAAGATTTTTATTGATTTTAGCCCTAATGTCCCTGACGGTCAAAAGAAGTTGACTTAAACCCTCTAAGGCAAAAAATTCCGTTTGAAGAGGAACTAAAATAGAGTTTGAGGCTACCAGGGCATTTACTGTTAACAAGTTTAATGATGGAGGACAATCAATTATTATGAAATCGTATTCAATTTTTTCTTTATTTTTAAACAAATCTCTAAGTTTCATAACTCTCCTGCTATCGTTAACTAAATCCACATCTACCGATGATAAGTCTGTTGTAGATGGCGCTATAAACAAAGACGGTATTTTTGTTTTTTGAACAACCTCCTCCAAACTAGATTTACCAATGATTAAATCATAAGTAGATACATTAACGTCTTCTTTTGAAACCCCCAATCCAGTTGACGCATTTCCCTGAGCATCAAGATCTACTATAAGAACTCTATTCTTTACAGCCGCCAATGCTGTTCCAAGATTTATAGCTGTGGTAGTTTTTCCTACTCCACCTTTTTGGTTGGCAACAGAAATAATAGAAGTACCAGAAATAGTTTTGTCCTTAATTAAAGTTTGTGCAATTTATTTATTTTAATAATTTTACCGTCATTTGAGCTTATGCTACTTAAGATATCATATTGAAAAAACCACATTTTGAAAGTCTTATCTAACTCCTCTCTTATGTTTTTACCTTTTAAAAAAAGAGAAACACTGTTTTTCTTTCCGTGGTGACTGGATACAGGTAACAAGTTTTCTAAATGAGAATAAGCGCGCGCGGATATTATGTCTGCCTGAATAGGGTCCATTTCATTTATATTTTCACAGATTATTTCGAAAGCCAAACCTAGCTTTCTCTTTAATTCTCCAAGGAAAAACGCTTTGGTTTTATTTTTTTCAACTAGCACAAAATTTGTGTTAATTCCTCTATCTCGGAGTACAATAGCCGATACAACCCCCGGAAAACCCGCACCAGAACCAAAATCCAACCATAATTTATTTTCCGGTTGACAATGCTTAACAAGCTGAGCAGAGTCCAAAAAATGTCTGCTCCAAGCATTGGATAGGCTTTTTTTTGAAACAAGATTTGTTTTTTTATTCCATTTTATTAAAAGGCTTTCATAAAGAGATAAACTGGAAATTGTTTCACGTGAAACATTAAAATGCTTATTGAACTCTGTTAATGTCAAGCTATGTTCTTCAATAGTTTTATTTTTGATATGATCAGCATTAGAGCAGATGGGGTCATGCCGTCGACTCTGCTTGCCTGGTCTATGTGTTGAGGGCTTAGGTCTATTAATTTAGTTTTTATCTCCGAGGATAGGCCTTCAATTTTACTGTAATCTAAAGATTTTGGTATTTTTATACCTATATTGGTCTTCATTTTTTGTACTTCATAGGCTTGTCTGTCTATGTAAAATGAATATTTTGAATCTGATTCAACATTTTGTCTTATCTCTTTGTCATAATCAAAGTATTCAGGCCACAAGGAGGTTAACTGCACTCGATTAATGTCACCGAAAGACAATAGATCAAAAAAAGACCTTCTTTTACCGTCCTTTTTTAGATTTATGCCTAACTTACTTAACCCCTTTCTGTGATAACTTTTATTTTTTGTCTTAAATATTAACTCTTGTATAAGTTTTGTTTTTTTATCAAAAACTTTTTTTCTTTCATTACTAATAATCTTTAAGTCCCAAGCTTTTTTTGTTAGGCGTCGGTCAGCATTATCACTCCTTAAACTTAATCTAAACTCTGCTCTAGATGTAAACATTCTATACGGTTCAATAACACCCTTAGTAACAAGATCGTCTACTAAGACACCAATATACGCCTCCGATCGATCTAAAACCAAAGGCTCCTCGTTTTTACAATACATCGATGCATTTATTCCAGCAACCAAACCCTGAGCCGCCGCCTCTTCATAACCCGTTGTGCCATTTATTTGTCCAGCCAAAAAAAGACCTCCTATGTTTTTTAGTTCTAATGAAGATTTTAAAGATTTAGGGTTTATAAAATCATACTCTACCGCATATCCGTATTTCAGTATTTTAACTCTCTCGAGGCCTTTTATGGATCGAATATAAGAGTCCTGAATGTCTTTTGGTAAAGAGGTAGATATGCCATTCGGGTAAACGGTATCATCATTTAAACCCTCCGGCTCTAAAAAAACCTGATGTTTTTCTTTTTCAGCAAATCTTACAATTTTATCTTCTATGGAGGGACAGTATCTAGGGCCATTGGAGGTAATTGTACCATCAAAAACGGCAGATTTTTTCAGATTTTTCCTTATAACGTCGTGCGTTTCTTCATTTGTGTAGGTTATACCGCAACAAACTTGTCTCTGAAACGGTTTTCTATGCATAAAGGAAAAAAGAGACGGGTTTTTATCAGCTTCCTGCATCTCTACCTTAGCCCAATCTATACTATTCCCACTCAATCTAGCGGGAGTACCGGTTTTCAACCTTCCTACACCCAACCCAAAATCCCTTATCCTTCTAGCTAATTTTAGGCATGAAAAATCGTCTATTCGGCCTGCCTGTAAGCTTTCTTTTCCCATCCTAATAACGCCATTTAAAAATGTACCAGTTGTAAGCACAACGGTTAAAGATTCTAGTTTTATGTGGTTATCAAGCTCAATGCCTTGTATTTTGCCTTTTGTTATGATTAGGTCTGTGGCTTCGGCTTCTATTACATCTATACCCCTTTGAAGGCTTAAAATATTTTGTACCTCTTGCATGTAAATAAGTCTATCTGATTGGGTTCTTGGGCCCTGTACGGCAGGCCCTTTTGATTTATTCAACAACCTAAATTGTATCCCTGATTTATCTGCTGCTACCCCCATCAAACCACCAAGCGCGTCTATCTCTCTCACAAGATGACCTTTTCCTAAGCCACCTATAGCAGGATTACAGGACATTACTCCGATCTGATCTTTTTTTTTGGTTATAAGAGCAACCTTAGAGCCTCCTCTAGCAGCCGCATAAGCTGCCTCAGAGCCTGCATGACCACCGCCCACTACAATAATATCGTAAAAATGTTTCACGTGAAACTATTTCCCAATGCAAAATTTTCTAAATATATTACCCAAAATCAGCTCAGAGTCTATTTTTCCTTCAAGTTCATCTAAAAACCTTACACCTCTCCTGCATTCTTCTGCCAAAATCTCTATATCTTTACCTTTTTCCAGGCCCTTTTTCAAAACCTTTAAAACCCCTTTTGTGTCTTTAACTTTTTTTATTTGTCTTTCATCAATAATTATACCGCTCACACGATTAATGTTTGGTAGCAATTTTTCTATATCGTTTATTAATTCGCTTATACCCTTACCTGTTTTCCCTGATAACCCTTTATATTTTGTGCGATTACCTTGGTCCGCTTTTGCCTTGAACACCATATCCCCTTCTTTTATTAGAACCCCAAGTTTATCTATATCCTTCTCTTCGTTTATCAAAATTACTCGAGAAAAAACTTTATTTATCCGTTCCTTAACTAAAGCTATTCCTTCACTTTCTAGTATATCATTAGTTTCTCGCAATCCGGCCGTATCTAAAAAGGTTACTCCTATACCTTTAATCTCTAGTTTTGCCTCTATAATATCGCGTGTTGTTCCAGCTATTTCTGAGGTTAAGGCTAATTTCCTATTTCCTAACTTATTTAATAATGTTGATTTACCTACGTTTGGTGGCCCTATAATGGCTATTTCTATGCCATCCCTAACAACCTTGACCTTGTTGTAAATATCTTCTTTTTCCTTCATCAAAACCATGAGTTTGTCTATTTTTTCTGATACATTTAATGGTTCAATGTCCTCATCAGAAAAGTCAATATTAGCTTCAAAGTCAGACAATATTTCTGTTAAAATATCTCGCCACTTATTTATATCCCTAGACAAAGTTCCTGAATAAGAATCAATAGACCACTTCCTTTGAGTTTCAGTTTCAGCGCTTAAAAGTTCAGCTAGTCCTTCGACTTGTGTAAGATTCAGTTTTCCGTTATAAAATGCCTGCCTAGTGAATTCACCTTCCTCTGCGGGTCTAAGGTTTACAAAATCTTCCTTGAGAAAAATCGAACATATTCTTTTTATAACTGCCTGGCTTCCATGTGTTTGAAGTTCTACTACTTGTTCTCCCGTAAAACTAGAGCCCCTATTAAAACAGACAACTATACATTCATCGATAAGATCACCTCTCCATATTATTTTCTTTAACGTGGCAACTCTTGGAGTTGGAAAATCCCCTTTTATTATTTTTTTCAAAGTAGAAAAAGCATTGGGCCCAGATATTCTTAAAACCGCAAGTGCTGATACACCTGGTGCCGTGGACAGGGCAAAAATTGTATCTTTCATAAAAAATCTTAGGTATTCATAGAGTCAAAAAAGTCGTTGTTTGTCTTTGTTTGCTTAAGTTTTTCTAGAAGAAACTCTATAGCATCTGTTGTGCCCATAGGTGTAAGAATTCTTCTCAAAACAAAAATTTTAGTTAGTTCTTGCTTCTCTATAAGCAAGTCTTCCTTCCTGGTACCAGATTTTAGTATATCTATTGCAGGGAAAACTCTCTTATCTGCAACCTTCCTATCTAATATAAGCTCTGAGTTACCAGTACCTTTAAACTCTTCAAAAATAACTTCATCCATCCTGCTCCCGGTATCTATAAGCGCCGTCGCTATAATTGTTAAAGAACCCCCTTCTTCTATATTTCTAGCTGCTCCAAAAAATCTTTTTGGGCGCTGTAAAGCATTTGCATCTACGCCACCAGTTAAAACTTTTCCAGAGGAAGGTACAACTGTGTTGTATGCTCTCCCCAGCCTAGTTATCGAGTCTAATAAAATCACAACATCTCTCTTGTGCTCAACCAATCTTTTTGCCTTCTCAATAACCATTTCCGCAACAGCAACATGTCTTGTAGCAGGCTCGTCAAATGTTGAGGAAATTACTTCTCCTTTTACAGATCTTTGCATATCTGTAACTTCTTCTGGTCTCTCATCAACAAGCAACACTATAAGAAAACACTCTGGATGATTTTTTTCTATAGAATGAGCAATGTTTTGTAATATTACTGTTTTACCGGTTCTCGGTGGGGCAACTATCAAAGATCGTTGTCCTTTACCTATCGGTGCAACTAGATCTATCACTCTTGAAGATTTATCTTTTACTGTTGGGTCATCAAGCTCAAGACCAATCCTTTCATCTGGATAAAGAGGGGTTAAATTATCAAAATGAATTTTATGTTTAGCTTTCTCAGTATCGAAAAAGTTAATTTTCTTTACTTTTACTAAACCAAAATATCTTTCGCCATCTTTTGGAGCTCTTATTACTCCCTCAACAGTATCTCCTGTTCTCAAAGAAAACTTTTTAATTTTACTTGGACTGACATAAATGTCATCTGGTCCAGGTAAATAGTTTGCATCTGTTGATCTTAAAAAACCAAAACCGTCCTGCAGAACTTCTAAAACACCGTCCCCAGATATCTCAACTCCATCAGATGCCATATCCTTGAGAATTGAAAACATCATATCACCTTTTCTCATAGAAGATGCGTTTTCTATATCTAATTTTTCAGCAAGTTTTAATAAATCACTTGGACTTTTAGTTTTCAACTCTGCGAGAGAAAGTTCCGTAGTATTTTCTAAATCAACCATTTTTTTACCGGGGGATTAAGGTCAAAATCAAGTAATGTTTAAGACTTTAAAAGAAGATTTCTTTTAATTGATTTTTCAAAAACTGTCAATATTTAAAAAATAAACTACCTGAAATCTATCTCTTTAATATATTCTACCATTGATTTGACATTATCAACTTTAGCGTCTGGTGTTATACCGTGACCTAAATTAAATATAAATGGATGCTTTTTAAATGAATTTATTACCTTTTTTAATTCCATTAAAAGGACATCCTTTTCTAAAGTTAGAAATATAGGATCTAAATTCCCTTGAATTATTTTCTTTGGTTGAATTTCTCTAGCTACCCAATCTCTATCTAAAAACTGATCAATTGCAAGAACATCAAACTCCTTGATATTTGAAAAATAACTATATGTAGTGTTTACTGCTCTTGGAAATACTATAAATGGTATATTTGGGTATTTTTCCTTAATTGTTTCAACTATTCTTTTTATAGGTTTAAGTGAATAATTCAAAACCATATCCGCATTTAGGGCACCCGCCCAACTATCAAAAATTTTTATAACATCGGCTCCATGTTTTATTTGCATTAATAAATATTCTATAGTTGCTTCAGTTAATATATTTATTATTTTCTCAAATTCTGCTGGGTTTGATAACAAAAACTTTTTTGTAGTTATAGACCCCGCTTCACCTCTTCCATTTATAAGATAGGTAGATAACGTCCAGGGTGCTCCCGCAAACCCTATTAATGGTACGTTTTTTGGTAAACTACTTTTTAGCATAGTAATCGTCTTATAAACCGGGCCTAACTTTTCATGAATATTTTCTACATTTAAAAGATTATTAATATCTTCAAGTTTTCTAACAGGCTCTATTTTAGGTCCTACTCCCTCTATAAACTCTACCTTTACTCCTAAAGCGTCTAGTATTAATAAAATATCAGCAAATAATATTGCCGCATCAAACCCAAATTTTTCTATTGGTTGTAATGTTACTTCTGTCGCTAGATCTGAATTGTAACAAAGATCTAAAAAAGACCCAGCTTGTTTTCGGGTTTCTCTGTACTCTGAAAGATACCTGCCAGCTTGTCTCATAAGCCAAATAGGTGGCCTATTTATCTTCTTTTTTTGTATGCAATCTAGAAAAATACTCATAATAAATATTATATATATATATTATTAGTAGTGGTAGTATAACTTATAAAAATGGGGATAATTATTTTTAACAAAATACTCACATTTATAAACTTGCAACCTAAAACAAAACATCTTTTTTTATAGGGTATTTGAGACCAGTTTTTTTATACAGTAAATGTGAAGAAAATTATCCACAGAAAAAAATGTGTATATTGATGTTGGTAAAAACAACTTTATTATAATAAAATATTTTGAACAAAAAAAAAATTAAACTTATTAACGACTTTAAAAAGTTATTAACATAAAAATATGGATATATTAAAGAAAGATAATGGTTCTCCATTGGCTGGTGTGATAGGGTACCCTATTTCCCAAAGTAAATCTCCTAAGTTACACAATTATTGGCTTTCCAAATATAAAATACAGGGCTTCTATGTGCCGTTTTCAGTCCCCACTGATAAATTAAAAAAAACATTATCTTCTCTTGTTTATTTGGGGTTTAGGGGTGTAAATATTACGATACCGCATAAGACAGCAGTATTATCTTTTGCTGATTCCATAACAGATCGTGCTTCACTAATTGGAGCAGCTAACACACTGTATTTTAGCGGAAATGGTAAAATACATGCAGACAATACCGACGGCCACGGTTTTATACAAAATATTCTTGATGATTATCCAGATTATGATTTTTACGACAAAGTTGCCTTGATTTACGGAGCGGGCGGATCGTCAAGAGCGATCGCATCTTCTCTTATATCAAATGGCGTAAAGGAGGTTAGGATAACCAATAGGACACGATCAAAAGCTCAAATTATTTCTGAAAATCTAGGGGCAAAGGTCTCAGTGATAGATTGGAGATCTGCACCTGAGAATCTTAAACAAGCTGACCTGATCATTAACACCACATCCATGGGTATGGTAGGACAACCTGAGTTTTCACAACCTATTTCCAGAGCATCGAAATCCGCTTTGGTTGTAGACATTGTATACAATCCATTACAAACGGATTTAATAAAGCAAGCTAAATCTCTAAATTTAAAAACTGTTACGGGAATTGGAATGCTTATAAACCAGGCAATTCCAGGTTTTGAACATTGGTTTCAAAAAAAACCAGAGATAGAAAGAGATTTGAAAGAATATCTTTTGGATGATAACAAGTGATAAATAGTTTTATCTTGGGTCTTACGGGATCAATAGCAATGGGTAAGACAACAGTTAGCGAAATGTTTAAGGACTTAGGTGTACCGGTTTGGTGCGCGGATACAGCAGTCCAAGATTTATACCGACCCAATGCCGAAGGAACGAGAAAACTAAAGAAATTTTTGCCTACAGCAGTAGACAAAAACGGTGTTAATAGAGAAATTTTAAAAAAGTTAATTCATAAAGATAATGAAATTCTTAAAAAATTAGAAAACCTAATTCATCCCCTGTTAAAAAGTTCTAAAGAAATTTTCATTGAAGAAAATCATTTGAAACCCTTAGTTGTTTTTGACATCCCTCTTCTTTTTGAAAAGAACCAACAAAAAAATTTTGATGCCACCTTATTGGTAACTGCGTCAGAAGAAACCCAAAGAGAAAGAGCTTTATCAAGAGGAAAGCTATCAGAGGAAGATTTTGATTTAATAAAAAAAAAGCAGCTAAATGAAGAAAATAAGATAAGCAAAGCCACCTTTGTTTTTAACACGGATAAACCAATAGAAGAGACTGAGTTAGAAGTTAAATTTTTACACCAAAAAATATTAAATAAAGAAATAGAGAGAAAATGAGAGAGGTGGTTTTAGATACAGAAACAACAGGTTTAGACTCAGAAAAGGGTGACAGAATTATAGAAATAGGGGCCGTTGAATTGATTAACCATGTGTCAACAGGTAGAGTTTTTCACAAATATATTAACCCACAGATAATTGGCGAAATGCCCGAAGAGTCTTACCGAGTGCACGGATTAACAACAGATTTTCTTTCCGATAAACCTGTTTTTTCGGAAATTGTAGATGAACTGTTTAGTTTTATAGGAGAATCAAAAATTGTTATACACAATGCCGAGTTTGATAAGAAATTTCTCAATGACGAAATAAGAAGAATTCAAGTAGATAATCCCGAGAAATATTATCAACTTCCTTACAAAGAAATTGATGAAAAAAATATAATTGATACCTTAAAGATAGCTAAGACCCTTTACCCAGGTAAATCTGCTTCTTTAGACTCTTTGTGTATAAAATTTGGGATAGATATTACAAAAAGGGTAAAACATGACGCGCTTCTTGACAGCCGTATTCTTTCAGAGGTTTACCTAGAGTTAGTTGGAGGAAAACAACCTGGTTTTATTTTTGAAAAAACAAAAAAAAGGAATTCGTTAAATTTTAATAAATCTACTGACAAGAAAATTTTTATTAGAAAAGAAAAGCTTTCAGATAGGATTACAGCAAAAGAGAGAAGTGACCATAAGGATTTTGTTTCTAAAATTAACAATAATTTTTGGTATAAGTGACTTTATGTATTTTCTTTGTACATTTCAAAAAAGTTAATATTCTTTATATCTACATTAGGCAAACCACTCTCTACCATAATTTGAGATATAATTCTCCTTACATAAGGAAATAGCATTTTTGGGCACTCAACTTTAACTTGCTTTTCCATTATTTCTTGAGAGACCTGGGGCATTTGAAAAACACCACAGTAATCTAATTCTAAAACGAATATATTTTTTTCATTTAAAGTTCCAGCTAAATTCACTCTTAAAGTAACCAATAATGTATCGTCATTATGTTCTTGGTTTTCCACATCTATATTAAGATTGAAATTAGATTTTCCCTTGAAATCATCTTCTTCAAAAAAAAGAAAATCCTCTTTTTTATCGAACGATAAATCTTTGATAAATTGAGACACCATTACTATGTCGTGGTTATAAAGGAGGTTTTCAACGTAATCTTTATAAATCTCCTTTGAGTCTTTATCTGTATCCATAATTAATTTACAATTTTTAATTTTTTTTTAAGTTGAATGAACTATATACTCATGAGATCATATTTAAAACAACAACTTTAAAATATTTTTATAATTAATTTATATTCTTTCATAAAACATATTTAAATTGGATGAGAAAATAATGTTACAGATAGTTATATTAGCAGCGGTAGCCCTCTTTTTATTTTGGAGGCTAAGATCTGTTTTGGGTTCTAGAGAGGGTTTTGAGAAGACAATGCAAGAGATTCAAACCCAAACCAATAAAATAAAGCCTGCCCCAAGTGTCTCTAATCCTGATGATGATTTCGATAATGATATTTCGGATTATGTTGAAGAAAATAGTGAAAACGAAAAAACTCTTAAAGAAATAAAGGCCTTAAATAAGAATTTTACAGTTGAAAGTTTTGTTTCAGGTGCGAAAAAGGCATATGAAATTATATTGATGGCATTTGAAAATAGTGATTTGAAAACTTTAAAACCACTTTTAGATAAGTCTGTTTTTGAAAGCTTTAAATCGGTTGTAGATGATAGGCAAAAAAAACAACTATCCATTGAAGCAAGCTTTATAGGCATGAGAGACATTAGAATAACAAATGTCTATTTTGACAAAAAAATCAATATGGCTGAAATAACAGTTGCTTTTAAGTCTGAAATATCAACTGTTGTAAAAGATAAAACTGGTAAAGTTATAGAAGGTGATCCGAACGAAATAAAAAAACAGAAAGATGTTTGGACCTTTTCTAAAAAACTTTCTGATAAAAAGCCAATTTGGTTCCTTAAGTCTACCTCATGAAAGAAAAAGAACCTTCTTCTAAAATAGAAGATGAGTGGAAAAAATTTGTTGCTAAAAACAAAATTGTTAGAAAAAAATCAGATCCAAAGAAGAATATTTTCCAGCAGGTAAAAAATTTGTCTTCAAAAGCGAGCCAGCCTTTTCGACTTAAATCAATTGACAGTATAGAGACTAGTAAAAAAATACATACTAAGAAAAATGAAGAAAAGAGTTTATTTAAAGTCGTAGAGAAAAATAAATTAAAAAAAATAAAGCAAGGAAAGTTTAACCCTGAGAAAATCCTGGATCTTCATGGCTTCACACTATTAAAAGCAGAGGCTGAGCTTAGACAATTTATAGAATTATGTATCAGAGAAAATAAAAGGTTTGTGCTGGTTATTACTGGAAAAGGTAGACACTCTGATGACAACCAAGGAGCAGAGAAAAAAATTATAAAAACCGCATTGCCATTTTGGCTGAAGGAAAATTTTTATATGGATAAAATACAGTATTTTTCTTTTGCCAACCAAAAGCATGGAGGTACAGGCGCGTACTATATTTTCCTTAAAAGGTCATAGGACGTATTTTTTTAAATCTCTAGCTTTAGTAAGGTTACCAATATTTTTTTCTACAAATTTGGCTGTAACTTCAACAGTTTTAACTTCTAAATCAGGCCCATTGAAACTTACATCTTCTAGTACCTTTTCAAGAATTGTATGCAGTCTTCTAGCCCCTATGTTTTCTACAGACAAATTTACCTCTTCTGCTAGCTGAGCAATTTTATCTATTCCACAGTGTTTAAAGCTCAAATCAATTCCCTCTGTTTGCAAAAGGGCTATATATTGCTTTGTTAGACTATTATCTGTATCAGTTAAAATAGATTTAAACTCCTCTTTTTTTAAAGCATTTAGTTGTACTCTTATAGGTAAACGCCCTTGAAGTTCAGGTAATAAATCTGACGGTTTAGAAACATGAAATGCCCCAGAGCAAATAAAAAGAATATGATCTGTATTTATTGAACCGTGTTTTGTAGATACCGTAGTCCCTTCTAGAAGTGGCAGCAAGTCTCGTTGAACTCCTTCCCTACTTACTTCAGCTCCTCTAGAAGAATTGTTTGTACACACTTTATCAATTTCATCAATAAAAACTATACCGCTCTTTTCAACACGATTTCTAGCTTCTTTTGTAATAACATCTTCATCTATAAGTTTCTCTAGCTCTTGGTCGATAAGTATTCCATGACTTTCAGATACTTTTATTTTTTTCTTTTTTTTCAAACCTCCAAGTGATTTTCCGAATAGATCGCTTAGGTTCATCACGCCCATAGAGTTACCAGAATTTCCTGGAATATCGATCATTGACAAAGGGTTGCCTTTTTCCAAAATTTCTATTTCTATTTCTTTTTCATCTAGAAGACCGTCTCTTAATTTTTTTCTAAAAGATTCCAAAGTAGTTTCTCGAGCATCTTCCCCCGCTATGCATTTCAGAACATGATTTTCAGCCTCTATTTTTGCTTGTTTATAAAGAGTTTTTTTGACTTCTTTTTTAATAAGTAAAATTGACGCTTCTAATAAATCTCTAATTATTTGTTCTACATCCCTACCAACATACCCAACCTCCGTGAATTTAGTGGCCTCAACCTTTATAAAGGGTGCTTTTGCTAGTTTTGACAAACGCCTTGAAATTTCTGTTTTCCCAACCCCCGTTGGCCCAATCATTAAAAGATTTTTCGGGTAAATTTCATCTTTCAAATTATCTTCTAACTGTTGATGGCGCCATCTGTTTCTCAATGCAATAGCTACAGCTTTCTTCGCCTCTTTTTGTCCTATTATGAACCTATCTAATTCAATCACTATTTCTTTAGGCGTAAGCTCATTTATCAATTTTATTACCCTCCAGGGTTTCATAAACGATGTTATTGTTTGTAAACACACAAATTTCTGAAGCAATTTTCAATGCCTCAACAGCTATCTTTTCAGGATCATTGTTTTTTTTATATAAAGCTTTGGCCGCTGCTAACGCAAAATTTCCGCCTGAGCCTACAGCTGCGATATTATTTTCTGGTTCAAGAACGTCTCCTGATCCAGTTATAATTAGTAAATCTATTCCGTCAGATACTATCATCATAGCTTCAAGATTCCTTAAGTATTTGTCGGTTCTCCAATCCTTGGCTAACTCCACACAAGCTTTTGATAATTGACCCGGGTAGTTTTCCAATTTTTTTTCTAGCCTCTCTATGAGTGTGAAAGCATCTGCAGTAGAGCCAGCAAAACCAGATACAACCTTAAAACCTTCGTTAGCAATTACTCTTATTTTTCTTGCGGTACTTTTAATAACCGTATTACCCAGACTTACTTGTCCATCTCCAGCAATTGTGACTCTATTGTTTTTTCGTACACCTATAATTGTAGTTCCGTGTAAAGAGCTCATAACTGATTGTCTTATTAATTTAAAGTTCTAGATATTTCTTGGGTAGTAAAAATCTCTATGACGTCATTTTCTCTTATATCCTCATAAGACTCGAAAGCCATTCCGCATTCTTGGCCAGACTGAACCTCTTTGACCTCGTCTTTGAAGCGCTTTAGTGTCTTTAGTTTCCCAGTATGGATAACAATATCATCCCTTAATAACCTAACCCCAACATCCCTTTTAGCTAACCCTTCAGTAATTATACAACCCGCTATTCTTCCTACACCAGTGATTTTAAAAACCTCTTTTATTTTTGCATAGCCAATAAAATTTTCTTTAACCTCTGGACTTAGGAGTCCTTCAGCTGCCTTTGTAATATCGTCAACAAGATCATAGATTATTGAGTAATATCTTATATCAATATTTTTTTGAGATGCGCTTTCTCTTGCGGCAGAATTTGCTCGTACATTAAAACCTATTATAATTGATTTAGATGAGATCGCCAAAGTTATATCACTTTCTGTAATTGCACCTACACCAGAGTGTACCACCCTAACCTCTACCTCTTCATTTTTTATTTTTTCCATAGCTTGAATAATTGCCTCACTTGAGCCTCTTACATCAGACTTAACAATTATCGGTAATACTGATAGATTCTCATCTTCTTTTGCCTTAGCTAGAAGCTGATCTAAAGAGGAGCCCATACTGAGAGAGTTTTTTTTGTTTTTTAAAGTTTGCTCCCTGTATGTTGCTATTTCTCTAGCTTTAGCCTCATTTGGTAATACATTTAATATATCCCCGGCTTCTGGTGTTCCATTAATCCCTAAAATTTCAACAGGCGAAGATGGATACGCCTCTTCTACATTTCCTTTTTTATCGTTAAACAGCGCTCTCACTTTCCCCCACTGTTCCCCAACAACAAATATATCTCCCTTTTTCAGGGTTCCTTTCTGAACTAAAACGGTTGCTACTGGACCTCGGCCCATGTCCAACTTTGCTTCAACAACAGTTCCCTCAGCCGGTCGATTAGGGTTTGCTTTAAGTTCCAACAATTCTGACTGAAGGATAATATTGTCTATCAGTTTATCAAGACCCGTTCCCTTGGTTGCCGAAATCTCTGTTTCCAGGACTTCACCAGACATACTTTCCACAATAACGCTGTGTTGGAGTAGCTCTGTTCTAACTTTATTCGGATCAGCTCCTTCCTTATCTATCTTATTTATAGCAACAATAATGGGAACTTCTGATGCTTTCGCATGATTTATGGCTTCTATTGTTTGAGGTTTCACACTGTCATCAGCAGCTACCACAAGAACAATTATGTCAGTAATATTAGCACCTCTAGACCGCATATTGCTAAAAGCTTCGTGACCCGGAGTGTCAAGAAACGTTAATTTTTGCTTTTTTACCGTTTCTATTTGGTAGGCTCCGATATGTTGGGTAATTCCACCGGCCTCAGTGTTAACAACGTTGGTTTTTCTGAGAGCGTCTAAAAGACTTGTCTTCCCATGATCTACATGACCCATTATGGTTATAATCGGTGGCCTAGAAGTTTTATTTTCTTCATTTGTATCATCAATATTAATTATAACATCTTCTACGTCTGCTTCAGATACCCTGACGGGCTTATGACCAAATTCTTCAACTAAAAGTGTCGCTGTATCGATATCAATCGGTTGGTTTTTTGTTGCCATTATACCATTAGTCATTAATTTTTTTACTAAATCAGCTGATCTTTCTGCCATCCTGTTGGCGAGCTCCTGAACGGTAAGAGGGGTGTCTGGAATTTGAACATCTCTTACTATTTTCTCTCTTTCCTGAGAGGTCTCCATCATTTGCCTTTTTTCTTTTTCTTGTCTCCTTCTTAAAGAAGCTATCGATCTTTGCCTGCCAGTATCATCACCTAATGCCTGAGTGATAGTAATTTTGCCTGACCGCCTTTTGTTTTCATTTAGTTTGTTTGCTTTAAATTTTGACCGGTCGCCCTCATCTCTATTTTTATTTTCATATAATGAGTTTTTTGATGAAGTCTCAGTTTTAGCTCTCTTTTTTTGATTAATAGTATCATTTTTATCAATAGGAAAGTTCTCTTCATTTTTTACGGTTTTTGATTCCTCTGTTCTATCTTTCTCAGACTTTTCAAGCTGTTCTTTTTCTTGAGCCTTAGAAGCCTCAATAGCCTTTTTCTTTCTTAAAATCTCTTCACTGGAAGAATTCTCTGAAGCAACAATAACCTCGCTGACCTCTTCGTTTTTCTTTTCAATTTCAGGTGTCTTTTTTGTGAAAAAAACCTTCTTTTTTTTCGTTTCGACAACCACAGACTTTGAGCGCCCGTGTGAAAAGCTTTGTTTCACGGTGCTCGAAACTGCCTTTAAGCCAATAACTTTGGGTTTGTTTTCTTTATTGTGGTTTTCATTCATATTTTTTCAGTCACAAAAATTAATTAAAATCGATAACATCTTTTAATTTATTTAGATCGTCTTGAATAGTTTTTTTAAATTTTTTACACAAAATACCCAAATATTGTACGTTTTTTTTATTTATAGCTTCCTCAAAATCAAGTTTTGTAAATAAGTCTGAAGAATAGTAAACTTGATCATTGTCATGGTTTTGACCGAGAGTTAAGTTTTTAGCTCCCTTGACAGATATAACTAAACATAGCTTGCCAGTGTTAAAAGAGCTTTTTATTGAATCAGACCCAATAACCAATAAACCAGCTTTCCTTGCCAAAGACAATTGCTTTAAAATCTTTCTAGTCAGCAAATTTTTTACTATTTCACATATATTAGGGTTAACAAAAACTCTCTTTCCAAAATAAGTAGCCAGTTTTTTGCTTCTTACTAAAAGTTGAAGAGTTCTTTTTTCAGGTCTAACCCAAAACCCTCTGCCCGCGAGCTTATTGTAACAATCAGGAACAATTTCGCTTGTTGGAGACAATGCAAACCTTAATGAAGTGGTTTTTTCCAGATGTTCTCCAGTTAAAAAGCATTTATCAGAGATATTAGTTAATTTTTTTTTCAAAAAATTTTACCAGACTTTAATCATCTGCCTTGAGAGATTTTATTATATCTTCTGACTCTTCCTTAGAAACCAAGCCCACCATTTCCCTCGCTTTCATAATTAATTGTTGAGCCTCCCCTAAAGTCATATCAAACTTTTCCAAAAGGCCTTCATCTTTAACTCGTTTACCGTCCTTAGAGGTGTAACCTCCTGCAAGCTCCCAATCGGCGCATGTTGCGAAATCCTTTAAAGACTTAATACCATCGTTTACTAGAACATCTAACATTTGCGGGTTCAACCCTTCAAAACTGAGCAAATCATCCTCCGCACCCTTAGATTTTGCTGATTCTAGTGATTTTTTATTTAAACTATCAATATGATCCTTCGCTCTTTCTTGAAGCTCAATAGCTGTTTCTTTATCAAACCCATCTATCGAGCTTATTTCGCTTTCATCAACAAAGGCTACTTCTTCCAAAGTAGAAAAGCCTTCCGAAACAAGTAATTGTGCAACCATTTCGTCAACATTAAGGTGTTCCATAAACAGCGAAGATCTCTGACTAAACTCCTCTTGCCGTCTCTGAGACTCGTCTTCTTCAGTCAATATATCAATATCAAACTCCGTTAATTGGCTAGCTAATCTAACATTTTGCCCTCGACGACCTATTGCAAGAGATAGTTGATCGTTGGGAACAACTACTTCTATCCGTTTAGCATCTTCATCTAATACAACCTTGCTCACTTCTGCAGGCTGTAAGGCGTTAACAAGAAAGGTTGGGGCATCATCGTTCCAAGGAATTATATCTATTTTCTCACCTTGTAATTCATTAACTACTGCTTGTACCCTACTACCCCTCATACCCACACATGCCCCTACCGGGTCTATGGAATTGTCATGAGATAAGACACCTATTTTTGCTCTGCTTCCAGGGTCTCGAGCTACAGTTTTTATATTTATTATTCCATCATATATTTCGGGTACTTCCATTTTAAATAGTTCCACTAAGAACTCAGAGTTTGTTCTCGATAAAAATATTTGAGGCCCTCTTGTATCTTCCTTTACCTCTTTAATGTAGGCTCTTACTCGGTCACCGACCCGTAAAATTTCTCTTCTGATCAGCTGATCTCTTTTCAATACAGCTTCTGCTCTTCCAAGGTCTACAATTACGTTTCCGTATTCCACTCTTTTGACTTGACCATTTATAATTTGGCCCACTTTATCTTTATATTCCTCGAATTGCCTCGCTCTATCGGCCTCTCTTACTTTTTGAACAATTATTTGTTTTGCTGCCTGAGCCGCAATTCTTCCAAAATCAAGAGGCGGAAGTTCGTCTTCTATAAAATCATCTATTTTTGCGTCTGATTTTATTTTCAGAGCATCCTCTAGGATGATCTCGACAAAATGGTTTTCAATGGATTCAACCACTTTTCTGCAACGCACCATTCTTACACCCCCAGAATTTCTATCTATAGTAGCCCTGATATCATATTCTTGACCGTATTTAGATTTTGCAGCTTTCGCTAAACTTTCTTCCATCGCCTCTATTACTAAAGTAGGATCAATTAATTTTTCTTTTGCTACAGCTTCAGCGATTTGAATTAGCTCAAGCTTATTGGCTGATGTTATGCTCATAACGACTCCATTTTCTTTAAATTTTCTAAACTCATTTTATCTATGTCTAATTTTATGTCTTTTATGTCTGAAATTTCTATATTTGATACACCGCTTTTATTACGTATATTGACTGATTTAGATGAATATCCTGCAAGCTCTCCTTTTACAGTAGCGTTACCTTTAACCACTTTTACATTAAAGTTTTTATATTTTGAAAAATCTTCTATGCGAGTTAGGCTTCTGTCTATTCCCGGGGAAGAAATTTCTAATCTATATGCGCCTTCAATTACATCCTCAACCTCTAAAAGAGAGGATACTTCTCTAGCAATATGTGCGCACTCTTCAACACTAACCTTTCCCTCTAATTTATCCAAATATAATTCCAATTTAGAATTTTTTCCTTCTGAATGAACTATTTTTACAAGCAAGAGTTTTTTATCATTAAAAAAAGAGCTTAAAACGTCGTATACTTTCTTTTCTAAAACTGTATTTGCTATCAAATTAATCACATGTTAACCCAAAAAAAAAGGGCTCAGGAGCCCGGTTTTTCTACAAGCCAAAATTTCTGATCTTATAATTCATTTTTGCTTCTAAAACAATAGATAAAAATGTAAGACTAGAAATCTGAAGTTATTCCTTTGACCTCCCAATCACCATATCGGGTAGGCTCTAAACCGCCCCTACCTTTAATTTCTCTGGGCAAAGCCTTATCCTTATCCTTTTTTCTTCTAACCAACGCCTCTTCACGAGCCCTTTTAGACTGTTGGTCAAAAATCTTTTCACGGGCCATAAAATTCCTGGTATTTAATTACTATTAATACACAATAAGAATAGATATTTTTTTTTAAAAATCAAATAACCTGTAATTATGAATATCATTGAAAACGTTACACCGATAAACCGCTCTAGATTTGAGGCAGCGTATAAAATATTGATACAGATATTTAAAAAAAAAGTTTCATTGAAGATAGCCAAAAATTCCTTGCAGGTAGGTTATAAATCTCTTTCAGCATCAGAAAAAGCTAAATGTAACGACTTAGTTTTGAAAACATTAAAAAATATCATCTCTATTGATATTTGGATAAAAAAAAACAAGAAATCAAGAATTAGGCTGGAGCTTCTCTGTATATTGCGTCTTGTTGTTACAGAAGTTTTTATTAGAAAGGGTAGAAAGGCAGAAATTTTGAAGAGCTTTCCAATTTTAGCTTCTAAAGACAAAAAAACCTCCAGCAGCATAGCCTACATAAAACATTTTATTCATTCTAGCTTTAAACATTTGTTAGAAAAAAATTTTACGCCTTACAGTCAGTTTGAGGCAAATTTCCGGGAAAAGCTTTTAAATCAATACTCTGAAAAAGAGGTAAAAAAAATGGAATTTATTTTCTCTTTGAATTCCTCTCTTGATATAGTTTTAAAAAACGAAAAGAAGACCAGTAGTTTTTTTGATAAAAGCTCTTTTGTTGAGCTTTACCCGGGATGCATAAGGCTCAAACAAAATGATAGCATTGCTAAAATGAAAGGTTTTTCAGAAGGTCATTGGTGGATACAAAATTTTTCTGCATCTCTCCCTGTTTCATTAATAAACAAAAATTTAATAAATAAAAATGTTTTAGATGTATGCTGTGCTCCTGGAGGAAAAACATTTCAATTACTTGATAGAGGTGCGAAAGTTACGGCAATAGACAAATCACCATCAAGAATAAGTGTGATGAAGGAAAACATAAGTAGACTCGGTTACAAGGTGGATTTGGTCTGCGAAGATGTCTTTAAGTTTACACCAAAAAAAAAATACGACTATATACTTCTTGATCCGCCCTGTACCTCTACTGGTACTTTAAGTAAAAACCCGGACCTAATGTTTCTTGATCCTTATAAAAGGTTAAAAAACCTTTTAAAGATGCAAAAAAATCTCCTACAGTCTTCCGCAAACTGGATATCAAAGGGTGGTTTGATAATATACTCTGTATGTTCTCTTCTTAGAGAAGAAGGAGAAGATCAAATATTAAGGTTCTTAAAGATTAACACAACATTTAAACAGGTTCATGCAGATGTGAATGGTTTTCATTTGGATCAGAGTAATATCGACAAAAATGGTGGTATAAGAGTTTTGCCGCATATGCTTTCCGACAAAGGCTGGGTGGATGGATTTTACATAGCTTATATAAAATCACAGGAAGAGAAATAAAGATGAGCAATGGGTTTAATTTTCAGATTCTTTTGAGTTTAGCAATTAAGATTATAGGAAAAACTTTAGCCGGTTTTTTTTCGAGAATTGAGTTTTTAAAACCCCGTTTTGGTCAAAGAAGAAGTTTAATATTTGGATCTTATGGAGATCAAAATATTGGCAAGATGCTTTTAGAAAAAAACTTTGTTTTTGCAAATGTTAAACTGGATGTAGAAACTGATACTCCGTGGAAAATTCAACTTTTTTCGAGAGAAGTGGAAAGGGCAATAAATGGCCTGGATTGGCTGAGCGATCTATCAGCATTAAATGGTCATCAATCAAGAGAAAAAACAGCTCTTTGGATTGAAAAATTCCCGTTTGATAAAGTTAGAAAAGATATGTTTCCTGCAACTGACAGATTAAGATCAATATCAAAGAATTTTCTTTTTTTAAAAAGCGCGCTTAACAAAGAGCTTAGAAAAAAAGTAGAAAATATACTTAAAGTTGATTTTCTTTATATAAAAACATTAAGGCCTTTCATCAATGATGTTTTCGAAAGATTACATCTAACTCAAGGCCTTATTATTTCCAGCTATATCCTTGATGTTAAGGAGAATAAGATTTTACTTTATGCTAAACTTTTTTCAAGAGATTTAAAACAGTACCTAAAGGAAGTAGAAAAGGGATTAATCAGAAACCCGCAGGAGATACTCGATATATATCTAATGGCTATGGAGAGCCAATTAATCTTATCAGAAATAAAAAGCAAACCAATAAAACAGGATTTAAGACTACAGAGAGAAACTACAAATCAGCTTGCGGCAGCGATAAGACATCTACAGTTTAACAATGGAAATCTTATTAGCGCCCATGGCGGGTCAGTGGGCAGGTACAAAGATTTCATGATTAATTCAAATTTTACCAAAAACAGAAATATTATAAAACATAATAATATAGCTGGCTTTGATAAGATAGAAGGGGGCAGGGTATCGATTTTGATAGATACAGAAATCCCAAGGTATGGAAAAAAAATAAGAAATGCTCATGCTGGATTTTCTTCTTTTGAATTGAACTTTGGAAAAGAGCCGATCTTTGTAAATTGTGGTGGCGGTAGTCGTTTCGGTGTTAAATACAGGAAATATTGTCAAAGCTCAAAAGCACACAATGTTTTGTTGGTTAATCACAAGTCGCAATGCTCATTTGCCAGAAAGTTTTGGGGACAATTATCAGACTATTATTTAAAAAGCGGGCCAAAGAAAACTTCTCTAGAGAGAAACAAAACCCTTACAAGAAAATCTCTGGAACTTTTTCATGATGCATACGCAAAAGACTATGGAGTGAATGTCGGGAGAAAAATAAGTGCAGATTTATCGGGAGGCTTAGTAGAAGGTGTAGATTTTTTGGATTTAGTAGATGAAACAAGAGGGGATAATTTAAAAGAATACAATTTATCTGTTCATTTTCATATACACCATAAAATGAAATTTCGCAGAAACAGAGACGAAATATTGTTTGATTTACAGAGTGGCCATATACTTAGCTTTAGTGTAGAAGGAGCAAAGATAAACATTGAAGACTCAATACACATAGATGATTTTTATGAACCGCACAAAACAAAAAAAATAGTATTAGAAAACATTTACAAAAAATGTGGTGGTGAAATTAAATGGACCTTAAAGGTGGTTTCGGCTTGAAAGATGGATCTGTAAAAATTAAGAGAGCTCTTATTAGCGTTAGCAATAAAAGTAAACTTTTGGATTTGGTAAATGTCCTGTCAAAGCGAAAAATAGAAATTATTTCTACTGGAGGAACCTCACGATTTCTTATTAAAAACGGTTATGAGGCAAAAGAGGTATCAGATTTAACAGGATTTCCAGAGATTTTAAATGGTAGAGTGAAAACACTTCACCCTGGCATTCACGCACCAATCCTTTTCGACAGACAAGATGCTGGAAGTGTAAAAGAAATTAAAAAGAGAGGTTTAAGACCTATAGATCTGGTGGTAGTAAACCTATATCCCTTTGAAGAGAAAGTGAAAGATAAAAATATCGAAAAAGAAATAATAGAAAATATTGATATAGGAGGTGTTGCTCTGATCAGAGCAGCAGCAAAAAACTTCAATAGTGTAACGGTCTTAACAGATGTAAATGATTACAGGAAAATCGAAGATGAATTTAATGAAAATAATGGCAGAGTCGGATTGGATTTAAGAAGAGTTTTAGCTGGTAAAGCGTTTATCGAGACGGCTTATTATGACGGGCTTATAAGTGAATGGATGCTAAAAAACGGTGATATGGACGATATTAGCAAAAGAGTGTTAGGTGGAAAAGTGGGTTTTAATCTTAAATATGGAGAAAATCCTCACCAAAAAGCAACCTATGTTAGAAGCTCTCTTGCTATTGATGAAAACAACGATTTTTCTTTAATTAGAGGAGAAAGTTTATCTTTTAATAATTTGATGGACATTACTGCTGCCTATAAAGTTTTGTCAGATTTAAATCTCTACGATAAACCTGCCTCTGCCATCATTAAACATAATAATCCTTGTGGAGTGGCTGTTTCAGATAATGCGACTGACGCTTATTTAAACGCTTTGAATTGTGATGCAGTATCGGCTTTTGGGGGAATCGTAAGTATTAATAGAACAGTAGATGAAAAGCTTGCAAAAAAAATTTCTTCAACTTTTACAGAAATTGTATGCGCCAGTGACTTTGATCTAGAAGCTTTAAACGTTTTTTCAGCTAAGAAAAATCTCAAAGTTGTTAAAATTAAAAACTTTAACGGAAAACTTGTAAATAGAGATGAACTGAAGTCTGTCATTGGAGGAAATTTAATTCAGACAGCGGATATATTTTCTTATAACACCGCTAATTTTAAAATTGTAACAAAATCAAAACCTACCAAAAGTGAATTAGAAAATCTTCTTTTTCTTTGGAAGATAGTAAAGCATGTTAAATCTAATGCTATTGTATTAGGTAGAAATTTTCATACAACCGGTTTTGGCGCAGGACAGACTAATAGAGTTAGAAGTGTAAAAATAGCGATTCAAAACAATAATGATAATTACCAAGCATTAAATAAAAAGAGTATTAATGAAAGCTTAGGCTTAGCATCAGATGCTTTTTTCCCTTTTTCTGATTCTTTAGAGATAGCAGCTGAAAATGGGGTTTTTAATATCATACAGCCTGGTGGATCTAAGAAAGATGAAGAAATAATAGAGACAGCAAATAGATTAAATCAAAAAATGGTGTTTACAGGAGTGAGACACTTTAGTCATTAATCAAAGGCCGCGCCTCTGACCTAACAAGTATTGGAATTCCTTCTCTTACGGGAAAACTTAGTTTAGCAGACTCAGAAATTATCAAATTATTTGTTTGATCATAATAGAGGTTACCCCCAGTAACTGGGCACACTAGTAGTCGCATTAAATCTTTATTAACTGGAATATTTTTACTATTGGACATACTCATTTCTTTGTCCCTTTTCGGAGAATAGGTTTAGTAAAGTAAGTAAAATATTTTTTCTATGAAATAGTGTCTCAGCCTCCAGCAATACTTGTTTCTCATCTGGATCGAACGGACACAACATAGAAAGTGAGTTAATCAGCACGTCTTCCTCAGCATTTTCCAATATTTCCCAATCTGATGATATCTGAGCGCTTTCAAAGTATTTTCTCAAAGAGCTTAAAAACTCTTTTCTGTTAAAATCTGCAATTGGTTTAGGAGGCACAAGATCATTCTCAAACTTGTCCCAATTGACTATACCTTTAATGTAAGAAGTTCCTTTGTTTTCAATTTCCTGTAACTCAAACCTTGAAATACCTGCCAAAGTAATAAGATACCTGCCGTCATCTGTTTCTGAAAAAGAAGATATTCTCCCCGCACAACCGATGCTGTGTAAGGAAGGATCACCTTCAATTTTTCCATTTTTTTGAGGTTGAATCATTCCAATAAGCCTGAGCTCCGTTTTGAGTGAGTCTTCAACCATTTCCAAATACCGTGGCTCAAAGATATTCAAAGGAAGTCTACTTCCGGGCAGAAGTAAAGCTCCAGGCAAAGGAAATATTGGAATATTATTTGGAAATGCTTCTAGACTGTAGTTTTTCATTTTTCTCAATTAAAAATTAGGGAGGTTAAGTATCTTCTTCCTTTTTTAGCCAATTCATTTTCTGGACCTAGATGATCAAAGATCATTAAAAGTTGTTTTTTAGCTATCTCATCCTGCCAATCTTTATCTATTTTATATATTTTGAAAAGTTCATCTATGCTTTCCGAAAACATTTCTTCTTTAAATAGTGCTTTTGAAATCTTCAAAATGGAGTTCAAGTCATTTGGGTTTTCTTTTATTATTAGCTTCAATTCATCAATATTTTCGTTTGTCTCTGAGTTTTTTATAAGCTCAAATGATGAAATAGCCTGTTTTAATTTATTGTCACTAAATAAATTTTCTGGAATCGATTGAATAAGATTTTCAATTTCCTCTATAAGTCCCAATTTTGTATATAATTTAATCAATAGAGAGAATGCCTCAGCAGAGGGATCTTTCTCAATTATATTTTCTAAAAGTAACTTTGCATTATCATACTCTTCGCTTTCAATTAGATTTTTTGCATTTTCTAAAGCGCTTCCCTCATTTTTTGAGTATTTATTTATAATGTTATCTATGAAATCCTTTACTTCACTTTCTGTTTTTGCCCCCATGAAACCATCGACAGGCTGCCCGTCACTAAAAGCAAAAACGGCAGGTATAGATTGAACTCTTAGTTGTGATGCGATCATTTTGTTTTCATCTATATTTACCTTAACTAAGGCAATGGAGCTTTGCTTTTTAGCTGATACACTTTCCAGTATGGGGGTAAGGGATTTACAGGGACCGCACCAAGGAGCCCAGAAATCTACTAGAACAGGCAACTCTTTTGATTTCTCTATAACCTCTACCATGAATTGATCGTCAGTAACATCTTTTACCGGGGATGATTCAGCTGAGTTCATCTGTGTTGACTCCTTCTCTAATTATAAAGCTCATAAAATTTTTCTAAAAATAATTCCCGCGCTATTAGTGGATTTTTTGGTTTGATGTAATTTTTGTCAATTTCAGTGTTACCAACTTTTCCAAAAATAGATATAGTTTCATTTAAAGAAAAACCAGCCAAATTTCTTGCTTCTAACCAAGCGGCGTTTTTGTCAGCCATCTTTATGTCTTTCTTTATTTTGGTTGGTAATTCTGCTGGAATACCAAACCTTAAGTATATAGCTCCTGTTAGCAGTGAGTCTAGATTTTCATAAGAAGGGCCTAAGTGATTTTTTATTGGCGATATCATATCGCTAATAACGTATTCCGCAGCGTCGTGAAGTAAAGATGCCATCTTCCATTTTTTTTCTATTGTGGGAAAACTCTTTGAAAATAACCTTTCAACTAAAATTGAGTGCTGTGCTACAGAGAAAGGGAAATCGCCAATAGTTTGACCATTCCACCTAGCTAAAAAAGACAATCCGTGCGCAATATCATCTATCTCAATATCCATAGGACTTGGATTTAGTATGTTTAACCGCCTACCAGACAGCATTCTCTGCCATGCTCTACTTTTTTTCATTTTCAGGTTGCAAAAAAAAACTAATAATCCATATTCTCTTATACAGGAATTCTTAAGGAAAACAAAATGACAATGGATTACGTGGTAAAGGATATAAACCTTTCTGGTTTTGGAAGAAAGGAAATTAATATAGCTGAAACGGAAATGCCAGGACTTATGGCAATCAGAGAGGAGTTCAAAGGAAAACAGCCTTTGCAGGGAGCAAAGATAGCTGGAAGTTTACACATGACAATACAGACGGCAGTATTGATTGAAACCTTAGTTAGTCTAGGAGCAGAGGTAAGGTGGGCGAGTTGTAATATATTTTCTACTCAAGATCATGCAGCGGCAGCAATTGCTGAAAAAGGGATACCTGTATTTGCAGTAAAAGGTGAGACGCTGGAAGAATATTGGGATTACGCAGATAGGATATTTCTTTTTGATGATGGACAGGCGAATTTGATACTGGATGACGGAGGGGACGCTACGATGTACATCCTGCTTGGAGCCAGAGCAGAAGAAGGTGATACTGCTTTTTTGGAAAAACCCTCGTCCGAGGAAGAAGAGTACCTCTTTGCTCAAATTAAAAAGAGAATGAAACAAAGTAAGGGTTGGTTTTCGAAACAGAGATCATCTATTATTGGCGTGTCTGAAGAAACAACTACTGGCGTAAACAGACTTTACCAACTACAAAAGGCCGGCAAACTGCCATTTCCGGCAATAAACGTAAATGACAGCGTTACAAAGTCAAAGTTTGATAATAAGTATGGCTGCAAAGAGTCGTTAGTGGATGGGATAAGAAGAGCCACTGACACTATGATGGCTGGAAAAGTTGCCGTTGTTTGTGGTTACGGAGATGTAGGTAAAGGGTCTGCGGCCTCCCTTCGTGGAGCTGGCGCACGAGTTAAAGTAACAGAAGTCGATCCTATTTGTGCTTTGCAAGCTGCCATGGATGGATTTGAAGTCGTTACTTTGGAAGATGCAGTAAGCACAGCAGATGTTTTTATCACCGCAACTGGTAACAAAGATGTCATAAAAATTGATCATATAAGAAATATGAAAAATATGGCCATAGTTGGTAATATTGGGCACTTTGATAATGAAATTGAAGTAGCTTCTCTCAAAAACAACAAATGGACAAAAATAAAAGATCAAGTAGACATGATAGAAATGTCTTCAGGGAAGAATATTATACTTCTCTCAGAAGGCAGGCTTTTAAATTTAGGAAATGCTACAGGTCACCCTTCTTTTGTGATGTCTGCAAGCTTTAGCAATCAGGTTTTAGCGCAAATTGAACTTTGGAAAAATACTAAGAAGTACTCAAACGAAGTTTATACTCTGCCTAAGCATTTGGATGAGAAGGTCGCGCGCCTACATCTGGAAAAAATCGGAGTTAAACTGACAAAATTAGAAGCAGATCAGGCTGAATATATCGGCGTAAATGAAAACGGACCGTTTAAGAGCGAAAATTATCGATACTAACTAAACCTTCCTGCCTTTTTTTCCAAACCCAATGGTCATTTGGTTTTCTGGGTCTAATGGCCATCGAGTTTTCGGGGCAAGATCTAGGTCGTCATAATCTCCGTATAAATATCTTAGACCGCCCGCATAAGCTATCATTAATCCGTTGTCGGTGCATAAACTCAGGGGTGGGGCATAGAAATTTGTTTTATGAAGCTTTGATATGTTTTCTTGAGATTTTCTTATTTCAAGATTAGCGGCTACTCCACCGGAAATAGAAAAAGAAAATTTTGCTCCTGGAAAATTTTTTTGAAATATCTTAAAAGCTTTTTTTGTTTTTTCAGACAATATTTCCACTATTGATTTTTGAAAAGAGGCACAAATATCCATTTGATCCTTTTTAAATAATCCACCCTGCTCTTTAATTAGCTCTTCAACAACGCGCGCCACAGCGCTCTTTAAACCTGAAAAAGACAAGTTACAGTTGTCATCTTTTATTAAAGGAAGGGGAAACACAAACCGGTTAGGGTCACCGTTTTTAGCGATTGATTCTACTTCAGCGCCAGAATAAACCTTTAAACCAATTAGTTTGGCCACCTTGTCAAAAGCCTCCCCGGGAGCGTCATCAATTGTTGTTCCAAGTCTTTTTATTGTACTATGATTTATTACTGCTAGATACTGACAATGACCACCTGACGCTAAAAGCATAAGGTAGGGAAATTGAAGATCGTTGGTAAGTCTTGGAGTTAAAGCATGTCCTGCTAAATGATTAACACCAACTAAATTTTTTTTTAGCCCAAATGAAATTCCTTTAGCAAAGTTAATACCGGATATAAGACCGCCAATTAAACCTGGTCCTGACGTAACACAAACAACGTTAATTTCTTCCAGAGAAATTTTCGCTTTCGCTAAGGTTTTTTCTAAACATATTTGCAAATTATTAGAATGAGCTCTAGCTGCAATTTCTGGAACGACGCCACCATATTCAGTGTGTAAATCTTTTTGGTTGAATATGTGGGAGCTAATAATCTTGCCAGAAATATCTTGTATTTTTTTTTCTTGGCTATTGTAACTTAACTTAACCAAACCGATAGCAGTATCATCACAGCTACATTCAATACCTAGTGCCAAGATAGACTTATTCATTTTTCTATAATAAGGTTGTTTTGAAATATAGAAACAGCTTTAAGCAGAAAAATGAATAGTAAAAGAAGATCCGGAAAAGTTATTATCGGTACCAGGGGTTCCCCTCTTGCTTTGGCACAGGCGAATGAGGTTAAGGATAAAATAATAAAGTTAAACAACCTAGACCCAAAAAAAATTGATATTAAAATAATTAAAACAAGTGGCGATAAATTTCTTAATACATCACTTTCAAAAATAGGTGGTAAAGGGCTTTTTACAAAAGAAATACAACAGGCTTTATTTGATAATGAAATAGATATGGCTGTTCATTCTATGAAGGATGTGGAAACAATTCTGCCTGATGAACTCTATATATCAACAATTTTGCCTCGTGAAGATATAACTGATTCATTTATCTCTCAAAAATATCGATCTATATTAGATCTTCCCCATGGCGCAATAGTAGGCACCTCATCGTTAAGAAGAAGAGCTCAGCTTTTAAACAAGAGAAATGACTTAAAAGTGGTGGAATTCAGAGGCAATGTTCAAAAAAGATTAGCCAAATTAAAAGATGGAGTTGCAGAAGCTACATTTTTGGCAACTGCTGGACTTAAGAGGTTAGGATTAAGCGATTTGGTAAACTCAATAAGCGTTGACGATATGCTTCCAGCTGTTGCTCAAGGAGCAATTGGAATTGAGCATAGAAGAGAGGAATTTATCCAGGAGTTAGTAACGCCATTAAATGATGATCTCTCAAGCATTCAGATAAGGGCTGAGAGAGCTTTTTTAAGAGAGTTGGACGGATCCTGTAGAACGCCAATAGCAGCTATGGCCGTAAAAAACAAAGATAGAGTAGACCTGACTGGAGAGATAGTCAGACCAGATGGATCCGAGAAAATAAGCAATAAGTGGTCCGGTGATTGGTCCTGTGCAGAGGAAGTGGGTGCTGAAGCTGGCAAGGAATTGAAATCAAAAGGTGGAAAAGATTTTTTTAAATAAAAAAATTCTTTTGACAAGAAGCTTAAAAGAAAGCAAAGAATTTAAGAAATTGTTATTGAAAGCAAACTTTCCTGGTGAAGTTATTATATTTCCCTTGCTAGAAATACAATATTTAGAGCCAAAGTTTGAATTAGAAAATTACGATGTATTAATCGCAACATCATTACACGCCTTAAAAAAATATAAAAACTTGTTAAAAAACTCTAATTTAAATGTGTTTTCAGTAGGTAAAAGAACCAACGATTTTCTCAAGAAACAAGGTGTAAATAAACTATTTAATTACAAAAAAGTTAGTGATTTATTATTATCATTAGAAAAATTTTTGGAGGCAAAAAGACTTCAGATAATTTATTTGAGGGGAAATAATGTTTCGTTAGATATAAAAAACTATTTAAAAACACTAGGGCATGAAATAGATGAAAAAATTGTTTACAAACAAAGAATGAAAAAAGCGTCAAGGGAGGTTGAAAAAATTATTAACGATAAGAGCCTTACAGCCGTTGCATTATTTTCAGAAAAATCAGTAGAGTTTTTAATAAAAAACTGTTCAAATATTCCATTAGATAAAACATTCTTTTGCTTTAGTAAGAAAATAGAAAAAAAGGTTAAGTATTTAATAAGCGAACATACGAAATGCGTAACAATATCCAGCCCAATTATCGAAAATATGGCAGAAACGATAGCAACAAAATTTCCAAAAATGGTAAATTGAAAAATAATAAAGATTTAATTTGCAAAAAAATAAACAAAAAGAAAATGTAAAGGAAGATTCACAACCTAATAAAAATAAGGGAATATTTCCTTATTTGTTGCATGTATTTTACATTTTTCTTTTTCTTCTTCTTTTTTCCATCACATACTACATATATTTCTTTGATTTAAAGGGCGTAAAGAAAACTATCTCTGAAAAAATAAATATAGAGAGTTTCAATTTAGAAAAGGAAAAGATATCAGTTGAGCGGTCCGAATTTTATTCGGACGAAAAAGAGAAAATTCTATCTCTTATAAATGACATAAAATTGCAGCTGCAAAAGGACATAAAAAAAATAGAGAAAGATCTTAAGCTTTCGGTTAAAGAAAAAAATAACTCCCCATCGTCAAAAGAAATTAAAGCTATTGATGAAAGCGCGATTGATAAAGCAAATAGAAAACTTAGGTCAGACCTGTTGGAAAAAGTATCAATATTAAGCAGCAAACTGGAAAATTATGAAAATCGTCTTTCAGAGATAGAAGAAAAATTATTAGAAATTGAAAAGTTTAATAATAAAAAAGAAGTTAATTTTTCCCTAATTAATCAGTCAAAACTATTATTGCTTTTGAAAGATTTTTCTAAAGTTTCTTATGATGTTTTAGAGCAGGAAATTGCAACCCAAAATAGTCAAAAATTAACTGATAGAATTTTTAATTACTTTAAAAGTAAATTTGTTTCTCGGTCTGTGGCTCCGATTGAGGGAACAAGTACAGACGCAATTCTTTCTAGAATAGAGGATTTCTTGAAAAAGGGTCAGTTGAATGAGGCAAGAAATGAAATAGAAAAACTGCCTATTAAGGCAAAAGAAGTGATGAGTAAATGGATTCAAGATTTCAACGGTCTTATAGATAAATAGTTTTGGAGTAAAAAGGTGGCTTGGAGCTTTATAAAAACTGCGATTTTTTTCAGCTTAATAATCTCTTTTGCATTCATAATGAATTTCATCAAAGGAATAGATGGGTTTGTTATAATAAATATTTTATCCCGTGAATATAGATTCAGTATTATAAGCTTTGTTATTTTAATAATAATTCTCCTAATTTTTTTCTCTATTTTTGGTGTTTTTTTCAAGTTCTTGGCTGCTATATATAGATTTATACGAGGTGATGAAACTGCGATACGAAGATTTTTTGAAAAAAGATCTGAAAAGAAAGGATTTACGTCCCTTATAAATGCCTTTTCTGCTAATTTTGAAGGAGATCACAAGAAGTCCTTATTAGAAATTAAGCGTAGTAAAAAATATCTAAAATATAAATCTTTGCCAGATATATTGTCTCTTTCTTCTTATGAAGCGCTCGGAAACATTTCCGAACAAAAAAAAATATTTGAGAGTTTTTTAAAAAATAAAAACACCATGAGCATGGGTCTTTTTGGTTTGATAAAAATTAAATTGGCAGAAGGGGATACCAGTCTGGCCTTAAAACTGACTAAAAAATTGATAGGATTAAAACCAAAAAACATATCATTTCAAAAAACTTTTCTTGAACTTCAATTAATGGAGGAGGACTGGAATGGGGCCCATAAAACTTTTTTAGATCTGCAAAAATTAGAGCCAACTGACAAAGTAGCTAGAAACCGAGATGAGGGAACGCATTTATATTTAATAGCAAAAAAATTAAGAGAAGAAGGGAAAATAGAAGAGGCTATGCAAAAGGCAAAAATAGCATTTAAAAGAGCCCCTGGGTTAATAGCAAACTCATTGCTTTTGGCTGACATGGAGATAATCAAAGGCCGAAAGGCTAAAGCGGAAACTATTTTAATTAGTGCATGGAAATCATTACCTCATCCAGAAATAGCAAAAAAATTTGCTGAAATCGAAACAAGTGAAACTCCTTCAGAGAGAGTAGAGAGATTTAATAAAATTCTTAATTTCAAGAAAACAGATATTGAAACCAAAACACTTAAGGCTGAGCTTAACATTTTATTGGAAAATTTTCCTGAAGCTCGGAGATCAATTAGTGATCTTACCGATAAGAATAAAGCAAATTCAAAAATATATACTTTGATGGCAGCCATTGAAAAAGGGTCTGGGTCATCCGAGTCCGAAGTAAAAGGCTGGTTGGCAAAAGCTGTTACAGCCAAAAGATCAAAAAGATGGGTTTGTTCAAATTGCAAAAGCCAAGGTAGCTGGGAGCCAATATGTAAAAAGTGCAATAGTTTTTCTACAATGGAATGGATAGAGCCTATAGAAGATACAGAGGTAAATGCTGACCAAACAGAAATTTTGCCCCTTATTATAGGAAAAGATAGTTTAGGAGAAGATATTACGATGGACAAAGAAAATTTAGATGATAAATAAATTATAGTCTTATTAATTAATTTTAAAGATTGGGAAATAACTTTGAATAAAAAGATCTATATTTTTATTTGGTGCCTAATGTTTGCGTTTGGGACGCCCTCTTTCTCTCAAAGCACAGCATTAAATGCAGAGATAAGCAGTATGGTCAGACCTAATTGGGAGTTTCAGGCTTTTTGGGCAATACCACGCGTAGGGCAAACGAAGCCACTTGTAGCGGTTTCCGTAGGTAGTAACGGTATTTCTGAAAATAATATAAGATGCATAAACCTTGAGTATCACGAGTTAGAAAAAGAATTTCGACCAAAAGCGGTACTCAAACGTGAGTTCTTGCATAAGATTATGTGCAAATCAATAAAAAAGGCCGTAGCAAAAACTACGGGACTTCAAGATATCTTGCTTTCCTTGGGTGTTCGAGAGATAGGCTTAAAGTTCGATTTTTTAAATGGGTGGATCAAAATAGTAAAGATCCCTGAACCACCTAATCCTTCAGATGAAATTATAAAACCGATACATACAGAAACTCATCAGCAGAATACCTAATAAAAAAACTTAGAGAGAACTGTCTCTTCACCCTTTTTTGGGTTTCTGGGAACAAGAAAAGCTATTATTAAAGAACAAAAGGCTATTGCTGCAGCCAGAAAAAACACGGCGCTATTATTTTTAATCCATATGTATCCTAAAATAGCCGGCAAAAAAACTGCAGATATATGATTAATAGTGAAACCAACAGCGGCAGTTGGAGCAAAATCTTCCTTGTCAGCAATTTTCTGAAAATACGTTTTCATCGCAAAGGCCAAACCAAAAAAAACGTGATCAGCAATATAAAGTAAAGAGGCAACAATATATGACCAGTCAAAAAAATATAAACCGGCATAAAGAAGGAAAATTACAGTAAGGCCTGAGTATTCTATTATTAAAGCTGTTCTTTCCCCATATTTCTCAATGTATTTGCCAATCAAAGGAGCGATTAACATATTGACGAGAAAATTAACAAGGAATAGGGAAGTTAATTGATGAACATCAAAACCAAATTTTTCTACCATCATAAAGCTGGCGAACACTACAAAAATCTGCCTTCTTGCCCCAGACAAAAATTGTAAAACATAATAAAGCCAGTATCTTTTTTTTAATACTAGGGTAGTTTTTTGCTCTTTTTTGATTGCAAATGTTGGATATCTAAACCAACAAAAAGCAACAACCAAAAGCGTTAATAATCCAGACGTAAAATAAATCGTAAGAAATGAAAAGTTTAGGTATGACCAAAAAAATATTATCCCCAAATAAACTATAAGAGACGTACCAGATCCAGCGGCTACAATCCAACCAATAGATGAGGGGGCTGTTTTTTTATCTAGCCATTGGAGTTGTAAGGATTGATTTACAGTCTCATAATAGTGAAACCCTATAGAACCGATAATTGTAGTTATAATTAATCCATAGAAACTTGGGAAAAACGCTGTAGCGGCAGTAGCAACAGATAAAAAAATTAGAGATATGTAGGCCAAGGTCTGTTCACGCATTATGAACAAAACCAATATAACCCCGACCGCTAGAAAACCCGGTATTTCTCTTGCACTTTGTAACCATCCTATGTCTACCCCGGAAAAACCAGAAACTTCGATAACAAAGTTATTTAAAAGCGCAACCCAAGTTGCAAAGGATAAAGGCATTGCTATGGCAAGAAAAACCAAAAGCCAGAAAGGTTCTCTAGAAAAAATTTTTAAGGAACGTATATTGTAATTTGTAGTAAGCATAAAAAATATTGGAAACCTTATGAACGATTTAATTTTAAGCAGTATTTACGAACATTTATACCGCGGAGCAACTACTAGAGATGATGACTTTCACATTATGACTTTTTGTAACTCCGGTGAAAAAGGGTTGGAGGCAAGAAGCGTAGTACTTAGAAGTTTCGACAAAGACAACAATATACTTTTCTTTCATACGGATTATCGAAGCCCAAAAGTTGATATGATAAAGAAAAATGCTGAATCACTCTGTCTTTTTTATAGTTTTTCGTTAAAAACACAACTTAGAATTAGAACTATCTCTTCAATTCACCACGATGACGATATATCGAATACTTCCTGGGAGAAAGTTGGACTGTCATCAAGAAAATGTTATCTGACAAAGTATAGCCCTTCATCAAAAATAGAAACATGTGATGATGGCTTGCCAAAAGAGCTAAAGGGAAAAAATCCAAGCTTAAAAGAAAGTGAAGAAGGTAAGAAAAATTTTTGTGTAGTTAGTAATAAAATTATAGAAATAGATTACCTGTATTTAAAATCATCTGGACACGAAAGAATAGCTTTCGATGTATCTTCTGGAAACTTTAACTGGTTAGCGCCTTAACTAAAGTTTGCTCGAGTAAATTTGACCATTGGTAAAAACTAATTTTAAATTTGGACAGCTTATTTTATTTCTGTTGGCTATCTTTATTAATTCAAAAAATATATGATCATGCTCTATTTTAGATCCATTTTCCATGTCTCTTCGCATTGAAGAATTCCAATTAGAGTTTTTCAGTGTTAAAAATTTTCTTTGCTGAAAAATGGTTTTTTCGTCCAATTTTATATTCTTGCTTTTAGCTATTTGAATACATTCTTCATGTAGCTCTTCAACAAAGGACTTCCCAAACTTAGTGCTCAGAACCTCACCTAATACACATTTAAACATTGTTGTGGCTCCTGCTACAGTAGCAATAAGTATCCATTTATACCAAAGATCTAAGACTATGTTATTTGAGTAATTGACCGTGAAATTTGCCTTATCACAGATGTCGTAAAAATTTTTCCCGATATCTTTATTTTTGTTTTTCAGGTGACCAAATGTAATAGAATGAACTTCGTTAAAATGCTGGATCTCTCCATTTGCTCCTATTGTTGAAAAGATGTGCGCTAAGCCTCCAAATACAGGTGCATTACTAAATTTTTTTTCAAGTTTTCCTATGTGAGAAAATCCATTTAGCAACGGAATAATTACACTACTATCTTTTACCGGAAAATTAGTCTCAAGGATTTTGTCCATGTCATAAGACTTATTAGTAAGTAAGATAACATCATAAACTGGCGAAATATCATCATCTGTTATGGTCTTTACCTTAAGGTTTAGATTTCCACATGGGCTAATAATTTTTAAGCCCTGTTTTTTAAGAAGCTGAGATCTTTTTTTTCTCACTAAAAAAGTAACATCGGCACCAGACTCAATTAATCGAGCTCCAAAATATCCACCAACGGCTCCCGCTCCAAGAATAAGAATTTTCAATTCATTTGCCTCATTTTTTGAAATGTATTTTTATGGAAGAGATATCTCTTATAATATTTGTCATCTCCTCTTTCGATGTGTTCCAGCTGGAACTATCATTTATATCCATTTGACCGCCTCTCCATTGGTGAAATATTTTTACAAAAAATGACTTATGCTTAATCATTGAGTAAACGGCTACCTCACCTTTGCTTATATCATGCTTGTATTTTCCACAAAAAACTGAAAAAACGATTTGATCGGAACTTTCCTTTATTAAATTAAAGGCGAGTGAATTATTTTTACAATAGTTAATATAGGCGCCAACTTGTAAATCCTTAAAAACTCCCACAGGATCTTCCATTCCGCTTTCAATTTGAATAGAAAAAAAATGAGACCAGTTTTTTGGTTTGCCCGATGGCTTGTAGATTTTTACATTATTGTAAAGGTTTCCATCTTCCTTTATTCCGTTTTCTTCAGTGGAAGAAACGTCTTTCTCAAGAGCCCAATAGGGTAACTTTACCTCAATACCTAGGCTTTTTGTTTTGTCCCAAAACGTGATGTTTGCAGCATGTAGTTTCTGGAAATTTAAAAAGGCAATTGACAAAATTATAAAATGGTAAAAAAACCTATATTTTGATTTTTTTTTCATATTAACTCTTTCAAATTCTCTTCCAAATGAATAAGGTGGGACAGTTGGAAAGTATAGAAAAAAATAAATATGGGTGAGTTTGTGATTAAAGGCTTATAAAAAACAAATTACACCTGAATATAAAAAGATTATTAAACAATTAACTTAAATGTAATATAGAAATGCAAGATCTTAGCAATCCATCCAAAGTATTTAGAACAGTCTGGGTATCAGATTTTCATCTGGGAACTAAAGGCTCCCAGGCTAAGGAACTATTGAGTTTTTTGAGATATACGGATGCAGAGAAAATTTATCTAGTTGGGGATATAGTGGATGGCTGGCAACTATCAAAAAGATGGCATTGGCCTCAAGCTCATAACGATGTAGTACAGAAAATTCTAGAGAAAGCGAAAAACGGAACGGAAATTGTTTTCATTCCTGGAAATCATGATGAAGCCGCAAGAGAGTTTGTAGGTCTCACTTTAGGAGGGATTAAAGTAAAGGACGACGATGTTCACGAATCTCCTAATGGTAAGAAATACTGGGTTGTCCATGGAGACTTGTTTGATAATGTTATTCAGCATGCGCGTTGGCTTGCTTATATCGGCGATTGGGCTTATGTTTTTCTACTGAAAATTAATGCCCTATTTAACTCCATAAGAATATTTTTTAAATTTCCTTATTGGTCTCTTTCTCAATACTTAAAATCTAAGGTTAAGATGGCTGTATCTTTTATATCTGCTTTTGAAAAATCAATGGTAACCGAGACTAGGAGAAGGGGTTGTGATGGTGTTATCTGTGGTCATATACATAAAGCAGAAATTAGAGAAATAGAGGGAATATTATATGCCAATGATGGTGATTGGGTAGAATCAATGACAGCACTCGTTGAGCACTTTGATGGAAAGCTTGAAATTGTGGAGTGGTCAAAAACCAAAAGACGAATAGCCAATTTTGAGTATTTGGAGTAGGGAGAGCCCCTATGAAAATCGTTATTGTAACAGACGCTTGGTTGCCTCAAGTAAATGGCGTAGTTGTTTGCATCCAGCAAACCGTTAAGTTTTTAAGAAAGTCTGGTCACGATGTCTTTGTAATAGGCCCGGATAGATTTAGAAATATTCCGTGCCCAACTTACCCTGAAATTAGATTAGCGCTATTTGCAAAAAAGAGAATATTTAGACTATTGGATAATCTAGAGCCAGATGTTTTGCATATAAATACTGAAGGCCCTCTGGGCTTGGCGGCACGCTCCTATGCTGCGAAAAATGAACTTAATTACACCACTGCATTTCAAACTAGGTTTCCCGAATACATAAAAGCTAGAACAGGAATGCCCTTATCGTGGACTTATGCCTATCTTAGGTGGTTCCACAAAAACTCAGAAAGGGTACTCGTTCCATCAAAGACAGTACAAGATGATCTAATGGAGTGGAAAATTGGTAACCCAGAGATTTGGTCTTTAGGAGTTGATATTGAAACTTTTAAATATCAAAAGAGTCCTTCAAAGAAAAGAAAAACCAAAGTTTACGTCTGTACAAGTAGGTTGGCTGTTGAAAAGAATTTAGGTGATTTTCTAGGTCTTAAAGTTGATGGGGAGAAATGGATGATAGGTGATGGGCCAGATGCCATTAATTTGAAAAAAAAATACCCTGATGTAAAATTCTTTGGAAATAAAACTCATCACGAAATCTCTGAAATCTATAAGGAATGCGACTATTTTGTCTTTCCATCAAAAACAGACACCTTTGGTTTAGTATTATTAGAGGCAATGGCATGCGGTCTTCCTGTAGCTGCTTATGATGTATCCGGACCTTCAGATGTCATTGGTAATTCTAAAGGCGGCGTTCTTCATGACGATCTGCTTGAAGCGTGTAAAAGAGTAACAAAATTAAAAGCCGAAGATGCTGTTAAACATGCTAAAAAGTTTTCCTGGGAAAAGGCTACGAAGAATTTCGTGAGTTATTTAGAGATAAATTAACCTTGATACTAGCTATACTTTTCATTTAAAGAGTAGCCCGAACTTCTAACAGTTCTTATAGGGTCTTTTTTTGCCTTCCCCCGATTTAGAGCTCTTCTCAAACGACCAACATGAACATCAACTGTACGGTCTTCAACATAGATCTCATTTCCCCATATTTTATCAAGTAGCTGTTCTCTGCTAAACACCTGACCTGGCCGCATTAAGAAAACCTCTAAGAGTTTGAATTCCACTGGGCCAAGCTTTATCTCTTTCTTGCCTCGAAATACTCTTTTTGTGTCTCTATTTAATTCAATATCATGAAATTGAAGAGAATTAGAAATAGTTTCAGATTTTGCTCTCCTGAGTATCGCCTTTGAGCGTGCAATCAATTCAGCATTTGAAAATGGTTTTGTTATATAATCATCAGCACCACCATCGAAAGCCTTTAATCTGTCAAACTCTTCTGATTTTGCTGTAAGCATAATCACAGGGGTAGTTTTACATTTTTTATTGGTGCGAATCTGTCGTAAAATTTCAACTCCTGAAATATTTGGTAGCATCCAATCAAGAATAATTAAGTCTGGATTCTCATTTATAACTGTTTCCATTGCAAGCTCTCCATCGGAACAAGTACCTATTTCAAAACCCTCTTTAGAGAAGTTATAGGAAATTATTCCTTGCAGATCTTTGTCGTCTTCTACAAGCAACACTTTAGGTTTCATTGTTTTCTCCAAGAGAACTGGGAAGATTAAATTTTGGTCTCTCTAAATTCAAAGATTCACCAGTGATGGCAAAATGAATCATTCGACTTACATGGGTTGTATGATCCCCGATTCTTTCAAAATTTTTTGCAATTATTACTAGGTGAGATCCAGCCGCGATTCGTTTTTTCTTCTTTAAATATTTTAATAAAACGTCAAACAGTTCCGTGTACATTTCGTCTATTTCATAATCTTTTTCCCAAACTATTTTTGCTAGTTGCAAATCTTGTTTCGTGTAGGAATTTATAGACTTGGTTAATTGCTCTAATACCTTTTCTCCCAGGTTAGCAATTTTATCTCTAGTCTTTTTGGGAAAATCATCTAGAACTAGCCGTGTTCTTTTGGCGATGTTTTTGCACAAGTCACCTATTCTCTCAAATGCCCCAGATATTTTTATTGCTGAGATTAAAACTCTTAAGTCGTCAGCAACAGGTTGTCTCAACGCAATAGCTTTAATTACTGCCTCATTAACCTCTATTTCTAAGGTGTTTATTTTCTCATCTAGAATAATTATCTGATCAGCTATTTTAACGTCACTTTTTTTTATTGCCTTTATTGACGCTTCAAGCATTCTTTCGCAAAGACCTCCCATCTCATTTACTTTTGCGTTTATGTGGGTCAAGTCTTCGTTAAAAGCTGATGAAATATGTAAAGACATATTTTCTCCTTATCTATCCAAATCTGCCGGTTATATAATCTAGAGTTTTTTGGTTTTTTGGTTTAGTAAATATTTTATCCGTATCACCGTATTCAATTAATTCGCCTAAATGAAAGAAGGCTGTTTTCTTAGAAACCCGAGCTGCTTGCTGCATTGAATGCGTTACAATAACAATAGTGTAACTCTGGGAAATTTCATTCATCAATTCCTCTATTTTTGCAGTAGCAATTGGGTCTAGGGCTGAGCAGGGTTCGTCCATCAAAATAACTTCTGGGCTTACTGCTATTGCTCTGGCAATACAAACTCTCTGCTGTTGACCACCTGATAAACCCGTTGCTTGGTCATCGAGCCTATCTTTAACCTCATCGATTAAACCTGCTTTTTCAAGACTATTAAAAACGATCTCTCTGAGCTCTTTATTATTGCTAGCTAAGCCGTGAATTCTTGGCCCATAAGCTATATTTTCAAAAATTGTTTTTGGAAAGGGGTTAGGTTTTTGAAACACCATTCCTACTCTGGCGCGTAAATCTACAGGGTCAATATTAGGCCCATAAATATCTTCATTATCTAGTAAAATATTTCCTGTAATTTTACATGAGTCTATTACGTCATTCATTCTGTTTAAGCACCTTAAAAAAGTAGACTTTCCGCACCCAGAGGGACCAATTAGAGCAGTAATCATATTTTTTTCAATATTAAGACTGATATTATTTATCGCCTGTTTTTCATTGTAAAAAACATCAACTTTTTCTGCTTTAAACTTTATTGACATATAATTACCATTTCTTCTCGAATTTCTTTCTCAAAATAACGGCAATTAAATTCATAAAAATTAAAAAGCCAACTAGGAATAGAATAGCTAAAGAACTCCGTTCGTAAAAGGCTCTTTCTGCACTATCGGACCACATAAATATTTGCACTGGCATTACAGTAGATGCTGATGTGAAGCTATTGGGCACTTCCATAATAAAAGCAACCATACCAATCATTAAAAGAGGTGCAGTTTCGCCAAGGGCTCGCGCCATCCCAATAATTGTTCCAGTTAATATCCCTGGCGTTGCGAGAGGAAGAACATGGTGAAGGGCTGTCTGCAGTTGCGATGCTCCTAACCCCAAAGCAGCTTCTCGTATAGAGGGAGGAATAGAACGAATGGATGTTCTTGAGGCAATAATTATCGTTGGAAGCGTCATTAACCCTAAAACAAGACCCCCTACTAAAGGCGCTGATCTTGGCAGGCCAAATGTAGATAGGAATACAGAAAGACCTAGCAGGCCAAAAACTATTGATGGAACCGCTGCAAGATTATTTATATTTACTTCAATAAAATCAGTTATTCTGCCTGGCCTGGCAAAATATTCTAAATATATTGAAGCCATTACTGCTAAGGGCAAGGCAAAAAGAATAGTAACAAATAAAGTTAAGGATGATCCAACTACTGCACCAAGAATTCCTGCGCTCTCAGGTTCTCTGGAGTCTGCAGCTGTAAAGAAAGTTTTATTAAATTTTAGCTTCGCTATATCTTTTGCAACCAGTGTGTCAATCCATATAATTTGTTTGTCATTTAAACGTCTGTCTTCCTCCGGAACTTTAATGTTGAACCTTCCCTTTAAATACTGGTCAGCATCATCTGATAAAGGCAACCAAACAACCATATTTTTTTGTCCTATGGAATATTCACTATTTTTTACAATCTGTTTTAGATCATACCCAGAGTTAGAGGAGATTATTTGAAAGAGCTTTCTCTTATCATTCCTTTTTGTGATATCAGGGAAAATACTGTTGAAAGACTGATTAACCAGACCATCCCAATCATAGAGGTTCAATTTTTTTGACGATAAGGACCCATTTTCTGTAGCAAATTGAGACATATCAACCGGTATTGAAATTTTGAAATAAGCCTGCCTAAACGCACTGTAACCATTCAAGCTGATTGATATTAATAAAGTGGCCAGCATTAAAAGAGCGACAGTTATTGATGCCACACCATAAATTTTCAGCCTTGCCTCCACTCTTTTTCTTTTTTTCAAATTTGACATAACACTACCTAGTCGTAATTTTCAGCTAAGCGCCTGGAGACAGTCAGGGCTATAATATTTAAAATTAAGGTAAAGAAAAACAAAGATATACCCAACCCAAAAGCGGATAATGTCTTTATATTATCAAACTCTGTGTCACCAGTTAGCAAGGACACAATCTGTACTGTTACTGTAGTAACAGACTCAAGGGGATTCACGGTGAGTTTTGCGCTCAAGCCTGCGGCCATAACAACAATCATCGTTTCTCCAATTGCCCTGCTGACAGCTAATAGTATCGAACCCACTAAGCCCGGAAAAGCTGCTGGAATTATGACTCTATAAACTGTTTCCGCCTTAGTAGCTCCAAGCCCCATTGAACCGTCTCTAAGGCTTTGGGGAACGGCTCGAATTACATCATCAGATAAAGACGATATGAAAGGAATGATCATGATTCCCATAACTAACCCTGCTGCCAGCGCAGACTCAGATGAAACATCTAAGCCAACAAAGGCTCCGATGTCACGAAGAAAAGGTGCGGCTGTAAGAGCAGCGAAATAACCGTAAACTACAGTTGGAATACCTGCCAAAATTTCTAAAGTTGGCTTAATATAATCCCTTACTTTGGAGGGAGCGAATTCCGCTAGATAAATTGCCGAATATAAGCCAATAGGAATTGCTACACACATTGCGATAAAAGATATCAGAAGTGTACCTAGCAGAACAGGTATCATTCCAAAAGATCCTTCTGAAGCAACCTGGTCGGTACGTATAGCTACATTAGGAGACCAATGTAGACCGAAAATAAAGTCGAAAACATTGTAAAGATTAAAAAATCTCAGAGACTCAAAAAACAAACTAAATATTATTGCCGCAGTAGTAAGTATCGCAATTAAAGCGGATATAAAAAAAATTGAAACCATGAAAAACTGAACCTGGTCTCTTGCGTTTACAGAAGGTTTTTGACGTGCGGTGACAATTAAACCTAAAAGAGCGCAACACAAAACTGCTCCTAAACCCCTGTAAAAATAAAATTTCTCAAAAGCTGAAAGGTAATCGTTTGCTAATACAATTATTTTTTGATCATCAGTTTCTATTTTTCCATTTGCCACATTTATAACCTTGGAAAGGATAAGGTCTATAAAAGAACTATTAAATTTGGGATTAAGGTCCTGGATTTTTGAAAAGAATATTTGATCTATGTAATTTGGACCGGAGACTGTTAAAAAAATAAGAAATATACACGCTGGAAAAAAAGACCAAAGAAAAGCGTTCTGACCATAATAGACAGGGAGTGTTTTTGCTTTTTTACCAATGGAAGAAGCTTTCTCAACTATTGTTCGCTTTGAGTAATAGTAAAAAAATAAAGATACACACAGCAAAATAATGAAGACAAAGCTTAAAGGCAGAGAAAACAATAAAACCATCCTTTTTTCGTATTTTTACTGAAACAGCTAAAGCCGCTCTTAACGTAGAACGGCTTTTTGCATTTGTAAATCTAATAAATTAGTGGTCGTAATTAGTTAGGGTGCCGGAATAAGTCCTGCCGCCTCTAAGGGGCCACCACTTTTCGTCAATGCCATAAAATAGTCTGCATATTCTTGGATTCCTGGTACAACACCCACATGCTCTTTTTTAACATAAAAGAATAATGGTCTACTAACCCCGTATGATCCATCAGCAATAGTATCCATATTAGGAGAGACACCATCCACCATTGAGCCTTGAACTTTGTCATTATTTTGATCTAAAAAAGAAAAACCAAAAATGCCAAAACGGTCTTTGTTGGCAGCGAGTTTTTCAATTATCAAGTTGTCGTTTTCTCCAGCCTCTGTTACCGCTCCGTCTTCTCTCAAAGAAGAGCAATTTTCTTTATATCCATCAGCACCCTTTTTTGGCATTTTGTAAAGCTTCTTGCACGTAGAATGCATTACAAGCTCAACAAATGCGTCTCTAGTTCCAGAGGAAGGAGGAGGAGCTAAAACATCAATTTCAACCTTTGGAAGTTCAGGGTTGATATCACTCCAGAGCTTAAAGGGATTTTTAATCATTTTACCTTCGGTCATTACTTTAGCAGAAACGGCCTTATATATTTCTTCCTTAGTCAAAGAGAATTTCTTAGCTTGTTTACTATTTGAAAAAGTAATTCCGTCATAGCCCACCAAGTACTCCACAGGGTTTATTCCTGAGGCAGTGCACTTCTCTTTTTCGCTGGATTTTATTGCCCTGCTAGAGTTAGTAATATCTGGATAATCTAAACCAATACCTGCACAGAAAAGTTTAAGCCCGCCACCAGAGCCGGTAGATTCAATAACTGGAGCTTTAAAATCAGTATTCTTTGCAAATCTTTCCGCAACTATAGTTGCAAAGGGAAATACTGTTGAGGACCCAACAATAGAAATTTGGTCACCTTCTCTAGCAAGCAACGAGCTGTTTGCAGTGACATAAAGTAAAATTATACTTAAAATTGTTTTAGACAATGAACTCATAATTGATATCTCCATTATAAAATTAAGGTTTTATGCTGAACAATATGTCATTCGATTTGGACAAGTCTGTGTCAGAATTAATAAAGATTTGTGACTGTATACGACGTTGAATTTAAACTATTTTCATCTCATTGAAATATTAAAATTTAACGATATTTCTAGATCACTTTTTCCCTTTAACTTTTTTAGGAAACCAGGTTATAAATCTGCTCCCTTTTCCAATGGACGACTCAATTTGTAAGCGACCATTATGCCTTACTAGTATATGCTTAACTATTGATAAACCTAAACCAGTACCCTCTTTTTCTAATTCTTTATTTGAATTAGCTCTGAAAAAGCGCTCTGTGAGCCTATTTATGTATTCAGGAGCGATACCCTTACCATCGTCTTTAACTTCTATACCAACCATATTTTTTATCTTTTCCTGGGTCTCTGAAATTGTGACTTTACTACCTTTACCTGAATATTTTATGCCATTTTCAATAAGGTTAGAATATAACTGACGTAATTGACCCTCATCACCTTTAACCGACTTAAAATTTTTAGAAATTTTATTATTTACTGAAACGTTGTATTTTTTTGCAAAGGGTTTCAAATTATTTACTATCTCATCTATTATATCTTGTAATAAACAGTCAGCCGTAATTGGATTGTTTTCTTGAATTTCCAGTCTTGATAGGGACATAAGATCTTCTATAAGACGATCCATTTTTTTTGCTTGTTTACTCATAAGGCCAATAAATAACTCTTTAGCTGACTCGTCATTTTTTGCATTACCTTTGAGGGTCTCAAGATATCCTATGATAGATGAAAGAGGAGTTCTTAACTCGTGGCTAGCATTAGCGACAAAATCTGTTCTCATTTTTTCAACCCTTATATTTTCTGACATATCACTTAATTTAATAAAGATATCATTAAAGTTATTTGACAATTTGCTAGAAGAAATAAAAAAAATATTGGCTTCTAGTTGTCTAAATTGAGGGCTTTGAACCTCAAATTTTAGCGTTTTTCGAGTGTCATTATTGATAGCATCTTCAATAGCTTCTAAAAAAGAGGGAGATCTGAAAAAAGTTGAGATATGTGCGCCAAGATTTGCGTCAGGAATAAGACTTATTGCTTCGGAATTGATAAACGTAATTCTTCCAGACCTATCAAGCATTAGATATGCCGACGGCAAAATGTTTAATAGACCTTTTACAACTCTGTAGGTGAATTTTGTGTCATATGTTTCTTGTATCTCCTTTTGTATTTCCTGACTCAAAACTTCATTTGTGTATTTCCTATTTGAAAATTTGGTAGAGCTAAGAAATGAATAAAAAACAAGACATCCAAAAAAAAGCCCGAGTGGGAAAATCCACTTATTGTAATCAAGAATAGTGAATAGAATAAATACTGAGATTATTATTACCGAAAAAATCAAAAAAGGATTAGAATTCTCTCTCATTTTTTTAGTTCACACTTCATGCTAAAAATAATCTCTTCCTTTATTATATTAATTTTTTCAAATGGACAATTTAAGGGACGTTGCTCTCAATTTACTTGTAAATACAAAGGCAAACAAAAGAAATATAGTTGACGTTGCTAAACACAAAAATAACCCCCCAAATTGAAAACTCAAACCGGATAGAAAAGTGCCAATAAACCTGCCCAAGGCATTTGCCGAATAATAAAAGCCTACATCTACAGAAGCATTATTATTTTTTGTTAAAGCGAGAATTAAATATGAATGAATGCTTGAGTTTATTGCAAAGAAAAACCCAAATATAAAAAGAAACATTATGACAAATAAAATGAAATATGTTGCTGAGACATTCTCAAAAACTGGGATGGTAAGCGTTAAAATAAAAGTTGGCATTACTAACACCAGAGACCATACCCGAGCAGCTTTAAAAATTGATTCAGCAGATAAATTCTTAATTATTTGAGGCACTTTGGCTTGAACTATTCCATAGAGAATAACCCAAGTAGCCATAAAGGCTCCAACAGACAGATAAGCTAAAGTCTTATCCATCTGAAGTGAAAAAATTACTGTAAAAGAATGAATAAAAAACACAGGTATACCCACAACAAACCAGATATCACGTGCTCCAAAAAGAAATACTCTGGCTAAAGACAAAATATTAATTTCCCTGCTTGTGGAAGAAACCCTAACAATTTTTGTATTGATGTCTCTAGAAACTAATATTGGAGATCGCAATAAAGATAAAATCGACAAGAAAAAGAAAAAAGCTAAAAAGCAGGCCAAGGAAAATAAGGAGATTGAAAAACTAAAAAATGTAATAAGGCTAGCTCCAACAAAAAAGCCTAAGCCTTTCACAGTATTTTTTGAACCGGTAAGCCACGTTATGTTCTTAAATAAACTCTCATTTTTATCTTCATCACTCAAAAACTTTATAGATGTTTTGCTAGCTACTTTCGTCAAATCTTTAGCGACACCGCAAAGCCCTTGAAAAAAAATTAGAAAAATAATGGTGCTAAATTCCGAAAAACCGGTAGGCATTAAACTTAGGATTGCTAGAGATGATATTTGCAAAGAAGCGCCAAGAATTAAAATAAAGCTAAGGCCAAATTTCTTTCCATACCAACCACCATAGAAATTGGTTAAAATGCCCATAAACTCGTACAAAAGAAAAATGTATGCCAGGGTAAAAGGTGAAAATCCCTTTTCGTGAAAGTTCATAAGAACAATCATTCTTACTGCTCCATCCGTCAGCATTAGAGACCAGTAAACAAGTGTAATGGAGAAAAATGGGTTAAATATAAGCAAATTTCAGCCTAATTTGTTTGTAAGGAAAGATACTATATCTACCATTCTGCAGGCATAACCCCACTCATTATCATACCATGCATAAACCTTTAACTGAGTGTCATTTACTACCATGGTTGAGAGACAATCGATTATGGATGAATTAGGATTATTTACATAATCCGTAGATACCAATGGTTTATCCTCATAGCTAATAATGTTTTTCAAATAGGTTTTTGAGGCGTCTCTAAAAAGTTGATTTATATTCTCCTTATCTGTTTTTTTCTTCATCTCAAAAACACAATCAGTTAAAGAGGAGTTAAGAAGAGGAACTCTTACGGCATGGCCATTTAGCCTACCTTTAAGTTCCGGATATATTAATGATATGGCCTTTGCAGATCCAGTGGTAGTCGGTATCAAAGAATTTATTCCTGATCTAGATCTCCTAAGGTTGCTGTTAGGTGAGTCAGCTATAGTTTGGGTATTTGTGATGTTGTGTATCGTAGTTATTGAGCCATGGCTTATACCTATGTTAGTTTCCAAAACTTTTACAATCGGCGCCAGGCAATTTGTTGTACAGCTAGCAGCAGTAAGTATCTTATACTTTTCTAGATTGACATCATTATGATTAATCCCATAAACGATATTGAAGACATTTTTAGAATCTATTGGTGCCGAAACCAATACATAGTCTATTCCTTTATCAAAATAAGCCTGTAACGACTTTTCATCTTTAAACTTTCCCGTGCAGTCTATCGCTATATTTGGCGTAGCTTCTGGGAAGCTAAGATCTTCAATGTGATTGAAGTTAGATACCCGAATGGGATGTTCTTTATAAAAAAGATTATTATTCTTAAAATTTAGTTTTTCACCCCACGAACCATGGACACTATCATATTTAAGAAAATACTCCTGATCTGAGGGAATTCCTTCCTTTTCATTTACAGAATGGATTTTTTTATAGAGACCCTCATCGCAAAGACGACGAAAAACAAGCTTTCCTATTCTTCCTAGGCCATTTATGAAAATATTCATTCCTTAATCTCCAATAATTGGTTATCTAAAATTTGTGACAGATTTATGTCATTTGGGTTAAGTGAATAAATTCACGTTAATGATAATAGACTTCTGGGTATTGATGAAACTGTCATTTCTAAATATGATGTTCTCATGAAAAAAAATATTTAAAAGGGTTTTAAAATGGAAAATTTAGGGAAATTCTTTATAAATGGGCAATGGGTTGAGCCTATTTCAACAGAAAAAATGCCAGTTTTAAACCCAGCAAATCAAAATGAAATTGGACAGGTATCACTTGGTAATAAAAAAGATCTTGATAGGGCAGTTGACGCTGCAAAAAAAGCATTCGAGAGTTTTTCTAAAACATCAAAATCTGAAAGATTAGAATATCTAAGGCGGTTGAAAAGCATCACTGAAGCTCGTTTTGAAGATCTCGCTCAAGCAATGAGAGAGGAAATGGGGGCTCCAATATCAATGGCTCGTTCAGCTCAGGCAGACTCTGCCATCGGGCACCTTGATGGTTTTATAGACTCGCTTGAAAAGCTTGAAGAGAGAGAAAAGCTAGAGAACGGAGATATCTTAATAAAAGAACCAATAGGGGTTTGTGGCTTAATAACGCCATGGAATTGGCCCATAAATCAGGTAGCTTTAAAAGTAATTCCAGCTCTGGCTACTGGCTGTACATGTGTTTTAAAACCTTCAGAGCACACACCACTTTCTGCAATGATTTATGCCGAAATGATAGAGGAGGCCGGATACCCTTCAGGCGTATTTAATCTTGTTAATGGAGTTGGGGATGTTGTGGGAACAGCGCTTTCAAAACATAAAGATATTCAAATGATGTCTTTCACTGGCTCTACCAGAGCCGGAATTTTAGTTACTAAAGACTCTGCTGACACAATCAAGAGAGTGACTCTTGAATTAGGAGGCAAATCACCAAACCTCATATTTGCAGATTGTGATCTTGAGAAAGATGTAAAAGCCTCTGTAGAAGAATGTATGTTTAATAGTGGCCAATCATGTGATGCACCTACTCGCTTATTAGTAGAGCGATCTTGCTATGAGGAAGTTTTAAAAATTGCGAAAGACTCAGCAGAAGCTATTTCTGTAGATGACCCCAAGAAAGAAGGAGATCATTTGGGGCCTCTATTTGATAAAATTCAATTCGACCGCGTTCAAAATATGATTGATGTTGGAATTAAAGAAGGGGCTCCAGTTCTTACAGGAGGTCTTGGAAAGCCAGAGGGCTTTGAGCAAGGGTGGTATGTGAAACCAACAATCTTCCATGATGTGAAAAATAACATGCGAATTGCTCAGGAAGAGATTTTTGGACCTGTATTAGTGATTATCCCTTTTGAGAATGAGGCAGAAGCGATAACTATCGCAAATGATACTCCTTACGGTTTAGCGGCATATTTGCAAACTTCTGACAAGGAAAAAGCTGAAAGAGTATCAGCTCTTTTAAGGGCTGGTGCAATACATATAAATGGAGGTGGTTTCAATTACGGAACGCCTTTTGGAGGATACAAGCAATCAGGTAACGGACGCGAGGGAGGCAAGATGGGCCTAGAAGATTACCTTGAAACAAAGTCTCTACATGGTCTTTAAATAAACCTTATTACTATGCGCTATTTTTTTCTGAGTGAACTGGGGAGTACTTCGATTAATCCTGCAAGAATAATAGCAGCACCTCCTATCCATTGAATGAAAAACATTTTTTCTTCGGGTACCAATATACTGGCACTGACAAGAGCCACTATTACTTCAGACATTAATAATATAGCAACTCTACCTGGGAATAAAATTTGAGATATTTTAAAGACTATAACAAAGCTGGGTAATAAAATAACGGTAGACCACAAAAACGTGGATGGAAAAGAAGATAAAAGAAGAGCCTTTTGGGGAAACGTCTCTTTATAAAAGAAAATAGCAAAAATAAGTGATATCAGAGCAGTTGTTAAATATACAAAAGTGGTAAGAGGAAGCATTGGTGTTTTAGGCCAGCGGTTTAGCATAGATGAGCCAATAGCCCAAAAAATTCCACAGAAAAAACCAAAAACATCTCCGATATTTAGAGGATAGCCCGACTTCTCCGTATCCCATAATAAAAGTATCAAACCAGAAATAGCAGCTAAAATGGATAATATTCTGTTATATGTTAGTTTTTCACCAAGCCATATTACCCCGATAAGCGTTCCCCAGATTGGGCTCAAATAAAAAAGTAACGTTGCTCTCAAAATTGTAGTTTCCACTAACGCGCTCGCATAGAGAGTGAAAGCAACTCCGATTACTGATCCTGCGATTAATGAAGGCCAAAATTCTCGTTTCAGATCAGAATAAAAAAATCCAAGAATTGGTAAAAGAAAAATAAGGGGACAGGCGTTTACAAAGAAAACACTCCAGGCACCAGAAACACCCAAGCTTTCCACATTCCTCAATGGAATCCAATAAAGACCCCAGATACCACCACAAAAAAATAGTGCTAAGCTCAAGGAAGTCTCTGAGTAATTTTTTGAGGACGCCAAAAACATAAAGTTAATTTCCTAAACGTAATTTCTCAATATCTTGAAAAACTATAAACAAATCAAGCTTACAAGTTTTTAAAAATATATTGGCAAATACTTTGGAAAATATTTTTAAGTCGTTGCAGATTATAAATTAGGGTCATAAGATTATTTTTTAATGGATAAAAAGATGCTTGAATCTCAGGATTGGACCTTTCCTATTCCCATTGCCTTCGGGCCTGGACGGCTAGAAGAAATCGGAAAATTTTGTGTTGAGCTAAAAGTAAAAAAACCTCTTATAGTAACCGACTCAGGTAGCGCAAATTTACCATTTTTGAGTGAACTAAAGGAAAAACTTTCTAATAGTGGTTTGACCTTTGAGGTATACAGCAAGATTTCTCCTAATCCATTGGATACAGAAATAGGATCGGGTTGTGAAAAATATAGAGAAGGTACTCACGATTGCGTGATAGCTATTGGTGGAGGAAGTGCCATGGATGGCGGTAAGGCTATATGTTTAACTGCTAACAATGAATTTGATTTATGGGACTTTGAATATGAAAAGAAACCTCCGGAAATAGATACAAAATTATATCCGTTTCCAAAATTGATTACTATTCCGACTACCGCAGGGACGGGAGCGGAAACAGAAAGCACAGCCATGATTACTCATACTAACAAAGGTATGAAGTTCTGCATTTTTCATCCCAAACTTAAACCAGACTTGGCCATTCTTGACCCTGTATTAACTCTTAACTTGCCACTAAATCTAACGGCTTGGACAGGAGCCGATGCTCTGACACATGCTATAGAAGCTTTTCTTGTACCGGGCTTTCACCCCACTTGTGACGCTATGGCCTTAGAGGCACTAAGCTTGATTTCTAAATGGCTTCCCGTTGTATATGAAGATCCTCAAAACCTAAATGCTCGTTCAGGGATGCTCGTAGGCTCTTGTTTGGCGGGCGTTTCTTTTCTAAAGGGTTTAGGTTTAGTTCATGCAATTTCACACATGATTGGCGCAGAATACAATACGCAACATGGTCTAACAAATGCAATAATTCTTCCAACAGTATTGCGCTTTAATCTTCCAGGAATGGAAGAGAAAGTATCTAGAATGTCCCAATCAATGAATTTAACGGATAATTCAATTTCAGGCTTTATAGGAAATACTGAGACACTACTAAATCGGCTGGAAATCCCAAAATCATTAAGTGAAATAGGTATTCCTATTAATTGTTCTAAGCGAATTGCAGAGAAAGCATTGATTGATAGTGCAGCCGCTACCAACCCGAGGAAAGCAAGTGCCTTGGAACTAGAGAACCTTATTAAACAGTCAATCGCAGGCTTTAGTGACTAATTATTATAATGGCAAAGATAAAAAATCTAATTTGTTAACCTATGTTCATATATTGGACATAAAAGCTTGATACAATGAAAATTATATTCAAAAACTTAGAATAATTACTCATGAATCAGATAGCAATCTGCACTGCTTTTTTAAAGTTGGGTTTATCTTCCTTTGGAGGGCCAACAGCCCATATTGGTTTTTTCAGAGAAGAGTTTGTTAAGGCAAAAAGATGGATTGGGGAAACCGACTTTTCATATCTTCTAGCAATTTGTCAATTTCTACCCGGACCAACTTCAAGTCAATTAGCTTTTGCTATCGGTATGAGGCAAGGTGGTTCAATAGGGGCATATGCCGCATTACTTTCTTTTAGCTTGCCCTCGATTTTGGTGATGACATTTTTGGGTATAGGTTACTCTCTGGATATATTATCACTTAGCTATCTTGCAATCTCTGGACTTTCTTCCGTGGCAATACCAGTCGTGGGTGTAGCAGTTTTCACCATGTACAAAACTTTTTGTACTGATAATTTAGAAAAACTTATTTTCCTGTGTATTTCTATAATCACTATTTATTTCGATCTTATAGCATACCCATTAATAATATTAATCACGGGTTGGTTGGTTGGATTATTATTTTTAAAGGAAGTTCCGTTAGAGGACAGCGAGATAGTTGCAGTATCAAATTTAAATAAATATCATGTATATACAGTCATTCTATTAGGGATAATTGCTTTTTTAACACTTAATTTTTTTGCAGTTGGCTCAGACTATAACCTATTTAGGCAATTATTTAACACAGGTTTCTTGGTCTTTGGTGGGGGGCATGTAGTTCTACCTCTGTTGCAGGGTCCTTTTATAAATAGCGGATTAGTATCTAAAGAAGAGTTTTTGCTCGGATATGGAATCGCTCAAGCAATACCTGGGCCGTTGTTTTCATTTGCATCCTACTTAGGATCTCTAACATATGACTCTACCGTTTTTAATAAACTACTTTATGGTTTTTATTTTCTTATATTTTTATATTCGTCTACATTTGTATTAACTCCTATAGCTCTTTATTTTTGGAGTAGGTTGAGTAAGAGTAGGATTTTCAAAAAAGGGCTAAAAGGCGTAAACATAGCTGTCTCAGCAATATTATTCTCAAGTTACTTAGTTTTTGTAATTCCCTCAATTGTCAACAATGAGTGGGCAATAGCTTTTACTACTTTAACTCTTATCTTTATATTGATTTTGAAGTTTCCAATATGGATAACAGTGCTATTGATGGGATGTATCGGTTATTCAATAGATAAATTCTTGTTAATCTAATTTTAGATTGTCAAATTCTAGACTACTTGAACCCTGATTTGTTTACAAAGTGGGTATTCGCAGCAAGCAGACCCGAACGTAGTTTCTCTGCTTTTTTCAATTTGCCCTTAGCGTAGGCCTTTAACAGTTTTATTTGTTTTTTTCTGAAAAAGTTTTCTTTTCTTGTTTGTCGTTCTGTATGCATATTCTTTATCCTGTATGTATAAAAATAATTGAAAAAAGTATTTTTGTAAACTAATTTTATTCAATAAAAATAGACACTTACAATGTCATGTTTTTGTCACATTTTTGTCGCTAAACTTACATGTATTTATTTGGAGGTTAGGTTGCTTTTAGATATAACTAATTTGTGGGCTTTTAACTGAAAAGCAGTAAGATAAACAGGGCGGTTTCAATATTGAATATTCGTTAGATAAATAGAAAATATTTTTTAATGACCACAACAACTTTCCTTGTAATTTTATTTGCAGCAATCTTGCATGCGGTGTGGAATGCTCTTGTAAAGGGAGGAAGCGATAAGCTGCTACAGATGGCAGCGGTATCTGCTGGACACATACCATTCGCCATAGTGGCATTATACTATGTACCGCCATTGAATTTTACATGCTGGCCAAACCTTTTATTAGGTTGCATCTTCCATTTTGGTTATCAAATTTTTCTTGTTGAGTCATATAAGAAGGGAGATCTATCACAAGTATACCCAATTGCCAGAGCTTCAGCCCCTTTAATGGTGACAATCATTACATTTTTGTTCCTAGGAGAGAAGTTTGGATTGCCCGAATTGCTGGCAATTTTTTTAATAATTGCAGGTCTTCTATCTACTGTTGGAGTACGAATCCAACATGTTCCAAAAAATGCTGCAATTTCCGCATTGATTACGGGGTGCTTTATAGCATCTTATTCACTTGTAGACGGTTATGGAGGTCGTATCGGTGAAAGTCCTGTAGCATATTACTGCTGGCTTTCAATAATTAATGGGATAGGGATGATCATTTATTGCAGGTTTGTTTCACCAGGCACGGCATCAAAAATTATTGGTAGCGCGAAGTGGATTTTTTTAGGGGGCGGTTTTGCCTCCTTTTTAGCGTACTCTCTGGTTATGTGGGCCTTTTTTAATGCGCCGATTGCTATTGTTATGGCCATAAGAGAAACTTCAATAATATTTGCTTTTATAATAGGTATTATCTTTTTAAAGGAAAAGCTGACAACGGCTAAGCTATTGGGAACATTAATAACTGTTTCAGGGATAATAGTTTTAAGAACTTTATAGTCTACAGAAGAGTCAGTTGAACTCTTCATTGTGAATGAACAAACCGTCCTCTCGAAGGCATAAAACACCATACCCTGATTTTTCTGTATTGTTAAATTCAACCTTCTCAGACTTTAAATTTAGAGACATTTGATGACTGGTGCTTTTGAATGTTGAAAATCCTATCTCTCTATAATTCCCTGAGATATTTCTGTGAATGTGACCAGATACTATATGTATAACATTCTTATATTTTTCTAAAATAGAATATAGATCCTCAGGATTTTCTAATCTGATGGCGTCCATTGCCTCAAGGCCAGTGGGAAAAGGAGGATGATGAACAAACAAAATTACTTTTTTGTTTTCTACCAAACTTAATTGGTTTTCTAACCAATCTAATCGTTTTCTGCATAAGAAACCTTTGTTTTTCTCAACATCTGAATAGGGGTCTTTTAAGGAGTCTAAAAATAAGAGAACATAGTCCCCAAAATTGATGCTGGACTGGATAAAACCATTCTCATCAAAGGCGTAGTAAGTAAATTCTTTGCAAAAACTATCTCTATTATCGTGATTTCCCATCATGAAAGTAATAGGGCTTGATAATCCTGACGTTGCCTTTTTCAGGTGAGCATATTCTGATTCTAAGCCATTATTTGCTAAGTCACCTGTAAAGACAAGGTGGTCTAAATCTTTATGCTTTTCTAATAAGTGGTTTATCGCAGCTTCTAGTTTATTAAGTGGATCTAGATCTGCAATTTTTTTTCCATCGCTGGTCAAATGAATGTCAGACAGAATAATAATTTTATTAAGGGATGGCGCCATACTTTAAGCCCGTTAAAATATTCAAGGTTCTCAAGTAGAGTTTACAGTGATTACCTTATATAACAAATTTTATATAATTGCCCCTCGAACCTTAGCCGAGACCCATTCGGAAATAAATACCGTTACAAGAATTACTAATAAAATCGTAGAAACCTGAGTCCAGGCAAGCGTGTTAATAGATGCACTCAATTGAAGGCCTATTCCCCCTGCGCCAACTAATCCTAATATTGTAGACTCCCTTATATTGATATCCCATCTGTAAATACCCACTCCAGCAATAGTTGGAAGCACTTGTGGCAAAATACCATAGGTCATTCTCTGTAAATTACTGGCTCCAGTAGCTTTGATAGCTTCCACTTGATTTTCATCAATCTCCTCAATGGACTCGTAAATTAGTTTTGCACAAAATCCTATAGATCTTAAACCTATTGCTATCGTTCCTGCTAATACGCCTGGCCCAAGAATAAACACTAGCATTAATGCCCATATCAGAGAATTAACTGATCGAGATGAAACTATAATAAATAGTGCAACCACTCTTACAGTGCTATGTGGAGTTGTATTTCGGGCAGCGCAAAATGCTACAGGAACAGCAATGATCATTGCAATAACAGTTCCAAGGGTAGCTATATTTATTGTATCCCATACTGGTGTTATTAACTTTGAGATGTATGACCACTTTGGAGGCACCATTCTTCCTCCAATATCGGCTGCCTGTCTTGGTGCATCTTGGACAAAAAACCACACGGTTCTTTCAGATATAATGCTCCAAGCAAAAAGCACTATGGAAATACCTACTAACCATGCTAGCCAAATAGCTAATTGTTTTTTTGTAGTTCTCCTTTTCCAGATAATCTCATTATTTGTTTTGATTACGGCCATTATTGTACCCACTTCCTCAGAAAACTTGAGGCATACTCCAAAACCATAACTATTACGATTATTACAACTAAAATTGCAGCAGCAGTATCAAACTCATATCTTGAAAAAGCAGTATTCAATGTTGCGCCTATTCCCCCTCCTCCAACAATTCCAACAACAGCTGACTCACGAAAATTAATATCTAATCGGTATACTGAAAGCCCAATCATTCTTGGCATTACTTGAGGTTGTATAGAGTAGTTTATCCATTGAAACCAATTTGCGCCTGTAGTTTTTACAGCCTCTGCTTGAGCCTCGCTACTGTTTTCAATATCTTCCGCTAGTAGTTTTGCAAAAAAACCGATTGTTCCTAAACTTAAAGCTATAAAGCCAGCAAAAGGCCCAAACCCAAAAAGCTTCACTGCAAATATCGCTAAAATAATTTCAGGAAATGTTCGTGATCCTGCAATAATGGATCTGCAAGTGATATAAACCCAAAATGGAGCTAGGTTTCTTGCCGCTCCTAAACCAATAGGCACGGACAAAGCTATTCCAACAACCGTTGAAATGATAGCCATCCAAATACTCTCTAGAATTCCATCCCAAACTACTCCACGATTGTCAGCAAAATTGGGGGGAAAAAAAGAGGCAATAAATCTTTGCCCACGAGGGATACCTTCAACAATTCTTTGAGGATTTATGTCCATAGAAGCTAGAGCAGCTATTAAATATATTACCGCGCCAACAATTATGCCCCAACGGAGTGTAGAGTTAGTTATAAAGGGTGGTTTGTTCCAAATTTCTGGATAAGTGGAGATATTTTCAGGCTTGCCCATTCTGATTAATCATCCTCATCTTCGTCATCAACTTTTTCAATCGTTGCCGACCAATCTTCTTCTCCATAAATTTGTGTTAGGACTTCAGGCGTTAATCCCTCTGGACTACCATCGTAAACAATTTTTCCTAAAGCCAAGCCTACTATTCTCTGAGAAAACATTTGGGCCAGAAGAACATCATGTATGTTTATAATGGCAGTTAAACCTCTCTCTGCACATAGCTCATTAATTAGTCGCATAATTTGCCGAGAAGTTTTTGGGTCAAGACTTGCTGTTGGCTCATCAACCAATAACAGGTCAGGGTTTTGGATCAATGCTCGGCATATACCCACCCGTTGTCTTTGGCCTCCAGACAACTCATCAGCACGCTTATCGGCCATTTCTAAAAGTCCTACTCTGTCTAACAACCGGAATGCTTCCCTAACATCATCTTTGGGAAATTTTCTAAAATAACTTCGCCAAAAACCTACATATCCCAATCGTCCTGAAAGAACATTTTCCATTACTGTCAAACGTTCTACTAAGGCATATTCTTGAAATATCATACCCATTCTTCTACGAGCCCTTCTTAGCGCTCTAGATGATAATTTAGTAAGATTTTCGTCGTTTAAGGTAGCCGAGCCATCTGTTGGTTCTACAAGACGATTTACGCATCTTATCAATGTAGATTTTCCTGCACCAGACGGTCCAATAAGAGCCAGGACTTGACCATCAGGTATCTCCAGATCAACACCCTGAAGAGCCAAGTCACCGGTATTATACCTTTTTGTTAAATTTTCTAACTTTAACATTCAACACTCACAAAAGAAACCAGGCCCCATTTTAAGGAGCCTGGAGTTTATTAAATAACGCAATGATTACTTGCAGTCGTAACTGACACCATTTGCTGTATCTATTTGCCTTATGACAGCCCAGTCATTCATATGTCGAATGCCAATAAACTTATCAGCCTTTGCAAACTCTTTCTTGTAAAGAGGGTCATCATCGAAATCCCAAGTGAAAAAGGCAGTTTTTATTTTAGCTACCAACTCAGGGTGTAAGTTGTGAGCATGGCCATAACCCGTTGTTGGAAAAGTTGGTGATCTGTAAACAGCTCGCAACTTTCCTTTCTCAATTACACCTCTTCTCTCCATTCTTTGAAGAACTGAATTTGCGACAGATGCGATTTCATAGTCACCATTATACACTCCCAGTATAGAGTTGTCGTGCTTACCAGAAAAAGTTGGCGTAAAATCTCTGTCTGCTATCAAGTCAAACTCCCCCTTCAAAATTGCTGATGGAGCTTTGAACCCAGAATTAGAAGTAGGAGACGTAAAGGCTAAAGTCTTACCTTTAATTTCAGAAGGAGACTGTATGGCACTATCAGCTTTTACGATAATTTCCATTTCATAACCATAAGATCCATCATCTTTCGCGTGCATTGCAAAAGGTACAAAACCTGCGCAACTGACCGCTATAGGATTAGATCCAGTGTTAAATCCGGCAACATGCAAACGACCAGATCTCATAGCTTCCAGCTGAGCAGCGTTTGAGTCTACAGGAAAGAAAACAACTTTTCTGTCTGTATGCTTTTCAAGATGTTTTACAAATGACTTCCAAATATTTGCATAAACCGCTGGGTCTTCAACCGGAGTGTATGTGAATATAATTGTTTTTGGATCAACCCAATCTTTTGGATCTAATGGCAAGTCAGCAACCTGATCCATATTTCTATCGCAATATGCTTTGTCTAAAGTACCTCTGTGGCAATCTTCAGCAAAAGCAGAGAAATTTCCTAGTAACATTGACAATGTTAATATGGAAAAAATTTTTAAAAAATGTTTCATTTTCCTCCCCGAAAATTATTTATTTAATAAAGAGTCTTACTATAGGTAAAGTACAGTACTAAATCATAATCATGTCAGTTTTATTAAATATCAATAAGAATTTTTATTAGTCTCTAAAATTAACAAAAAACTAATCAAACCAAACTGTTTTTAATTGAAATGAGCGTATTCCGAGAAAATAAAAATATAATGAAATATTTGCGAAGGTTTTAATACACTCTTAATAGTTTGACATTAGTTATAAATTGGCAATAGTTATGCTTTTATGAGCTGGAATCTTTATAATTTGTATAGGTATTGACGTGAAAAAGGTATCTTTTTTACGTCATGCAAAGTCAGATTGGTCATCGCCTATTGTATCAGATCACGAACGCTGTCTAGCGGACAGAGGGAGGAAAGCCTCTCTAAAAATGAAAGATTTTCTTACCAATAAAAAAAATCAATTTGAAATAGTTTTTTCGTCTACCGCTACAAGAGCCGTTGAAACTATAGAAATAGTAAGACCGGCTTTAAAAAATACGGATGTTATTTTTAATAAAGATTTATACACATTTGATGATAACGTTTTAATTGATTTTATTTCGCAAATTTCTGATGAGTATTCTTCAGTGTTAATTGTCGGTCATAACCCTGCAATACAGGAAGCTGTTTTAAGGTTATCTTCCTCTAACTCATCTTCTGACCTTGTTTACAGATTAGAGACCAAATATCCCACTGGTGCATTTTCCAGCTTGTCCTCAGATATTGCATCATGGAGTCATACAGGAGATACTTTGTTTGAATTAACAGATTTTGTTTGTCCTAAAGACTTGTAAAAGTTTATTTGATTAAAGCTCAATAGCTTTCATCACCTCGGGCTCGATAACAACATCACTACCTAGTTCCTTTACTAAGGTTTCTGCATTTTGCTCCAAAAGAGGAAATGTTTTGTAATGGCAAGGGATTACTTTTGAGAAGTTAAAATATTTTTTTGCCGCATATGCCGCTCTTTTCATATCCATTGTGAAGTGGCCTCCACAAGACAATATTCCAATTTCGGGTTTATGAAGATCTTGGATAATTTCCATATCAGCCATAACGTCAGTATCACCAGAAAAATATATTGTTTTGCCTTCCCCTGTTATAACAAACCCCGATTCAGCGCCAGTATACATTAATCTTTTATCCACCATCATAGAAGAGCTATGAGTGGCATTAACCATAGTGACTTCAACATTGCCTATTTTTATGGTTCCGCCCTTATTGAACCCAACGGTCGACAAGTCTTCAGTGTCTTCCCAATGAGACATAAGATCAGCTATTCCAGCAACTGTCACTTTCAGTTCCCTTGCTAAAGAGACGACATCGTTACTATGATCAAAATGTCCGTGTGTTACAAGAATCTGTGTTGCGCCTGAAAGAGCTTTTTCTCTATGTTCCTCGGAAAACATTGGGTTACCATTTATCCATGGATCTAATAGAAGAACTTGGTCATCTATTTCTATTCTAAAACTTCCATGCCCCAGCCAAATAATTTTCATTTATTTCTCCTTATGCTCTTTTTTTTAATAAATTTGTTAACCAGTCAGGGTCCATCTCGGGAACGGAGGAAAGAAGGAGCTTTGTATAGTCTGGATGAGGCGGTGAAAAAATCTTACTCTTCAAACCCTGTTCCACAACCTCACCTTCATTCATTACGACTACCTCATCAGAAATCGCTTTTACAGTAGCAATGTCATGCGTAATAAATATATATGAAAGGTTTAGATCATTCTGTAAACGGAGTAGAAGTTTTAATATTCCTTCCTGAACTATTTGATCTAAGGCTGATGTAACTTCATCGCATATAATAACCTCTGGTTTGGCTGCCAACGCTCTAGCTATACAGACCCGCTGCTTTTGTCCACCTGACAATTCGCTTGGATATCTATCTATAAAGCTTTCATCAAGATCTATTTGGTTTAATAACTCTATTACTCGGTTCTCTAATTTTTTGCCGGTTATCCCAGTAAAAAAAGAAGCAGGTCTACCTATAATATCGAAAACTGTTTGTTTTGGGTTCATAGCAACGTCTGCCATCTGATAGATCATTTGAATTTTTTGTAATTGATCTTTGGTTCGGTTTTTTAGTTTTGCTGGAAGAACTTTATCTTTAAATTTAACAGACCCATTTCTCGGAGCCAATAAACCTGTTATAACTCTTGCCATAGTAGATTTTCCTGATCCGCTTTCTCCTACAATTGCCAAAGTTCTACCATAAGAAAGTTTAATGTTTACATTTTTAAGCACATGAAAATTCCCATAAAAAGCATCTATACCCGACATTTCCAATATTATATTTTTGCTTTTTATCTCAGGCTTTTGAATTGATCTTACGGACCAAAGTGTTTTTGTATATTCCTGTTTTGGGGATTTTAGCATCTTTCTAGTTTCTGCTTCCTCAATTTCTTCTCCAAAGCGGAGAACTTTTATTGTATCTGCCATTTGCGCGACAACGGAAAGATCGTGTGTAATATAAATGGCCGCAGTGTTAAACGTTTTTACTACTTCTCGCATGGCTGCCAGTACCTCTACTTGAGTAGTGACATCTAAAGCAGTTGTAGGTTCATCAAAAACTATTAAATCTGGTCTTGGTGACATTGCCATAGCTGTCATAACTCTTTGCAATTGCCCACCCGATACTTGGTGAGGAAATCTATTACCTATTTCACTGGAGTTTGGTAGCTGTAAAGACTCAAAGAGAGAAACCGCATCATTCTGAGCGTCCCTTTTGTTTTTTTGTTTTGATCGGACAGTCGATTCTATAACTTGATGAATAAGCTGATGAGCAGGGTTAAAAGCTGCTGCTGCCGACTGAGCTATATAAGTGATCCTTGTGCCCCAATATTCACGCCTTTGATTTTCGGGCATATCCGTCAAGTTTTTTCCGTCAAAAACTACTTTTCCGCCAGTGAATTTACATCCAGGTCTTGTGAAACCCATCGCCGCCAATCCTAAAGTAGATTTTCCGGCGCCCGATTCTCCAATTAGGCCCATTACCTGTCCTCTTGACAATGTTAAACTTATTCCTTTGATAATTTTATGCCATTTTTCGTCCGCAAAGCCCTCAATCTTTATGTCTTTCATCTCGAGCAATACTTTATTATTCTTTTTATTTCTCATCTTTTAATCCACTTGAAGTGTGAAGAAACCAATCAACAATAAAATTTACAGCAACTGTTAATATGGCTATTGAAGCAGCAGGCAAGAGAGGTGTAATAGCAACAAATATATCAAACTTAGCAAATTGAATTAAGGAGGCGTTTTCTCGAACCATAGACCCCCAGTCTGCCGTAGGCGGTTGTATTCCAACACCTAAAAATGATAGAGATGAAATAAGCAAAAATATAAAGCAAAATCTCAAACCGAATTCGGCGGCTAGAGGCGGTACAATGTTTGGTAAGATTTCCTTTGTTATTATCCATCTAAGACTTTCTCCCCTTAATTGTGCAGCTTCAACAAACTCCATAACAACTACATTTAACCCAACAGATCTAGTTAGTCGAAATATTCTAGTACTCTCTAAGGTACCAATAATGATTATAAGACTTGTAATAGTTGAACCAAAAACCGACAATAGCACCAGAGAAAAAATAAGACCCGGTATAGCCATAAGCACATCTACAAGACGACTAAGTATCTGATCAACCCAACCTCTTAATATGGTAGCTAATAAGCCTAAAAATCCACCGATAAGGAATGCCAAAAATGTAGTTGCGACAGCAATACCTATCGTATTTCTTGCCCCATAAATCAGTCTGGTGTAAATGTCTCGACCTATCTGATCAGTGCCAAAAATATGTTTGTCACTCCAAACATCATAGGGTACAGGGAAAACTTCTGCTTCTCCGTAAGGGGCTATAAAAGGTGCGAATAAAGCAACGAATATATAAAGTGACACGGTTATCATACCTATCCATGCTGTAAGAGGCGCCTTCCTTAATTCAATCCAAAATCTTTCAAATCGTGATCTTCTTGTATAGACAAGAGCAGATTCGATTTTTGCTGAATAATTTGTGATATTTGATTTTGGCATATTAATTTTTAACGTGGATGTAGCAGTCTAGGGTTGGTTACGATTCCTATAATGTCGGCTGTTAAATTCAGAAAAATATAGGTGCATGCGAATATTAGAGCACAACCTTGAACAACGGGGATATCTCTTGAAGTAACTGCGTCAACCATTAGCTGACCTATGCCCGGATATACAAAAACAACCTCAACAACAACGACCCCAACAACCATATAGGCTAAGTTAAAAGCTACAACAGTAGCTATCGGTGCCCATGCATTGGGTAAAGCGTGCCTCAAAATAATATTTAACTTTGTTGTTCCCTTCAGTGTAGCCATTTCAATATATGAGCTCGCTAATAGATTTATAATTGCCGCTCTTGTCATTCTTAACATATGTGCAACAGTGACAAGTGTTAGTGTAATGGCGGGTAAAGCTGTCATATATACTCTTTCGAAAAAAAGTGTGTTTTCATCGACATTTGAAAGTGATGGAAAAATCTGAAAAAGAGATGCCAGAAAAAGAATTAAAGTGTATGCAACAAAAAACTCAGGAAAAGATATAGCGGTAAGAGTAGTAATGTTTGTTGATCTGTCAAAAATAGTGTTTCGATAAAGAGCGGTTAATAAACCCAAAATTAAAGAAAGAGGAACAGCAATAATGGCAGTGAAGGTTGCTAGGAATAGTGTGTTAGTTAATCTAGGTGCTATCAATTCTGTAACAGGTCTTGATCTGTCTATACCGGAAGCGTCTCTTCCAGAAAAGGAAGTACCGAGGTCTCCGGTGCAGACTGACCCTAACCAATCAAGGTAGCGCAAAATCGCGGGTTGATCTAGTCCTAGCTCCTTACGAAAGGCAGCTACTGTTTCAACCGTTGCTCTTTGACCAAGGACTGCCTCGGTAAAATCCCCAGGCAACATCTCTACTGCCGAAAAAATAACCATAGATACTACAAGAAGCGTTAGAACGCCTAGACCAAGACGCTTTAAAATTGTCAGAAAAACCGGATGCAAAATCTTATCTCTTAAACCAGCAACATCTAATCTAAATTAGATGTTGCTGATGATTAATTTATAGTAATCTAAAGTTGATCTGTGGTGCCTTTAATTAAGCGAACCACCATCTTTCCAGCATCTTACCGCCATCAAGTTCCCAATTGGCTGCGATATTTTCAGGAATAACAATCTTTTTATTAACTCCCATAATATAGTTGGCAAACATTGGGCAAATGGTTCCGCCGTCGTCGTGAACTAACGTCTGGCATTCTTCGTACATTTTACGACGTTTGGCATCATCTAGTTCACCTTTGGCTGCTTTCACGAGACCGTTGAACTTCTTTGAGGACTCTGTTCCTTTCCAGGCAGTATCGTTCCACTCGGTATCATTGGTATATGCAGCGGAAAACATCCAGTCTTCAGTAGGACGGCCACCCCAATAACATGCAGACCAGCCCTTCTTATTCCAAACGTTTGACCAATAACCGTCTTTCGGTTCTCTGACAACCTCAATATTTATACCGCATTCTTTTGCTGAATTAGCCATAAGTTGAGCGGCATCTACGGCGCCATTGAAGGCAGCGTCCGCTGCTGACAGTTTTATCGGTCCAGAATGACCCGACTTTTTATAATGTTCAGCAGCCTTTTCAGGATTAAATTCACGCTGTGGCAACGAAGAGTGATGATACCTATTTGCAGTTGATATTGGATGATCATTACCTAGAGCACCATGCCCAAACAATACTTTATCGACTAGCTCTTGACGTTTAACAGATAATTTTAGAGCCATTCTCAGGTCATAATTTCCAAATGGTTCTACGTCTAGTCTCATTGGAAAAGTATAATGAAGAGTTCCTGTTACTTCTTTAATATTTATGTTAGGAGCTCTGGAAAGAAGATTAACCGTCTTTGCAGACACTTTGTCGATAACATAAACATCACCATTCATTAATGCTTGCTGTCTCGCTGTAACATCAAGAATTGAAAGATGTTCATAAGAATCAAAATGACCGGAACCGTCCTTAAAAAAGTTAGGGTTTCTAGTTCCTTCAGCCCTTACACCAGGCTCAAATTTGTTCAAGTAATAAGCTCCTGTGCCGCCCTTTGGGTCTAGCATATCTACTTTTCCATCTTTAGAAGCTCTTATAGCTAAATGATAATCACTCATTATGTAAGGAAAATCCGCATTTGCATTCTTCAGCACCATTTTAACGCCATGTGATCCATCTTGTTTCATTTCTTCTACTTGCGTCAGAAGACCTTTAGCAGCTGACTTACTATCCTCTCCCATGTGATGTTGTAACGACAAAATCACATCTTCAGGGGTCATCGTTTTTCCGTTGTGAAACTCCACGCCTTTTCTGAGATTAAACATCCAGGTCTTGGCATCTGAAGACTCATAGCTTTCTGCTAACTCGCCAATTAGTTCACCGTTACTTGAAACTTCTGTTAGATGATTGTTAAACGTATAGCTTACGTTGTTCATATAACCATTTTCAAAAGTTGCTGGATCTAATGTATCTGTTGTTGACCCGTGACCTTGAGCAGCCTTCATGTGTCCGCCTTTCTTTGGTGTTGCGGCCTCAGCGCTTTTTGCTAAAGTCAATGCGGCAGGAACTGCGATACCGGTGGCCAAGACGGATGTCATAAACTGTCTTCTGTCTATCGTACCCCTACTAAGCTTTAATTGTTGATCCTTAATAAATTTATCTTTCAATTTTTTTCTCCCGTAATTTTTATATCCTCAAAAATCGTTAGAATTTTGATATAAATCTGATATGAGTTTTAGTTATTTACAGGTTAGATGTTATTGAAAATTAGCATTTAAGACAAGGAATTATTAAATTTTAATATACAGTGTGGTTTTTAAATGAATTGGGATCTTGATCTACAGGAAAAATACAAATTAATTTTTGATGAGGAAACGATAAAATTTATAGAACTTAGCTATTCCTTTGGTAATAATTCTGTCAACGCTTCTGTAAGTGAAATTAGGGAGCAATATAATAAAGCTGCGGTCTTTTTTAATGCCAGCAGACCTTCTGGAGTTACTACAAAAGACCACTCTGTTAAATTTGAGCATAATGAACTGAAGTACAGAGAATACAACTCAAAGAAAAATAATATTTGTGATGTAATTTACCTACACGGGGGAGGTTTTGTTGTGGGAGATTTAGAAAGTCATGACGACATTTGTGCAGAGATTTGCGATTTTACTGGCAGTAGAGTTTTATCTCTTGATTATTCTCTCGCTCCTGAACACAAATACCCTCAATTCTACTCCGACAGCATTCGTTTTTATTATTTTATAAAAAACTCAGGAAGACCAGTTGTTATGGTGGGAGACAGCGCTGGGGGAAACCTAGCAGCATTTATTACTTACAAATCAAAAGACACCCCTTTGAAGCCTAAGGCACAGGTTTTGATTTATCCATCTTTGGGAGGTTCAAATAAAAAAAGAAGTTATAAAGAGCATGCAAGTGCACCAATGCTTACAGTTGAAGAAATAGAGTATTACAGAGAGCAGGCGGACATACCTTTGACGGGCTCGTTAGGGGATTTGCTAGGGAATAATGACAATGAAAACATACCAAATACTCTCCTTGTAAATGCAGAGATTGATCCATTAGCATCAGATTGTGAGGAATATTATAATCAATTATTGATTGGCGGTTGTAATGTTAATCTAATTGAGGGAAAAGGATTGCCTCACGGCTTTTTGAGAGCAAGAAACTACACAAAAAGGGCAAAAGAGGTTTTTAAAAATATCTTGCATTATATCCGTTCAGAAACTCAATCAAACTAGTAGTCAAAGACAGGGTTTGACCAAGCTTTTTTGCCGCTTTTATCAACTATTGTTACTCGTATCCATTTATTTTTGGGCAAGCTACCAATTTGAAACACAATATTTTTAATCTCTGGCTTTTTTTTGTAAAGGGAAGAGGATCCATAGCCACTTACAATAACGCATTCTACAGAAGAACATGAAACAGATAGTTCGTTATTGTTGATTGAAATATCAAAAATATCGGGTCCTTGAGATGAGTAATACTCCCCTTTTTTTAAAGATTCTAATAAATCAATTGCATTATTATTTTCGGCCTTAACCATTATCCATCCACCAAAAGCATCACTAGTCTGAAAGTGGGCATCATCAGTAGCAATTATATTAATGGGTTTTCCCTTATTGAGCATTTGTTCAAAAATTGCCAAACCATAACCTCTATCACACTCAATTGCAGATGAGTGGTTATAGATTTCTATTGCATGTGCATTTTGAATGTCATTGGTATCCTCCAGAGTTAAGCCATTCCACTCAGGGTGAGTTAAGGATACAAACGCACCCGCGTCTAAACATCTGGAGACCAGTTTTTCTGCAGACTCAGAGTTGTCCTCTATTAAGAAGCTAGGCTGGTTTGGAGGAGTAAAATTTTCTTTTAAACCGAGGGCTAGAATATGCCAAAGCTCACCATTTTTCATCTTACTGGTATGTAATTCAGCTCCTGGGATTGTGCAAAAATCTTTAAAATTTGATTTGATTCTGGTTAGAGGATAGTTAAACATTCCTAAAAAATGGTCAGTTATGGATATAAAATCATATCCTCTATCTATATAAGCCTTACAAACATCATCTGGAAACAATCGACCATCTGAAAGATTACTATGGGTATGAATGTTTCCCTTATAAAATCTTCCCTTTTTTTTGAAAGCTTTGAGACTCATTATTTCAACTTAATTTTTCGTATTATAATTGTTATATTATAATTTCATAGATTCACATAAATCAAAATACAAACGATGTCAGAAAGTTTGAAAAGAGTAAAAAAAGAAGTCATTGAATTGTCACTCGATGCGGATCTGATAGAAATAAAAACGGCTAAATCATCGGCTGAGGCTGCCGCAGAAATAGGTTGCAATTTGGAAGAAATTGCCAAATCGATAGTCTTAAAGTCCCAAAAAGACATGTATTATCTTTTTATATGTTCTGGCATACACAGAGTAGATATAAAAAAAGCGGGTTTTTTAATAAAGGAAGATCTTAAGGTCGCAAGCGCTTCGGAGATAAGAGATTTTACGGGATTTGCGATCGGGGGTGTGTCACCATTGGGGCACAAGAATAAAATTAAAAAGATTTTTGATGAGTATTTGATGAGTTTAGATCTTGTTTATGCTGCTGCCGGAACTCCTAAGCACGTATTAAGGTGCAAGCCAGACCAACTATTAAGAAGAACTAAGGGAATAGCGCTTGATTTTATCAAAGAATCTTAGTGATATGTGGTTATGATTGATATTGCTTCTAGAGTTTATAATCACAATTGGAAAATTGACCCAATAGTTAGATCACTTTTGGATATTGATTTTTACAAGTTACTAATGGCTCAATTTGTCCTTAGAAATGCGCCTAGAGTGTCTGTAAGGTTTTCAGTCCTAAACAGGTCAGAAAAAGTTCCATTGGCTAGGATTATTGATCAACAGGAGCTGAAAGAACAACTTGACCACATCAGAAATCTATCCCTAAGCAAGGGAGAGTCTACTTGGCTTAGGGGCAATCTTTTTTATGGGAAGAGAGCGATTTTTAGACCAGAATTTATTGATTGGTTAGAGAACTTGAAACTGCCGGAATTCTCATTAGAGAGACAAGGAGATCAATATAGCATTCAATTTGAAGGATTGTGGCCTGAGGTGATGTTTTGGGAAGTACCAGTGCTTTCTGTTTTAACAGAACTTAGGTCTAGAGCCGTTTTAAAAAATATGGGTCGTTTTGAATTACAAGTTTTATATGCGAGAGCCATGACAAAACTTTGGGAAAAAATAGACAAGCTTAATAAGTTGGAGAAAATCAGAATAGCGGACTTTGGTACTAGAAGGAGACATAGTTTTTTATGGCAAGATTGGTGTGTTCAGGCAATGGTGGAGGGTTTAGGAGAAAAATTCATAGGAACATCAAATTGCTTGATAGCTATGAGGAGAGAGCTTGAGGCTATAGGCACAAATGCCCACGAGCTACCAATGATTTTTTCTGCCCTAACAGAATCTGAAGAAGATCTTAAGTTAGCTCAATATAGAGTTTTAGAAGATTGGCACGATGAACACGATGGAAATCTAAGAGTTATCTTGCCTGATACCTATGGAACTGAAAAATTCCTTAGCAACGCTCCAGACTGGTTAGCATCTTGGACAGGTATTAGAATAGATTCTGGTGACCCTGAGACTGGAGCTGAGTTAGCTATAAGATGGTGGAATAAGATGGGTGAAAATACAAAAAATAAATTAATAATTTTTTCTGATGGTTTGGATACTGAAAAAATAATCGATTTATATAAAAAATTTTCCCCATATGTGCAATTAGGATTTGGTTGGGGAACCTTGCTTACTAACGATTTTCGGGGATTATCCAAAGATTCTTCACTAGATCCTTTTTCATTGGTTTGCAAGGCAATTCAGGCAAATGGAAAGCCTACTGTTAAGCTTTCTGATAATGTTAATAAAGCAATGGGGCCAAATGAGGATGTTAAGAAATATATGAAAATATTTGAATTATCAGAACAAAACCAGGACTCTCTAATTGTTTAGAATTTATAGGTGACTTTTGATAGAAGAACACCTGTCCGAAAATATAATTATATTTTCAGTTTTTGTCTTTTTTATTGCTGGTTTTGTCAAGGGTTGCATAGGAATGGGACTACCTTTGGTTTCCTTGTCTCTTTTGACACTATATACAAGTCCAAGAATGGCTATGACTTTAATTATTATACCTACATTGGTCACAAATTTTTTGCAGTTTTATAGGTCGGAAAATAAGTTCAAAAGCATCAAACGTTATTCACCGCTTCTATTTTTTTTATTTCTCTTCACATATTTTTCAAGTTTATTTTCTTTCTCTTTAATGGAAGAAACTTTGTCATTAACGTTGGGTGTCATCATCTTGATATTTGTTTTATACCAACGCTTTAATACTCTTCCCGAAATAGGAAAAAATCATGAGATTTTAGTCCAAAGTCTGTTTGGAGGCTTAATTGGGGTGGTAGCAGGAATTACAAATGTTTGGGCGCCCACAATAGGAACTCTTTTACTATTAAAGAAAGTCCAAAAAAACCATTTTATTGCGCTTACGGGTTTATTTATATTTGTTGGTTCCTTAGCGCTTCTTATTTCTTACGGTTTAAATGATAAATATAATAGCCAATTAGTTGCTCTATCTTCTGGTTTTCTTATTCCTGCCGCGGTTGGGTTTATTTTGGGTGAAAAAGTTAGGGTTTTTATTTCAGAAAGAATTTTTTACCAAATCCTAATGGTATTTCTTTTTATTGTATCTATAAACTTAATAATTAAATCTTCTATTTTTATTAATCTGTAAATACTTTAGGTAAGTTTAAGGAGGATGTAAGCCATTCTGGTTGTGGCAAATCTTTTTCCTTTAAAAAACTGGCGTCAAAGAGCTTTGACTTATATCTTTGGCTATGATCACAAAGTATAGTGACTATTGTTTTACCTGGACCCATTTCCTGCGCCATTTTGATAGCACCGCAAACATTAATACCTGAAGAAGTTCCAAGACTTAGTCCTTCAAGATATATTAAAGAATAGATTTCTTCTAAAGCTTCTCTATCATTTATATTGTAAGCAAAGTCTACCGTGATATTTTCTAAGTTCTTAGTAATTCTTCCTTGACCTATCCCTTCGGTTATTGAAGAGCCAGACGATTCTAGGGTCCCATTTTTAAAATAACTGAAAAGAGCTGATCCGTCGGGGTCAGCTATACCTATTTTTATATCTGAGTTTCTTTCCTTTAGGCCTAAACTAACACCAGCTAAAGTTCCGCCAGTGCCAACTGAACAGATAAACCCATCAATTTTTCCTTCTGTTTGCTGCCAAATTTCTTGAGCAGTATTTTCAATGTGTGCAATTCTGTTATCTTGATTGTCAAACTGATTAGCCCAAAAAGCACCGTTTTCAGACGTTTTTTTCAGTGATTGAGCCAACCTTTCCGAATACCTTATATAATTGTTTGGGTCTTTATACGGTTTTGCCGGAACTTCAACTAAATTAGCGCCAAGCATTTTCAAGGCTTCTTTTTTTTCTTCAGTCTGAGTTTCGGGAATTACAATTACAGATTGATATCCGTAGCACCTCGCCACTAAGGATAGACCGATACCAGTATTTCCAGCGGTACCTTCAACAATAATTCCATTTTTTGAGATTTCATCTCTTTTTCTAGCTTCTTGAACAATTTTTAGAGCCGCTCTGTCTTTAACAGACTGGCCTGGATTCAAAAACTCTGCTTTGCCAAGAATGTTACATCCTGTCAACTTAGAGGCACGGCCTAACTTTATTAATGGAGTGTTTCCTATAAGATTTATTACGTTTGATACAAACATTATTCTTTTTCAATTTATTAGGATTTTATTTTCCACAATGCTAATGAAATTTGCAAGAAAATGCTGTAATTGGTGGCTTTTTTTTATTATCTAGATATAATAAAATTTAGAGGTAGTAATGAGCAATTCGCAGGCAAATTCACAGGATTATGGCGCCGACTCTATCAAGGTTTTAAAAGGTCTTGAAGCTGTAAGGAAACGTCCTGGTATGTACATTGGTGATACCGATGATGGTTCAGGGCTTCATCATATGGTATACGAGGTAGTTGATAACGGGATTGACGAGGCTTTGGCTGGTCATTGTGATAAAGTAATAGTAACCTTGCACAACGATAACTCGGTGTCTGTCTCAGATAACGGGAGGGGAATTCCAACAGAAAAGCATCAAGACGAAGGAATTTCGGCTGCAGAAGTTATCATGACACAACTTCATGCTGGCGGAAAGTTTGACCAAAATTCCTATAAGGTTTCTGGGGGGCTTCATGGAGTTGGTGTTTCAGTGGTCAATGCTCTTTCATCAAGACTGGAGCTAAGAATATGGAGAGACAATAAAGAACATTATGTTCAATTTAAGAATGGTGAAACAATAAAGCCATTGGAAGAGATGGGTTCAGCGGATGGAAAAAAAGGAACAGAGGTAAGATTCTGGGCCTCAGAAGAAACATTTTCTAATATAAAGTATGATTTTAAAACTCTAGAGCAAAGATTGCGAGAACTAGCCTTTTTAAACTCAGGTGTTGCAATAGAACTAATAGACTTAAGAGAAGGTGCAGAAAAAATGGTAAGCCTCTCATATCAAGGAGGGGTCAGAGAGTTTGTGAAATATTTAGACAGATCTAAAGCTCCCTTAATTTCGGATCCAATATTTATATCTGGAACTAAAGAGGGAATTTCTCTAGAAGTCGCTCTTTGGTGGAACAATGCTTACAATGAAGTAGTTTTGCCTTTTACAAATAACATACCTCAAAGTGATGGAGGCACTCATATAGCAGGTTTTAGGGGTGCGTTGACAAGAACTATTAATACTTACGTAACTTCTTTAGGATCAAAAGGAAAAGAAAAAGTGGCTGTAACGGGAGATGATGCACGAGAGGGCTTAACCTGCGTTCTCTCAGTAAAGGTACCAGATCCAAAGTTCTCATCTCAAACTAAGGATAAGCTAGTTTCATCAGAAGTTAGACCTATTGTAGAGGGATTTGTTAACGAAAAACTTTCGGAATGGTTTGAGGAAAATCCAGCAGACGCAAAAATAGTTAGTTCAAAGGTCATAGAGGCCGCAGTTGCGCGGGAGGCTGCAAGAAAAGCAAGAGAATTAACAAGGAAGAAAAATTCTCTAGATGTAGCAAACCTTCCTGGTAAATTAGCTGATTGTCAGGAGAAAGATCCGTCAAAAGCAGAAATTTTTTTGGTAGAAGGAGATAGTGCTGGAGGTAGCGCTAAGCAGGGAAGGTCTAGAAAAAATCAGGCAGTTTTACCTCTTCGGGGAAAAATATTAAATGTAGAAAGAGCGAGGCCTGATAAAATGTTATCAAGCCAAGAAATAGGAACACTTATTACTGCTTTGGGAACAGGTATTGGAAATGATGATTTTGATATAGAGAAACTTAGGTATCATAAGATAATAATTATGACTGATGCAGACGTTGACGGTTCACATATTAGGACTTTGCTGCTGACTTTTTTCTTTCGAAAAATGCCCGAACTAGTTGAAAAAGGCTATATTTTTATAGCTCAACCCCCCTTATATAAAGTTAGTAAAGGAAAGTCAGAGGTGTATATTAAGGATGAAAAAGGGCTTGAAAGCTATCTTTTAGAGGCAGGCGTTCAAGAAACTCTGTTGAAAGTATCTGACGCAATAGTATCTTCAGGAAACGAGTTGCAAGAAATTGTAGATAGCTCGAAGAATTTTTTAAATATTATCAGTAACATAACCGATGAGGACACAAAATTTTTACTTGAACAGCTTACTTTAATTGGGTCTATTGAAAAGTTGAAGGACTCGAAAAGCAATGAAAGTTTGTTTGAAAACTTGTGTAAACGTCTTGACAAAATTTCTCAAGAATATGAAAGAGGTTGGAGTTATAGAATAATTGATCATGGAAAAATAGTATTTTATCGTTTAATTCGTGGAGTAGAGGAAAAGCGTGAGATTGATCTAGACAAATTAAGTAATAGCATTTTGATAGGATTAGGAAAATTTTATGATAAGTTTAAAGATGTTTTCGGTTCTATCCCAATACTTGTTAAGAAAGAAACCGAGGTCTCGTTGACTGGCCCCCAACAACTTATCGAAGAAATAGTGAAGATTGGTGAAAAAGGGATTTCTCTTCAGAGATACAAAGGATTAGGAGAGATGAACGCAGATCAATTATGGGAAACGACTCTCGATCCGGAGGCAAGAACTTTACTAAAAGTAAAAGTAGATCGTGACAGAGTAAGCGAAGCTGAAGACTTATTTGCTCGACTTATGGGTGAGGTAGTTGAACCGAGAAAAAACTTTATCCAGGAACATGCCCTAAGCGTACAAAACCTAGATTTTTGAAGAATTCTTGTCATTATGATTTGGAACACTGCCGCTTTTTGCAATCTGTACCAGATATAGTCCGAAAGTAACTACGAAGATACCAATAAAATCAAAAAAGGAAAGCTTTTCACTCAAAAGAAGGAAGGAAAGAAAAACGCCAAAAATTGGATTTAAAAAATGAAAGGAAGAAAACCTTACAGTCCCTATCTCTTTCTGAAGATAGAACCAGATTAGTGGGGCGATAATTCCAGGAAATAAGGATATATAGGTAAATGTTAATACAAAGTTTATATGCCATTTAATAATCCAATCTTCGAAAAAATAACTAAAAGGCAAAAGGGTTATGCAACCAACCATCATTTGCAGACCAACTATCATTAAAACATTTTCCTTTTTTAAATTAATTTTTGAGAGAATAAGTGTTGCGACAGTGGTAGCTAATAGAGCAATAAAGCAAAGAAATATTCCTATAAGCTCTGAACCTGATTGGGCTCTCTGATACATTATAACTAGAACTCCAGAAAATCCTAGGAGCAGGCCTGCAATTCCTAAAATACTTATTTTAGAATTGAAGAAAAGCCAAGAAAACAGAGCTACAGTAAGTGGTAAGATGCTTGCAACGATTACCGAAACGTTAGCTTCTATCTTGGTTACTGCCAAAAATATTAAACCCAGATAAATAGAGTTTTGAAGAACTCCAAATGCAACTATTGATAACCAATCTTTTTTGTTGAAAGAAATTTTCTGACCTAGAGCTTTTGCTATTGCAACAGCAAGTAGACCAGAGAAAAAAAACCTTAAAAATAGAATAAAAAAAGGAGGTGCGTATTGCACTGCAACCTTTGCTGAGGGAAATGCGCTAGACCATATAATCGCAAAAACGACCCCCAGCAAAAGATGCTTTATTTGCATTTACTTGGAAAGACAAAGTTTTTGATTAGCTTTAACGAAGCTAAGAGTTAATTACGTCCTTCAAAGCTTTCGCAATAGTTACTTTTACAACTCTGTCAGCGGGTTTTTTCATTTGTTCCCCAGTCGCAGGATTTCTTACCATTCTTTCAGGTCTAGCTCTGCAGAAAAACTTCCCAACGTTTGGAACAGTTACTGCGCCGCCTGAAGCGACTTCATTTGTTATTATATTTGATAAGGCGTCCAATACTCTATTGGAAGATGCCTTATCTGAACCTGTTGCATCTGCTAAAGCCGATACAAGTTGCGCCTTTGTCATAGGTTTCTGTGTCATAGTTTACCCTTACAGTTATATTTATAAGAGAATCAAACCATTTTTTCTTTAAAAAATCAAATAATATAAAAGAAACCCATTCATTTATCATGAATGGGTCTCTTCAGGAGAAAAACTGACAGTTTTTATATTTAGTTTTTGGTAAACTCAGGGTAGGCATCAATTCCGAGTTCACTTTTATCTAAGCCAGCCATTTCATTTTCTTCGCTTACCCTAGCTCCCATTAACATGTCGAGAATGGTCCAAGCTACGTATGAAACTACAAAAGTGAATAAACATATTGAAACAGTACCTATTATCTGAGTGCCAAGAGTGGCTTTAGAATTTGAAAGCACCACTGCTAAGGTTCCCCATATACCGGCGATACCATGAACAGAAATTGCTCCTACAACATCATCAATCTTTAATCTATCCAAAATTGGCACACTAAAAACAATAATTATACCTCCTATAGCACCAATAATAGTAGCTAACCATAGGGATGGTTCTAGAGGCTCAGCTGTTATGGAAACCAAACCTGCCAATGCCCCGTTTAAAACCATAGTTAAATCGGACTTTCCATACAATATTTGCGTCAGAATTAAAGCTGCAACAGCGCCACCAGCAGCGGCGGTATTAGTGTTTGCAAAAATTCTAGAGACATCTGCAATGTTCCCAATGGTTCCCATTGCTAATTGTGATCCTCCATTAAAGCCAAACCAGCCAAGCCAAAGTATAAACATTCCAAGCGTAGCCAGAGGCAAATTAGAACCAGGCATCGGAATAACTGATCCGTCATCCCTATAACGACCATGTCTCGCTCCAATTACTAGGGCACCTGCCAGAGCAGCAGCAGCCCCGGTTGCATGCACCACTGTTGATCCTGCAAAATCCTGAAAATCCATTGCATCTAACCAACCTTCACCCCATTTCCATGAAGCGCTTATCGGATAAAAAATTCCAGTAAGAACGATAGTAAAAATTAGGAATGGCCACAATTTGACCCTTTCAGCGACAGTTCCTGAAACAATGGACGCTGTTGCTGCACAGAACATTAATTGAAAGAAAAAATCTGAGCCTACGGATGCATATTCTAAGTCCACACCATCAGGTTTAACTCCTACAGGTTCAAGACTAGTTGGTGAAAATGTACCTAGCCAGCCCTCAATAATCCATCCCTCTCCCGGATACATAAGGTTATATCCAACTATAAAATACGCAATTGATGCTAATGAGAACAGCGCAACGTTTTTGGTGAGTTGTGTGGAGGCGTTTTTTGCTCGTACCAACCCTGTCTCCAGCATAGCAAACCCTGCGGCCATCCACATAACCAAGAAGCCACCAATTAAAAATAATAGGGTATTAAATATAAAAAAACCTGATACAGAATAATCCTGGGTATGACCATCAGCAAATGCGCTGGAAGTCCCAAAAAGCCCTATTGCAATGATATTAATTGTTAAAAATATTTTAGACATTTTATTTGTCCCTTTTCATTTTAAAATTTAAATTTAGATAGCGTCCTCGTTTTTTTCGCCTGTGCGAATTCGAACCGCTGACTCGACTGGCAATACAAAAATTTTGCCATCTCCTATTTTGCCGCTATTGGCAACTTCTGATATTGTATCGACCGCTTTAGAAACATCCTTATCAGCTAAGACTAGCTCTAGCTTTAATTTGGGTACAAAGCTCACAGTATATTCCGCACCTCTGTAAATCTCTGAATGGCCATCTTGTCTTCCATATCCCTTGACTTCAGAAACCATGAGGCCTTGAACGCCTATGTCTTTGAGTGAGTCACGTATATCGTCCAGTTTGAACGGTTTGATGACTGCAATAATAAGTTTCATAAGATCTCCTTTCATTAAATTTGCTTTAAGCTTTTTTAAAAAATTGTGTAGGAGAGGCAAAAATAAAGTGCAGAAATTAAACTTAAAAAACGAAAATCTCTAAAAAATTGATCAAATAATAGGCATAAATTATAAATTGACTGCAAAATAGGCAAAATAAGTTTATTTATAAGTTCTTTTTATTATCTGTATTTAATTACCATACTGCTAATGTAGGGGTAAAATAGGGCATTAATGATTCTATCAAGATTTTTTAAATATGTTTTTTGGTTGGCAATCAATTTCATATTTCTTGTTTGTCTTATTGTATTATTTTCAACGGTAAATTTTGTAAAAAAATTGCCTCCCATAGACGACTTATTAGACGACAGAAAAAGAGGTTCTGTTACTCTATTGGACAAAAATAAAGAGGTCTTTGCTTGGAGAGGAAATCAATTCGGGGGAGTCCTAAGAGCTAGAGACCTAAATCAATTTCTCCATGATGCAATAATTTCTGTGGAAGACAAAAGATTCTACTCTCATCTGGGGTTATCGCTTAGGGGAATTTTAGGTGCAATTAGAATTAATTTGCAAGAAGGTAGAGGTCCGTTGCAGGGACACGGCGGTTCTACAATTACCCAACAAGTTGCAAAAACTCTGTGTTTGCTACGGAGTAAGGACATGTCTGAAAAAATGTGTAGAAGATCAACTATTTCACGAAAATTATTAGAGATACCTTTTTCTTTGGCGCTAGAATTTAAATATTCTAAGGAGGATATTTTGTCAATTTACATCAATCGTGTTTACCTTGGTTCGGGTGCTTATGGATTTCAAGCTGCCGCTGAGCGATATTTTAATAAATCAGCATCCGAACTTTCTGTTGGTCAAGCAGCTCTTCTAGCGGGATTGCTAAAAGCGCCCTCAAAGTATTCTCCGGTTAAAAACATTAAGCGATCTCAAGCTCGAGCAAAGATTGTCCTAGAATTAATGAGAGATCAGAAATCAATTACTCAAACAGAGTTTGAAGAAGCTGTTACAAATCCCTCTGAAATAGCTGACCCGGATCTTAATCGTTTAGGATCGTATTATGCTGACTGGATAGTTCAAGATGCTCCAAGAGAAATTACCCAACACAGCAAAGAAGACTTGGTTATACAAACTTATTTTGATGGAAAAATCCAGAAAGTGGTTGATGATACAATAACCGACTACTTAAAAAATAAAATTTCCCCTGACTCCAAAGTTCAAATAGCAGCAGTAGTAATGTCTCAAAATGGAGAGGTAAGGGCAATGAGTGGAGGAAGACCAGAGAATAATATACCTGGTCAATTCAATAGGGCCTATCAGGCAAAAAGACAACCAGGCTCTGCATTTAAACCCTTTGTTTATGGTGCAGCGTTAAATCTAGGAATATCTCCAAGCACCATAATATATGATGAGCCAATAAAAATTATTTATGGTGAAAATAATGAAAGAGAATATTCACCTCAGAATTATGACAGAAAATATCTTGGCCCTGTTTCTATTGAACAGGCATTTTCAAGATCACTTAATACGATAGCGGTTAAGGTAGGAAATGAGATTGGGTTGAATCGTATAACTACTTTAGCCTCCGAAATGGGAATAAAATCTAAGCTATCAAATGACCCTTCATTACCGCTTGGAACCTCAGAAGTTAATTTATTAGAAATTACCTCAGCATATGCTGGGTTTCTTAACGATGGAATACAAATACCCTCAAGGGGATGGAAAAATATGAGTATTAAGTCGAGTGGTGAAATAATCATTCAAGAAGGAAAAAGTGAAAACAAAAGGATTATCTCTAAGCTAGCGGCACAAAGTTTAAAGTACCTAATGTATACTTCTGTTAAGGAAGGTACCGGGAAAAGGGCGGATGTGAAAGGTTGGCAGGTTGCAGGTAAAACTGGCACCAGTCAATCGTTTAGAGATGCCTGGTTTATTGGGTTCACTAACAAATACATAATCGGAATATGGATGGGGAATGATGATAATCAGCCGCTGAAAGAGGTTAATGGAGGAGGGTTACCTGCTAGCATTTGGGCAGAAATAATGACCAAAATAACTCAGGACCATCAAGATCAAACTGAAATTACCATGGTAACATCTGAGCAGTTTGATCTTCTCAAGTTATATGAGAACTTACCTGACAATTCCAAAACCTACTTATTTGATAAAGACCGTAACACCTCCGGCAGAGGTACCTCTCTTATAAGGGGCCTGATAAGAGCATTGCTTTGGGGAGAGTAAGCTAGCTTTCTTCTCTCTGCATGTCGATAATAAGTTTATTTATTGATCCAGATGCTTTTTTTAATTTAGACCGGATCTCTTGCCTTTCTGTGGATAGCATAGATACGCCTTCTAACTTAATATCTATCAATTTAAAAAAACCACTTCCATCCGAAACTTGCCATATTACTTTGATTGATTCTCTACCTGGTACGGTAAGATAAGAGGAAACAAGGACTCCTGCTTTTGTCCCAGTGTCTCTACTTTTTTGAATTTTGAGTTTTGTTCCCTTAAACTCGGAAAACTGTTTTCCATATTTGTTTGATACGTATTCTTTAAATGCGGAAATAAATTTATTCTTCTGTGAAGGAGAGGCCTGACGCCAAGCTCCACCAAGAACTGCTCTGGCAATAATCTTTACATCCACGTATTTGTCAAAAAGAAAAACCAATTTTTCCTTCTGTTCAGACTCAGTAAGGCTGAGTTCAGATATAATCGATAACTCTCTATATATGTCTGTAACCAAAGATTGAGATTTTTTAATTTTGTCAGCAAATGAAGAAATAGGCGTCAAAATAGCTAGAAATAAGAGAGAGCAAATAAAAAGTTTTTTAACTCTGCGAAAAAAGTTAATCTGTATAAACTGTACCACTATTAATTCTTTTCCTTATAATTAATTGGTACTTTTAAGTAGGATACTCCATTACTTTCAGGTGGAGGCACTTCTCCTGCTCTCATATTAACTTGGATAGAGGGAACTATCAGCTTTGGAGACCCAAGGCTAGAGTCCTTTTCTTCTCTAATTTTTACAAAATCATCTTCACTTATTCCATCTCTGACATGGGGGTTCAGAGAGCGTTGTTTTGCAATTGTGGTTTGCCACTGAAACTCTTTCCTGTCATTTACCAGGTAATCATGACACATCCAAAGTTTTGTCTCATCAGGAAAATCAAGTATACGTCTAATTGACCTATATAATTCCCGCGCGTCGCCTCCTGGAAAATCACATCTAGCTGTACCAAAATCATGCATAAACAGAGTGTCCCCTACAAAAATATTGTCTTCAATTTTGTAGGAACCACAAGCAGGTGTATGCCCTGGTGTTGTAAAATATTGACATTGCAAACCGCCTATGGAGAAATTTTCCTCGTCTTCAAAAAGATGATCAAATTGTGATCCATCTTTCTTGAAACCTTTCTCAGCGTTATAGATTATTCCAAATGTATGCTGCACTTTGGTGATATTCTTTCCAATTGCAATTTTTGCGTCAAACC
>CACIJG010000006.1 GCA_902586885.1 uncultured Alphaproteobacteria bacterium | reverse complement strand
TAATTAAAATGAGAATATAAGGTGTCTGATATAACAATTAATCATTTAGCGAAAGAAAAATGAAAATAAGTGTTGAGAGAAACGATTTGTTTAAAGCTATGGGAAGAGCTCAATCCATAGTTGAGAGAAGAACTACAATACCAATACTGTCCAATGTGCTTATTGAGGCCAAAGAAAATTTCATCAGTCTAAGAGCTACAGATCTGGACATTGAGCTTACCGACAAAGTCACGGCTGTTGTTGAAAAGCCGGGTTCAGTTACAGTGGGAGCTCACACCTTTTATGAGATTCTTAGAAAGTTGCCTGATGGATCCAGAGTTTTAATTGATTTAGACCCTTTAAATGAAAAAATAAACATAGCAGCGGGTCGCTCAAGGTTTTCGTTAACTACAATTGCAGTTGATGATTTTCCTATTATGGCCTCATCTGAATATGATTTTACATTCTCAATAAACGTCAATTCACTAAAAAGACTTTTTGATAAAGTGAAGTTTGCTATGTCAATGGAGGAAACTAGGTTTTACCTTAACGGCGTTTATCTTCACGAATTTGTAGAAAATGAAAAGAGTTTTATAAGAACTGTAGCTACAGATGGGCATAGATTAGCAAAGATAGATTCTGATTTGCCAGATGGAGCTAGAGGTATTCCAGGAGTTATAGTACCTAGAAAAACAGTTTCTGAATTAAGAATGATTTATGAAACAAGTGAAGACGTCGTGACTGTATCTATTTCAGAAACTAAAATAAGATTTTCTACGCCCAAGTTAATTTTAACATCTAAAGTTGTAGATGGTACTTTTCCTGACTATGATAGAGTTATTCCCAAAAATAACAGCAAGAAGTTAGTTATAGATGCCTCTGAATTCTCTCAATCAGTTGACAGAGTTGCTACAGTATCCTCTGAAAGAGCAAGAGCTGTAAAACTTTCTCTCAGTTCAGATAAATTGGTATTGTCAGTTAACGCGCCTGAGACCGGGTTAGCAACTGAAGAGATACCAATTTCTTACTTAGGTGAAGAAATAGAGATTGGGTTTAATGCAAAATATCTTCAAGAGATTGCCGGGCAAGTAGAAAAAGGAGAAGCAGTTTTTCTTTTTAATGAAGTGGGAGATCCTGCTTTAATGAAGGACAGTAGCGATGAAACTGCAGTTTTTGTTGTTATGCCTATGCGTGTCTAACCAAAAATAACAAAAAATGAAATCTATTGGCATAGAGAAACTAAAGTTAGTCAACTTTAGGTCTTACAAGAGTGCTGAAGTAGAATTTTCAAACCTATCAGCAATAATATTTGGGAAAAATGGGGTAGGCAAAACTAATTTGCTAGAAGCAATATCGCTTTTATATTCGGGTAAAGGATTGAGAAAAGCAAATTTTTCTGAAATGACAAAAATTCCTGAAAATAACAGCTGGAAAATAGAGGCACTCTGTAAGCACAATAATATCTTGTTTGAGATAGAGACTTTTAGTAATGGTCAAGGAAGAGAAGTATATATAGATGGAAAAAAAACATCTCAACAATCTCTAGGTAATTATTTGAAAATGGTTTGGTTTCTTCCTCCTATGGATAGGATTTGGTTGGAAGGGTCAAAAGATAGACGCAAATTTTTAGATAGGATGGTTTTTAGTATTGATACTAATCACGCAAAAGACTGTAGGCAATATGAGAAGCTTTTAAGAGAGAGAAACAGATTGCTAAAAGATAAAATTACAGACGAATCATGGTATATCGCTATAGAAAAACAAATGGCAAATATAGGTTACAATATTGATATTTCTAGAAGACGGTTTGTAGAAACGCTCAACAGAAATTTGAAAGAAGAAAGCATCTATTTCCCAGCTATTAAGTTACTTCTTCCAAGTGAACCTTGGGAAAGTGAAGACAAATTGATTACTGAATACAGTGAAAATAGAAGAAAAGATTTGTTAACTGGCAGGACTACTGTTGGCCCGCATTCCACAGAGATAAAAGGGTTTTACATAGAAAAGGATATTGAAACCAAATATTGCTCAACAGGAGAACAGAAACTTTCGATTATTTCTATACTTTTAGCAAATGCTAGATTAATAAAAGAAAAAATAGGTATAAAACCAATTCTAATTTTGGACGAAATCACTGCACATTTAGATGAAAAAAAAAGAGAATATCTTTTTGAGGAGATTTTGGCTCTAGAGAGTCAATTTTTTATTTCCGGGACAGAGTTGGAGATATTCCAATCTATTTCTAAAAAAGCTAGAGTGTTTGAGTTGACCTTGGATGGAGAAATAAGAACCTAATTTTTTTCAAAAAAAGGACAGTCTTTTATAATATCTCTTCCAACCATATTGATATCTCTTTTTCCGCAAAGAGCCATAGTCATATCTAGTTCTTTATTTAATATCTCTAAAGATTTTTTTACTCCGTTTTTTCCGTCAACAGATAATCCATAAACGAAAGATCTTCCAATAAGAACACCATCAGCTCCAAGAGCGATTGCTTTTAAGATATCTTGACCAGATCTAATGCCACCATCAAGAAATATTTCTGCTTTTGAAATATTTTTCCTTATTTCTGGAAGCATTGAAATTGAGCTGTTAGCTCCGTCAAGTTGCCTTCCCCCATGATTTGAAATGACGATAGCATCGGCACCATTATTTTCTGCAAGCTTGGCGTCCTCTGGGTCCATTATACCTTTTAAAATTAGTTTTCCTCCCCACCAATCCTTTATTCTTTTTATATCGTCCCAGTTTAGTCTTGTATCGAATTGATTTTGGACCCAAGTGGTAAGAGAGCTCAAATTATTAATATCTTTAACATGACCCATAATATTTCCGAATGTTCGGTTTTTTGTCATAGCCATTTTATAACACCAGCCTGGTTTGGATATAAGATCGATAATGTTTGACATTTTTACTTTAATTGGAATTGACAGACCATTTCTAACGTCTGCGTGTCTTTGCCCCAAAATTTGTAAATCTAAAGTAAGGACCAAAGCTGAACATCCTACAGCTTTAGCTCTTTTTACAAGTCTTTTGGCAAAATCATGATCCCTCATCACATAGAGTTGAAACCAGAATGGCTTCGCAGTCTTTCTAGCAACCTCTTCAATAGAACATATTGACATGGTAGATAAAGTAAAAGGAACTCCATGGCGTTCCGCTGCTTGTGCTGCTAAAATTTCCCCATCTGCTCTTTGCATGCCAAGCAAACCAACAGGTGCTAACGCTACTGGCATGGAATATTTTGTACCAAGAAGGTTTTTAGAGGTACTTCTATTTGATATATCGACAGCAACTCTCTGTCTAAAAGATATTTTATCAAAGTCTTCTGAGTTTTTCCGAAGCGTGGTTTCTGACCATGAGCCTGAGATAACATAATCATGGAATGCCTTTGGTGTCTTTCTTTTAGCTTTTTTTTTGTAATCATCTATAGTTAAAAAAGGCAAATTTTCCTCTCCCTTTTATATTTTTAAATCTAAACGCGGTTTCCAAAATGGTCTGAAAAGCTCAATTTTTGGACACCTATTCATTACGACCTTAAGACCTGCATCTTCTGAAATTCTTGCTGCTTCATCGTCGTAAACACCTATTTGCCCCCAAAGTACTTTCGCGCCAATTTCTATAGCTTCTTGAGCTACTCCAAAAAGCTCTTCTTTTCTACGGAAAACCTGAACCATATCGACAGGTTTATTTATTTCTCTTAGAGAATGGTAAACTTTCAGACCTCTTATTTCATTTATTTTTCGATCAGGGTTTACTGGCATCATCTCATATCCAGTTTCATGCAGAACTCGTAATACACCATAGCTAAACTTTGTTTTATCTGAGCTAGCACCCACCATGGCTATTGTTTTTACAGACTTCAGTATATCAGCCAAATAGGTTTGTGAATAATCATAAATATGGTCAACGTCTGCATCAGGCATTAGTTTTCTCCTTTTGAAGTAGCAATGTCTGCTTTAAGTTCATGGGGTTTGAGAGGATCAAGAAAAGGATTGCGATATAGCTTGTCATGACTTTCCACTCCAATCTTTAGAGATATATCTGTTTTAGGTCTTGCTACACATAATATGATATACCCATCGTTTAGCTGTCGATTGTTTAGCGCAACTTGACGCCTTTGATCTACTTTACCAGATGTAAGTTTGGCAGCGCAAGTTATGCATCCACCATATTTACATCCATATGGCAGATCAACCCCTTGCGCACGTAAACTTTCTAAAAGTGGGCGCTTCGCGTCTACTTCATATAACGAGTTATCGCGATTTTCTATTTTTACCGTATGTGTCATCATAACCAAATATCACTTGTACAATCGCCACCAGGATAACGGGCTTCATGGCAGCGGCTAGGACCGTTTGGTTCATTTCCAAAGTTGACAATGAAATCAGAGTTTATGCACATTCCTCCATTTGCTGGATCACAGTCAATCATTACCATAACGCCACCCTGTTCTCTAATTTCGGGGTAAAATTGGTTGTCCCATGTAGAAAATAGGGATGTTGTTACATAAAGCCTCTTTCCGTCAAGGCTCAGTTGAAACATTTGCGGTCCACCTGCCATTTTTATGCCATTTACCTTTGGAGCTTTTCCCAGGAGACCACCCATCCAAACCTGACCAGTTAATACTGGCTTATGTGGATCTGAAATATCATATTGACGCATGTCTCCATGCAACCAATTATTAAGATAAAGGTATTTATCATCCATAGAAACAAGAATGGCTGACATTACTCCTGGAATGGGTATTGGCCAATCGGGGTGAGGTTCATTTGCAATATCTATAATTTTCTCCCAATTCCATTTCCCCTGATCGTCTTTCCACCAATGAATAACGTTCGCACTCAGTGCTGCCCCACAAAACCCATGGGAGCTATCAGGATTGTGATGAAATTTTACCTCTAGTGGTACAAGGCCATCCTCGCCTAAATAAAACGTTTCAGTTGGCTCGCGTTTTTCAAAGTCCCATAAGTGAAGTTGCCGACCATATTTAAGATGACCTACCTCCTCTAAATCGAATCCTGGCATGAATGTGTTAGGGGCAGCCCACTCAGAAGAAACCATTATATTATGGCGTGGCTGGTACCAAAAGTCGTAGCTAAAAGGAATGTTGCCCATTGAATTTTCCCATCGACCGACAATTTCAAATTCTTTGTTTAAGTGAAGGTAACCTCCTGGCGCTTCGCCCTTTGCGTCACCTAGCATTGAAATAATGATTTCTGATCCCAAACAATGAACCGTATGAGGGCCGCTGAGATTGGTTTTAGACTTTATATCTGCGCCACTTATTATTTTGTGAAGCTTTGGTTCACGCGGATTGGTTGCGGTATCAACTATATGTATATTGTTGGAACGGACCCCAGGAAGAAGAAGATATTTTCTTGCCATATTTGCATCTTCATGGCAGGAAGAGCAAGCATTCCAGCCCATGTGATGTAATTCATCTCCAATGCCAGGCATTTCGAGTCTATGAATAACTTTGGAATAATTGGGGCTATTTGGATCTACGTCAACTGTTGCTAAATAATCTGGTTTTTGTATTCCTGTTCCAGTGTAGATGGCGATTGTGTATAGTAAATTTTCTCTAGGGGCTTTTATCGCCTCTGCGGGAGAAGCATAACCTGGGCCGCAACAACTTTTGTCCATTCAATTACTCTATTATTTCAACTTCGTTATCAGATTTTTTCCAAGCAGCAAATCCACCTTCGAGATGGGAGACGGGTTTCAAACCCATATCTTGTGCGGCTTTTGCAGCTAGGGCAGAACGACCAGCAGCAGCGCAATAAAAAATGTAATGCTTATCTTGATTAAACGCTTCTTTGTGATACGGACTTTCAGGGTCAATCCAGAACTCTAACATTCCTCTCGGGCAAGATAAAGAATTTGGAATTTTGCCTTCTCTCTTAATTTCCCTAGGGTCTCTTATATCTACAAAAACAAATTGTTCGTCATTGTAATAATTTGCGGCATCTGCAATTGGCGTTGTTTTAACCTCTGAGTTTGCATCAGCTACCATATCTTTTACATGTTTTATTATATTTTGAGCCATAGTTATCCTTTTCTTAAAATCCTAAATGAATATTGCATGATCAGTAACCGCAAGCAACAAAATGATTTATGATAGTAACCATCCTCCATCAACATCAACCGTAGTTCCATTAACAAAATCATTTTCTATCAGAAATATTATTGCGGAAGCAACCTCTTCCGCGGTACCTGCTCTTTTTATGGAATGATTGGCTGTGAAGTTCTTAATAAGGTTTTCTCTTTCTTCACCCTCTTGAGGGAACAAAGGTGTGTCAATAATACCCGGCGAAACAATATTAATTCTTTTGGGAGACATCTCTAATGCTGCCGCTCTAACTAGATTTTCAACAGCTCCTCCTACTACAGACAGGGTTACCATTCCAGGCTTTGTTTTTCTTGCAGGAGCTCCACTTACTAAGACCAATGATCCATTTTGATCTAGATTCTTTGTTCCATGACGTACAACATTTGCGTACCCCCAAAGTTTATCAAAAGATGACCTGAAACCGTCCATATCCATTTCTAAAAAATTACCTGCTGCTCGTGTGCCTCCAGTTGCAGCGCTAACAAGAATATCATAAGGGGCGTATTTGTTGAAAACATTCTCAAGTTGATCAACCTCCCTAACATCACATTTTTCTAAAGTAATTTTATTGTGGTGTTTTCCTTTTGCTTTTTCAGGTTCTCTACTCAAAGCGATTACTTCTGCTCCTTTTTCTATAAGTAGATTGCTTGTTGCTAAGCCAATACCGGAAGTGCCTCCGAAAACAAGAGCTTTTTTGTTCGATATATCCATTCTTACCTCATTATTTATTTGTATTTATTCATTAATAATATTAAAGCAGAGATCTAAAGATAATTATATTTCTTGGATTTGAAAATGCAAAATAATATGAAAGGGATTGGAGCTATAATCTTAGGCTCCATTTGTTTTTCAGTTAATGATATATCGATAAAAATATTTAGTTCAGATTATGCTTTACATCAGCTTATGTTCTTCCGAGCTCTTTTTGCAATCGTTATTTTAATTGTTGCAGTTCTTCCGCTATATGGAGGATTAAATTATTTGAGCACAAAAAACCCCATGTTCCACATGTTTAGAGGAATGACAGTGGTCGGGGCCAATACTTTTTTCTTTATATCTATCGCTAAGCTATCCATTGCAGAAGCTACCGCCATTTTTTTTATTGCGCCAATTTTAATTACAACATTAGCTTATATTTTTTTAAATGAGAAAGTAGGTTTTAGGAGAGGAATTGCATGCGTTTTGGGTTTTATAGGAATGATTTTTGTTGTTAAGCCGGGAACAATCAGTTTTGAAATTGTTTCTATTTTTCCTTTAATTGCAGCTCTTTTTTATTCAGTCTTACATATAGTAACGAGAAAATACGGTGCTGCTGAAAAGCCAATAACAATGGGTTTTTATATTCAGGTTTGTTTCTTTATTTCCAGTGTAGTATTTGGGATATTCTTTAGTTATTTTGAACCAAGTTATTCAGGAAATAATATGTTTGACTTTCTATTACGTCCATGGATTATTCCAGAACTCTTTGATATTATCCATATTTTTTTTGGGATAGCTGTTCCAATTTCTATCGGTGGTATTTTGGTATCTTATGCTTATAAAAATAATGAAGCGTCGCTTTTGGCGCCTTTTGAGTACGTCGCGCTAGTCATAGCTGTTGCTTCTACCTATTTGATATGGAATGAGCTACCTGACTCATATTCTTTTTTTGGTATTTTACTAATAATGTCATCTGGTATTTTTGTCTCGTTGAGAGAAAAAGAAGTTAGCAAACTTAGAACATCCCGAAAAATTATAACCCGTCGCTAGTCTTATGATTAGCAAAAAAGCAAAAAAAAGGAAGTCTTTAATATTTCGATTAATGGGACTTTTAATCTTTATAAACCCAGCAAAAATTACATTTTTTCAACTAAAGTTTTTACGATACGCAATTTTTATTGCCTCATTTAGAAGGCTCAAAGTAAAGTATGTCTCGTGGGCTAGAATCTCACTAAACAATATATCACTATTCATAATTCGTCCCAAAAATATTTCGGATAAAAAAACTATTATTTTTTTTCATGGAGGAGGTTTTTTTGTAGGAAGTTTTGGAATTTACAGACAATATGTTGCTCTTTTGGCCAAGTTGACCCAAAGAGAAATATATTTTGTTGAATATCGCCTTGGGCCAGAAAATAAATTCCCTTGTCAGTTAGAGGATGCGACGGAAGCATATAAATATATATTGAAAAAAAAAGGAAGTTCAAAAAATATAATTCTTGCAGGGGACTCAGCTGGCGGAAATCTTGCACTAACTCTATTTTTGAAAATAAAAAAGGAGAGTTTACCAAAGCCTGCTGGAATTTTTGTTGTTTCTCCTTGGGTTGACCCCAACTTAGAGATAACAGAATATTCTGATGAACTCTGCGAGAAAGACGCCTTAATTGGTCCCTTTATCAAGAAAGCAAAAAATAAGAAACTAGAAAGGTTATCTAAGTATTTTGTGAATGATACAGATATAAAGAAAGATCCTTTTATTTCTCCAATATACGGAAACTTTAAAGAGGCACCACCTCTAATGATCCAATATTCAGAAGATGAGGTTTTCTCACCCCAAATAAAGCTATTTATAAATAAACTTAATAAACATGATGTTTCTGTTTTTGTGAAGTGCTGGAAAAATATGTGGCATGATTTCCAATTAGAAACGGATTTGCCAGAAACAAAGGGGTCATTTCTTGAGTTTAAATATTTTTTAGATAATATCTCTTAACTTTTATCTTCACCTGATTGAGCGGCATAAATAGAGGTATATCCTCCAGACCAGTCAGGAGGCATTTGGCATGGCCTAGGATCGTGATGGGCCCATTTAACATTTTCGCCTCTTACTATTTTGTAAGTGTTGGAAGTAGGCTGTGGATGGGCAGTGTAAGCCTTGGCGTCCGCAGAAGTAAAGCAATTCAATAATAAGGGCCTTGGGTTTTTTGACTTCGAAGAGGGTGAAAAATGTAAAGATCTTGCATTATGAATTGTAATTGATCCAGCATTCCCAGTTAAATATTCTACATTGGACATATCTATATTCTCTGCGTCATCATCACTAAGCATTCCTGTCCAGTTTCCAGCTTTGTCATATTGATTATACAAGTCATGGTTATGAGATTCTTTTAGAACGGCAAGAGGGCCATTATTCATATCGGTATCTTCAAGATAGCAGCCGATAGTTATTACATTGTAATTTGTATGAGGGAAGAATTGAATATCCTGATGCCATTTGACAGTATCACTTTCATCATACCATTTGAAATTAAGTTTTGAATGATGGAAAGTAACATTTGGGCCAACAAGATCGCTAGCTACGTCAGCCATCAAACCGGTCGAAAAACTCCAATATTCATCGTGATTTTCATCTGGGCTTTTGAGTCTTCTCAAAATTGGGTTATCTTTTGAATGACCTGGCCCTATATCAAAAACATTATTTGAGTCTGAAACTTCTCTGCTTTTTTCGACGAACTGATTAGTGACATCCTTCAGCTTATTCAAAGTTTCTTTAGGCACTAAGTCTTTTACACCAACAAATCCATATTTAAAATAATATTCTCTTTGCTCGTCGCTCAATACTTTCGATGGATATGATAATATTTCTTCAGGGGTCATGGTTTCCTCTTTTCCAATTTTTTAGTATTTTAAACTATTTGATCAATTTCTCTTGCAACATCAATCTATAATCGCATATTTTTGTGTAAACGAAAAACTAATTTCTTGAGTAAATATATGAATGGTCCATTAGAAGGGGTGAAAATTATAGACTTAACATCTATGATTTCTGGTCCTAGTGCAACGATGATTTTAGCAGACCAAGGAGCAGAGGTTGTCAAAATAGAAAATACTTTAGGGGGTGATTACACTAGAATAGTTAATACTAGCAGAGGCGGTTTTTCAGCGGCTTTTATTAATAACAACAGAAATAAAAAATCCATTTGTATCGACTTAAAATCTGAAAAAGGAAAAAATATATTTTTCCAGTTGATAAAAACTGCAGATGTAGTGATTCAAAATTTCAGACCCGGTGTAATGGATAGATTAGGAATAGGCTATGCAAAGATATTAAAGATAAATCCAAATATTATTTATGCATCCATAAGCGGATTTGGATTTGTTGGCCCCTATTCGCAGAAACCTGTATACGACCCTCTTATTCAGGCATTATCAGGCCTTACCACAGTTCAAGCTGGATCAGACGAAGAGAGACCAAGGCTAGTGAGAACCATTCTTCCGGATAAGTTGACAGGCTTTGCTACAGCTCAGGCAGTTACATCCGCACTGTTTTACAAGGCCAAAACCGGTAGAGGGCAAGAAATAAAGATCTCCATGCTAGATACAGTTATTTCATTTCTATGGGGTTCAGATATGGGAGGCCATACATTTGTTGGAGATGAACTAGATAAAGAAACCGCTCAAAGTTTTATCGATTTAATATATGAAACAAAGAATGGTTTTATATCCGTTGCTGTGCAATCTGATAAAGAATGGAAAAACTTGTGTGAAGCATTTGATAAGAATGAGTGGTTGGAAGACGCTAGATTCTCGTCCGCGTCGTCGAGGCATGAGAATATTGATGCGCGTTTGGAGTTAACTCAAAAGGTTTTGAAAATAAAAACTACTGAAAATTGGTTAAATATACTCAATGAGCATGATGTTCCCTGTGCGCCTGTTTTAACCAGAAAAGAGGTGATCAGGAATGAGCAAGTCTTGGCTAACGACATAGTTGAAATTACTGACCATCCAATTGCAGGTAAAATTAGGCAATCTAAGATACCTGCTAGATTTTCTCTTTCTGAGAAAAAGAAAAATTTTGGTGCACCCGCTCACGGAGAAAATACTAAGGAAATCTTAGGGGGATTGGGTTACTCAGATTTAGAGATTGAAGACCTTATTCAAAAAGGACTAATAAAGTCAGCCTAAGAAAAAACATAAATCAGACATTGGTATTTTTTCAAAACAAATAATAAATATATTGTTCTAATGTGTGAAAATTTATTTGGTATGGTTATTGCAAAAACGTACATAGCATGAATTTTTTCATGTTCATACCTCCCTGTTGACTAAAGCCGGACATATTAATGTTCGGCTTTTTTTTATTGAAAAAAAAGCGTTATTAAGTAGAATAGTTCTATTATCTAAAACATTAATAAGGTACATTATGAAGCGTTTATTTCTATCAATTTGTATTTTTTTTATTCCTTTAGCTTGTTGGTCAGAAACATATTTTGTTACCGGCACAGTTCAATCGGTTGAACCTGTTTATACCAATTCCAACCTAATTGTTCCTGAAAGGCGTTGCAGAAATATTAAAGTACCAGTATATGGGCAAGTAGCTAGTAATGGTGGTGCTTCAGGAGCGGACGTCCTAGGGGGAATGGTTGTTGGTGCCTTAATTGGCAAAGCGCTGACAAATGATAATAACGCGGCTGGTGTAGGGGCCGTAATGGGTGGTGTTGTAGCAGCAGAACAGAATAAACAAACGAAAACAAAAATAGTTGGGTATAACACTCAGCAAAGATGTGAAATTGTTCAAGTCGTGCAACAACAAAACGCTATACAAAACTATAGGGTTATTTACAGTTGGAATGGTTTAACAGGCTCTAGTCTGACAAATAGGTACTATGAATTAGGATCGAAAATACAAATAAAAGTTGGATTGTCATTAGATTAATAAATTTAAACAAGATAGGTAACTAATTCAGTAAAACAAAATTTTAAATTACTGATTATAAATTAATTCTTTGTTTAACAGATTGAAATCAGAAACACCCATTTGAGACATTCCTATTTCAATCTCTTTGGCCAAATTATTTACCATTTGAATCAATCCCAACATACCTTCTGCTCCCAAAGAGAAGAGAGCGGGTTTTCCAATCATAACGAAATCTGCGCCTAAACACTTTGCCTTTATAATATCTTCTCCATTCCGAATTCCAGTATCAAAAATAACAACTGTATCTTTTTGAAGTATTGCGCGCACCTTTGGTAATTGTTCTATAGGTATTGGGGAACTATCAAACTGTCTTGATCCATGTCCTGAGACGTATATGGCATCCGCACCCAATTTTTCAGCTTTTTTTGCGTCCTTTGGATTTAAGATTCCTTTAATAATAAGATTTCCTTTCCATAGTTTTCTTAATGACTTAAGAAATTTCCAATCAGCTGAACCTCTTGCCTTATTTCTGTCTATTTTTAATTTTTTTCCAAAATTGGCTGGACTCGGAATACCATTAGTCAACATATCAAGACTCCAAATAGGGTGAAATGAGCAGTCTACTATTTGCTTGAATGTTGGTTTAAATTGTGCTTTGAAGTTATGCTTTAATTCTCTTGGTCTTCTACCTAAGTCTGGAACATCAACAGTCAAAATTAGAGTTTTATAACCAGCGTTTTGTGCTCTCAAAGCCAAATCAAGTCCCGATTTTAGATCATCGTAAACATAGAGCTGAAACCAACCAAGCTCACCTGTTATATTAAATGTCTTTTCCAGCGAGGTTGATGCCATAGTTGAAAAAGAAACCGGAGCATTAAATTTTCTAGCTAATTTAGCTATGCTTATATCAGCTTTAGAGTTTACTAGATTGCACATTCCCATTGGGGCAATGCCAAACGGTATATCAAACTCATGATTGAAAATTTTTGTTTTTATTGATTTTTTATTAATGCCAGAGAGAACATTTTGGAATAACTTTATTTTTTGGAATGAACTATAATTTGATTTTTCACCATCACCCTGTAAGGCAGTTCCATCAACATAGTCAAAAATCATCTCAGGAAGTTTTGTTCTGGCAAGGTTTCTAGCGTCATCAAGACAGTGAATAGAACTTTTTTTCATTAATTAAACCATTTCATAGAAGATTTTGTTTGAAATGTTGAAGATAAGCTACTAAATGAGATTAGTCAAAAAAGAGTAAAAATTTATATATAATGAATATATCACTTGTTGAACTTACACAAATTATTCTAGCGGATATTTTCCTTTCTGGTGATAACGCAATAATAATTGGGATGGCTGCTGCCGGATTGTCCGAAAAATTTAGACGAAGAGTGATTTTTTGGGGAATGGCGCTTGCAGCAGGTTTTAGAATAATGTTTGCCGCTATAGCATCTTTTCTTATTCAAATTCCAGGGATTCTTATTTTTGGTGGTGTTCTATTAACTTTTGTTTGCTGGCGATTTTTTAAGGAAATTCGACGTAGTCACAGTAGCGCAAAAGATGAAGTTAATAGTGAGCTAAGTGAAAAATTGACTGAAAAACAGCAATTTTCTCAAGCGCTTTTTACAATTGCTGTTGCAGATATTTCCATGTCACTTGATAATGTCGTGGCAGTAGCCGCTATAGCAAGGGAAGATACTGTTCTTTTAGTGTTTGGTTTGGTTTTGGCTATTTTTCTAATGGCATTTTTTGCAACCATGATAATGAAAGTAATGACGAAATACCCTTGGATATCCTGGGTGGGATTGATTTTCTTGATTTATTTGACACTTAAAATGCTTATAGATGGCTTTGAAGAGCTTTTGCATATTCTTTGATCTTTATGATAGACAAAAAACAAAATAATAAGATTGAGAATTTTGATATCTTTATTATTGGTGGTGGTGTAAATGGTGCAGGTATTCTGAGAGATGCAGCTGGACGAGGTTTAAAAGCAGGTTTAGCAGAAATGAATGACTTTGGTTCAGCAACTTCTTCCGCTTCAACAAAACTCTTTCATGGAGGATTAAGGTATTTAGAAACATACCAATTTAGACTTGTCAAAGAGGCTTTGGCTGAGAGAGATATTTTGTTGAATTTAATGCCTCATATAAGCTGGCCACTACAATTTATTCTGCCACATAAAAAGGGTTTAAGGCCCTATTGGATACTGCGTATTGCTCTCTATATTTATGATTTTTTAGCGCGCAATTCTAAATTACCCAAAAGTGGTGGATTAAATTTAGATGAGGATATCTCAGGAAAATATTTGAAAGATGTTTCTAAAAAAGCCTTGGAGTATTCGGATTGCTGGGTTGAAGACTCAAGACTTGTATTCCTAAACGTAAAGGATGCCATTAATAAAGGAGCTAGTGCCTTTTCTTATTCTAAGGTTATCAAGATTATCAAAGAGGAAAAAAATTGGTTAGTAACAATAAAAGGAAAAAAAGGAGATTTTAAAGTAAGAGCACCTGTCATTATTAACGCGGTAGGGCACTGGATAGAGGAATTTAAAGAAATATTTGGAGAGCCCGTCAAGTCTGGAGTGGTAAGGTTAGTTAAAGGAAGTCACATTGTTGTAAAAAAAATTTTTAATCATGATAAAGCTTACATCCTTCAAGGAGAAGATGGCCGAATAATATTTTGTATCCCCTATGAAGGGAACTTTACCTTAATTGGAACCACTGAAGTAGAACATCGCATCGGCAACCAAATTAAGTGTTCCGATGAAGAAAAGGAATATCTGTGTAATTTTGCATCAACGTATTTTAGGAAAAAAGTTTCTACTAAAGATATTGTTTGGGAATATTCGGGTGTTAGGGCTCTACATGAAAATAAAAATATTAAAGCTAAAGATGCCAGCCGAGATTATTTCTTGGATCTGGAGAAAATTGATAAACTCTTCTGTCTGTCTGTTTATGGAGGAAAAATAACTGCATACAGAAAGCTTTCAGAGAAAGTTGTAAATAAAATTTCAAAAGCCTTAGGCTTAAAAACAAGCGCATGGACATCAACAGCATCATTGCCAGGAGGTGATTTTAGACTTTCGGAGAAAAGGATAATTATAGATAAATTAATAAAAGATTATCCTTTTTTAACCAGAAGTTGGGCGGAGCGGCTCTTTAAGACATTTGGAACTCAAACAAATACAGTATTAGGGTCTTCAAAAAGCGAAAAAGATATGGGAAAGAAATTTGGTTCAGATTTAACTGAAAAAGAGGTAAATTGGTTTTTAGAAAACGAGTATGTATACACTGTTGAAGATCTGATTTGGAGACGAACAAAAATAGGTTTAAGGCTTTCTAAACAAGAAATAAAAGCTCTGGATTTATACATAAAGAAAAGATTAAAGAAAAGGTCATGAAATGACATATATTCTAGCTATTGATCAAGGTACAACATCTACTCGGTCCATAATTTTTGATAAAAATCTCAGAGTAATACAATCATCACAGAAAGAAATCACACAATATTTTCCTAAGCCTGGTTGGGTTGAGCATGATCCTGAAGAGATATTTGATACCGTAATTGATACTGTTAAGGATGTAATAAACAGAACAGGTATTACAGTTAACGAAATTGTTTCAATCGGAATTACCAACCAACGGGAAACCACAATTATTTGGGATGCCCTTAGCGGAAAAACCCTATCCCGTGCAATTGTATGGCAGGACAGGAGAACAAATGAATATTGTAAAGAATTGAGGTCAAAAAGTTATGAACAATTTTTTCAGAAAAAAACTGGACTTTTAATAGACCCATATTTTTCTGCGACAAAGTTAAAATGGCTGTTAGACAAGCATGACCCTGATCGAGAAAAATCAAGAAAGGGTGAGCTAAAGTTTGGTACAATTGATAGCTTTTTAATATGGAGACTTAGCAAAGGCAGTAGCCATGTTTCAGATATTACTAATGCATCAAGGACAATGATGTTCAATATTAAGGATCAAGATTGGGATATTGAAATTCTAAATTTGTTAGATATTCCAGTTAAGATTTTGCCTGAGGTAAAAGAATGTGCTGATGAGTTTGGGAAGGTATCCAGTGATTTCTTTGGTGTCCCTATTCCCATTAATGGGGTTGCTGGAGATCAGCAAGCTGCAACCATAGGTCAAGCTTGCTTTGAAAAAGGTATGATAAAGTCGACATATGGAACAGGTTGTTTTGCTCTAATGAATATTGGAAACCAAATTGTGTACAGTAAAAATAAATTATTGACAACAATAGCATACAAAATAGAGGGCGAATTAGCTTTCGCTTTAGAAGGATCAATATTCATCGCGGGCGCGGTTGTTCAATGGCTCAGAGACTCAGTAAAGATTATAAGTGAAGCAAAAGAGGTAGGTCTATTAGCAAAAAAAGCAAAGGACCAGGAAATTTATTTTGTTCCTGCTTTTACTGGTCTTGGTGCGCCTTATTGGGACTCAGAAGCAAGAGGAGCTATATTTGGATTATTGCGTGATACTGGAAGAGAGGAAATAGCATTGGCAGCTTTAGAAAGTATTGGGTTTCAAACAAGGGACCTATTGGAGGCCATGCGTAAGGATTTGCTTGGACTTGATATTCAGAAAATTAAGTTGAGAGTAGATGGCGGTATGACTCAGTCAATAGAGACAATGCAAATATTGGCAGATCTATCAGGAGTGGAAATAAACATACCAGAAACTCAAGAGTCGACAGCGAAAGGGGTTGCATGGTTGGCTGGAATGAAGCAGGGAATCTATAGCAAAAAAGAGGATTATTCAAAAGATTGGAAAGTTATGAAGACTTTTTTGCCTAAAATTTCATCTCAGGAAAAAGAATTAAAATATTCTGGCTGGGTAGATGCTGTAAACAAAACAAGAAAATCAAACTAGCCTATTTTAGAAACAATTTGAAAATCGTTTTCTACCAATACTTTATGAAGGTGTCTAATATGATCTGGTCCAATTTCGCAGCAACCACCAACTATTGAGGCGCCGTTTCTAGCCCAACCTAAAGCATGTTTTGCGTATTCCTTAGGCCCCAAATCTTTTCTTGCCTCCAAAACAGAAACATTGCTCGCACTTTTTAGCGGCTCTATAGATGTAAATCCATTCGCATAACCACCAAAATGATCGCAATTATTTCTCATAACCTCCATCCCCTTATCTATCGCTTCTGGAAAGGAACAATTTAAAAGAAATTTTTTCTGACCAATCTTTTGCATTTCTTTGACCGAAGATAGAAGCGGTTCTCCTGATCTAAGCTCAGCTTTTTCATTATCTTCTAGGCTAAAGGCACACCATACATCCTTTTTGCTAGTATTTGCAGCAGTTACAGCGGCTTTAGCTTCCTTTAGTGACGACATTGTTTCACAAATAAATAAGTCTACTCCCTTTTCTTGCTGACGAACTATCTCTAAATAAAGATCGACGCATTTATCAAAGCTGGGCGCTTTTTCGGGAACATAACTCCATACCAATGGTGGCAAACATCCTGCTATAAGAACATCTTTTCTACAATTATCGATAGCAGACTTAGCTAAATCTATTGCTTTTGTTTGTAGAAAGCTGAATTTATCATATAATCCATTTTCTTCTAAGCGGTCTGGGGTGGTCGAGTACGTGTTTAATGTAATTACACTTGCTCCAGACTCAATATAGCTTTCATGAACTTTTCTTACCAAATTAGGTTCCTCTAGCATGACAAATGTAGACCATAGAGGATGAGGCTCTGATTTGGACAACTTTATTAACTCTTGCCCCATTCCTCCATCCAAAAGAATTATTTTTTCTGACATTTTTCTTTCCTACTTGCCTTCTGGGAAAATTCCTTTTGGTGAAAATCTCAAAACTAGTAAAAGTAAAATCCCCATCATTATATACCGCATATGAGCAGCATTAGTCAAAAGCTGTATTCGAAAAGGATTAGTTTCGTTTAGAGGGCTCGTGATTAACTCAACCAAATATAAGCCTATGGGTTCGGCCTCTACCCATAAGAGCCACACAATAAAACCACCTATTATTGACCCATAATTATTTCCCGTTCCACCAATTATAACCATTACCCAGACTGTAAATGTAAAGCGCAGGGGCTGATAAGTTGTAGGAGTAAATTGACCCTCTAAAGTAGTTAACATTGCGCCTGCCAAGCCTATTATAGCTGATCCAAGAATGAAAATTTCTAAATGCCTAGCTTTTACATTTTTTCCCATTGCCCTTGCTGAAATCTCGTTATCTCTAATGGCTCTCATCATCCTACCCCAGGGAGATTTAAGAGCTATTTCGGACATAATAAAAAGAATAGTAACAACTGCTAAAAATAATGAACAGTAACATAATTTTACCAATATTGAAGAAGACTCAACTACAGGAAAATTATATCTTTCACAAAAATCAATAAACCATGTGCTTTCTTGAAGTCTTATTTCATAGGGAACAGGTCTTGGTAAACCATTAACGTTTTTTACTCCCCTGGTAAGCCAATCTTCATTTTTTAATATATAAATAATAACCTCAGCTATACCTAACGTTGCTATTGCAAGGTAATCACTTCTTAAACCAAGTGTTATTTTTCCAATTACGAATGCTACAAGACCTGCAAAAACTCCTCCAACGACCCAAGAGAAAATAATAGGCAGTCCAAACCCTCCAAGAAAACCAGAGGCAGCTGGTTCAAAAGACTCTATTTTTTCTACAGCAGGTGATCCATAAATATTTATTAAAAATAATGAAATTAAAATAAAAGCAAATATAGTTATTCTTTTATAAAGTTTAGATAAGTAAGATCTTGAAACAAAAATCGATGCTAAAGTAGTTATAGCGATTATTATTGCGCTTAATAAAATTCCAGCTCCTCCAAGTGAAATTGTTTCTGGAACAGGTGGATAGGAAATTAATACCGCAGCCAAACCGCCAAGAGCGGCAAAACCCATTACACCAGCGTTGAAAATCCCTGCGTATCCTAGCTGAATGTTTACCCCAAGCGCCATCGTGGCAGAGATAAGACAGAGGTTAAATATGCCTAAAGCAACATTCCAACTTTGAAGTAATCCAATCAAAACGATTGCAAAAAAGAATGTGGAGAAAACTACAATTCTTCTTTGAATAAAACTCATAACGTCTTCCCGCTAAATATACCTGTTGGTCTTAGAATCAATACGATAACTAAAATAATAAACGAAACTGCAAACTTATAATCCGTGGAAAGAAATTGCATCATGCTATCAGGCCCGAGTCCCTCGGGCAAAATATAGCCTAATACTTTTTTGTAAGCAAAAGTGACGAAAAGCTCGGAAAGTGCAATGATGTAGCCACCCACGAAAGCTCCCAAAGGATTACCTACGCCTCCAACGATAGCTGCAGAGAAGATAGGAAGAAGCATTTGAAGAAAAATAAATGGTTTATAAACTTTGTCTAATCCATATAAAACTCCAGCAAAAGTTGCTAGACCACCAGCTATAACCCATGTAAGCAAAACGACTTTATTTGGGTCAATTCCTGACAACAAAGCTAAATCTTCATTATCTGAAAACGCTCTCATAGACTTTCCTGTTCTTGTCTTGTTCAAAAACCAAAACAACAAAAAGCATAGAGCCATAGTAGTGATTACAGAAATAGCTTGTGTAGTCTTTAACCCAAATCCTTCATTTAATCCCGTAAAATTTTTGAAATCTCTAACAGTAAATAAAAATCTCACACCATCATTAAAACTTTGGTCACTAGGTCCAATAATAAATCTTATCAGCCCCGCTGTGAAAAACATTACTCCTATTGAAGCTATTAGAAAAACAATTGGATCAGATTTTTTTGTCCGGTAATAAGAAAAAACTGTTTTTTCAAGTAATATGCAATAAATAACGCTAAATAAAATTGCAATGGGTAAGAACAAAAGTGCTGTAGGTAAAAAACCAAAATTTATCCCATAACTTTGACCCAGCCATGTGAACAAAATGCAAACCATAGTACCAAATGACATTATTTCCCCATGAGCAAAATTAGAAAACCTTAAAACGGCGTATATTAAAGTAACACCTAGTGCCCCTAGAGCTAGCTGGCTTCCATAAGTCAGTCCTGGCAATAGAATGTAGTTTGTTATCAGCGCTAGAGCGTTTAAATAATCCATCTATCCTCCCAAGAAAGCCTTTCTTACGTCTTTGTTGGCAAGAAGGTTAGAGCCTTTATCGGTATATCTGTTTTCTCCTTGAACTAATACAAAGCCATGGTCAGCAATATTTAATGCTTGTTTAGCATTTTGCTCTACCATTAAAATTGCAATTCCAGTTTTTGAAATCTCAATAATTTTTTCAAAGAGTTCCTTTACGACTATAGGGGATACACCCGCGGTCGGCTCATCTAACATAAGAAGTTTTGGGTTAGTCATCAATGCCCTACCGACAGCGACTTGTTGTCTTTGTCCACCAGAAAGCTCCCCAACGAGTTGCTTTTCCTTTTCTTTAAGTATCGGAAATAATTTAAAAACTTCCTGCACATTTTCTTCAAACCTATCTTTGTTTATGAAACCTCCTATTTCCATATTTTCCAGAACTGTCATAGAGGTAAAAACATTGTTTGTTTGAGGAACAAACCCCATTCCCTTACCAACTCTTTCTTGAGGTTTTAGAGACGTTATATCTTGATTATCAAAAATAACCTTCCCGGCTTGTAAATTTAACATTCCAAATATAGCGCGCATAGCCGTTGACTTACCCGCTCCATTAGGTCCCACAATTACAGCTATTTCACCTTTTTCTACAGAAATTGAGCAACCATTCAAGATAGTTGTCTCACCATAACCTCCTAGCATATTTTCAGCATTCAGAAACATTAATACTGACCCTTCAATTCCCTAAATAAGCTTCTATAACTCTATCGTCATTTTTTATATTTTCAGCTGAATCTTCAGTTAGAACCTTACCGTCAGTCATTACTATTACCGGGTCACAAAGTGCAGAGATAAATTCGATATCATGCTCTATCATAAAAAATGTATAACCATAGTCTTTATTAAGTTGCCTTATTGATTCAGCAATCTTTTTTAATAGAGTTTTATTTACACCTGCGCCAACTTCATCCAAAAGTACTAATTTTGCATCTACCATCATAGTTCGCCCCAGCTCTAATAATTTCTTTTGTCCTCCTGAAAGGCTTCCAGCTTTATCATTCTCAAGGTGAAAAAGATTCAAAAATTTCATTACCGAGGACGCTTTCTCAAAAACAATCTGTTCTTCTACCTTTATTTTTTTAGGCGAAAGCCATGTGTTTAAAATTTTTTCTCCAGTCTGCTTTGGAGGAACCATCATAAGGTTTTCTCTAACAGTAAGGTTCTCAAATTCATGAGCGATCTGAAAGGTTCTCAATACACCTTTGTCAAAAAGTTGGTCTGATCTGAGACCAGATATCTCTTCCCCTTCAAGTGTAATATTGCCTTTATCAGGGAAATAAAAGCCAGCAATTATATTGAAAAGAGTAGTTTTGCCTGCTCCATTTGGACCTATAAGACCAGTAATTGACCCTTTCTTTATTTCTAGAGAAACATCATTTACGGCTTTAATCCCACCGAAATTCTTTGATACGTTTTTTATTTCAATCATAACATAAAGCCTTGGTCCGAATTAACGGGCCAAGGCATTAAATATAGGTTTCTTATCTGTAAGCTACGGTTTCGTTTTTACCACCCTTTACTTCAATCTGACGGTAATTACCGGCACTTTCTCCAGGGCCAATAAGCTCTACAGCAGTGGCTCCAACATAATCGATATCCTTTCCTTCCATAATCATATGGAAAGCCTTTTTCAATTCGCCAGGATAGATTTTCTCTCCTGGAGCGTTGGCAATATCCATTATTTTGCTTTTGTATTTTTGGCTGTCTGAAGACTTGGCAGCTTCCATTGCTAGAAGCATTAAAGCAGCAGCGTCATAAGATTCTCCAGCAAAAGGACCATTTTTAAATCCAGCAGCTTTAGCCATATCAGTAAATTTTGCAGCGCCTGGGCTATCTGTACCTGGAACAGTACCAATAGAACCATTTAATCCTGATCCTATATCTTTAGGAAGCGACTCACCTATCATTCCATCAGGTAGGAAAAATTGATCGAATGCTCCAGCATCAAGAGATGCTTGAATTATACCTTTACCGCCGGAATTCAAGTACCCCGCAACAACTAGAATATCTCCTCCAGCTTGCGCAAGTGCACCAACTTCTGCGCTATAGTCACCTTTGTCATCTTCGTGTGGAGCGCTTATTGTTACTTTTCCGCCAGCAGCTTTATGGTTGGTTTCTATGCTCGCTGCTAAACCTTTTCCGTAGTCGTTATTTACATAGGATATGGCTATATTTTTTAGGCCCATATCTTTTAAAATATCAGCAACTACTTGACCTTGTCGAGCATCAGACGGAGCAGTTCTAAAGAAAAGATTGTTGTCTTCAACCGTAGATAAAGCAGGTGAAGTAGCTGACGGCGATATCATAACAACACCGTTTGCCAAAGCAACCTGCTGAAGTATCGCAGTGGTCACCCCTGAGCAGTCAGCGCCCATTATACCATTGACTTTGTCAGACGTAATTAATCTTTCTGCAGCAGCTGTGGCGGCTGATGAGTCGATACAGGTAGAGTCAGCTCTAACAGCAGATACCTGTCCTAGACTAAAATGATTTGATTTGTTTACTTCGTCTATTGCTAGCTCTGCACCAGCAGCCATGTCTGGCGTGAGACTTTCAATTGGTCCCGTAAACCCTAAAATTATACCTACTTTAACGTCAGAGAAAGACGCTGTGTTGAGCAAGCATAAAGCTAGGAGAGTTGTAAATAGTTTTTTCATATCTTTCTCCCTAAGATGTAATTGTAAATTGAATAAAATTCTCTCGTTAAAGACCAGAGTATAAGGAAAATCAGTGATTCTTAAAATAACTAATTTTTATATTGATTTTTTATCAAAACTGAGGCCAAGTCTTCATTTATAGCATGCAAGGCAATTAAGCTAAGTATCAGGTTTTGATAGTATTAGGTGAAATTAAATAATTCATATTTTCTTGGTTTATTAGCAGGTATATCTGTTGTATTCATTTGGTCTTTTTGGCTGGTGGTAACTAGGTCAGGAGTCGGTTCGACTCTTACCATTTATGATTTTGCAGCTTTCAGATACGGGTTATCAACTATAATTGCATTGCCGATCGTATTATATTTTAAACCATGGCGAACAATTTCCCTTTTTAGAATTTGCGTTGTGACCTTCCTATTAGGACCTGTATATATTTTATGTGTATTCAGTGGTTTTATTTATGCCCCAGCTGCACATGGCGGAATTTTTATGAATGCTTTAATGCCCGTTATCACTTTATTTTTAGGCTTTTTTTTACTTAAACAAAGAATTTATTTACAACAAGTTTTAGGAGCTGTTTTAATTTTATTTGGAGCTTTTTTAGTAGTTTTTGATGGTCTTGATCTATCATTTTCTAATACTTGGGTTGGTGATTTTTTATTTGTCACAGGTGCAATATTCTTTTCAATCTATGTAGTTCTTAGCCGTCTTTGGAACATCACTATGACTCAATTACTCTTGTGTGGATCAGTGTTAAATGCGCTTTTATATCTCCCAATTTGGTGGTTCCTATTGCCACACGGATATGTTGGAGTTCCACAGAATATTTTAGCCCTTCAAATGATATATCAAGGGTTTGTTCCCAATCTTATAGGTATATTTTTTATTACCTATGCATCTCAAAAAATTGGATCAGCTTCTATTTCAGCTATACTATCTGCGGTTCCACCTATTGGGGCTATTTTGGGCTTACTAATATTAAATGAAACTTTAGGTCTTTATGGTTGGCTAAGTCTTTTCCTTATTACACCTGGCATTCTTGCGGTAGTTTTAAAGAAAGGTTAGCTTATTAAAATCAACAAGTATGAGAAGATTGTTATGTTATTTGAAAACTTTGAAATTAAAAATGTTAAGTTAAAAAATAGGGTTGTAGTTTCCCCTATGTGTCAATATTCAGCAAAAGACGGTTATTCACAAGATCATCATAGAGTTCATTATGGGCAGATGGCTATGGGGGGAGCGGGACTAGTCTTTCTGGAGGCAACAGCTGTAACTTCACAGGGAAGGATAACAAACGGTTGTTTAGGAATTTGGAAAGATGATTTCCTTGAGGGTCTAAGTGAGTTGGCTAGAATAATTGAGAACTTTGGGTCTACGCCAGCAATACAATTAGCTCACGCTGGTCAAAAAGGCAGCATGCAGAGGCCTTGGCACGGGAACGGCCCTCAATCAAATACTGATATAGAAAGAGGTGATGTTATATGGGAGCCAATAGCGCCATCAAGTAAACCATTAGATAAGGGATGGTTAAAACCAAGAAAAATGGAAAGTGTGGATTTGGTTGAAATTAAGAAAGCTTTTGTTTTGGGAGCTGAGAGAGCTTTAAAGGCAGGCTTTAAGGTTTTGGAGGTCCATATGGCTCATGGATATTTATTGCATAGCTTTTTATCTCCTATATCGAATTTAAGAAACGATGAATATGGAGGTTCTATTGAAAATAGAATGAGATATCCTTTAGAAGTTGTAAAAGCAGTAAGAGAAAAAATTGGAGTTAAAATTCCTCTATTTGTAAGAATATCTAGTGAAGATGGTCTTGAGGGAGGATGGACTTTGGATGACAGTGTAATCTTCTGTAGTGAGCTTAAAAAATTGGATGTAGATATTATTGATTGTTCTTCAGGCGGAAATTCACCAAAAGGAGCAACGGCTTCTGGCCAAAAAAAAGAAATGGGCTTCCAGGTGCCTTTTGCTGCTAGAATAAAAAAAGAAGTTGGAATTTCTACCCAGGCAGTAGGGTTAATTACAAATTATAAATACGCAAATTCTATATTGGAAAATGGTTTAGCAGACCTAATTGCGTTAGGAAGGCAACATTTGTTTGATCCCTTTTGGACAAATCATGCGAGAGAAGAGGCAAATCAAAATGATGAGTTTAAAGAATGGCCTCAACAATATAAGTGGTGGTTAGAAAAATGGAAAAAAGCTTTAGAAAATAATAATGAAAAACCTTAAATTATAAAATGAATATATTATTCGATAGATTATTTGATACTCAAAAAAACAAAAAAGTTTTTATCAAATATTTAGAAAATAAAGAATCTTTAACATACGATCGGTTTCTTCAAGAAATAAAAACCTCAGCAAGGTATCTACAAGAATTAGGTTTAAAGTGTGAAGATCGCTTGGCAGTTCAAATAAGTAAATCCCATCACGTATTAACAATTTATGGTGCTTGCGTTCAGCTTGGTATAATTTTTATTCCGTTGAATACTTCTTACACTCATTCAGAAGTAGATTATTTTCTAACGGACTCACAGTGCAAATTATTTGTCTGTCAGCCTGAGATGGAAAAGGAAATTATTCAAAATGACAAAGAAAGAAAGTTTACAACAAAAACTATCGCAAGTGATTATGAGGGTAGCTTTTTTGAAAACATGGAAAAATTAACACCTTTGGATTTTGTTGAAAAACGACGAGAAAATGATATAGGAGCCATACTTTATACTTCTGGTACGACCGGCAGATCAAAAGGAGCAATGCTGACACATAAGAATCTCCTTTCCAATGCTGAGACTTTGTCGAAATCTTGGAGGTTTACAGAAGAGGACGTGTTGCTTCATGCTCTCCCTATTTACCACACTCACGGTCTTTTCGTCGCAACAAATATTGCGTTAATCACAGGGTGTCAGATGATATTCTTAAAGAACTTTAATAGCGAGGAAGTAATTAAAGCTTTGCCAGATTCAACAGTTATGATGGGAGTTCCAACTTTCTATACTCGGTTACTTAAAGAAAAACAGTTCACAAAAAATTTAGTTGGAGAGATGAGACTGTTTATATCAGGGAGCGCACCGTTACTGAGTGAAACGCATCAGGAATTTGAGAGAGTAACTGGGCACCAAATTTTAGAGCGTTATGGAATGACAGAAACAAATATGATTACTTCAAATCCTTATGATGGAGATAGAAGAGCGGGAACAGTTGGCTTGGCACTTAGTGAAGTAAATGTAAGAATAGTCTCATTAGACGGAAATAATTTATTTTTAAAACCAAACGAAATTGGTGTCATAGAAGTGAAAGGCCCTAATGTTTTTGCTGGATACTGGCAGATGCCTGAGAAGACAAAAGAGGAGTTTAGAAATGATGGTTTTTTTATTACGGGGGATATGGGATACTTAGATGAAAATAATTACTTGACGATCGTTGGCAGAAACAAAGACCTTATCATAACTGGAGGCCTCAATGTTTACCCAAAAGAAATTGAGTCAACTATTGACCAAATACAGGAAATTGAAGAGTCAGCAGTAATAGGAGTTGAGCATCCAGATTTTGGAGAGGGAATTATAGCAGTTATAATAGAAAAAAAAGATGAGAATGTTAATAATTCCGAGCTAATTAAACATCTAAAGCTAAACCTTGCTTCTTTCAAAATTCCAAAAAAAATAATAAAGAAAAATAATTTACCGAGAAATTCAATGGGCAAAGTACAAAAAAATTTACTGAGAGATGAATTTAAATATATTTTTAAAAGGTAATTAATAATGAGTAGCTTTGAAAAAGTAAAAAAAGAAATTGAGGATGCAGAAATTGTTTTTGGTAAAAAAAAGGGAGTAACTAAGCTTATCGCTGTATCAAAAACAAAGCCGATGGACCAAATTAAGAAAGTAATAGAAAAGGGGCAAGTCCACTTTGGTGAAAACAGAGTGCAAGAAGCACTAAGTAAGTGGGAGGCTGTAAAGAGCAATAAAAGAGATTTGAAAATTCACCTCTTAGGTCCTCTTCAAACTAATAAAGTAAAAAAGGTATTTAGTCTTTTTGACTATATTCATAGTTTAGACAGGCTTTCTTTGGCGGAGAAATTATCTAGGGAGGCTCAAGAAAGGGGATATTGTCCAAAAATATTTGTACAAGTGAACACAGGAAAAGAAGAGCAGAAAACAGGTATTTTTCCAGAAAATTTAAAAGGGTTTATAAATTTGAGCCAAAAAACTTACGAATTAGATGTCGTAGGTTTAATGTGTATACCCCCCATAAATGAAAGGCCTGAACAACATTTTGGTTTGTTAAGAGATCTTGCCAACGACAATGGTTTAACTGAATTATCAATGGGTATGAGTGCTGATTATAAAACAGCGATTAAATATGATTCAACGTTCATTAGGATCGGGACAGCAATATTTGGTGAAAGAGAAAAATAAACTATAAAAGATGACCGCTTTTTATTGCTTTTGTCTGAAGGTAATTCTCATTTTTTGAGTTCGCTTTCACTATTAAGGGAATTCTTTTTGATACTTCCACTCCGTGCTCTTTAAGCAATTCTATTTTTCTTGGATTATTAGTCATCAATTGAATTTTATTTAAATTTAGTGACTTAAGAATAAGCGCTGCTATCTCAAGGTCACGCTCATCATCTTCAAACCCCAAACGATGGTTTGCTTCAACGGTATCGAACCCCATGTTTTGAAGATGATAGGCTCTCATTTTATTGGCCAGACCTATTCCTCTCCCCTCTTGGTTTAAATATAGCAAGACACCTTTCTCTTGTTTTTGAATAGCCGAAATAGCCCCTTTAAATTGCTCACCACAATCACATTTCATTGACCCCAAAAGGTCTCCAGTAAAACAGGCAGAATGGATTCTAGTTATGCAGTTTTCTGAATTATAAGGGTTACCGAAAACTATTGCATAATGTTCTGAAATTTCTGTTAGATCCCTAAAAACTTTAAGCTCAACTTCAGTTTTATTAGAAATAGGTAGTCTTGCAGAGCTTAAGTTGGATAAAAGTTCAAAATGATAGCTTTGTGTAGAGAGTTCTCCGACCGAGGCATGAGATACTTGATTACGAATTAATAAACTTTCTGATTCTTTTGCAATATTTACTACCAAAGCCGCTGGTAAAAGTCTTGCCTTTTTACAGAGATCAATAGCAATTTCAGCTAAAATACTATCACCTTCCCTAATGCTATTAAATGGTCCTTTGTATGGATAATTAAGATCTTGAGCAGGATCTGCAGTCGCCTGAAGAAAATCAATGCTAACATTTTTTTCTATTCTTAATCTAGTAACCTTTTCATGATATAAACGTGCTTTCAAGACCTCAGCTCTGCGGTTTGTAATTATTAATTCCATATGCGCTTCTTCCGCAATATTTGTGATTTCAGAAAATCGATTTTCCTGGAGAGTTTCAACGGCGATTACTACGGAATTTACATCTTCATTTTTCAAAATTATAGGTAAACCCAATCTTAAATCAGAAACCAATCGGGATGAGATCTCCGCTGAACTTAAATTCATAATTCTACCTTAAAGTATTTTTCTAAGAGAGTTGTTATAGTGTAATGATAATGTAAAATAAACAAATGTTTTAAAAATTAATTATGAAAAGAAAATTGAATATAGGAATTTTAACTCGGTCAGCACTTTTCAAGAAAACCTTGAAGGATATGTTAGAAAATTTGAATAAAATGAATGCAAGTGATTTTTTGACTATTAAGGAGATAGAAACTGATTTAAAAAAAATAGATATTCTGATCGTTGATGGTGAACTTAAATATGTTAATGAGTTCAGTAATGCCAATAGCTCTTATAAACTCAAAGAGGGGTTAATCCGTGTAATCATAAGTAAAAAAAAGATGACCAACCTGCCAGATAAGGACGTAGGTTTAGTTAAACCTTTTCGGTTTTTAGAAATGGCAAATATCTTCTACAGACTCTATTCTAAATTTTCAATGGGTAATAATTATGAAGTTAAAAGGGGTAGATTAAATTTTTATTTTACAGATAAACTATTAAGCTATGATGGAAAAAAATCAGTTTACTTAACGGAAAAGGAAAGCGACATAATGATGGCCCTAATGATTAATAAGCATGAAGGAATAAATAAAGAACTTATTTTATATGAGGTTTGGGGTTTCAGCAAAAATATGTCCACTCATACCTTTGAAACTCATCTTTATAGACTTAGGAAAAAAATAAAAGATAATCTGATTAGTGGTGAATTAATCATAAATAAAAACCGTAATTATTTTCTAAACCCACATCTGCTGAACAATAACCTCTGATGTCAATATCAATAGCTTCATGGAATATTAACTCAATTAGACTTAGACAAAATTCAGTTAAAAAATTTTTAAAAACTGCGAACCCTGATATTTTGTGCCTTCAAGAAACAAAGTGCATTGATGAACTCTTACCTTTAAGTGTCTTTGAAAAGTTGGGGTATCAGCATGCGGCTAGTAGGGGACAAAAATCGTATAATGGCGTTTTAACTCTTTCAAAAAGAGAGATAAAAAAGACAAGTTTCTTGGATATGTGCAGTAAAGGGGATGCTAGGCATGTTTGTATAGAACTAATGGATGGTTTGAAAATTCACAATTTTTATATTCCAGCAGGCGGCGATATTCCTGACACAAAATTAAATGAAAAATTTAAATACAAAATTAATTTTATTGAGGAACTAAAAGAAAAGATATTTTCTCATCAGCAGAAAAAAACTGTCATATTGGGAGATTTTAATATTGCTCCTTTACCGGATGATGTGTGGAGCCATAAGGCTCTTTTAAATGTAGTCTCACACACAGAGCAGGAGACTACATTATTACGTGAATTTATGGAACAAGGAAAATGGGTTGATGTTTTTAGAAAGCATTTTCCAAGTGGAAAGTTGTATTCTTGGTGGTCATATAGGGCTAGAGATTGGAAAATATCCAATAGAGGGAGAAGGTTGGATCACATCTGGGCCAGTCCCGATTTAGCAAAAAAATCTAAGGAGTGTAAAATTTATTCAAATGTAAGAGGCTGGGATAGGCCTTCTGATCATGTACCAATATTATCTATTTTTTAAATTTTTATAATCTTCATCTAAATTAAATATTTGATCAGAAACATATCCGTTTACTCTTAGATCACTCAGGAAAACTTTGGTAATTTCCCCAAAGTTATTTTCCAACTCCCAACCTGCCAGCTTGATCGGATTTTTTTTAAACTTAAGAGTTAAATTATTTTTTTCTCCAGTTCCCATATTTAATTTTACAAATAACATATCCTCCTCAGTAGATATTTTTGTAAAATATTTTGTGGTTAATTGAAGTTTATCTTTTAAAAGGTATTTAAATGGGCTTCCGGATATGGGATATGTAAGAGGTCCAGTCTTATTATTTTTGGGATCAAATATTAGGACTGCTTGGATATGAGAGACAACTTCTAGTTCCATGGGGGGGTCGTATGAAAACCTAAACTTACCAGGTTTTTTAAGAAAAAAAGTACCGGTAGAAATTAAACTTGAATCACTTTCCTGTACAAAATCACTTTTCAAAGTTCTAATAGAATTGAAGTAATCTTCAATTTTTAAAAGTTCCTTTTCATTACCAAATAATTTTAAATTTGAGGTTGAAAGAAAAAAGAAAAATATTAACCCAACAGCAATGTATAGAAAAAAATTGTATATTACATTTTTTCTTTTATACATCATTTTCTGGGACTAACACGTCACGCTTTCCAACGTGATTAGCAGGTGAGACAAAACCTTTTTCTTCCAAAGTCTCAACAATTTTTGCTGCTCGATTGTAACCTATTGATAATTTTCTTTGTATATAAGATGTAGAACATTTTCGATCTTTTCTAATTATTTCTATAGCGTCCTCTAGAAGATCTTCTTCAGGGTCTGTGCTGAATTTACTAAGGCCCTGTATAATATGGTTATCCTGAGGAAGATTAGATGGATCCAGGATCTCATTTCTATATCTTGGGGCTCCTTTTGATTTCAAAAAACTAACTACTTCTTCAACTTCTTCGTCAGAAACGAAAGGGCCATGGACTCTGGTCACTTTCCCTCCATTGGCCATGTAAAGCATATCTCCCATTCCCAAGAGCTGTTCAGCACCCATTTCACCTAAAATTGTCCTACTATCTATTTTAGAGGTTACTTGAAAAGAAATTCTTGTTGGAAAGTTTGCTTTTATCGTTCCGGTTATAACATCAACGGACGGTCTTTGAGTTGCCATGATAAGGTGTATGCCTGCTGCTCTAGCCATTTGTGCTAGCCTTTGAATACAGGCTTCAATTTCTTTGCCAGCAACCATCATTAGGTCTGCCATTTCATCAACAATTATGACGATATAAGGTAAGGCTTCAGGTTCTTCAGTTTGGTCTTCATATATGGGCTCTCCAGAATTTGGATCAAACCCAGTTTGGACGGTTCTAGAAAATCTGATCCCGCTTTCTAGGGCCTCTTCAACTTTTAGATTAAAATTTTCAATATTGCGAACACCCATCTTTGACATCTTTTTATACCTGTCTTCCATTTCAATAACAGCCCATTTTAGAGCTACAACCGCCTTTTTGGGATCTGTAACTACTGGACTTAATAGATGAGGTATTCCGTCATAAACAGACAGTTCTAGCATTTTTGGGTCTATCATTATAAGCCTGCATTTTTCAGGATCTAATCTATATAATAAGGAAAGGATCATTGTATTTATACCCACAGATTTTCCTGAACCGGTAGTTCCTGCAATAAGGAGATGTGGCATTTTTGCCAGATTGGCCACTATTGGCTCTCCCCCTATATCCTTGCCTAACGCAAGAGGTAACTGAAACTTACAATCACCGTAACACTTGGAAGATAATAATTCCTTAAGATAAACTTTTTCTCGGTTCGAATTCGGTAATTCTATACCTATAACCGATCGACCTGGTATTGTAGAAACTCGAGTTGATAGAGCTGACATAGATCTGGCTATATCGTCAGACAAAGAAATTACCCTACTAGCTTTTAGACCTGCCGCGGGCTCAAGTTCATACAATGTAACAACAGGACCTGGTTTTACCGATATAATCTCACCCTTAACTCCGTAATCCTCTAAAACGGCTTCCAACATTCTCGCATTTTCATTCAAAGCATCTGAGCTTAATGCAGAAAAAGTCACATCCTTTACATTTTTTAATAAAGATAGCGCTGGAAATGTATAAAGTTCTTCTTGATGATCAAGATCAAGTTTAGGCTGGGCTTCTAGCTCTGCTTGACTGCTTTTTCTTATTTTTACATCTCGCGTCTTTATTCTACTATTTTTGAAAATATTCAATCTTTTCATTATGGGCTTTTCAGCATCCAATTTCTGATCAGTTTTCACGATACTATCTCTCTCGTCATCTGTTTCGAAAGAGCTTAGCTTTTGTTCAATATCTTTATTGTAAAAAGAATTATTTTGATATTTTTCATATTTTGTCTTGGACTCCAAATCTACTTTTTCTTTCTCGCGTAAAAAAATTAGGTTAACAAACCGTTTTGTCATTCGAAAAAAAACCGTCAAAAACCTTTTAGCATTTAAAATATTTTCCTTTGATAAACTCAATATTTCTCTGAAAGTGAAACCAAAAATTAAGATAGTAAGAAAAATAGACGTTAGGAGAGAAAAAACCGAGATTAATTGAAGCCACAAATTAATTTCAATAGGCTGTAAGATTAAAATTTTTTTCAAAGCCGTATCGCCAAAAATCCCTCCTAAACCATATTCAAAAGGCCAATTATAAATTGGTTTGTTTGTAGAAAAAAAAATTGAAGTTGATGCCAAGCAGAAGGGTACAAATACCAGTCTACTAACAAATATCTGAGAATTTGATCCAAATAATAATCTTACCGACCAAAAAAGAAAAAAAAGAGGAAACAAAAACATAGGCAACCCAATTGCTATGTGAATTGAGTCAGCAAAATATGAGCCAAAAATACCAAAAAAATTCTCTAACTCTTGGTCTGTGGCGTTTCTCAGGCTAGGGTCATCCTTTGAATATGATATTAATGATGCAAATGAAAATACAAAAAGTAAAAAGAAAATAAGCCCAAGAAGTTTGAAGAGAGTTGCTCTTAAAAAACTTCTTTGTTCCCTCGATTCGGGAGAATCTGTATTATCAATCTTTTCTAAAAAAGACATTTTCTCTGCTCTGTTTTATCAAACTTGTATTCGCTTGAATTGACTAATGTTACGAGGTTTTATTCACAAGGTAAAGGCTAGAGTTATTTTAACTTTTGGAAATTAGATTTTCCATAGTAAGACCAACGCGCATTAATTTATCTTCTTCGTTTGGATGACAAAAAAGCATAAACCCTGAGAAGTTAGTTTTTAAAGGAATAGTTAATGAGCACAGGTTCAGAGAGTTAGCCATCCTGGTGTTTCTTAAAGCCAGGATATTTTGCTCTCTAAAGAAATTGAAGTCTTCAATGAGCCTTTGGATCTTTGGAGGTTTTATTGGAGAACTTGGAGCTATTATTGCGTCATACCCAAAAGTTTTCTTTAGAAAAAATTCTCTTGTTTTTTCTAGCTGTCTCATTTTTTCTATATATTCAGAAGCTTTTATGTCTTTGCCTCCTCTGAACCGGCTTAAAATTGGGGGAAACATTTTTTCAGGTGCCCGTTCAATCAATTTCCCCCAAGTTGCGTAAGCCTCTGCAGGAAAAACTGTTCCACTAATTTCCAGTGCTTTATCGATTTCTTCTAAATTTTTAAATTCGATGGTGACACCAAGATTCTTTAAAGCTTCAACTTGGTTATCAAAAGATATTTTTAGATCTTGGTCTAATTTTTCAAAAAAAACATTTTTAATTACCAAGAACCTAAGCTGTCTCAAGTTTAAAGGCGACAAAAGGTTAACCTTTTTGTTTCTAAGAGAAGAAAACAAAGCGCTTGCATCTTGTACCGACTTACACAATGGTCCTATGGTATCAAAGCTTGGACACAGTTTTAAAACTCCCTTTAAGTTTATTGAGTGAAGTGTTGTCTTTAGTCCAACCAAATTATTCCAAGCCGCGGGAATTCTAACAGAGCCACCTGTATCGGAACCTATAGATGCCACACTTAATTCATTAGAAACTGACACTGCTGACCCAGATGATGATCCCCCTGGCACCAAGTTGGGGTCTAATGAGTTTGCAGGGGTTTTTGTTTGTGGATTAAGTCCCAAGCCAGAAAATGCTAGCTCCGTCATATGAGTTTTCCCTATCGGAATTAAACCATTTGAAATTAGATTTTTTACAAATACCGCATCGGATTTAGCTTTTTCGCTTTCTATCATTAATGACCCACCTCTAGTTAATTCATTTCTAATATCGGCAAGATCTTTTATACTTATGGGAACCCCATCGATGATACTTTTTCGAATACCTGCATTGGCTCTAGCTTTTGACTCTTTCGCTAGTTCGAGGGATCTTTCTTGTAAAACGGTAGTAAAAATTGATTTTGAATCTGGAAATTGTTCTATTTTTTGCAGGAAGAATTCTGTCAGCTCAAGTGGACAAATTTTCCCAATTTCAATAAGTTGTCCAATTTCAACTGCTGTTTTTTTCTCTAATAAATCCATTTGCATTCAATATCATATTTTTGAATTAGCTTAATTTGCAAATGTTTTGTTAAAATATTAATCTATTAAGAGTAAAACAAGAATATAAGTGAATTTTGAGAAAAATATTCTAAGTAGATTTAAAAGTGAATAAAACAAAAAGAACAGAGGTACTGATCGCCGGAGGAGGAATAGTTGGAAGTTTAATGGCTATAGCCTTAGGGGAGAACGGATTTGAAGTAGTTTTGGTTGACCCAAGTTTTGAAACATCTAGTCAAACTAAAAGGATATGCCGTTCATATGCTATTTCTAGAACCTCAAAAAGACTTTTAAAAAAATTGGAGGTTTGGGGCAATTTAGATGAAAAATTTGAACCCATTAAGAAGATTATTTTATCTGAGTCTAACACCAAAACAATGGATGTAACGAAGTTAGCTGAGTTTGATTTGCAGGATGAAAGTGAAGAGCCTACTAGTTATATGGTGGAAGACTTTGAGATTAGAAGTGCTTTGAATCTTAGATTACGAGCAAGTAAAAATGTAGAAATATTGACTCACTATAAAGTTTTAAGAGAAGAAATCGCAAAAGGGGGATCAATTATAAGTTTGGATAATGGAAAAAAAATCTTTGCTTCACTATTCGTAATTTGTGATGGACCAAAATCAAGAATAGCAAGAGCGATAAAGAAAAAATTTATAAGTAAAGATTATAATCAAGTCGCAATCGTTGCCAATGTGAATCATATAAATACTCACAATGGGGAGGCGCATCAAATATTTTTTAGTGGTGGGCCAATTGCTTCTTTACCGCTAAAGGGCAATAGGTCAGCCATCGTTTGGAGTGAAGAGAAGACAAAGGGTTTTCAAGTTGGCAAGTCAAAAAAAGAAAACTTTTTAAGAGAGCTTAAAGCAAAATTAAATAACGTATTAATAGACATTACTTTGGATTCCGAAAAATATGTCTTTCCCTTATCTCTTAGCATATTAAGAGATTTTGTTGATGAGAGAAGAGTTTTTATAGGTGACTCAGCACACACAATTCATCCTTTGGCTGGACAAGGACTAAATTTGGGCATGAGAGATATTGCCTCACTTACAGAAATATTGGTAACTGGAAAAAAGATCGGTGAGGATATTGGGAGTATTGGGTTATTAAAAAGATATGAGCAGTGGCGATCATTTGATCGCTTTTTACTTTCTTCATACACGGATGGAATAAATACCTTATTTTCCAACGACAGTAAAATCCTCAGAGCGGTAAGAAGGTTGGGTTTAAAAGCAATAGACTCATCAACAAATTTAAAGATAGCATTTATGAATGAAGCTGCTGGGGAATATGGGCATCTCCCAGACCTATTAAAAGAAAGGTAACTTTATCTATTTAGGGCTTCTTTTTGCCAATATTCTCTGAAGAGTACGTCTGTGCATATTCAACCTTCTAGCAGTTTCTGAGACATTCCTATTACATAATTCATATACTCTTTGGATATGCTCCCACTTCACCCTATCAGCTGACATAGGGTTTTCCGGTGGTGGCGGTTTAAAATTTTTTCCATAGAGCAGTGCGTTCATAACATCGTTAGCATCTGCAGGTTTTGCTAAATAATCAATTGCACCAATTTTCACTGCAGCCACCGCTGTGGAAATTGCTCCATAGCCAGTCAAAACTACTATCTTAGAATCTGAATTTCGGCTTTTAATCTTTTCTATGGCGTCTAGCCCAGTTCCATCTTCAAGGCGCAGATCTATTACAGCATAGTTAGGAACATTTAGTTCAATTATTCGATCTAACTCTTCGATTGAATTGGCTGGAAAAACCTTGAAACCTCTTTTCTCCATTGCTTTACTTAAACGTCTTAAGAAGGGTTCGTCATCGTCTAATATTAGAAGAGAGTTATCCCGTTCAATTTTTTGGTTCTCCTGGTCAAACATTAAACATCCTAAAATCATTCAGTGAATAATATGATGTAAATTAAACTATCGTCAAATTTTTGTTTAAACTTCTTGATTAAAGTTAAAATTTATTTCTAATTTACATTTATAAATCAATTAATTCTTACACTGCTAGATCCTTGTGCTAAATTTTTTAAATTACAGAAATAATAATTTAATGGGGGCTGATTATAAAAGCTATAAACATTCAATTCATTCAAATGACAGTTGGATAAAGGTAAGGACACTAATAAATCTAAGATGGTTAGCCATTTTTGGTCAGCTAACAACTATTCTTATTACTTATTTTTATTTAAACATTATCTTTAATATTATTGCATGTGCTCTAATAATTTTATTTTCAGTTATTTTTAATCTTTTTTCTTTGTATTTTTACACCCCAGCCAAAAGATTATCTGACTTTAATGCGTTTTTGCTCCTGTTATATGATCTTTTTCAAATTTCTATCTTACTATTCTTTTCGGGAGGAATGACCAATCCGTTCTCTATATTGATTATTGTTCCAGTGATCGTATCAGCGACGTCCTTATCCATTATATTTGCGTTTGTTCTAGGAATAATTACTATAATTAGTATAGTTTTTTTAAGCTTTGCATACCTTCCTATTTACACTTCCCTTGGATATGAAATAGAGCTTCCTGCCATTCTTTTAATAGGTTTTTGTACATCACTTATTATAACAGTGACATTTTTGGGAAGTTATGCCCGTCGGGTTGCAATTGACACACTAAATATGAACAAAGCCCTACAAGTTACTCAGGTAGAGTTGGAAAGGGAACGTAAATTAACAGCAATAGCTGGTGTTGTAGCAGCCCTTGGGCATGAACTAGGTTCTCCATTAGCTACTATTAAACTTGCGTCGTCAGAGTTACTAGAGGATTTAAAAGAAAAGGATATCATCTATTCTGATTTAAAGTTAATTTTTGACCAAGCAAACAGATGCAAAGACATTTTGGCTGATATGGGGTCCTTAGGGAAAGATGATCAATATGTTAAAGTTGTTGATTTTCTGGAATTAATATCAGACGCAATTGAGCCATATAAAGTAACAGGAAAAAACATCCTGTTTTCCATCAACGGTAATTATGTGAATGATGATTTCATAAAATTTAAATCCGAAAAGATACCAAGAGTAAGGAAAGAGCCTGAACTTATTCATGGAATAAGAAATATTATTCAAAATGGTATAAAATACTCTAATTCTTGTGTTAACGTCGATCTGTCAACAAGTATTGAATTTATTAATATTATTATTAGTGATGATGGACCTGGATATCCAGAAAACCTTTTGAAAATGATAGGAGACCCGTTTCTCAATAATAAAGAAAATTCGTTGAAAGGTTTTAACGAAAAAAAAGATGATAAAGGTATGGGGCTGGGTTTATTTATATCAAAGATTCTTCTTGAGAGAACGGGTGCGGAAATAAGATTTGCTAATGCGAGTTCAAGTTCAAAGAAAAAAAAATTATCTTTTGAAGGGGCACAGGTAGAGATTTCATGGAAGAGAACTAAGATTGAAGTATCACCCGAGAGTAAAGAGGGTTTAATTAAAAAAAACCCCAGAAATATTAATTGAAATCACAATGGAAATAAAAAAAAGAACAATTTATGGAAATGCGTTAGGTACACAAGAAATAATCGATTTAGCTGATATTTTTGCAAAAAATATCGATAAGGGTGATATAATTTTAATGGACGGACCTCTCGGTATAGGAAAGACTTTTTTCTCCAGGGCAATTATTAATGCTAGATGCTTAATGGATAATTTGGAAATAGAAGAGATTCCATCTCCTACTTTTTCTATTATACAAGAATATGATCTAAGAAATTTTTCTATTCTTCATCTTGATCTATATAGATTAGAAAACGAAACAGATTTATTTGAATTAGGAATACCTGATATATTTGATCAAAATGTTATAATTCTTGAATGGCCTGATTTGATAAGAAATTTTCTACCCTGTAGGTTCCTATCAGTTTCTTTGTTTCAACATAAGAATGCTGAAAATTCAAGGAATATCGAGTTGAAATTTTTTGGTGAAGGTTGGGAAAATATTTACAAGTCACTTTTAAAAATGTTTTAAATAATAATTTTGAAAAATAAAATACTTATAAGCTGAAAAAAATGAATTATGTTTTTTATGATTTGGAAACGTCTGGCAAGAATCCTTGTTGGGATCAAATATTACAGGTGGGTGCAATCTTAGTTGATAAAAACTTCAATAATTTGGACATACTTGATATCAGATCCAAGTTGAAGCCAGGCCTTATCCCAAGTGCACACGCATTGAGGGTAAATCACTCCTCTTTTAGTAGCGTTATAGAAAATAATAATTCTCATTATGAAATGGTTTGTAAAATAGAAAATAAATTTAAATCTTGGTCCCCAGCACTTTTTATTGGATATAACAATATAGCGTTTGACGAAGAATTTTTAAGAAACAGTTTTTTTAAAAGCCTAAGAGACCCCTATATTACTAGCTTAAATAGGAATCGGAGGTCCGATCTGCTGGGTTTAATAAGAACGCTTGATTTGTTCTTTCCTGACAAGATTAAGATACCAAAAAATGAGAAAAATAGAAAAGTGTTTAAACTTGACCAAGTTTCTCCATTTAATGGAATAGAGCATTTTGCACATGATGCATTAGGTGATGTTAAAGCAACTATAGAGATGGCAAAAAAGGTGGCAAAAAAATCACCAGAGATATGGAAAGCTTGCCTGATTTGCTCTGAAAAATCTAAAGTATTAGAATTCTTGAATGAAAATCAGATTGTTTTTTTTTCAGAGACTTACTTTGGAAAAACATCTGGCTTTGGAGGGAGTTATCTGGCAAATCACCCAATTTACAAATACCCAATTGTATTTGACTTAAGTTTTAACCCAGATGATTTCTTGGGTTTAAGTGCAAAAGATCTCAAAGAGACCTTTTTGTCAGGTCAGAAGTTTATAAGAACTATAAGGCACAATAAAAACCCCATTTTACTAACAATGGCACAGATTGAGAATAGTAGTTACTTTGATCAGACTAGTTTAAAGGAATATAAAAAGAAATCAAAACTGTTAGATTCTTGCCCTAATTTTAAGAAGAATATAATTGATTTTCTAATGGATTTAGCACAGGAAAAAGATTTGCAAGAAGAAAGCGAAGGCTCTCAAGAAGATATTTTGGCGGAGGAAAGTCTTTACAAAGGAGGCTTTCCTTCAATAAATGACACAAATATTAAGCAGGATTTTTTTAAAGCTAATTGGCAGGAGAGATATCATTTGTGTAAAAAGTTTACTGACAAGAGATTATCTTACTTTGGAATGAGATTAATTTATGAAGAGTTTCCAGAAGCGCTTCCCGAAGATACCAAAAAAGAGATTCACAATGCTATAAAATTTCAAGTGTCGAGTATAAACACAGAGAAATGGAATACTTTAGATGATTTTAACAAAGAGATTGAAAATATTGAAAAGGAGGATACAAATAATAGTGAGTATAATGTTATCAAGGATTTAAAAAGCATATATTTATATTTAAACAAGTTATACAGATGATTTTAATGATTTAATTTTAGGAGAAAATTAGATGGCTACTGTTAATGTAACAGATGAAACATTCGAAGAATTGGTTGTAAATAGTAAAACACCTGTGGTTATTGATTTTTGGGCCGAATGGTGTGGTCCTTGCAAGCAGATTGGCCCTGCTTTGGAGGAATTATCAACTGAATATGGTGATAGAATAAAAATTGCTAAAATAAATGTTGATGAAAACCCCAATAGTCCCAGTCGTTTAGGTGTTAGGGGAATACCAGCATTATTCATCTTCAAAAATGGAGAAATGGTGTCCTCAAAAATTGGAGCGGCACCTAAAGAGGCTTTGAAAGAGTGGATAGACGAAAGCACCTAGTTATTTATCATTTTCTCTTAAAACTTCACCAGCCAAATAAAGAGATCCACATATCAATATTCGTATAGGTGTCTTACAGGAATTTGTTTGACTGCAAATTTGATTTATTCCCTCAATTATATTCTTTATTTTTTTTGGCTTTATGTAGCCTATCTCTTCAGCCTCTTTGATAATAATCCGTGTAGAAAGCGAATTTGGCTGGTTTGTAATTTTTATCGCCCAAAGAGAGGTTGATATTTCCTTAAAGTTAAGGAGAAAATTTTTATAATCTTTGTTTTTTAATGATCCATATATAACATGAAGGTCCAGGGGTTTCATAGTTTCTATGCTAGATTTTAAAACTTTACTTGCATCTACGTTGTGGCCACCGTCTAGCCATAGTTCGTTTGAGGAATTATAGGTCCTAATTATTTTTTCTAATTTCCCATAATTTATTTTTTCTAACCTAGCAGGCCAATCAGCATGTTTAATTCCATAGCAAATATTTTTTTTTGGAATCTGTAATTTCAGTAGTGCCATTATAGCCGTCATAGCGTTAGTAATTTGATGAACGCCAATTAGATTTGGTAAAGGAAACTCAAACCTAGCCTTATTTCTCTTAAAAATTATTTTTCTATCCTTTTTTGAGAAGTGCATATTTTCCTTAGTGCTTACCAATTCGCTGCCTATCCGTTGGCATCTTAATTTAAGAATAGATGCAACTTTTGGATCTTGTTTTCCTACAATAGTTGTCGAATCCTTCTTAATTATTCCTGCTTTGGTTTCTGCAATCTTTTCGATAGTTTCTCCTAGAAATTCTTTGTGATCAATGGATATTGGGGTGATTATAGAGAGTATTGGATTTTCAATTACATTTGTTGCATCAAATTCTCCACCAAGACCTACTTCAAGTATTGTAAAGTCAGCCTTAGATCGAGAAAAAGCTAGCAGTGCAGCGCATGTAGTTATTTCAAAAAAAGTTATTGGCAGGGAATTATTTTTCCTTTCGCACTCTAAAAGCAAATCCCTTAAATAATCCTTACTAATTTCTTTACCGGCAACAAGAATTCTTTCAGTGAAGTTAACAAGATGAGGAGAAGTATAAACGTGAACAAGGTATCCTTTGCTTTTCAATGCCGCTCTTATCATGGCAATGGTAGAGCCCTTACCGTTTGTACCTGCCACATGAATTATTGAAGGCAATTTTTTTTCAGGATTTCCAAGCTTACTTAAAAGCCGTTCTACTCTTTCTAATTTAAGATCAATGATTTTTGGATGTAGTTTATAAAGTCTATCAAAAATATTATCCATCAACTTTATCCCCTTCAGTCAAATTACCTCTAATTGGTGGAGGACTATTTGAAAGAAGGTGGATTATCTTTATCAGTTCTTCTCTTAAGTTTTTTCTACTTATCACACTGTCGAGCATTCCATGGTCAAGGAGATATTCGGATCTTTGAAAGCCCTCTGGTAACTTCTCCCTTATAGTTTGTTCTATGACTCTTGGTCCAGCAAAGCATATTAAAGCATTTGGCTCAGCGATTTGAATGTCACCCAACATTGCATAAGATGCAGTAACTCCCCCTGTAGTTGGGTTGGTTAGAACCACTATATAGGGCAGATTAGCTTCCCGTAGCATTTCAACTGCAACAGTTGTCCGAGGCATTTGGACTAAAGACAGAACACTTTCCTGCATTCTTGCGCCTCCAGCTGCTGCGAATAAAATAAAAGGTGCTCCTTTTTTAACGCTTGCTTTTACACCGCTTAAAATAGCATTTCCAACAGCCATTCCCATTGAGCCGCCCATAAATTTAAAGTCCTGACAAGCAAGTATTACATTCATGCCTCCCATTTTTCCTTCAGAAATCAAAATAGCCTCATCTTGACCAGTTTGTTTTTGAGCCTCTTTTAATCTATCCGTATATTTTTTACTGTCTTTGAAATTTAAGGGGTCTGATATTGGTTTATCGTAATCTATTAAAGTGAAACTCCCGTTGTCTAGTAATGACTCAAATCTATCTACAGGTGAAATATACATATGATGATTGCAGTTAGGGCACACATTAAGAGCATCCCTGAATTCTCGGTGAAATATCATTGAGTCACATTTTTGGCACTTTATCCAAAGATTTTCTGAAGTTTCTTTTTTAGAGAAAATAGCGTCTATCTTTGGTCTAACAAAATTTGAAATCCAGTTCATTTATCTACCAAAATTTTTAAATTATAATAATATATTAATAGTTTCTATTGCTAAACATAACCTAACTATTATAAAAAACAAAAACAACAATTTATAGTAATTAATCAAAACTCTTTCGCTTTGATAAATTAATTGTGTCGCTTATGGGGTTGAATTGAAAATTTTTTTGAATAAACTTTTTTTTATAGGCCTTCTAATGGTCCTTAATGGTTGCTCCCCATTCGGATCGGGCTCATTAAAAAACTTTGTCTCAATACAAAAAAATCAAAGACTAATAAATGTTGAGCTACCAAATGGTTATTGTATAGATGATAATATGGGAGTTTCCACTGATTATCTTGACACCAAGTTTATAACAAACTGTGTCTCAATAAAACGAGATAGCGGTAAAATTTTTGGTCGAAGGCCAGTCGATTCGATAATCAGTTTGACAGCAACAGATATGAAGCTGCCCGCGTCACTATCTGAGAAAGATTTCTTTAATACTATCATGATTGATGAAAAGTTAGAGAATTTACTTAAAAATTCTAATTCCATAAGACTGAAAGTTAGAAAAAAGACTCTTAGAAATGAATTAGTTATCCTAGATCTGCAACAAACCTCTGTAATTTCGTCAGTAAGAAAAGTGCGAAAGTATATTTTTTTAGTCGATCAAAGAATTACAATTATGACAATCTCAAACTTTGATAAGAAACTAGAACCAGAATACAAAAAATTTGAGTCCCTAATAAAATCGCTTAAAAACGCTAGTTCTTAAAAACTTCGGTTGCATTTATCAATGCTTCTGTTATTCCCGGCTCAGACATTGCGTGCCCAGCTTTAGAAACCATAAATAGCTTTGAGTTAGGCCATAGTCTGTGAATATTTTCAGCAATATTTGGAGGGCATATCATGTCGTATCGCCCTTGAACAATAATAGAAGGAATGTCCGCAATTTTGTGCATGTTATCCTTTATTTGATTTTGTTTACCCAAAAAACCAAGATTTTTAAAATAATGATTTTCAATTCGTGCAAAAGCTCTTGCATAGTCTGTTGATGGACTAGAGCCAAATCCTGGACTATCAAGATTGGCTAGCGCATTTTCCCATGCAGTCCATGCTCTTGCATAACGCCCTTGTTCTGTTGGAGAAGATCCAAACAGCCTGATATGATATCCTTCAATTAAATTTTTTCTCTCGTCAGGTGGAAGCATATCCCTAAATGATCTCCAAGCTTCTGGCCAAAATTTGCTTGCACCTCCTTCCTGATAGAACCAGTTTAGTTCCTCTCTTGTCATTGTGAAAACACCACGCAAAATAATTTTACTCACCATTTCTGGATATTTCTGAGCATAAATCAGCGAAAGTGCAGCCCCCCAACTTCCTCCAAACAAGACAAACTTTTCTATATTGAGTTTTTTTCTGATCATTTCCATATCTAATAAAAGATGCCAAGTCGTATTATTTTCAATGGATGCGTAAGGTCTTGACTTTCCACAACCTCGTTGATCAAACAAAACTATGTAGTATGCATCAGGGTCAAAATATCTTCGCATATTCGGGCTACAACCCCCTCCAGGACCACCATGAACGACTAATACTGGAATTCCTCTGGGATTACCGCATTCTTCAAAGTAGATTTGATGTCCGTCTCCAGTATTAATAATATTCTTTTTGAAAGGCTCTATTTCAGGATATAAACCTCTTTTTGAGCTCTCTGATTTGGTTATAATTTGTTCGGGCATTATTGAGTTATGAAAATGTTAGACTATATAATATGACACGTAAACTTGGAGAGTGCAATGGAAACCAAATCCTCAATTAATGATGACGAAGTGCTTAAATTTGAAGCCTTAGCTTCAGAGTGGTGGGATCAAGAAGGAAAATTTAAACCTCTTCATATGTTGAACCCCTGTAGATTAGGATTTATAACTGATCACTTGTCCCTCTACCTTTCGAGGAATCTTTCAGAGAAAAAGCCTTTGAAGGGTCTGAAGGTTCTGGATATAGGGTGTGGAGGTGGATTGCTATGTGAGCCAATGGCTAGACTCGGAGCAGAAGTATTAGGGATTGATGTGGTAGAGAAAAATATTAAAATCGCCGCAGTCCACGCAGAGAAAGTTGGACTTAAGATTGACTATCGTCATATTTCCGTTGAAAAATTAGAGAAAGAAAACATCAAGTATGATGTTATACTAAATATGGAAGTTATAGAGCATGTAGATCATCCTGAAGAATTTATTTCGACATGTTCAAAAATGCTAAAGAAAGATGGTTTGATATTTTGCTCAACTATAAACAGAAATGTAAAGAGTTATTTATTTGCAATCCTTGGTGCAGAGTATGTGATGAACTGGCTTCCTAAAGGAACACATGATTGGAAAAAGTTTATTACGCCAACAGAACTAAAAGACATGTTTATTAAACATAAATTGAGCATAATGGATACTAGAGGTTTTGTTTTTAATCCAGTTTCATGGAGTTGGATGTTGTCAAGTAACGATTTTTCTGTGAATTATGCATTATGTGCTAAAAATAATATTTAAAAAAATATTTTATCTTACTATTGCCTCTCTCCAAAGCGAGTCCAAAAGATTTATGGCATTAGAGTCAAAAGTTTTTAAATGTTTCCAATATTTTCCATCCTCCACAAAATAGCCAAGTTCTTTCTCCATTTTGAATGCCTCTAAAGTCTTTTTTTTCTCTACTTTTCTGCTATTAATTGGCCCAGATAAATCGGAGATTCCTAATCGACGGAAGACTAAATTACTTTCCTTTTGTTTAGAAAGGTTGAATACCGAACAATTATTGGAGTTTGCAATAACCTCAAATCGAGCTGACTTTGATAGCAAATTTTTTAAGGTTGGATCATTTCTCAAGGGGTCTGCAGTTCCCTTTCCGTAAAAATGAGTTTTGTTTCCTTTGTAAATCATGTCACAACCGAGATAGGCAATTATAGTTGGTTTTAATGCTCCTAAAGCCCAATAACCTGCTGTAAAAGCCATTGTTCCTCCTGCATATACAAAGCCACCAAATTTATTTTGAATTGGGACATACTCATTGAAGGTAATTAATTGTTGGGCCGAATTTGATTCAGGGCGCCTCTCCTTTGGAAAATCGTCTGGAAAAATACAGAAATCCCAGTCCTTCCTTATCTGCCATGCATTGTTTATAGATACTATTTTATCAAATAAACCAGATTGAAATTTTCTAGCATCCACTGAATCTGGGCCGCTTCCTAAAATTAATATTTTCAAAAATATGATCCTATCTAGTTTTCTGCAAAGCTATTTTCTACTTTCTCACGGAACTTTCTTAATTCTGCTAACAAATCTCTCTCATTAATATTAATCGCGTTAGAAATTATTTTATTTAATAACGGCTTAATTTTTTGCATTGCGTTGTCTCGGGCATCGACTCCAGACTGACTAATTGAAACTAATTTTTTTCTGGCATCTTCCCAATCAGGACGAATATGAATATAACCTAATTTTTCCAACTTATTTAATGTGTTTGTCATAGCGCCCTTAGTTACATTAAAAGCTTTGGCCAACTGAAGAGGTGTTTTCTCATCTTTTCCTCTGCTAAAATGGTTTAAGAGTGCAAAATTTGAAACATTAAGGTTTCCAGGTAATGCACTATCTAATTTTGATCTTGCAATTTGTTCAACAGCTCCAATTTCACTCAATAATGTGATAAAAGTAAGCTCATCATCATCAAAATCTTGCATCAAAACACATAATAATTAGAAAAATTAATATTATTCAGTATTAGACTTAAGGGTATATTTTTAATATCAAAGATGCAACTAGGATAAATAATAAATGTTATTTGATATTGACCAGGTTAAAAAGAACAGACGGAGAGCCAGTAAAATAGGTAAAAAAAATTTTATACAGCTTGCCGCATTTAAAACCTTAGAAGAAAGGGTTATTGAGTTAGGGTTAAGTTTGCAAAATATATTGGTCATAGGCGCAAAGAAAATGGATTTCACGGAATTAGGCCCAGACCTAGCTATAGAATATTCAGACCATTTTAATCAGGAGCCAGTAAAGAAAACGGTCGACTTAATTTTAAATGTATTAAACTTGCACTGGTCTAATTATCCCAAAAAAGATCTTTCAAACCAAATCAATTTTTTAAAGCCTGGGGGAATTTTTATGGGTTGCTTATTTGGGGCGGATACACTTAAAGAACTAAGGGATAGTTTTTTTAAGGCTGAGGTACAAATTACAGGAAAGACTCGTCCAAGAATATCTCCGCTACCAGAAATAAGAGATATTGGGAATCTTGCTCAAAATGTGGGAATGAAAAGAGTTGTAGCTGACAAAGAATCACTAACCCTTGAGTATGAAACAGTGGTAGATCTATTAAAAAATTTAAGAGAAATGGGAGAAACCAATAGCGTTTTGGACAGAAACAAGGCTTTTTCTAGAAGAGATGTTTTTGATCTAATGGAAAAATATTATAAGAAGAATCATCCTTACAAGAAAACTGGCAAAAAAAACAATGGAATAAGAGCAACTTTTGAAATTATTTATCTTTATGGTGAAAAATAAATAAGCTTATTATCAGAAAAATAATTGAAAAATTCGAACTATAGCTTAGTTATTGCTTATATCAGAGGAAATACTAGGGCATGTTTCAAAAGTTACAGAATACCCCAAAGGATCATCCAAAAATTCAAAAAGAAAAGATAGGATTGATTATAGGTAATTTGGGTACGCCAGAAGCAACAGATTATTGGTCAGTTAGGCGCTATTTGAAGGAATTTTTATCCGACAGGCGGGTTATAGATTATTCACCTTGGATTTGGAAGCCTATACTAAGCTTGATTCTTTTAAGAAGGCCCTTTTCATCTGGTGAAGCCTATAGGCAGGTATGGAACAATAAAGAAAATGAAAGCCCTCTTTTAACAATAACAAGAAAACAAGCAAAAAAATTAGCGACTCTTTGTAAGCAAGAGCTTGGAAATAATATTGTAGTAGATTTTTGTATGCGATATGGAAAGCCTTCAACAGAAAAAGTCATCAGAGGGCTGAAAGATCAAGGGTGTAACAGGATACTTTTTTTCCCTTTATATCCTCAATATGCAGCCCCTACTACAGCAACTGCAAACGATCAGGTTTTTAGATCGTTAATGAAATTAAATTGGCAGCCTGCAATTAGAACAGTTCCTCCATATTTTGATGATAAAGATTATATAAAAGCTTTATGCGACTCAATTAAATCTTCATTTAAAAATGCCAAGAAAAAACCAGAGCACCTAGTCTTGTCATATCACGGCGTTCCAGAGAGGTATCTGCTATCGGGCGATCCATATCATTGTCAGTGCCAAAAGACAACAAGGCTAATTATGGAAGAATTGGGTTGGACTTCAGTTGACTTGACCACATCATTTCAGTCAAAGTTTGGTCCTGAAAAATGGATCGGTCCATCAACAGTGGAATTGGTAGCTGATCTGGCAGAAAAAGGTGTAAAGAATATTGCGGTAATTGCCCCAGCATTCTCATCTGATTGTTTAGAGACTTTGGAAGAGATCAACGGCGAGATTAGAGAAAGTTTCTTAAACGCTGGAGGACAAAACTTTACTTATATTCCCTGTCTAAATGATCAAGCTAGCCACTTAAAAGCTCTTTTTAAAATAGCAAAGACACATTTGTCAGGTTGGATTTAAAGAAACTTGTTTAGTCTTCTTTTTCAGGTTTAGGAATTTCTTCACCAGTTTCTTGATCAACAATTTTCATTGATAGTTTACTTTTTCCTCTATCATCTATGCCAATAAGTTTTACTGAAACTTCTTGTCCTTCTTTTAGAACATCTTTTGGGTGATTAATTCTTTCATTTGCTATTTGGCTAACGTGTACCAACCCGTCTCTTTTTCCATAGAAATTTACAAAGGCTCCAAAATCCATCAACTTGACAATTTTTCCTTTGTAAATTTTTCCTACTTCTGGATCCTCTACTATTTCTTTAATCATTTGCTTCGCTTTTTCGATGCTTTCAAGATTTTGAGAAGCGAGTCTAACTAACCCATCATCATTTATATCTACTTTAGCACCAGAAAGCTCAACAATCTCGCGTATTACTTTTCCACCACTTCCTATAACTTCTCGGATTTTATCACTTGGAACATTCAAAGACTCTATTCTTGGAGCATATTTAGAAAAATCTGATGTTTTTGACAAAGATTTGCTCATTTCAGACAAAATATGAAGGCGGGCATCTTTAGCTTGGCCCAAAGCCTTTTCCATTATTTCAGAGGTTATTCCTGCCACTTTTATGTCCATCTGCAAAGATGTAATTCCAGCTTCAGTACCTGCAACTTTAAAGTCCATGTCTCCGAGGTGGTCTTCATCTCCCAGAATGTCTGTTAAAACGGCAAAATTATCGCCTTCCAAAATTAAACCCATTGCAATTCCTGCAACTGGCGCTTTTAAGGGAACCCCCGCATCCATCATTGAAAGAGATGAACCGCATACGGTAGCCATAGAAGATGATCCATTAGACTCAGTTATTTCAGACACAACCCTTATTGTATATGGGAAATCTTCGGCCGTTGGCAACACAGCCTGAAGGGCTCTCCAAGCGAGTTTTCCGTGACCTATCTCTCGTCGACCAGGCCCCATCATTCTACCACATTCTCCAACTGAATAAGGTGGAAAATTATAGTGGAGCATGAAGTTTACCCTTCCTTCTTTGTCAAGGGCATCAATGATTTGTTCGTCATCGCCTGCACCAAGAGTTGTAACTACTAATCCTTGAGTTTCACCTCTAGTAAAGAGAGCTGATCCATGGGTTCTGGGAAGCAATCTAGTTTCACACACTATTGGTCTAACGGTTGATAAATCGCGGCCATCTATTCTCTTACCGTTTTTTAGAATATTATTTCTTACAATTTCTGATTCGACCTTCTTAATTAGCTCTGGAAGTTCTTCGCTTTCAAGGTCTTCGTCCGAAAGTGAAGCTTTTACTTTTTCAATAGCCTCGGAAATTGCAGTTTGCCTTTCTTTTTTATCTGAAATTTTGAATGCATCTGATAAAGGTTTATTGCCCTCTTTTTTTACCTTTTTATATAGTTCGGTATTAGTAGTATATTCAAAATTAAAAGGCACCTTTGCCGCTGATTTAGCAAGATCAATTATCATTTCAATAACAGGTACCATTTGTTCGTGCCCAAATTTTACAGCCCCAAGCATTTCCTGTTCTGAGAGCTCATAAGCTTCAGACTCGACCATCATTACCGCATCCTTAGTTCCGGCAATTACTAAATCCAGTCTTTGTTCGTTATTGTCCTTTATACCGCCCATGTCTTCAACTGATGGATTAAGAACATATGAACCATTTACAAATCCGACCCGAGCCCCACCAATAGGTCCTAAAAATGGTGCTCCTGAAAGAGTGAGTGCAGCTGAAGCGGCAATCATAGCAACGATATCCGGGTCATTTTCTAAATCGTGACTTAAAACTGTACAGGTCACTTGTACCTCGTGTTTAAAGCCCTCGACAAATAATGGTCTTATAGGTCTATCAATCAACCTGCTAGTTAAAGTTTCTTTCTCAGTTGGCCTGGCTTCTCTCTTAAAAAAACCACCAGGTATCTTTCCTGCTGCATAATATTTTTCTTGATAATTAACCGTAAGGGGAAAAAAGTCTTGACCAGGCTTGCTTTCCTTTGCAAATACCACAGCTGCCATTACCACTGTTTCTCCATAGGTGGCTATTACGGTTGAGTCTGCTTGCCTTGCTATCTTTCCTGTCTCTAGAGTTAACGTATCATGACCCCACTCTATGGACTTCTTTATTTCATTAAACATATCGTGCCTTTTTTGTAATTTATTAATTTTTTTGGATTTATTAAGTAATTATTATGGAAGACTTCTATCTTCTGATATCCAATCTTTTAATCAGATCCTTATAACGGTCTTCGTCTTTTGAGCGAACATAATCAAGGAGTTTACGTCTTAGAGATACCATTTTTAAAAGACCTCTTCTAGAGTGGTTATCCTTCTTGTGTGTTTTGAAATGTTCTGTAAGATTTATGATTCTTTTTGTGAGAATTGCAACCTGTACTTCTGGGGAGCCAGTGTCTCCTTTTTTAGTAGAATACTCTTTTATAACTTGTTGTTTATCGTCTGCAGAAATCGACATCTTCTTCTCCTTTTTTTTTTCCTACCAGGATGTCGTCCAGTTAGGAGTTTTTATCTAAAAGTATTGATAAATCATTTCAAGAAAAAAGAAAGAAAAATTTAACTATTAATGAATTCTTTGACTTAATCCAAATTAAATTTTCTTTTAGGTTTGAGCATGGTGTTTTTACAAATTAAAATACAAATAGGCCTTCCTTCAAAAAATGCTACTACTTCATCTTCAGTTTTTATTGTTTGATCATAAATATTTTTTATTGGAATTCCATTTTCTAGTTTTTTATAATCGTCCCTTAAACACTCGAAAAATTTTAAATGAGAAAACCCTTTCTCCAATCCTAAAGTCAGACTCTTAACTTCTTCCAAAGAAATATTTAATAAGTTTTCTAGCTTTATGCTGTCTTCAATTTCAAAATGCCCATAGTTTGTTCTCGACAATGTTTCTACACATCCAAAGCAACCTAAAAAATCACCAATATCTCTAGCGATTGACCTTACATACCCGCCCTTCCCACAAGCGAATGATATTGAGCATCTTTCAGTATCTAGTCGAGATATAATTTTAATATTTGAAACTAATAGTTTCCTAGATTTGAGTGAGATGTCTTGTCCTAAATGAAATAGTTTATATGCTCTAGATCCATTTACTTTGACGGCTGAAACAATTGGTGGCTTTTGATATATTTGGCCTGAAAAATATTTTAAAGCTTCAGAAATTTCCCTTTTTGTTGGTCTATAATTTGATCGCTTAAGTATCTTTCCGCTAACATCGTCAGTATCTGTTTTAATTCCAAATTTTATGGTAGATACGTAGGTTTTTTTTTGGCTCATCAAATATGGAATTACTTTTGTAGCTTCCCCCATCGCTACTGGAAGAACACCAGTTGCGTCTGGATCAAGAGTTCCAGCATGACCAATTTTTTTTGGTTTGATATGATTTTTAATTCTTTGAATAACCTTGTTAGAAGTTAGACCTGCAGGTTTATCAATTATAAGCCACCCATTGATTGGATTTTTGTTAGTACCTTTATGTCGAATGCTTTTTATCAATTTCTTCAAAGATTTTATTTGTTTTTTCAATTTGCTCAATCAGCTCATCGGCTTTAAATCTCAAATCAGGAAGAAACTTAAGACTAAGTTTTTTACCTAGAGCATACCTTATCTCACTTTTTTTCTTTTCCAGAAAAAAAATAAGTTCATCTGAACCTACTCTTGAAATAGGTAAAACATATACAGTTGCTATTTTCAGGTCTGGAGAGCATCTAACTTCACTTACGGAGGCAGAGTAATTTTTTTTATTTTCATCATAAAAATTTGAGTCTAATAATATTGAAGAAGTCATTCTCTTAATCAATTCTGAAACTCTTAATTGCCTTTGAGAGAATTCATTATTAGATTTAGCTTTTTTATTTCTTTTGACCACAGGAAAAATCTTTGATTACAATATTTGAACTATAAGGTAGTAGTAATGTATATTCAAAATTATTCATACAGTCTTTGAGGATAAAATGAAAAATCAGTTAAAGCTTTGTGTTCTAGGAGCATCTGGAAGGATGGGTTCAACTATAATAAGTGAAGCTTTAGAATCAAACCGAGTAATGTTGCATTCGGTTTTAGAAAGGAAAAATCATAAATGGGTGGGAAGAGACATTGGTAAGATTATGAATGGAAAAAATAATAATATTATTGTTTCAGATAATTTGCATGAGTCTCTTGAAGGGAGCGACGCAGTAATTGATTTTACTCAACCTGCCAATACTGTTTATAGTTCAAATATTTGTGCGACCCTTGGAGTAGCCCACATTATTGGTACCACTGGCTTCAATGAAAATCAGGAAAAAGAAATACTTACCTTTGCTAGCAGAATTCCGATTGTTAAAGCAGGGAATATGAGTTTGGGGATAAACATGCTTACCAAATTAGTGGAAAAAGTGGCAAAATCACTGGATTTAGACTTTGATGTAGAAATATTGGAGATGCATCACAGAAACAAGGTAGACGCCCCGTCGGGTACAGCATTAATGTTAGGCGAATCAGTTGCTACAGCACGGGAGAAAAAGTTATCTGATTTAGCTTCATATAATAAGGAAGGTATAACAGGCGTGAGAGAAACAGGAAAAATTGGCTTCGCATCTTTGAGGGGAGGTGGAGTGATCGGTGAGCATGAAGTTATTTTCGCTTCTGAAAATGAAAAAATTTCTATAAAACATGAAGCTCTATCAAGGAATATTTTTGCTAATGGAGCTATAAAGGCTGCGATATGGGCTTTAGGGAAAGATCCCGGTCTGTATGATATGTCTGATGTGTTGGGAATTAAATAGAGTTTTGTGAATTAATATGAAATCGTTCATTTCAAAAAAAATTAAAGAAATTAGTATGTTGCTGGGCCTCCTTTTCTTTTTTTCAAGTAATGGTGTTGTTTTCGCAAGTGATGTTTTTGCAGAATGCGGGGGGAGTTTTGAGTTTTTTTTAGAAAAAGCAAAAAAACATGCTCAAAAAAAAGGAGTGAGTGAGAAAGCGATATCAGAAGCATTGAAATTTACGAAATTTAATAAAAAAATTATTGAAATGGATAGAAGGCAAAAAAGTTTCAAGATGAGCTTTATGGATTTTTCAGGAAGAGCAATAAATAACTACCGATTGGTTAACGGAAAAAAAAATATAAAGAAACATTCAAATATATTTGAACAAGCAAATAGACTGTTTGGCGTCCCCCCGGAAGTAATTACTGCTTTCTGGGCTATGGAAACAGATTTTGGAGCAGTTCAAGGGGAATTCCATACACTAAGTTCTCTGGCTACACTGGGGTTTGATTGCAGGCGTCCAGAATTATTCCAACCTGAATTCATAGCAGCTATTCAATTGGTCGAGAGAGGTGATATTGATGCTGAAAAAACTACTGGTGCTTGGGCAGGAGAAATAGGACAGGTTCAAATGTTGCCTAAAGACATTCTTGAGTTTGGATTCGATGGGAACGGGGATGGAAAGGTTTTGTTAAAGGAATCTGCAGAGGATGCCATAATGACTGCAGCAAACCTAATTGGACATATGGGCTGGATTAAGAACGAACCCTGGTTAGACGAAGTGTTTTTACCAGAGAACTTCCATTGGCACTTAGCGGGATTTGGGCGATCCAGATCCTTAAGAGATTGGAAAAAACTAGGTGTAACATTAAGACAGGGAGATTTTTCAGAGAAATATGATAGAGAATCTACCCTATTGTTACCTCAAGGAAGATATGGCCCTGCGTTTTTGGCTTATAGAAATTTTGAAATATATTTGAAATGGAATGATAGTTTTATTTACACTGTCACAGCGGCGCATCTAGCTACACGATTAGATGGAAGAAAAAAATATAAACATAAAAATCCGGAAGGTATTTTGACAATTGATTCAATGATATTGCTTCAAAATTTATTACAGAAAAGGGGTTACGATGTAGGAAAGATTGATGGGATTTTGGGAGCTAAAACTAGGCAATCAGTCAGAAAATTGCAATTGTTCTATGGGTTGCCTGCTGATAGTTGGCCCGACCTAGAATTACTAGAGCGTCTGTCAAATTGATTTTTCAAAATTTTTACAAAATGCTTAAATCCAGGATCTTCAAGCCGTTCAATAGCAGTTGCATAGTTTGAAAAAATATAATTGTGACCTTTTTCTAATATTAAAGACCTTTTATAAATTGGTTTGCATCTATAGATATGACAAATTTTGTGTGCCCAAAGATTATATTCGGGCATAAAGGTGAATCTTTGAAAAACACCTTCTTTTTTTAAAACTCTAATGTGCCATCCTGTTTCTTCCATTACTTCCCTATGGAGCGCATGAATAGATTGTTCGTCTTTGTCTACCCCTCCACCTGGAAGCTGAATTTCGAGAGTTTTATCTCTAGTTTCTTGTTCTGTAAGAATAAGTTTGTTTTTATAAACAAGTAAACCATAAACACCAATCCTACGTTTATAGTTGATGTTACTTTTTTTATTTTCACCGAATCTTATCAACTCTTTTTCCCTTTTTTTTAAAATTCTGTAGACCGAGTTCAATTTCTAAAATAAAGACTAAATTTAAATAGAAAAGGAAATCATTTATGTTTATGGATTCAATGTTGGCTTTTCAGTTAGACAAGAAGAATGTTCGAGGACGTCTTGCTAGGGTTGGGCCAATGCTCGAAGATATTTTAAAAAACCATAATTATCCTAATAGAATTGCACTGCTATTAGCTGAGGCTACTCTTTTAACGGCATTAATTGGAGAAATGATTAAACTCAGGTGGCGATTATCTTTGCAAATAAGAGGTGAGGGACCAGTTAAACTTTTGGCTACAGACTACTTCGCTCCTAATAAAGGGAAAGGAGTAGCAAGGCTTAGAGCCTATGCTGACTACGATAAAACAAGGGATTTTTCCGGTCAAAAAATTTCAAGTGATTTAATTGGAAAAGGTTTTTTTTCTTTAATTATTGACCAGGGGAGAAATACGGAACCATACAAAGGTATAACCCCAATAGTAACAGGTGATCTGGCTAGATCAGCAGAAACATACTTTTTCCAATCAGAGCAGATACTCACATTATTTTCTTTAAATATAAAGAAAAATCATCAAAATGACGAAGGACCTTCTTGGAATGCAGTAGGTTTAATGGTTCAAGAATTACCAAATCTTAAAGAAAAAAAACAAACTTTAGAAAGAAAAAATTGGAAAGATTTTTCAAACAGAATAACTGAGAAGGTGCAAATTTATTCAAATCAAGAAAAAATTGATGAATACCAATTTTTGAATGACTTATTCAATAGTATGGAAATAACGGTATACGCTCCTAAAAAAATCAAGTTTGGCTGCTCTTGTAGAAAGGATAAACTATTATCTACTTTAAAAGGTCATTCGAAAAAAGAACTTGAAGCAATGCAAGACTCTAAGGGTATAATCCAAGCAGACTGTCAGTTTTGTGGTAAAATTTATAGACTGAAAATAGATACATAATTTTACTTGGACAAATACAAGCATGAATGACCACATCGAAATAATTCAAAGGATAAAAGAAGTCGTTTTTCCTGTTAATTATCATGTTAAGCCTGACAGAAAGCCCGAAACTACTTCTGATACAGGAACTTTATTTGAATCTCAAGAATATGATTTAATATCATCGGCAGTCTTGGTTCCGCTTGTGTTACGAGGAAGTGTCTGGAAATTAATCATGACTAGGAGATCCAGGAAATTAAAAAAACATGCGGGTCAAATTTCTTTTCCGGGGGGAAAATATGATTCTAGAGATAAATACCTGTTAAATACGGCTTTGAGAGAAACTAGTGAAGAAATAGGTGTTAAAACGAATAATATTAATATATTTGGTAGCTTGCAATCACACGAAACTATAACGGGCTTCAGAATATTTCCTTTTTTAGGAATTATTTCTCCACATGATGAGCTTATAAAAAACTCGGATGAAGTTGAGGAAATTTTTGAAGTACCCTTGACCTTTGTTTTAGAAAAAAAGAAGTTTAGCCGTCATTTTCTGAATATAAAAAAAGCAAATAGGAACTACTTGGCTATACCTTATGGTTCTTATTATATTTGGGGCGCGACAGCAAGAATTCTATACAATCTTTCAGAAAAATTTTTTTATAGATAAGGCTCGTATTTTGAAACCAATTAATTTTAAAAAGGTTTTTGGTCTGGAGGCATTTGGTTTATTGGAGCTAATAAATAGCCAGGACCTGGATTGCTTTATTGTCGGAGGTGCTTTAAGAAATTATTTTTTAGGTAAAGTAATTACGGATATTGACTTAGCAACAAATGGTTGTCCCAGTGAAATAATTAAAATCTTAAAAAAAGAAGGGCTAGAGTTTGATAAGCGTGCCTCCAAATACGGAACATTATTTGTTAAATTCATGAAAAAGAGATTCCAAATAACGTCTTTTAGAAAAGATATCGAGACTTTTGGGAGATCTGCAAAGATCAAGTTTTCTCGGGATATAACTGATGACGCAAAGAGGCGAGACTTTACATTTAATGCTATTTATTGTTCGAAAGAAGGTAATTTAGTTGATCCATTAGATGGCTTTGAGGATTTGAAGAATAAAAAACTGAGGTTCATAGGTAATCCGGACAAAAGAATAAAAGAAGACTACTTAAGGATTTTAAGATTTTTTCGCTTAATAGCAGAGTTAGACTTAAATTATCAGAATGTTGAAAAAAACTATTTAAAGGTTATTGGTAAGTATAAAGATAAATTAGATATGATAAGTAAAGAAAGAATTTCTTCTGAATTAAAACGAATCTTGTTATCTGTTGACCCAACTATGTCTTTGGAGTGCCTGGAAGAAGCAAAAATCTATAAGGAGTTTTTAGGTTCTTTTAATAAGAAAAGAATTAAGAGTTTAATTTTTTTTGAGAAAAAATATAAACTTTCTCCAATTTTAGAAAGAAGGGTCTTGAGTTTGAATATTAAAAATCCAGAATATTTTTTGTCAAAAAAAGAGGAAAAATACTGTCAAGTTTTGAAAGAATATTTGGGAAAAATGAGAAAATTAAAGTACTTAGGTTTTTTTCTTGGTTTTGAAAAAGCATTAGATTGCTTAATAATAAACGCCGTAAGAAATGACCTTAAAATAACCAAACAGGAATTAAATTTTCTGAAGGAAGGATCAAAAAAAATATTTCCCCTAACATTTTCTTATATTAATAAAAAATTAAATAATGAAGTAGCTGCTGGTGAAAAGCTAAAGTATCTTAAAAATATTTGGGTTGAGTCAGACTTCAAAATATCAGAAGAAAAACTTATAAAATACTTATGATTATATCCATTTAGCCGTTGGAGGAAGACTCATTAAAACTGCTTCGACATTGTGTCCAGATTGAAGACCGAACTTAGTCCCTCGATCATGTACTAAGTTAAACTCGGCATAGAGTCCTCTTTTTATCTCCTGAGCTTTTTTGTTATCATCTGTCCATGATCTTAAAAAATGCTTTTTTGTTATAGGTATATATGCCTCTATAAATGCATTCCCCACATCTTTTGTGAATTCAAAATCATTTTTCCAGTTTCCGGTGGATAAATCATCATAAAATATACCTCCTACACCTCTGGCTACTTTTCTGTGAGGAATAAAAAAATATGTATCTGCCCACTCTTTAAACCTTGAGTAGTAATCCCTGTCATGCCTATCGCAGAATTTTTTTAATACCCCGTGAAAGAATCTTGTGTCTTCATCATTAACTATTGATGGATTGAGATCTGTCCCGCCCCCAAACCACCATGCGTGAGGGGTCCAGAACATTCGAGTATTTAAGTGAATGGCGGGTGTAAGCGGGTTTCTCATGTGGGCAACAAGGCTGATACCGGAAGCCCAAAAACGAGGATCTTCTTTTAGATTTGGAATTTTTTTTCTTGCAGTAATACTTGCCTGGGCTTCTGGTGCAAGTAGCCCATAAACAGCAGATACATTGACGCCAACTTTTTCAAAAACTCTTCCGTTTCGCATAATTGACATAACACCGCCACCTCCATCAGTATTATTCCCAGAGTCCCTTTTAGTTTCTTTTTGATCAAATTTACCAGGCTTTCTATCGTTATTCCTATCCAACTTTTGATGGAGAGTCTCAATATCTTCAAATTCCTGGCAAATTCTGTCCCTTAGGGACTTAAACCAATCTTCCGCAAGTCTCTTTTCATTTTCACCGATCATAAAAAACTCATTCTAATTATATACTTCAGCTTATACTAATTTATATATACAGTACCAACAATTTAATACTTTAAGACATTCAATTTGAGACTTGATCAGTTAATAAATTTTAAAGGCTTGACCTCCTCAAGAAATAAGGCTCACGAACTTATAAAAAAGGGCAGGGTATTAGTAAATAAAAAAGTATGCACCAAACCGTCAAAAGATATAGAAGAAACAGCCGAGTTGATCGTTCTTGCTAAAAGCGATTGGGTGAGTAGAGGAGCACAAAAACTTAATTTCGCACTAGATTTTTTTGACATAAAAATAACCGGAAAAAAAGTTTTAGATGTTGGTTCATCTACTGGAGGGTTCACACAAGTATTACTCGAAAGAGGTGCAAAAAAAATATATGCTTTAGACGTAGGATTAAACCAATTATCCTCAGATCTAAAAAGAGTGCCGAACATAGTAAGCATGGAAAAACAAGATATCCGTAGTCTTGAACATAGATTTGATCTTTTTTTTGATCTGGTGGTTGTGGATGTTTCCTTTATTTCTTTATCAAAAGTTATTCATCATATTGACAGAGTTACAAAGGTACCAGGGGAATTAGTTTTACTATTTAAACCTCAATTTGAGGTTGGAAAAAAAAACCTTACAAAAAATGGGATAGTAAAAGATTCAATGATATCGCTTGATGCCCTTCTTTGTATTATCAGTGATTTAGAAAAAATAGGATTGGAATACCAAATGAGAGTTAAATCGGAAATAAAAGGAAAAACTGGAAATCAAGAGACCTTTATATACCTGAAAAAGCGAAAGTGACTCAGCCTATTTCTCCTCTAACAGAACCGATCTGCCCTCTGTTAAGTAAAATATGATCTAAAATTATGCAGGCTACCATTGCCTCTCCTACAGGAACGGCTCTTATTCCTACGCAGGGGTCATGCCTTCCTTTTGTTGAAAGAGTTTTCTCTGTGCCATCCTTTGTGATTGATTTTTTTTTAGTCAATATAGAGGATGTAGGTTTCACCGAAAATCTCATTATGAGATCTTGACCAGTCGTTATACCTCCTAAAACTCCGCCCGCATTATTAGATGAAAAGTAAAGTTTATCTTTTTTGTAGAATATCTCGTCGGCATTTTCTGTTCCCTCAGCTTCAGACGCTTTCATACCTAATCCAATCTCTACCCCTTTTACAGCATTTATTGACATCAGACCACTAGCTAAGTCAGCATCCATTTTGCCATAAATTGGAGCACCAAGTCCTGCAGGCACTCCGGATGCAACAATTTCTATCATAGCTCCCACAGAATTACCTTCTTTTCGCAATTTTTTTATGTACTTTTCCCAATATTTAACAATGTTTTGGTCAGGGCACCAAAAATCATTCTCCTCTATAGATTCTATTGAAAAATTATTGCTATCTATAGCCAACTTCCCAATTTGAGTAAGATAGCCGTTAATTTGAATATTGGGAGCGAGAGCCCTTAGTATTTTCCTTGCTATTCCACCAGCAGCCACTCTGGATGCGGTTTCGCGCGCCGACGAGCGTCCTCCGCCTTTGTAATCTCTCAAACCATATTTTAAATAATAGGTTAAATCAGCATGGCCCGGCCTAAAAGTATTTGCTATCTCACTATAGTCTTTTGATTTTTGATCCTGATTTTCTATTAATAATTGAATAGGTGTCCCTGTTGTTAATCCTTCAAAAGTTCCAGAATAAATCTTAACAGTATCACTTTCCTTTCTTTGCGTTGTAAACTTACTTTGTCCAGGTCTTCTTTTGTCTAACCATGGTTGGATATCTTCTTCGGTTAACTCAATTCCTGGAGGACATCCATCAATAGTAGCCCCTATTGCATAACCATGGCTTTCACCCCATGTGGTAACTCGAAACAATCTTCCAAAAGTATTGAATGACATAATACAAAAATTTTCTTTATTGCAAAAAGTAATTAAAAACTAAATGATATTTTAGTTTTACGAAAAAAACTATCTATTTACGCTTTTTTGTTTTTGTATGGAGCCCAGAGTTTCTTATTAGTAAAGTACAAAAGGACTGAAAGCAACATCAACAATAATACAGCTCTAAAACCTGTTTCCTTCCTTACATTAAGTTTTGGTTCTGCCGCCCACATCAAAAAAGCAGCTACATCCTCGGACTGTTGCTCCAAAGAGGCCTCTGTTCCATCCATATACTCGACATCATCACCCCACAATGGCTGTGCCATAGCAATCCAACCACCAGGATAAAGTTTATTTCCGTATAATACAGAACCGGCTTGCTCCTTTTCTTCTTCATTATAACTTCTCAACAATGTTGTTATATATTCCGGACCTTTCACTCTTGCTTTGGCCATTAGGCTAAGGTTTGGTGCGTTTTCAACCATTGAATCGCCAAAGTAATCAGAGGGTATTGCGCTACGCTCATCATCTAATTCAGGGTCATAAATGTCAAATTGTGCAGCATAAGCTTTCACTTGTTCGGGTGGCAATTCAGGACCTCCAGGGTCACCGAGGTTTCTGTAAGCAACATGTTTTAGCCCATGGCATCCCGCACATACTTCAGTGAAAACCTGAAGACCTCTTTGCAATTGGTTTTTATCATACGTCCCGAAAACTCCTTCAAAGGAAAAATCTATATTCTCTATTTTTCCCGTGGGACCAGCAGAAAAGACTGCATTATTCACAAAAATTGAAATTAAAAAAATCCAAAAAGTTATTATTCTTTTCATATCGTTACCTATTCTGCAGGCTCAATTTTTTTCTTATTTGCGTCCCAATCATCTTCAATCGTCTGTGGCTGATCATGAGGTGTTTCCATCACGCCTAACAAAGGAAGTATAACTAGAAAATATGCAAACCAATAGCTGGATGCAATTAGTGATATAGTTGAATACGGTTGTTCCGCAGGCTTAGCTCCCACCCAAGTGAGCACCAAAAAGTCCAACACCAAAAGAGCAAACCACCATTTAAACTGCGGTCTATATCTGCCAGACCTTACGGAAGAAGTGTCAAGCCATGGAGCTAAGCCCATCACAGCAATGGCGCCAAACATAGCTAACACACCAAAAAACTTCGCATCTATTATTCCACCAGTAATAAAAGACGCAAACTGCACAACCCACACATCTGCTGTGAAAGCTCTTAATATTGCGTAGAAGGGCAAAAAATACCATTCTGGAACAATATGAGCTGGTGTCACAAGTGGATTTGCTTCTATATAGTTATCTGGATGCCCTAAATAATTTGGGATAAACCCTACTATTGCAGCAAAGATAGCCAAGATTACTACTAAAGCTAAAAGGTCTTTTATAACAAAATAAGGAAAAAATGGAAGAGTATCTTTTTCTGCATCTTCTTTAGATGTTCTTCTAACTTCGACCCCAGTGGGGTTATTGTTTCCTGTAGTATGAAAAGCCCAAATATGAGTTACCACGAGACCTAAGATTACAAAGGGAAGTAAATAATGAAGACTAAAAAATCTAGTCAGAGTAGCATTATCTACAGCAGGACCTCCCAAAAGCCAGGTCTGCAACGACTCACCAATTAAGGGGATAGCTCCGAATAATCCTGTAATGACGGTGGCACCCCAAAAAGACATTTGTCCCCATGGTAGAACATAGCCCATAAAGGCTGTGGCCATCATCGCCAAATATATCAACATTCCTATTATCCACGTAACTTCTCTTGGTTCTTTATAGGATCCATAATAAAGTCCCCTGAATATGTGCATATAGACTGCTATAAAAAACAAAGACGCGCCATTAGCATGAATATATCTAATAGCCCAGCCTCCGTTAACATCCCTCATAATATGTTCAACGCTATCAAATGCATTATCTACATGAGGTGTATAATGCATCACTAAAACAATACCCGTTATAATCTGTAACACTAAACAAAATGTTAAAACAACACCCCAGATCCACATCCAATTCAAATTCTTTGGTGTTGGTATCATCAATGTATCATACATCAATCTGCCAATTGGAAGTCTCTTATCTAACCAAGTCTCAAATCCTTTTTTTGGTTCATATTTATCGTGTGGTATCCCACCCATTTTCTATACCTCTTTAGTAATTAACCTAATTTTAGTATTCCATTCGACGATAATGATGCTACGGGAATAGGTAGATTTGTGGGTGCTGGCCCTCTCCTTATTCTTCCTGCAGTATCATAATGTGATCCATGACAAGGACAAAACCATCCCCCAAAATCTCCTGCGTCACCGAGAGGCACGCATCCGAGATGAGTGCAAACTCCCATCATAACCAACCACTCCCCTTTTTCATCTAGCGTTCTGAATTTGTCTGAGGCGTCACCTTCTTTTAGGTTTGCATTTTGTGAGCTTTTATCTGGCAAATCATCAAGATTAACATCTCTAGCTGCATTTATTTCTTCTTCTGTGCGTCTCCGTATAAAAACAGGCTTACCTAGCCACTTAACTGTAAGTTGAGATCCGGGTTCCAAATCATTTAAATCTACTTCAATTGAAGAAAGAGCTGCAACATCGGCGGATGGATTCATTTGATTTACTAGAGGCCATATTGCAGCCCCTGCAGTAACGGCGCCTACAGCAGCAGTAGAGACGTAGAGAAAGTCTCGTCGATTTGATTTTCTATTATTGTTTTCCATACAATTCCTAGTCATATCTTTAAAAATTACACTTGTATATATAGCTTAAATAATCATTTTGCAATAAGATGTCTACTGGACTTTAAGACGCAGTCAATGTTTAAATGAAAAATCTTTATTATTGAAAAAATTCTATGCGTATTTCTGTTTATCAACCTGATATCCCTCAAAATTTGGCGTCGCTTATTCGTTTGTCAGCTTGTTTGAATGTTTCAATAGATATTATCGAGCCATGTGGTTTTCCATTTTCAGAAAAAAAATTCAAAAGAACCGTAATGGATTATTCAAGATATGCTGAACTAAGGACTTATATAGATTTTGAACGTTACAAAAGAGACGTAAATGAATTCTACCCTAAACAAAGGGTCATTCTATTAACGACAAAGAGCAGGAATAATTATTTTGACTTTAGGTTTAAAAAGAATGATCGAATCTTACTCGGTCGAGAGAGTGAAGGTGTACCGGATGAGGTGAGAAAATGGGTAGACCACGACTTGAAAATAATGATGCCTGGGCAAGGTCGGTCATTAAATGTTGTAATTAGTTGTGCAATGGTATTGTCGGAGGCTCTGAGACAAATTAGACACTTGTAATTTTCTTTATCTTGATGATTAATAGAATCTGCCCCAAATAAATTTTAAACGGAAAAAATTATGTTAGACAAAACAAATCTTCATTCATTAATTAAAGATAAAGAACTTTTTAAAGAGAAAGGCTATATCGGTGGCACCTGGGTTGAATCTCTAAGTAGTAAAAAATTCAAAGTATTTAATCCTTCCACCGGAGAATTGATAGCAACTGTACCCGATATGGGCGTTGAGGATACAAAAGAAGCTATTGAGAGAGCTCATGACGCACTTGCATCTTGGAGTAAAAAAACCGCTAAAGAGAGAGCAAATATTCTGCATAAATTTTTTCGATTGATGGTTGATAGTGCCGATGACCTAGCAATAATTCTAACAGCAGAAATGGGTAAACCTCTTGCTGAAGCCAAGGGTGAAATAGTTTATGGCGCGAGCTTCATCGAGTGGTTCGCGGAAGAAGGTAAACGAGTTTATGGTGAAACTATACCCGGCCATCAAAATGATAAGAGAATTATAGTTATTAAGCAGGCTGTGGGAGTAGTTGCAGCTATAACCCCTTGGAACTTCCCAAATGCTATGATAACTAGAAAACTCGGCCCGGCTTTGGCAGCAGGTTGCTGTTTTATTGCTAAAGCTCCAGAGGACACTCCTTTGTCTGCTTTGGCTTTATGCGTTTTAGCAGAGCGAGCAGGGATACCGGCCGGAGTTTTTTCGGTAATAACCACTAGTAATCCAGTTGAAATAGGAAAAGAGCTATGTTCAAACGAAAAAATAAGAAAACTTACTTTTACTGGATCAACAGAAGTTGGTAAAGTTTTGTTAAAGCAAGGAGCTGACCAAGTCCTTAAAATGTCAATGGAATTAGGAGGTAATGCTCCATTCATCGTTTTTGATGATGCTGATATTGATAAAGCTGTAGAGGGAGCAATCATATCCAAGTATAGAAATAACGGACAAACCTGTGTTTGCGCAAACCGGATTTACGTCCAGGAAAAAGTTTATGATATTTTTGCAGAGAAATTAAGTGAGGCTGTTTCAAAAATGGTTGTAGGAGATGGTTTTTCTAGCGACTCAACTTTGGGGCCGCTAATAACGCCTGATGCATTAAAGAAAGTAGAGGAACATATTTCAGATGCAGTCAAAAAAGGAGCAAACATCAGCTGTGGAGGAAACAAACACCCTCTCGGCGGTACTTTTTTTGAACCAACAGTTTTAACCAATGTTGATAAGTCAATGCTTATAACAAATGAAGAAACTTTCGGACCCGTTGCACCGCTATTCAAATTCAAAGACGAAGAAGATGTTATCCAACAAGCAAATGATACAATCTTTGGTTTGGCTTCGTATTTTTATGCCTCTGATCTTAGTAGAGTTTGGAGAGTGGCTGAGGCTTTAGAGTATGGAATGGTTGGGATAAATACAGGTCTTATATCAACTGAGGTAGCACCGTTCGGAGGTGTAAAACAATCTGGTATTGGCAGAGAAGGATCTCATCATGGGATAGATGAATATTTGGAGCTAAAATATCTATGTTTTTCTGTTTAATCGGAGGCAATTAAGTTTTCTGAATCAAAAGAATATGTCGTCAAGTGGTAGATTTCTCCTGGTTTTAAAGCTTTGTTAACTTTTATTTTAGAAAAATCTTCCGACCGACCCTTAAATTCAGTTTCCATTAAGACTGAAATTCTTTTATTAACTAAGTTTGAAAAATGTATTTTCTTTCTTTCAGCAGCACTTTTTCTAAGCCTTTGGGATCTGTATAATATTGTTTCTCTTTCAACTTGTGGCATTCTACTAGCAGGAGTTCCTTGACGACTAGAATAAGGAAAAATATGTAGCCACGTTATATCACACTCACTTATTAAACTAAGCGTATCATTAAACATTTCTTCATTTTCTGTTGGAAACCCTACAATCAAGTCCGCTCCAAATGTCAATTCTGGTCTTGCTTCCTTTAGTTCTTTGCATAATTCTACAGTTGATTCGCGAGAATGTCGTCTTTTCATTCTTTTTAAGATCATATTGTTTCCAGATTGGAGAGAGAGATGCAAATAAGGCATAAGGCGATGCTCTTCTTTGAATAATCTTATCAATTTTTCATCAATTTCGCTGATATCTAAGGATGAGAGTCTAAGCCGGCTCAAAGTTGGGTTTTTTAGTAATATCAATTCAACCAATTCTCCAAGATTTTTTCTTTCTCCAATATCCTTACCCCAGGCTGTAATATCCACACCAGTAAGTACAATTTCTTTAAATCCCTTATCTATAAAACTCTCAACTTTCTCTAAGATTTGGTGAGGAGGGGTTGATCTAGATTTACCTCTTCCTTGAGGGATAATACAAAAAGTACATGAATGGTCGCATCCATTTTGTATTTCTAGATAGGCCCTGGATCGGTTTGAAAAATTTGGAACATTCTTTGAAACCAAGAGCCCAATATCATTATTTTCCTTATGAAATTTTTGTCTTTTCTCTTTCGAATTGGCAATTTTTTTCCAAGTGGCTTCACTTAGCTTCTCTGAATTACCAAGAATTATATCAACCTCATTCATATTTTCGTATTTTTCTGGATCAATTTGAACGTCACATCCAGTAACTACCATTTTTTTGTTGGGATCTTTCCTTTTTAGTTGTCTGACATACTTTTTACTGTTTCTTGTAGCTTCCTGAGTAACTGCACAGGTGTTTACAAGAATTAAATCTTTAAGGTTAATTTTTTCGGTAATAGATCTAATAGTCTCTGTTTCAAAAGTATTTAATCTACACCCTAGAGTTTTGAATTTCATAGTAAATTTATGGTTTTTTGCGAATCGTTGTAAAGATGCCTGAAAATACATGTTTAGTCGGTCCAGTCAACCATACTCCATCATCTTTTTTCTCGACCAATAGTTCTCCTCCATCAACTTTTACGTTTACAATATTATCCAACAAGTTTCTTCTTATTCCAGAGTCAACTGCAGCGCAAGAAGATGATCCTGAAGCGAGTGTCACCCCACTTCCTCGCTCCCAAACACGCATAACAATATTGCCTCTATCAATGACTTCAACTATTTGAACGTTCGTTTTTTCTGGGAAAAGTTTATTGTTTTCAATATTTGGACCAAATGTTTCAATTGTATATTCTTCTAAATCATTAACAAAAAACGAACAGTGAGGGTTACCAAAGTTTGAAGCGGTTGGCCTACCGTTAATGGGCAGGTACAACGTATCAATCTTTTCTGACAACGGAATCTCAGACCAACCAATTCTTGGTTTGCCCATATTGACAGAGATATTGTCATTAAAATCCCGTTTGCACATTATTTCAGTGTGATCAGTTTCTAAATATAATTTTGATTTAGATGTCTCTTCAAATAATAGGCTTGCTACACACCGAGTTGCATTACCACAGGTATCAGAGCTAGATCCATCAGCATTCCAAAAGCTTAAATGAGCTTTGGTATTTTCTGTTTTTTTCGAGTTAATAAATACTAATTGATCACAGCCGATACCAATCCTTCGATTGCAGAGCAACTGAATTTCTTCATTCGAAAGCTGTATCTTTTTCTCTCGGCAATCAATAATAACGAAGTCGTTTCCGCATCCATGCATTTTTATAAAATTAAGGTCCAAGTTTCACACCAAAAAAACTTTGCTTTAGTTATAGTAAATTAACTTTAAATAAATCTAAATTTTTATTGTAATTGAATACTTGACCAAATAGTAACTAAATAATAAAAAAAGATTTGTGGGCCCGTAGCTCAGTTGGTAGAGCAACTGACTTTTAATCAGTGGGTCACAGGTTCGAATCCTGTCGGGCTCACCATAAAAAATCACAGACTTATCTTATTAAAGATTTTTTTATCAAGATATTTTTAGAAATAGTTTTCCATTAGTTACTTAAATGGACTATTGTAATATTCAGATGGGAAAATAATTTCCAAACAACATTAATAAGATCCTGTTTTAAGGAGAGATAAATTTCCTCTGGAGTGAACATAAAAACTTATTTTGATGGATCCTGGCATGAAGGAGATAAATTTGTTCTTCGGGCGGCGGATCATGGTGCTTGGCTGGGTTCTAGCGTTTTTGATGGAGCCAGATATTTTGATGGAGCAATTCCGGATCTTTTAGCGCATTGTGATAGAGTAAATAATTCGGCAAACGCTATGATGCTTAATCCTACCACGTCTGCTAATGATATGGTTGGGATTATTAAGGAGGGGCTCGCATCATATGATTCACAAAGTGCTGTATATATAAGACCTATGTATTGGGCACTAGATGGAGGGGACTCTTTGGTTCTCCCGAAAGAGAACAGTACAGCCTTTTCTATCTGTCTTGAGGAAATTCCTATGGCATCGCCTAATGTTTCAGCAACACTTGCCAGGACAAGATTCAGAAGACCAGTTTTAGAAGACAATGTTGTTAATGCCAAAGCCGGCTGTTTATATCCAAACAATGCTAGAATGCTGGCTGAGGTAAGGTCAAAAGGCTTTTCAAACGCTCTGGTAACAGATGCAAACGGAAATGTTGCTGAAACCGCTACAGCGAATATATTTTTGGTCAAGGATGGAGATATTTTTACCCCTATTCCTAATGGAACATTTTTGGCTGGAATAACAAGATCTAGACACATAAAAAACCTTAGAGATTATGGGAAAAATGTTATTGAGACTGTATTGACTTTTGAGGATTTCTACGATGCAGACGAAGTTTTTATGTCTGGCAATATGACAAAAATTACCCCTGTAACTGCTATCGAGGACAAAAATTTTCAAGTGGGGCCAGTTACTCTCCTTGTTAGAGAGCTTTACTGGGATTGGTCAAAATCAGAATTATTATAGTTTTTTTTATTTTGGGGGTCTATGTACCAAGTATATATTCCGGCACCAACGATAATAACCGCACCAATAATTACAGTAATACTTGGATATTCATAGAAGAAAACTATCCCTAAAATACTCGAGAAAACCAGATCAAAATAAGTAAAAGGTGCTAGCAAAGAGGCCTCTGATTTTCTTAGTGCTAATACTAGGCAGTAGTGACCTATTCCACCAATTGCGCCTAATAAGGCAAAGAATAAAATATCTAATGTCTCGATAGATTTAAAGAAGGGAAATAAAACGATACTTGATACGACAGTTCCCACTAATGTTGTGTAGAAAAAATTAGTTCTGGGATCTTCATCCGTACCTAGATGTCGCGTAGAAACAGCATACCCAGCGTAACAGAGTGCGGCCATCAAGGGAAAAATTCCAGCTATAATAAAAGGATCAGTTCCAGGTTTAAGTATAAATAAGGCTCCACAAAATCCTATAATCACGGAAACCCATCTGTTTACGCCGACAGCTTCACCAAGAAAAATCACAGATAAAATTATTACTATGAAAGGACCTGTTTGAAAGATTGTCATTGTTTCCACTAATGTTAGATATTTGAAACCTGCAAAAATAAATACTGTGGCTCCGAATAAAAGAGTAGATCTAAAAAGATGAAGTAAAATACGGTTCGTTTTTATTACTGTCTTTAAATTTGGTGCAAATACTATTGATGTAAATATAGTCTGGCTTAAATATCTTGCCCAAACGACTTCTATGATTGGATAATGATTGGTAAGGCCCTTTGCTAAGGAGTTCATACAGGCGAATGCCAAGATAGCGATCAGAAAAAATGATATTCCGCCAATATTTTTGTTCACATTGCAATCTTATTTAATAAAAATTTATACTTTTAACTGTTCTGTTATTTGGTTAAACACCTTTTCCATCAGAACTATATTATTTTTCATAATTGGCTTTGGGTCTGAGCTTAAGCAAACAATCGATAAATTGTTATCAAAGTCAATCCAGATCCATTGTCCATGAATGCCCAAACCGAACAGTAAGGACCTATTGGGATAAGGTCTATACCATTTTGATCTGTATAAGCCTTCAGGAAAAATGTCGCTATGTCCGTCTAAGATAAACTCTTTGTCGCTTGCCCCAGTTAATATATCTTCAATCCAACTTTTAGGAAAAACTTGCTTTTCTTCCTGATTTTTTCCAAAGCAACGAACCATCTCACATATTTTAAGCAAATCCATTGCGGATATGCAAATGCCTCCAGCTGCTCTGGGGGTACCCACTCTATCAACAGAAATATATGATTCATCTTGTGCTTCAAGTGGCTTTAATAATCTTTCGTAAAACAATTCACCGTACTTTTTTCCTGTCAACTTTTCAATTATCAGTCCCAACATATCTGAGTTAGTAGAATGATATTCAAATTTTTTTCCATGGTGACCTTTACCCCTTTTAAGGGTGAAAAGAAATGATTTTAAATCACTTAGTTTCCGAATGTCTTGGGGGTTCCAACCCGTTGATTGCCTATAATCTATAAAGATTCCTGAAGTTGCTAAATAATCCTCAACGAAATTGGAGGACACACTCATATCAAGTAAGTTTCTAATAGACGCATCCTCAAAAGCGCTGCCAAAAGTTTCTGGAAAAATATGCGAAACTAAAGTATCCTCTTCAACTAATCCGTCTTCAATCAAACATCCGACAAGTAAAGCTGTCATAGATTTTGAGACAGAAAATATTATGTGAGATTGGTAACAAGAAGAATATTTTGAAGACCATTGAAAGACTGGCTTTCCCTTTGAAGAAACACAGAAAGCATCAACAGTAGTTGTCTTCAAAAACTCCTCAAGTTTTAAATCGTTTCCCGAAAAATTAGAAACATTAAGATTTAAATTTTTAAAATCATTATTGGAAGAATAAGGGTTAGTGATCTTATTTAACTTCGAAGTGGGTAGAATCTCTCTCACATTTGAAAATGCATTTCTATTAAAGGGAGGTAAACGCCAATTTTCTAAAGTAGCTATTGAATTATTCAACTTGAAATCCTTTTTTATATAGTAAGGACTTTTTTTTCATGTAAAGTCAATTTTATTCACATTTTATAATATAATATCAATTTTCATTTACGATTTTTTCAAAGGTTTTATTTAATGATTTCAGTTTATAGAAACTCAGTGCAATCTTGGGAAATCGATCAAATGGGTCACATGAATGTTCAATTTTATTTTGAAAAAGCTCTGCAGGGTTGTTTAGTTATATGGAAATACCTGGGCATTAATGAACAGAGTACAGAATTAGGCAACAAAAACATTTCTCTGAAGAAAGCCCACATCAGATTTTTAAGGGAACAAAGGCCCGGAGCACCGTTCTTTATAAAAGCTGGTATTTTGGATATTAACCAATCCACCATTAAAATATATTTAGAGTTGATAGAAACTATAACTAAAAACCCTTCAGCAACGTTTAACTTTGAATTTTCTTTCACGGATAGTTTTTCTTTAAATAGACGAGAAAAATTGCGAAATAATATGAATGATCTTCAAGTAGAGATTCCGGAATATGGGATAGCAAGAGGATTATCTATGCAAAAAGAAGCTCCTATGAGTCTTAGGCAAGCATCAGATAAAAATATGTTGGACTCATTTGAAGCTGTGGTTTTGTTGAGACAATGTGATGATAATAAATTAATAAAACCTTCTTCTTATATGGGTATAGTCTCAGACTCAACACCCCATTTACTTGCATACACTGGAACCATAGATGAGAATGGCATGACGAGTATTGGTAGTGCAGCTTTAGAGTACAGATTCGATTTTCTAAAATATGTAGCACTTGGCACACATTTAAAAACGAAATCTGCGGTCGGCTCTATCGCCAGAAAAACATTTGTTTGGAAGCATTGGATTTTTGATGTAGCAAACGGTGATGTAGCAGCAATTGCCAGTGCAGTAGCCGTTACAATGGATCTTAACAAGAGAAAATCAATACCTATTCCATTTGAAATGTCAGAAGCTTTAAGGAAATTAGTTTTTTAAGAGAGTAATGCGTTGTGAAGATTTATTATCATTCAACCAGTAATACATCTCTTACAGTTTTGAAAGATGCTGGTGGAATAGTGCAGCTAATTGTGGTAGACCAAGAGCGTTACAAAGATATATAGAATAGCTAAACATGGAAAAAACTGAAAAACATGTAATCTGGCAGCCTCATGAAGAAATTTACAAGGTAGGTGATGCGCCTAGCGGGGCTTATCTGATCGTTTCAGGCTATGTTTATCTTTATACTTCTGGTGGGTTGAAGTTAAATAGGCTAGGTGTTAATGAAATATTTGGAGATGCATCTTTGATTTTGAAAAAACATAGGTCTGTCACAGCCATAGCTGGAGAGCATGAAGTACACGCTTTGTTTCTTCCTTCAAAGGTAATCAGCGATTTTATGGATAAAAATAAGGTTATAGGCGCCCTGATAAGAAAAACAAACATAAGGTTAATAGACTCTAACAATCAAAGTGAGGAGTTGTCTAAAGATTTAGAAGATCTGATGAAAATGGTAAAAAAGACCGATAAAATATCAGATAATATTACAAAGCTTGTTGAAAATATGCGAAAAAAAGTGAACAAGACCTTGGCAGATGATTAACCTTATCCGCCTAGATTAGGGAAAAGAAAATAAATTGAATAAGCAAGTATAAATGCAGGAACTGCAGAGTAGATAGTTGCAAGTAGAGCTACTTTGGGATCAATAGCTATTGCAGGGAAAAGAGCATCTCCATCATTGGAGATTGCGTTTCCTAAAAGAGCACTAAAAGGTATAAGGCCATTAATAAAAAGTGTCGTGACCAGAACTTGTGGGCCGCATCCAGGGATAAATCCGACTAAGATAGCAATAAGTGGCAAGAAGATAGTTACAGATTCAAATAATATTTCTAAGTTAAGTGGTGTGAGCGCAACCAAATAGTCATATGCTAAATATGCAGCCAAAACCCATATTGTAATAAAACTTGTCTCCTCAGAAACTCTAACTAGTGGTTTATCAAGTGGGTTAGTCATCGTTTTAACTTTTGAGGTTGACCAAATAAAAATACCTGTAATGACACCTGTTATTGATATAAGTTCTGGTAAGTAGCCAAATAGTTGTTTTAAATCGTATTGCATTATTTGAAACAATCCGAAAATAAAGCCTGGTATGGTGATGAGCACATATATTAAATCTCTGTAACGAGTCTTGCCTATTAACGCTATTTCCTTATGTAAATCCATGGAATTTTGTTGATTTTCGACTGAAACAAATTGGTCGACAATAAAACCGGTAACTATTCCAGCACCTAAAGACAGAGGTAAAACCAAAATGGCAACTTCTGGCTTGGTTGCAATCAATAAAAATGCAGCATCTCCCATGGTGGCCGTTAGGGTAGCTAAAACAGCTCCAAAAGACACATTTCCTGAAGCATATGCCGCAACAACTACAACCGCACCCCCACAACCAGGTGTGGCGCCCAAAAGCGCTGATATTGGTATCTGAAATAATTTTGACTTTTTTAAAGTAGAGCCAATATCAAATTTAAATATTCTTTCAGACGAGTAAAATAACAATAACGTGAAGGCAACAAACACACTTACCTGAATGTAGGCATCTGTTACTAACCTTCGCGTTAGATTTCCTAGCTCGTTGGGTGATACCATTAACGCTAGTAGACAAAAAGCGATAAAGTATCTGCGTTTAATATAAAATCTCAACTCAATAAAACCATTTTTCTTATCTCTACATGATAATGATTATCAATTGCAAGTTGATTTTAAAAAGAATGTGAAAACTAGTTCAGAAAATAGCAAATTCAGGGAAATCTCTCTTAAAAAAATAATTTGATAAAAATAGTCAGAATTATATTGACAAACTAGATAAATTTTATCAGATTTAAATCCGACAACAACAGTCAGATTAAAAAAATAGGAAATTTACATGAAAAAACTTATTATATTGGTGTCGTCACTGTTTTTCGTTACGGAAGCATTTGCACATCATTTTTACAACAAGTTCCCAGTAACTCTAAAAGGGTACTCTGGTTCAAAAACAAATTCAGTATCATATTCAGGACAGATTGCCAGACACGTATTGCATGATTCCTTGAAAAAGCTTGCAGGAAAAGGCGACGGCGGGTCAAATGCAGCGTCTCTTGAAGCTCAGATGATGATGTATTTTAAGGGTAGTAAAGAGGATCTTGATATCATTGCACCAAAAACCAAAGGTGACTTTAAGATAAAGCAAACAACCTTGAACCAAATAAGTAAGGGAAAGAACCTTTCTGGTAAGACTTACAAGGGCATAATCAATGGATGGCCAGGACAAATGACAGGTCCTGAAGTTATTGAATTTATGATCAAGAAAGCTGCCAAAACAAAAGGTGGTTTCGATCCTTCCACTGGGTACAATTACCCTCAATTGATTTCTAAGTTTGCGATGGGTGCTGTGTTTTACAATCAATCAGTAGACAACTACCTAGACGAAAAAATGACTGCCGATAATAAACCAAATAATAAACCCTACAAGGATGGTGCTCACTACACTGGTAAGGAGCATAGCTGGGATGAGGCTTTTGGGTATTGGGGTGCTGCTTCACATGGATTGGGGTTGGATGCTAAGCAAAACTACAATGTAACCAAAATGAAGGATATGGCAGCCGCTGACCAAAACAAAGATGGTGTAGTTGATTTAAAGCACGAAATGAACTTCGCTCACGCTTATTATGCAGCAAGTTATGATAAAGGTGGAAAAACTAACTATTACAATACTGTGACCCAGGCCTTCTTAGATGGAAGAAAAATAATTGCTGGAGCTAAGGGAGATGCTTTATCTGCGAAAGAGAGGGCAGCTTTGGCAGGTCACATAGCTATCATAAATGAAAATTGGGAAAAAGTCATAGCAGAGTCAGTTTTCAAATATGCAGGTAGTGTGTATAAAGATATAGTAAAGTTAGAAGAGATTCTGGCTTCTAACGGTAATACTGACAAGCAGTTCTCTAAGTATGGTAAGCATTGGGGTGAGTTGAAAGGCTTTGCTCTAGCGTTGCAAACAGGAAAATCTAACTTAGGTGAAACGGCTGTTAAACTCAACAGACTGACAGGTTTTGGACCAGTGTTAATGAATGCATCTCAGGTAACAGGAGTAGATTCTCAAGGTAACTATCTTAAAGAGGAAGCTCAAAGCTGGGGTGAATTTAAACTGCATATGCTTAAAATACAAAAGCTTATGGTCGACAAGTTTGGTGTCAAGGCGAAAGCAAGCGATATGTTATCCGACATGGCTGACTTGGCATCGAAAATGGGAAACTCTGATAGCGCAGAGAACGACTAATAGAGTTTTCTTCTCCTACTCCAATCCGGATTTCCTAGTCTCCGGGTTGGAGTCCTTTGATTCCATACTGTATCATTATGTATTATATAATTTCAAAAAATATTTTTTAATATTAATTAATAGTAAAAAAAAAAATGACTGAAGGAACTTTTTTAACAGAAATATTTGAGCATTTTTTTGATCCGAAAAAGAGGGTTTTTTTTGGATATTTATTGGTTTCAATTTTTCTAGCTCTTGGTTGGTTAGTCTTCTTTAGAAATAAGAGCTTTAAAAAGGCTATAACTAAAATATTCGATATTAAAATACTATTTTCTCGTTCTGCAAGAGCAGATTATAAGGTTTTCCTCATTAATAGGGTATTTATGATTTTCCTATCACCATATCTTTTGTCCCAGATGGTGGTAGCAACTTCAATTTACTATTTTTTGCACTCCATTCCTTTATTTAAGACGAGTCATTTTCCCGAAATACCTGCTAACGCGGTCGCACTATTATTTACTTTGTCTTATTTTATTTTTGATGATTTTACCAAATACTGGGTGCATAGATTTATGCACAAATGGCCTGTGCTGTGGGCGTTGCACAAGGTGCATCATTCAGCTGAGACTCTAAATCCAATAACTGTTTATAGAACCCATCCGCTCGAGGGCGTCGTCTTTTCTATAAGAGGAGCTTTTACACAAGGTATAGTTATTTCTTTTTTCATATATGTATTTGGTAACAAAGTTGATCTGGTTACCATTCTGGGAGTAAACGTTTTTGTTTTTGCTTTCCATATCGCAGGATCCAACTTAAGGCATTCGCATATTGGGATCCAATATTGGTCTTGGTTGGAAAAACTGATAATTTCTCCAGCGCAACATCAGCTTCATCATTCAATTGATTTAAGACACTACGACAAAAATTTTGGGGCAACTTTAGCTTTATGGGATTGGATTTTTGGATCTCTTCACCATTCTGAAGATGTTGATAGTCTGGTTCTCGGTATAGAAGAGGACCATATTGATCACCAAAGTTTAAGGGATCTATATATTCATCCATTGAAAGAAATTTTACAAATTTCATTAAGTGGATTCAGAGGGGTTAAATCCATATTTACAATATTCAAAACATAGAAAGAAGATAGGGAAAGAGATGAGAAAATATATTTTATCAATATTTGTTATTTTTATGATGTTATCAGGTCAATTATACAGTGGGGAGTTAAATATCTACTCTCATAGACAGCCCTTTTTAATAAATCCTTTTTTGAATAAATTTACAGAGGAAACTGGGATCAAAACAAATGTAGTTTATGCCACCAAAGGTTTAGCTCAACGACTTAAGGCAGAGGGAAAGAATAGCCCCGCAGATCTTATATTAACAGTTGACATAGGGAGATTGTATGTCTACGACGATCTAGATTTATTGGCAGAGATAAAGTCAAATACTCTTGACCAAAATATACCTTCTCACTTGAAAAGCTCAGATAACAAATGGTTTGCCCTGTCAAAGAGGTCAAGAATAATTGTAGTTTCTGATGAAAGAATAGGTGCTGGAGAAATCTTTAAGATTGAGGACCTTGCTGACCCTAAGTGGAAGGGAAAGATTTGCTCTAGGCCAGGCAGCCATGTTTATAATAGAGCTTTAATGGCATCACTTATTTTGGCTTTAGGCGAAGAGAGGGCTGAGGAATGGGCAAGTAATTTTGTATCTAATCTTGCTAGAAGGCCACAGGGAAATGACCGAGCACAAGTTAAAGCAATATATGAGGGTCAATGCGATATAGCAATAATTAACAATTACTATTACGGTAAACTCAAATATTCAGAAGATCCTACACAGAGAAAATGGGCGAGTACCGTTAGGCTAATCTTCCCTAATCAAGGAGAAGGAGATAGAGGTGCTCACATTAATATCTCTGGAGGAGGGGTAGCTAAGCATTCAAAAAATAAGGATTTAGCTATTTCATTATTAGAATTTTTATCTAAGGAAAGTTCTCAAAAAATGTATGGTGAAATTAATTTTGAATATCCTGTTAACCCAATGGTGGAAACTACTGACGAGCTAAAAAGTTGGGGTTCATTCAGAGCAGATAATGTAAATATTTCTGATATTGCAAAGATAACGCAGACTGCACAAAAAATTATCGATAGAACCGGTTGGTAATAGTTGAATGAGCCTCAATGCTATCCCTTATAAATTGCTAACAATTAAAGATATAAAATTATTTAGAGGGGACTATTTTGGTATACTGATTTCAATTATCCTTTTTGGGCCTGTAATTAGTCTATTTATTACCGCATTGGAAAGTAATCATGGATTGTGGAAGCATTTAACAGAGACCGTCTTAGGTTTATATGTAGCTAATACCCTTTATCTATTTATTGGAGTCTTAATATTGTCAGCTGGCTTGGGAATTTCTTGTGCTTGGTTCGTGACCAACTTTTCTTTTCCTGGGAGAAAATTCCTAGAGTGGGCGCTTATACTTCCTTTGGCATGTCCAGCTTACATAATTGCTTATGTTTATACTGACTTTTTAGAATATGCTGGACCAGTCCAAGGATTAATAAGAGGGACTTTAGGTTTCGAAACGGCCAAAGACTATTATTTCCCTGAAATTAGGTCGATTGGTGGAGCAATTTTTGTTATGGGTTTTGTCCTCTATCCATATGTTTATATTTTAGCAAGAACAGGCTTTAGCAATTCACCAAGGAGCTTATTTGAGACTGCATCACTTTATGGTGAAAATAAATTTTTTAGAGTTGGTCTTCCACTTTGTAGACCTTATATTGTGGCAGGTTTGGCATTGGTAGGAATGGAGGTTTTGTCCGACTTTGGAACGGTCGAATATTTTTCCATACAGACCTTAACCTTGGGAATATTTAATGTCTGGATTGGTATGAATAGTATTTCTGCAGCTTCACAAATTGCATTAATAACTTTTATATTTATCGTTCTTTTACTATTTTTTGAAATAAAAGCCAGATCTCAACAGAGGTTCAGTGAAACTTCTAAAAGATTTAATGGAATAAGTCATGTAAAATTAAGGGGCCCTAAGAGTTTCGCTATATCCCTATTTTGCTTTATCCCTCTATTTTTAGGTTTTATTTTACCAGTGATTGTTCTTTTTTCGAATGTACTGTTGGGGTTAAAGGGTTTTGATTTTCTTAATATTGGAATGGTATTATTAAATACTATAATCCTCGCTTTAATTTCTACCTTAATAATTATAATTCTTGCTTCTTTCTCTGCAAATATAAGTCACTTTTGTAGTAATAAGATATTACTGGTTTTTTACAATTTATCAGCATGTGGATATGCTTTTCCTGGAACAATGTTGGCTGTAGGTGTAGTAGTCTTTATGGGTTTTGTTGACTCATTTACAGGTAGCATTATTTTTTTCAGCGGAAGCTTCATGGGTATTGTTTTCGCTTACACAGTAAGATTTTATGCTATACCATTTGGCGCAACAGTTTCTGGGTTCTCAAGAATCCCAAGAAATTTGTTTGATGCAAGTAGTACTTTGGGTCATTCGCAAATAAACACCGCATTTAAAATTACTCTTCCATTAATCAGGTCTTCTGTATTGGCAGCAGCTATCTTAACTTTTGTCGATATAGTTAAAGAATTACCTATGACCTTGATTTTAAGGCCTTTTAATTTTGAGACTTTGTCCACTTACACTTATCAATTTGCTCACGATGAATTGATGATTGAGGCATCTCTCCCTGCCTTTTTTATAATTCTTTGCGGTCTTTTACCAATTTTCTTGGTCAATGAGGTAATGAAAGGATTTTTTCATGGTTACAAAAACTGATTGAGCAAAATACCAATCACCATCAAAATCAGAGTATACAATATAAAAAAATTCAACCTGAAATATGTTTTTGTAGAATTTATGTCATCCCTAATCTCTTTAAAAGAGATTATATTGAAGTCTTTATTTTCAGTTTCCGCAGAGTTATTAAGCTCTTTGTTGGAGTAGTATACATCTACAATAAATGGATTTTCTTTTGATATTGGCCCTATAGACTCAAAGTTATCTGGCAATTCATTATAGTTTTTAACATCGCTTTTCTCGTATAGTAGTTGGTATGCTTGCCCATCAGTTATAAAACCATTTTCAGTGTAAATACCCGTCGGTTTCTCCGCATAAAGACCTTTAACGCCACCTAAATTTGCTCGCACTATTATGGCTTCAAAATCCTCATGATAAATTTTGCTAGTCAAATCATTAAAAGCCGAACTATCTAGATAAACCTCTAAATAAAATTCTTCATCAAATACATACTCTAGGCTATCGCTAGCTTTACCACATGATAAAGCAAAAAAACCATTTCCTCTAGGTTCTTCAAAGCTAAAATCGCTTTGTGTGTAGTTTTCTAAAATCGTTTTGTCTTTGGTTGACTCTCTCTTTTTTTCGTTTTTTAACTTATGTATGGCTACGCTGACCTCGTTAATTTGATGTCTAGAACCTAAAATTGAGAAACTATCTTTTCTTTTCTTATAAATATTGTGAAGGAATGTACCAGTTCCACTTATCTGTTCAATTTCTTGATAACTCAAAGAATTTTTTTCGCTTAAATTATATATGTCTCCATGTTTATATGATTTTGAGTATTCTGGACTCGTCACTTTTAGTTCAATTGTTCCATCTTTAACGGGATATAATTTTGCTAACTTATCTATTTCATCAAAATCGTTACGTTTCTGAACTAGATATTCTGTCTCATCTTTTGGTAAATTTAAGGCGTTATTTTGTTTAACAAATATAATATCGTTAGGATATATATTTTGGTTTTTTGCCATAAGGAATATACTAATCTAAAAATGTTGAATTAAAAAATATTTCTTCGATTTTTTTTAATAGCTCATTTGTTACGGGCACACTTAAATTCTTTAGGGCAGGGACCCTTAGCTTCTATAACTATTGTAACCTCTGGAGGGTCCATGTTAGAACCAGCTTTAACGTATGTACACATTCTCTGAGTAGGGTCGTCAACATTCCATTTCCAGCTTTTATATCTGCATGTTACGGGCGCTTGATTAGACAGTTTAGCTCTTCTTCTGCACTTTATTTTCTCTCTACCCATTATTGTTTGTGGCCATTTTAATCTCATAGTGTCCCATAAGGTACAGTGGGGTTCCTTTTTATTCTCATATACTCTTCCTTCCGAAAAAGCGGCTGAACACAAAAAAAGGGGAAACAACATAAATAAAAAGTTTCTAATCATTTTCAAAAAAATAAACTCATTTAGATCGCATGTTATAATATTTAGAAATCAAATAAAGTTGAATTCTAGAAGTTTTGATATTATATGATTTTTAGTGTATCATGTCCTGTTAGAAAGTACTGTAGCATATTTTGGATTTTAATCAAAACTATGAAATCAAAATAGGGGGAATAAATGGCAGAAGTATTTGAAGACTCATATTCTGCAGAAGCTCTTGCGAATATGGAAAACTACATTATCGGTTTTGGAACTTTAATTAAAGACGTTGGGTCAGGAGAGGCTTTTAAGAATGCATTATTTGGAATGAAAGTAATGATTGAAAATAAACCAAGGAGGGTCGCGGATTTATCTAAAATTTATCCAGGACATAGACCAATGACTCTCGAGCTTCTTGTTTTTAGTAGAGAACATATACCATCAATAGTTAACGAAATTAAAACTCATGGGTTTAAAAAAGTAACATCAGATACTCAGCAACAATTAATAACCGTTGTTATTCCAAAGCCAACTTTGGATGATTTAACAGCAATGGAAGATCAGGTAGCTAGTATGAGCAGGTCGGCGATTAGTAGCTTAACCAAGATTAGGGGTAATACTTCTCAAAGATTGAAAGCTGCCTTAGAGAATGAGTTTATTGATGGTGTTACGGCAAATGGCTCAAGAGAAAAAGTGGATGCAGTTTATGACAAATATGTGCAATTGGTAAAATTGCATGCTCTCAAAAAGCGTAAAAGCATATTGGGTAGTTACTTTGAGTGTAAAAATAAAGAAGAAGAGGAAATGCTTCCTTTGTTAAATAAACTGAAACCGTTACCTCAGCCCAAAGAGGGAAAGTAATAACTAAATCTACTCGGTTGACACGAAAAACTAATGAAAATTTCAGGTGGAAATGCTCTTGTCAAAAGCCTAATTCAACATGACGTCAAACATGTATTCTGTGTGCCTGGAGAGAGTTATCTTGGAGCGCTTGATAGTTTTTTTGAGCAAAAAGGAACAATTGAAGTTTTAAACGCAAGGCATGAAGCAGGCGCTGCAAACATGGCTGAAAGTTATGGTAAGCTTACAGGGAAACCAGGTGTTGCTTTCGTAACGAGAGGCCCAGGAGCCTGCCATGCTTCTGTAGGAGTTCATATTTCCTTCCAGGATAGCACCCCAATGATTTTATTTGTTGGCAATATATCAAGAGGAGTTAAAGATAGAGAGGCCTTTCAAGAGATAGATTTCAGGGCTTTTTTTAAACCCATTTCTAAATGGGTTGCTGAAATAGATGATCCAAAAAGAATCCCTGAATATATTAATAGGGCTTTTAATACAGCAACTGAAGGCAGGTCCGGTCCGGTAGTTTTAATAGTTCCTGAAGATATGCTTACAGAAACTACTGAAATTAAGCCAAGATCATTTTCCCCAATTTTTAAGAATAAATTTCCTGAAGAAGGTTTAAAAAAGATAAAAGAGAAATTAAATTTTGCTAAGAAGCCACTACTAATCTTAGGTGGCCCAAATTGGTCTGATAAATCCTGTCAAAACATCCAGAATTTTGCTACAAACAACTATCTCCCCGTTACTACATCATTTAGAAGACAGGATTTATTCAATCACAAAAATGAAAATTTTGTGGGGAGCTTTGGTACCTCAATCTCTCCTAAACTTGTATCTAGAGTGAGAGAGAGCGACTTAATTTTGGTTATTGGGTCAAGACTAGGAGAGATGACCACACAAAACTATTCGATTATAAATCCTGAGAGCAAAACTAAAAAGATTATTCATATTCATCCAGACCCCAATGAATTGAATAGTGTTTTCAATCCTGACCTATGCTTTAGTAGTTCATCTAATGATTTTTCAGAGTCAGTCGCTGATATAAAATGGTTTGAAAATCCCATTTGGAAAATCTGGAGAAATAGACTTAGGAATGAGTTCAAAGAAGATATTAAGCCCATCGAGGGTATAAAAAAAAATAATTTGGGAAAAATATTTTCTTTTGTTGAAAAGCATTTACCTGAAGATGTGATTGTTACTCTAGATGCTGGAAATAATGCTGCCTGGCCCCAAAGATTTTTAAACTATGGAAGACCAGGCAGACAAATTGCATCGACCTGCGGTTCAATGGGTTACGGTATACCTGCGGCAGTCTCATCATCAATACTTTTTCCAAAAAGAAAAGTAATTTGCTGTGTCGGCGACGGAGGGTTTATGATGTCAGGCCATGAAATTTCTACAGGGATACAATACGGTGCAAGCCCTATTATCCTGTTAATAAATAATAATAGTTACGGAACCATCAGAATGCATCAAGAAAGAGACTATCCCGGAAGGGAGATAGCTACTGAATTGAAAAACCCTGATTTTATTGAGTTGAGCAAGTCTTTGGGAGCGAAAGCAATAAGAGTAGAAAGCGTAGAGGAGTTTTCTAAAGTTTTTCCAAAGTTTTTAGCGTCAAATAAACTTACAGTTATTGAAATTCCCATTTCCATAAAACAATTGTCTCATAGGGTCAATTTGACTTAGGTCTAGTAAACTTTTTTATCATTGATAGGCTAGGCATCGACTCAGCCGTACCCTTTTTAAGAACACTCAAAGCAGCAGCAGAGCAAGCAAAATCCACGGCTTCCTTAATCTCTTTTCCAAGGGCAAGTTGACTAGCTAATGCTCCATTAAAACAGTCTCCTGCTCCCGTTGTATCTATCGCTTTACCAAAATTTTTTCCGTGAGAATAAAATAAATTATTGTTTTCAAAAACAGCAGCACCTTTCTTACCTAGAGTTATTATTATTTTTTTAACTCCAAGATCAGCAATCTTATGCATTGCTTTTTTTATATCGCTTTTTCCCTTAAGCTCCAATCCAGTTAATTGTTCTGCCTCAACTTGATTAGGTGTAATTATATTGCAATAATTAAATACATCCTTACTTATTTGATTGAAGGGGGCTGGATTAAAAATAGTTAACATTTTCTTGTTTTTTGCTTTTTTTAAACATGCGATTGTAGTCTCTGCACCTTGCTCAAACTGGGTCAGAAAAATATCACCTTCATTAAACAAATGTTGGTTCAAACCGAAATCTTTTATGGTCAGATTTTGAGAGGCACCAGGGTCTACAATTACGCTATTTTCGGCAGTTTTATTATTGATAAATATTCCAGCCTTTCCTGTAGGGTTTTTATTATCGATTGAAATTAAATACTTCAGACCTATTTTTTCCCAAACGTCAATTGCATAATTTTTAAAATTATCATTTCCAAGTCTACTAATTAAAAGTGTTTCGGCACCCAATTTTTTTGAAGCGATAGCTTGGTTAGAGGCTTTCCCGCCAGGTCCAATTTTTGAGTTATGAGCGATTAAGGTCTCTCCAGCTTTAACTTCCCTAGAAGTATAGAAAGAGATATCTACAGCAAATATTCCAAATACAATTACTTTTTTATGGTTCTCTGACTTAGCCACTGAATTCTTTCCGTATTGCTTCCCCGTGTTCATTAAATTTCGGCGCTCTTCTTTTTTTCTTATCCCAAACAAGAGGAGGACTTGGAATTGATAGTTCTTCTGCCTCTGAGTTATATGCGTCTATTTTTTTTAAGGCTAGATGTTTAGCCAAATCATTAACTGAATTTAGTCGTCCATATGCAATGGAAGCATTTTCTAATCTCTTTATTAATTTATCATCAGAAATATTCAAAAAAATATCCTGAATCTTTTTATCTAGAAACTCTCTATTTTTTACTCGCCTTTTATTATTCATAAATCTATCGTCACTTGAAATACTGGAATTTTCAAGAACTTGTTTACAGAATCTGACCCATTCAAATTCATTTTGTATAGAAATAATTATAGTTTTATCGTCTGAATTTAAAAAAGCACCATAGGGAGCAATTGATGGATGTTTTAGTCCAACGCGCACAGGTGGCTTCTTTTGATATTGACTATGAATGAAAGGCACTGTCATCCAGTCAGCTGCTACATCAAATAAAGAAATGTCTATATCCTTTATTTCTCCATAGCGTTCTTTTAAAAAAAGAGACTCAACGATGGAAGAGTGAGCTGCCATCCCAGCTCCTATATCACAAATTGAAACACCTATTCTTCCAACGCCATCAGGTGAACCCGAGACATCAATTAACCCGCTCTCTGCCTGGATTAATAAATCGTAGGATTTTTTTCCTACAAGTGTAGGAGAGTTCCCATACCCGGAAATATCACAAATAATCAGTTTAGGATTAATATTCTTTAATACTGTTTTTTCAAGGCCCAATTTTCTCATAGTGTTGGGAGCGAAATTTTGAATAAAAACATCAGCCTTTCTTATAATATTTAAAAAGATTTTTTTATCTTCTTTTTCCTTTAAATCTAAGCAAATGCTCTCTTTACCTTGGTTCAACCAAATAAAGTATGAGCTATCTCCTTTTGCGGCTGAGTCATACCCTCTCGCAAAGTCACCTCCGTCCTTTCTTTCTATTTTTATAACCCTAGCTCCAGCCAAAAGAAGCCTATTTGAACAAAAAGGGCCTGCCACCGCTTGTTCCATAGATAAAATTAAAATGTCGCTCAGAGGTAACACTAATTAATAGCTTCTAGGCAGTTTAAGGACATGTTCTGCTATGTAACTCAATATTAAGTTTCTTGACACTGGCGCAGTTTGATAAAGTCTTGTCTCTCTAAATTTTCTTTCTATATCATATTCTTTGCTAAAGCCGAATCCACCAAAAGTTTCCATGGCGACGGTGCCTGCTTCCCAACTAGCGTCAGCGGCAAGCATTTTTGCTATATTTGCTTCTGGACCACATTTTTCATTCGCGTCAAACAAGCTTGCTGCTTTTTCAACCATTAAGGCAGCAGATTCAATTTTTGCGTGACACTCTGCAATTGGAAATTGAACGCCCTGATTCTGTCCGATACTTCTCCCAAACACTTGTCTTGAGTTTGCATAATCTGTTGCTTTTTTTATAAAGTATCTACCGTCTCCAATACATTCTGAAGCTATTAAAATTCTTTCAGCATTCATTCCATCCATTATTACTTTAAAACCATCGTGTTCTTTGCCAACCAAGCTTTCTTTGGGAATTACCATATCATCGAAAAATAACTCACAAGAATGATGATTAATCATTGATTCAATTGGAGAAACGGTAAGTCCCTTATTTTTAGCATCATGAATGTTTAGTAAGAAAGCTGAGATACCATCAGTTTTCTTCTTTACCTTCTCTATTGGTAGAGTTCTAGCCAACAATAACATCAAATCTGAATGCTCTACTCTACTTATCCAAACTTTTTGACCATTTACTTTCCAGCCAGAATTAGTTTTCTTAGCAAAAGTTTTTATGTTTGTTGTGTCAGTACCAGAATTAGGCTCCGTTACAGCAAAGCTTTGCAGTCGAAGTTTTCCAGCACTTATTTTCGGAAGAAATTTTTCTTTTTGCTCCTTAGTCCCGTGACGCAATACAGACCCCATAACATACATTTGTGCATGGCACGCTCCTGCATGAGCCCCATTCAAACTTATTTCTTCTAGCACAGCGCAAGCGTCAATAAGACCTAATCCTGAACCACCAAACTCTTCTGGTATTAGAACATTCAAAAATCCACTATCGGTCATTTCCTTTACGAATTCTGAAGGATATTTTTTTTCTTTATCAAGAGCTCTCCAATATGTATCACCATATTTTTTACAAATTTGGGCAACTGACTCTCTAATTTGCTTAGTGCTATTTAATTTCAATTTTTTCTCTTTAACTTAAGTTTTAATTTAGTAGCAATTTCTTTTTAATTCAGCAATCAAGCTTTGTTTATACTCCTCTGAACCAATTTCAATAAAGCCTAGTGCAGGTATACTTATAGGTCCAAGAAAATATGTGGACAATGCGCCTCTGGCAACACTTTCGTTAGGCTCATTTTTTTCGCTAAGAATTTTTTTTCTTATTAATTTGCATCCTTGGCTATGATATTTATCATTCGTCGGGTCAAGTCTTATTATTTCTCGGTTAAGATTTGAAGAGCATGACCAGCAGAATGATAATAACAAAAAAATTAACGCAGTTTTACTTAATGCAGTTTTACTATAAATAAATTTTAAAATTTTCTCTCACCTTTTTATCTATATCATTAGTGAATAAAGGTTTACTGCCTCTTCTATTCAAAATTTCTTTCTTTTTAGAAATTGTATTTTTAATCAAGTCAGGTTTTTCATTTTCTAGCCACTCTTTTGGACTGCTTCTATCTGCTAGGTCTGGATAAACATACTCTTTTTGCATTAACTCCAGAGTTTGTTTGTGACCTAAATAGTGTTCTGGACCATCTAAACAAACAGATTTAATTACGTCCAGATTAACCATGGTATCGTCTACTTCGATACCTTTCACGCACCTCTGTACTTGACCTAAAATATCATTACCTAAAATCAAAGACTCTAGTGAAAATCCTAATAAGGATGCATGCATTCCTACAGATTCATAAACCAAATTAAGACCCGCTAATCCTGCCATGGTATTGGAAATACCTTGTTCCCATCCAGCTTGCATGTCTGGAAGCTTGGAATCGGCAATCCCAGCGGCAGCACCACCGGGTAAGCCCAAAAAGTGGTGCATTTGAGCACAGCCTGCGGTTAGAAGGGATTGCTCTCCTGATCCTCCTGACATTGCGCCAGTTCTAAGGTCGGAAACAAACGGCCAAGTCCCAAAGATAGACGGATGACCAGGTTTTATGGAGTTTACATAGACCACGCCTGCTAAACATTCGGTAACTGCTTGAACTATTGTAAGCGCAATAGGAGCAGGTGCAGTTGCCCCTGCCTGCCCAGCTGATAGAAGAAGAATGGGCATTCCTCCCTGAATACACCTTTCCATAGTTTCACAACTTTCCGTAGCAAATTTCATTGGTGGAACAACAAAACAGTTCGAATTTGATACAAACGGTCGTTCTCGCCACTTTTTTTCGTCACCTGCTAATAGATGCAAAAATTCCAGACATTTTTTTACATGACTAGGTTCTGAAAAACTGGTTCCCACATGCTTAGTCGTTCCGCCACAGCAAGCATAAAGAGTATTAAGATCCATTTCGAAGTTATCGGTTATATCTCTAGCAACCATTACTCTTTGGAAAAAATGAATGTTATCCAACTCATGGGTTATCTGAGCCGCATTGTAAAGATCTAGTGCTGTTGAGTCTCTATATTCCCTTTGTTCTATGTCAACAAGATGAACGGCTGCACCGGCTGTTCCAAAAAAAACTTTTTTACCAGATAAATGCATATCGAATTTTTCTTCTCTACCAAAAAGAGTAACCTCTCTATTTGACAGAGCGATCATATCCTCCACAAGTGATTTGGGAAATCTCAGCCTACCATCATCACCTAACATTGCACCCGCTTTCGTCATATAATCAATACCGCTTTTAGGAGCCAAACCTATACCAATTTCTTCTAAGGCACTCAAAGATAAGTCATATAATTTTTTTACATCTGAATCCCTTAAGGGTTTGTAGTAACCTCCTGTGAGGCCTGGTTTTAGGGGTTTTTTGTCGTCAGAGATTGGCGCAGAGCGCAAAGCTTTTTTAGCCTCTCTACCTTTTCTTAATGATTTTCCCATTTTGAACTCCTAAAAAAATTTTTATAGAATAATCATGCCTTTATTTTTTTTGAAACAGGATCATATAAAGGCTTAGACGAAATAATTGCTTTTGCCATGGTTCCTGCAATCTCAATGTGAAAGCTTGATTGCTCCACTGACTCAATAGTTTCCTCTCGCAATGGAATATAACCCATGCCAATTGCGCCTCCCAAAAAATGTCCATAGTTTCCAGATGTTATATACGATACTAATTTACCATCGCGATATATAGGCTCGTTGTGAAAAAGCATAAGGTCAGGATCTTCAAGTTGAAATTGGTATAGATATTTTGAAAGACCTTTATTATCTTTTTTTATAACGGCGTCCTTTCCAATAAAATCCTCTTTTTCCTTTTTAACAGCAAACCCAAGACCAGCTTCTAATACATGATCTTCATCTGTAATATCATGTCCGAAGTGACGATAACCTTTCTCAATACGACAGCTATCTAAGCTATGAAGTCCGCAAAGAGAAAGGTTATATTTTTCTCCTGCTTCACGTAAAACTTCAAATACATGGCAGGCTTGATCCGAGCCCACATAGAGTTCCCACCCTAGCTCTCCCACATAGCTAATTCTATGAGCTCTAGCAATACCATAACCAATTTCTATTTCCTTCGCTGAGCCAAAAGGGTGATTCTTATTATCAAATTTTTGAGGTGATATTTCAGATAGTAAGTTTCTTGAATTAGGACCCATTATTACTAAAACAGCCTCTGATGCCGTAACATCAGTAATAACAATATGAAAATTTTCTTTATGTCGGTTTAGCCAGCTTAAATCTCTAACAAGTGTAGCTGCTGGCACCACAAATAAAAAACAGTCATCTTTTAACCGTGTTACAGTTAGATCACTCTCAATGCCACCTTTTGTATTTAACATCTGAGTATAGACAATTTTTCCAATGTCAGTATCGACGTTATTTCCACATATTCTTTGACAAAAATTTAGAGCATCAGCTCCTTCAACTCTTATTTTCCCAAAGCTACTCATATCTATGAGTCCTACGTTATTCCTTATCGCTAGGTGTTCGTTTTTATGGTTCTCAAACCAGTTTTGTTTTTTCCAATCATATAAGTATTTTTTCTCTTGATTATCATTAGCAAACCAATTTGCTCTTTCCCAACCAGCCAATTCTCCAAAGACGGCGTTTTCCTTTTTCAAATGCTCATGCAACGGTGATCGCCTAACATTTCGAGATGTCTCTACTTGTCTGTAAGGATAGTGGTCAGCGTATAATAACCCCAAAGTTTCCTTTACCCTATCTTTTAGATATAGCCTATTTCTTTGAAAAGGCTGCGCTCTTCTAATATCAACATCCCAAAGATCAAATGGAGGAGATCCGTCATTAATCCATTGAGCAAGCGCCATTCCAGCGCCGCCTGATGAAACTATCCCAATAGAATTATACCCTGCGGCTACCCAAAAGCCTTTTAACTCGGGAGCTTCTCCTAAGTAATATTTATCGTCTGGGGTAAAACTTTCTGGGCCATTGAAAAAAGTATTTATTCCATAATGTTCTAATGCAGGTATTCGCTTTATTGCTTTCTCTAATATTGGTTCAAAATGATCAAAATCTTCTGGTAGCTGATCAAAGCAAAAATTTTCATCTATTCCATCCATACCCCACGGTTTTGCTTTTAGCTCAAAGGCTCCAACCAGGAATTTACCTGCATCCTCTTTGAAATATGCTTGTTCATCGGGCACTCTTAAGACAGGCAATATGGATAGGTCCTTAACTGGTTCTGTAACAATGTAAAAGTGCTCACAGGCGTGAAGAGGAACAGTAATTCCCTGATTCTCGGCTAATTCTCTTGCCCACATCCCAGCGCAATTTGCTACATTTTCTGTTTTTATAATTCCTTTTCCATTTTCATTTACCCAATGTATGCCACTAACTCTATTATTATGGGTGTTCAATCCGCTTACCTTTGTATCTTCTATAATCTTGACTCCCAAATCACGTGCTCCCTTTGCAAACGCCATCGCTATA